>JASLXV010000053.1:0-8716 GCA_030740155.1 Dehalococcoidia bacterium | reverse complement strand
CCCATGTCTTGCCGGGGCTTCAAGAGGAAGCGGCGCTCAAGTTTGAGGAAGGGATGCGAAGGGCAGTGCGGGTAGAGCAGTGATGAATAATCTAGGTGCGCGTCATAATGGAATGTCGGCAAAATGTCGACATTTCGGGATTTTGGGTTCATCGACCGGGACAGCCAATCATTGAAAAACAGGGTATTTAGCTTCAAAATGTGGCGGAGAGAGTGGGATTCGAACCCACGATACCCGGAGGTATACCGGTTTTCGAGACCGGCGCTTTCGTCCGCTCAGCCATCTCTCCTTGATGCACTAATCAGAATATCCTAGCTATCACCGGCTTACAAGGCCGGAGGGGGCAGTTTGCCGGCGAGGTCGGCGACGGCGGCGGAGGGCTCCGGTACATCGGTAAGGGCAATGTCCTCCGGCCCACACCCTTGGCGGAAATAATAAAGGAGGCCGGGACATTGTCCCGGCCTCTCTCAGCAGGAGAATCCCCACGAGCCCGTCGATTGATGAAGGATTGGGTTTCGAGAGCGGGTGGGTAACTAGTCTCACTGGGCCACCAAGTTCGTTAAGTCAGAACGGCAAAGGTGCTGGGTCCGGGGCCGTCCCGAGCATCCTGGTCATTGGTATGACGGGCCTTTTCGATGATACGGCCCGCATCACCGGCGGCGGGCCCAGGCCGAAGGGCAATTCAGAGGTTGCTAACGGCGGCGTGATCGATGAACTGGTGGCCCGAGATCCGGGCGCCCCCTCGAGGGACGCCCACTCCATTTTTCCGGCCCCCGGGGATCATCCATCCCGGAGGCTTCTGCCCAGGTGTCTTAGACGGCAACTCCCAGGTGATCGACCGAGACCTCCGCCAGACTCCGAGCGTTCTTCTTTCCGACCCTTTGGCGCAACGTGCCCGCGTACTCTCCGGCCCGGGACGCGAGTACATGCCGGGTCTCCTTGCCGGGTTTCGGTGCGAGCAGCAGACCGGCGACGGCGCCAACCAGCGCTCCCGCGATTAATCCCCTGGTCAGTTTGTTGCTTCTCTCCATCATCGTTCCTCCTCTCTCTTTGCCGGTGCTGATGAACCGGTCGTTACACTTATTTAACCCCCTCCCGCGTTACTGGGGAATTACCCGGAAATTACCGGATTATTACCTGGGCCGCCGCGCCGCTGGCGCGCTGGGTGGGCCGCGACGCGTAAGGAGCTACCGGGGCTCGCCGGCATTCCGGTGGGAGCTAGGCGTCACCCTGGTGCCAACACCCGGATTGAGCTATGGGAAACCTGCTACTGCGGTGGCCGAAAAGGGGTTGTCAGTTCGCCAGAATGCAGGTATAGTGTGGATTGAATCGGATGGACAATAGGCGGAATCCGTCTGGACAGCTACCAGGGGGTCGCCGGTGTACGTGGAGTTTTTATGGTAACTCAGCAGGACCTTGTAGAGAGACTGCGAAAGTGGTCAGTCCGGGTAACCCCTCAGAGGCTGGCAATAGCCGAGGCAGTCCTAAACTCCACCGATCACCCGACCGTGCAGCAGATATACGATCGGGTTCGTGACCATTTCCCTTCGATGACCTTGGCTACCATCTATTCCACCCTTGCGGTGCTGGGAAGGACCGGCCTAATTCAGGAGTTGCCTTTCCCCAGGATGTCCCGGTACGAGCCGAATATGGACCCCCATGTCAACCTGGTGTGCATCCAATGCGAGAACGTGATGGATGCTGAAGCGGGAGACGAGGCGGTAGTGCGGCTTCGGGATCGGGTCCTTGGCGATTCGGACTTCGAGGTCGCCTGGCAGCGGGTGGACTTCTACGGTTGGTGCCCGGCCTGCGCCGCCACCAAACGCAACACCGATGGCGCCAAGGTCAAGGTAGCCAGCCGGTAACGCCACCGGGCCGGGATCGGGCGGCCCGGCTGATAGCTGTATCCGGTTCCTCATCCCCTTTCCTTCAAGCTGGTGAATGATGATCACTGGCATTATTGGGATCACCCTCTGGACCGATGACCTGGAGCGGATGTTCCGCTTCTACCACGATACCCTCCGGCTCCCCCTTCACTCCCGCCACGAAGATTTCATCGCCTTTGAATTGGGCGAGGTCCGCTTCAACGTCGGCCGCCACCACCGCATTAAAGGCCCAGCCAGGGACCCTTACCGGATCATGCCCCACTTAGGGGTGGACGACATCCACGGAGAGTACCGGAGGTTGAACGAGGCTGGGGTTGAGTTCATCCGCCCGCCGGAGCAGGAGCACTGGGGCGGCTGGATCGCCACCCTCAAGGACCCCGACGGCAACATCTTGCAGCTACTGCAGCTGCCTTGAGGCTCGGCGCTAGTAGAGCATCATCGCATCCCCGAAGCTGTAGAACCGGTACCCCTCGCTGATGGCCTCCTGGTAGGCCCGCAGCACCCGCTCCCGCCCGGCGAAGGCCGACACCAGCATCAGCAGCGACGACCGGGGCAGGTGGAAGTTGGTGATCAGGGCGTCCACCAGCCGGAACTTGTGCCCCGGCAGGATGAATAGGCCGGCCTGGCCGCTATACGGCTCGACTCGATTCCGGCCATCCTCCGCCATCCGCTGCCCCAGCTGCTCCAGCACCCGCACCGAGGTCGTTCCCACGGCGATAATCCGGCGTCCCTTGGCAAGGGCGGCGTTGAGGCTGCCGGCAGCCTCCCGACCCAGCTCGTAGTACTCGGTGTGTATCGTATGCTCCGCCGGGTCTTCGCTCTGCACCGGGCGGAAGGTGTCCAGGCCCACGTGGAGGGTCACGAAGGCCGGCTCGACCCCGGCGTCTTTCAGCCGTGCCAGCAGCGGCTCCGTAAAGTGCAGCCCGGCGGTGGGCGCCGCCGCGCTGCCCGGCTGCCGGGCGTAGACCGTCTGGTACCGCTCCGGGTCTTCCAGCCGCCGGTGAATGTAGGGCGGCAGCGGCACTACTCCCAGCCGGCCGATGTCTTCTTCGGATTCCAAACGCACCGTCTTGATACCGTCGGCGTGGGAGGTGAGCACCTCCACGCCAAATCCCCGTTTCTCCCCCCTTTCTAAAAGGGGGGCCGGGGGGGATTTCCCCCCATCGGCGGGAGGCGGCACCGAAGAATCTTCTCCTCGGCCCGGAGGGGCCGTTCCCGGCGAGTCCAGGACTACCCGGACGCCCGGACCCAGCCGCCGGCCCGGCTGGGCCAAAGCCTGCCAAACTCCGGGGCTCTCCCGGTGCAACAGCAAGAACTCCACCTTGCCGCCCGTGTCCGCGCGGTGGCCGTACAGCCGGGCCGGAATGACCCGGCTCTGGTTGAACACCATCACGTCGCCGGGACGGACGAATTCGGGCAAGTCGTGGAAGTGGCGGTGCTCGGTTCGGCCGGTGGCCCGGTCCAGCAGCAGCAGCCGTGACGAGTCCCGGGCTTCCAGAGGGGTCTGGGCGATCAGCCCCGGAGGAAGGTGATAGTCGAAATCGCTGGTGCGCATCTTAAAGCTGTCAGCGTTCAGCGGTCGGCTATCAGCACCCAACCCCGCATGCCGCGGGCTGAGCAACCTGCTTTTCCGCTGTGCTTTCAGTGTAGGCTGATCTTCGCCGCTTTCAAGGTGTTGACCAGCAGCATGGCGATGGTCATGGGCCCGACGCCACCGGGCACCGGCGTGATGGCCTCGGCCTTCTCCGAAACGGACTCGAAGTCCACGTCTCCAACCAGGCGGTAGCCCTGTTTGCGGGTCGAGTCCGCCACCCGGTTGATTCCCACGTCGATCACCACCGCGCCTTCCCGGACCATGTCGGCGGTGATGGCGTTGGGCCGGCCCATGGCCGCCACCAGGATGTCGGCCCGGCGGGTCAGGTCGGAGAGGTTCCTGGTTTGGGTGTGGCACACGGTGACGGTGGCGTTGGCCCCCGGCTGCCGCTGCATCAGGAGGATGGCCAGGGGTTTGCCCACGATCTCGCTGCGGCCGCAGATGACCACGTTGCGTCCGGCGGGATCGTAGCCGTTGCGGAGCAGCAACTGCTGGATGGCCGCCGGGGTGCCGGGGATGAAATCCGGTCGCCCCTGAGCCAGCTTGCCCAGGTTGAAGGGATGAATGCCGTCCACATCCTTCGCCGGGTTGACCGCCTGGATAATGGCCTGCTCGTTGATCTGCTGTGGCAACGGAAGCTGCACCAGTATGCCGTGGAAACGGTCGTCCCGGTTCAGCTTCTCGATCAGGCCGAGGAGGTCGGATTGAGAGGTGGATGAGGGCAGCTCGAAGGTCTCGTTGAGCAGGCCCACTTTGACGCAGGCCCGGCGCTTGTTCCGCACGTAGACCCCGGAGGCCGGATCATCGCCCACCAGGACAACCGCCAGCCCCGGAGTTAGCCGATGCTTCTCCCCCATCTTCGCCACGCCGGCCGCCACTTCGGCCCAGACCTCTTTGGCCAGCGCCTTCCCGTCCAGAATTTTCGCCATACTTCGCTAGCTCGCCTCAGGAACGTTGGGATGCCGGGTGCGCGGAGGCACAATCTACGGGTCGTGACTCATTCGGCGGCTCCGCGGTGCAGGCTCCCGGCTGGTTCCGATTCGCCCATCCGGATTTCGTCCCAATTCTAGCATGGCCGCCCACGGGGCCTCAACGGCCCGGCCCGTTCCCTTCGCACGGCGGGACCCGGGCCGCGGCCCAATTCAGGAGCGTTGACAGGGAGGAAATCCCCGACTACACTCCCATTCCGAGGAGACGGCGCTTATTTCGGTGGCGGCGAATGGCCCGATCGACCACGGGTAGCGCGGGACCAAGGCCATCTCAGAAAGGCATCTACGAGGGAACAGGAGGGGAAGGAAATGCCGCTCGACCAGCAGGCCCGAAGAGTCCTGGACCAGCTTGCCGCATTGGGCCTGCCTCCCAACCATACCGTTTCGCCCCAGCAGGCCCGCATCAACATGAACTCGCGGCCCCAGAGCGCCGGGCCCGAGGTGGCCCGGGTGGAGGACCGCGCCATTCCCGGTCCCGGGCCGGATGTCCCCGTACGGATTTACACGCCCGACGGCCGTGGCCCCTTTCCGGTTCTGGTGTGGTTTCACGGCGGGGGCTGGGTGGTCGGCGACCTGGATACTGCCGACGGAACGGCCCGCCGGCTGACGGCACAAACCGGCTGCGTGGTTGTCTCCGTCGACTACCGGTTGGCGCCGGAGGCCCGGTTCCCGGCCGCCGCGGAGGACTGCTACGCGGTGACCCAATGGGTGGCGACGAACGCCGCCGGCATCGACGCCGACCCCGGCAGGATCGCCGTCGGTGGCGACAGCTCCGGAGGCAACCTAGCCGCGGTGGTATCCCTCATGGCGCGAGACCGGGGAGTATCTCCACCGGTCTTCCAGCTCCTGGTCTACCCGGTCATCGCCCGCGACTTCGACACCGGCTCGTACCGGCAGAATGGCGAAGGCTACGGGATAACCCGCGACTCCATGAAGTGGTACTGGGACCTCTACCTGACGGAAGACGCCGACGCGTCCAACCCCTACGCCGCGCCACTCTTGGCCAATGACCTGAGCGGCCTCCCGCCGGCGCTGGTCATCACGGCGGAGTTCGACCCGCTTTGCGACGAAGGAGAGGCCTACGCCCAACGTCTCCAGGAAGCGGGGGTCGCCGTCACCTATAGCCGCTACGATGGGATGATCCACGGCTTCTTCGGAATGCCCGCCTTTATCGACAGGGGGAGAATTGCCGTGGGCGAGGCTTCGGCGGCGCTCAAGGCGGCATTCTCGGAAAAGGCGCGGGCCGCTTCTCCGTAATCGGCGCCAAAATCTCGTTGGCGACGCGTCCAGCCTCGCCTCGAATCGGGTATGACGTTGGGGAGCCTAAGGCGCCGGGGTTGGCAATCCGCCACCGGGCTTTGCCTCAAGGCTGTGATTCCGAGGCGCGTAGCTTCACGGTCATTGGTACGAAAATATCATGCCGAGCCGGCCGTAGCGGCGAGGCATCTGGGGTGGGGATTCACCTCCGCCTCCCGAGATCCCTCGTCCTTCCCGCGAAGGACTCGGGATGACGCGGCGGCGTCCATTTTCGTCGGCCGTGGTGCTGGTGGCAACCAGCATGAATGATTCCGAGGAGCGAAGCGACGAGGAATCTGGAGCGGGGTTCTCCTGTTTTAGGAGCCTGGACTCGCTACCACGGATCCCTCGCGGAGCATATCCTGAGCTGAGCCGAAAGGCTCGGGGTGACAAGCTCCAGAGTGTTCTTTAGGCAAGACCCCGCCGTCGAAGGAGAAAGAAGTACCAGGTGAATTACACCGGCCGGCCCATGAAGCGGTCCGAAGACCCCAGGCTGCTGCGCGGCTTGGGGTCCTTCGTGGACGACATCAAACTGCCCGGCATGCTCCACGCGTGCGTCGTTCGTAGCCCCTACGCCCACGCCCTGATTTCATCGGTGGACACTTCGGCGGCCGGCAGCATGCCCGGAGTGGTCGCGGTGCTGACCGGAGAAGACCTGGGAGGCGCCGTTGGTGACCTGGCCGCCAGGCAGTCACCGTACCTGGAGGGGGTAAACATGCCGGGGCACCCTGCCCTGGCCGGGGACCGAGTCTGCTACGTGGGCCAGCCGGTGGCCGTGGTGGTGGCCGAAGACCCCTACCTCGCCAAAGACGCCGTGGATGCGGTGCGGGTTTCCTACCAAATGCTCCCGGCCCTCATGGACCCGGCGGAAGCGGCCGGCGCGGACTCCACTCCCATCCATCAAGACCTGGGCAGCAACGTGGTGATGCGCTTCCAAACCGGCCGCGGCGATGTGGCGGCTTCCTTCGCCCGGGCCGGCCGCATCGTCCAGGGATGCTACAACGTGCCCCGGTTGTCGGCGGCGCCGATGGAAGGCCGGGGGTTGGTGGCCTGGTATCAGCCCCAGGAGGGCCTGCTGACCCTTTGGGCCGCTACCCAGGCGCCATACAAGGTCAAGAACCACCTGGAACAGCTACTTTTTCCGCCGCCGGCTCACGTCCGGGTGGTCGCCCCCGACGTAGGCGGCGGTTTTGGCCAGAAGGCGGAGACCTGGCCGGAAGACCTCGCCGTGAGCCTCCTGGCCATCCGGCTGGAGCGGCCGATTAAGTGGGTCGAAGAGCGCTGGGAAAACATGCTGGCCTACCAAGCCCGGGGCCACTCGGCAGAGGTGGAAGCCGCGGTCAAGAGCGACGGGACCATCCTGGCCATGCGGTTTCGGATCATAGCCGACGTGGGCGCCTACCTCCTGGACTCCAGCGCTGGGCCGCCGATGATGGCCGCCCAGCGTTGCGCCGGTCCCTACTCCATCCCGGACATGGACGTGGAGGTCTTGAGCGTCATTACCAACCGGCCCCCGACGGGTCCCTACCGTGGCGCCGGCGCGCCGGAGGGCGCCTTCTTCATGGAGCGGACCATCGACCTCATCGCGGGAGAACTCGGCTTGGACCCGGTGGAGGTGCGGCGCCGGAACCTCATTCCGCCGGAGGCCTTCCCCTACACCACCGCCACCGGCATCACCTACGACTCCGGGGACTTCATCCCTCCGCTGGAGAAGGCCCTCGATATGGCCGGGTATGCCGATTTCCGTCGGGCCCGGCAGGACCGGGGGCCGGGCGAGCCTCTGCTTGGAATCGGCTTGGCCACGGTGGTGAAGGCGGCGGGGGGCAGGGGCCCAATGATGGAGAGTATCGCCCGGATCCAGGTGGAGCCATCCGGACAGGTGAAGGTGTACACGGAGGTCTCTCCCCACGGTCAGGGGACCGCGACGACCTTCGCCCAGATCGCCGCCGATGAACTCGGGATCGGCATCGATGACATCCATGTGCTCCACGGCGACACCGACATGCTGCCGACTGGGCAGGGTACCTTCGCCAGCCGCGCCCTGGCCGTCGGCGGCTCGGCAATGTACGTGGGCCTGCAGCAGGTCCGGGGGAAAATGGCCGCTATCGCCGCCCACATCCTGGAGTGCCCCGTGGAAAACATGGTCTTCCAGGAGGGTAAGGTCTTCAACAAGCTGGATCCGGAACAGGTGATGGCCTTCTCCGCGCTGGCCTCGGCGGCCCAACAGCCCCACCTGCTGCCCCCCGGCGTCGAGGCCGGGCTGGAATCTCAGGCCGAATTCGGCCTGCCCGGCAATCCCTACGGTTTCGGGGCCCACATCGCGGTGGTTGAGATCGACCGGGACACCGGAGACGTGCGGGTCGTGCGCTATGTGGCGGTCCAGGACAGCGGCCCGGTGGTCAACCCGACGCTGATTGAGGGCCAGGTGCATGGCGGCCTGGCCCAGGGATTGGGACAAGCGCTGACCGAGGTCATGGATTACAGCCCGGACGGCCAACCCCTCAACGCCAGTTTCCTGGACTATGGGATGCCCCTGGCCCAGGACATGCCGGAACTTTGGCTGGGGTGGACGGCGACCGCGTCTCCGACCAACCCCCTGGGGGTGAGGGGAGTGGGGGAGTTGCCGACGGTGGCCGCGCCGGCGGCGGTGGTGAACGCCGTCATGGACGCCCTGTCCGGCGCCGGCGTACGTCATATGGACGCCCCGCTGACCCCGGAGAAGATCTGGCGAGCCCTGCGGGGGAGTTCATGGTGAGGGGGCTCAGGTTTCGCCCGGCGCCCCGTTTTACCGGCCGGAGACTCGGAAGTACCGGTAGCAGAGGTGTGGCTAAGACGGGCACGTTTGGCTAGTGCGCCGTATTGTAGGTAGCTTTGAATCGGCGAAAGTGTGCGACATGCTGCTCCCGGCGCCAAATATCGAAATTTGCCGTTATGAATATCCGTTCACCCTG
>JASLXV010000052.1:0-30122 GCA_030740155.1 Dehalococcoidia bacterium | reverse complement strand
TCACGAGGCATAACGGATTTGAAGTCCGCAAGGGCCACCGGGCCCCATCCACTCCCCCGTCCGGAGGGGCGGCCGCCTAACCAGCCAGCACCGCATCTACCTTGCTCTTGAGTCTACCCTTGGGCACTGCTCCGACGATCTGATCCACCGGCTTGCCATCCTTGAAAAAGATCAGAGCCGGGATGCTCCGCACGCCGTACTTCATCGCGATACCGGGGTTGCTGTCCACGTCCAGCTTGCCCACGTTTAGCTGGCCATCATATTCCACTGCCATGTCGTGAACCGATGGGGCGATCATCTTGCAGGGGCCACACCATTCGGCCCAAAAGTCCACCAATACCGGTAGATCCGACTTCAGCACCTGATCGTCCCAGTTAGCTTCCGTAACTTCGATGGGTTCCGCCATTACCGTCCTCCAGAAAAAATTGCACTTCTAATAACGTTAGATGTATCGGGTCGTAAGTAGGTTCGGCGGGCTTTCGCACAGTGTATACCCAAGCTAATTCGTGGTCAACACTGGTTAGGCAGCTATCAAGTGTCGGCTTCCACATCCAACTCTAGTCACCGACTGATGTCTGCTGACCGCCGACCGCTCCGAGGGCGCCTCGTCCGCCTTGGATTCCCCGGCGCCTTCCTTTATAGTATTCTCAGAGGATGCAAACTACCAAGCGACAGATTGCCGAAGGTGAGAAGCTTACCCTGGACTTGATTTCTTGGGGCCGGTTGGGCGAAGCCATGGCTCATGAGGAGGGGTGGGACGTATTCGTCTTCGGCGGGATTCCCGGCGAGCGGGTGATTGCCGAGGTCGTCCGGGTGCGCCGGAAGTACGTCGGCGCCAGGGTGGTGGAGGTGTTGGAACCCTCGGAGCAGCGGGTGGGCCCACCCTGCCCCTACTACGGTGATTGCACCGGGTGCCAGTGGCAGCATTTCAGCTATTCCGCCCAACTGGCCGCCAAACGGGACAAGGTAGTGGATGCGCTGATCCGGGTGGGCGGGTTCGCCGGCCCTCCGGTGTCGGAGGTGATACCTTCGCCCCACGAATACGGGTACCGTAACCATGCCAGGCTCACCGTTGGCCGCTCCGGCGCCCTGGGTTTCGTGAACCGCGAAACGCGGCGGTTCAACCGTATCGACCAATGCATGCTGATGCACCCTGGGGTCAACAACATTCTGGCTCAGCTTCAGGGCAACTGCGGAGAGACGACCCAGCTTTCCATCCGCTCCGGCAGGGAGACCGGCGACTTCTTGGTCCAGCCGACGATAGTGGGTCCTGGCATCTCCGTACCCACCGGACAAAAAAGCTACCTGGACTCGCTGGACGGGCAGTCCTTTCGAGTGTCATCGCCATCTTTTTTCCAGGTGAACATAGAGCAAGCGGCCGAGGCGGTGCGCGTGTTGCGGTGTCGGCTGGGCCTGAACTCCAGCGACGTGCTCTTGGACGCCTACGCCGGGGTGGGCACGTTCGCCATTCTGCTGGCGCCCCATGTAAGGAAGGTGATCGCCGTGGAGGAATCCACGGCGGCGGTGGCCGACGCGAAAGAGAACGCCGCCGGCATTGAGAACGTGGGATTCGAGTTGGGAAAGACCGAGGAAGTGCTGGACCGGCTGGCCGAGAAGCCCGACGTGGTGATCCTGGACCCTCCCCGCGCCGGCTGCCAACCCCAGGCGCTGCACAGCCTCATGAGGATGGAGCCGCCCCGGGTTGCTTACGTTTCCTGCGATGCGGAAACGCTGGCCCGGGACCTGCGCGTCCTCTGTGATGGCCCCTACACCCTGGAGCAAGTCGTCCCGCTGGACATGTTTCCGCAGACCCATCACGTGGAATGCGTGGCGCTGCTATCCCGGAACGGGCCGGCGGTGGAGCTGGTTCTGGCCTCGGCGTCGCCCCGGCGGCGGGAACTGCTGTCGTCAATGGGCCTGTCCTTCCGCGCGGTCCCGGCACACATCGCCGAAGAGCTGCATGACGGCGAGACGCCCGATGCCGCCGTCGCCCGGCTTTCCACGGCCAAGGCCTTGGCCGTGGCCTCCCGGATCAAGACGGGCTACGTGATCGGCGCCGACAGCCTGGTGGTCCACGATGGCCGGGCCATTGGAAAGCCGGCGGACGCGGCCGACGCCGGCCGGATGCTGCGGGAATTGCGGGGTACCCGGCACCAGGTGACCACCGGGGTTACGGTGGTCGATGCGGCCTCGGGACGCCGCTTGACCGGCAGCATGACCACCGATATCACGCTGCGCAACTTCACCGACGCCGAGATCGAGGCGTCCATCTCCTCGGGTACGCCGATGGACAAGGCCGGCGCCTATGCGGTGCAGGACCCGGTGCTGCACCCGGCGGAGTCATGGGAGGGCTGCTACGCCAACATCGTCGGTCTGCCGGTCTGCCGGTTGGTTGAAATGCTGGAAGAGCTGGGGTGCGCGCTTCCGCCCCGGTGGCCCATGCCGGCTCCGGAGGCCTGCGGACTTGACTGCCCCTTGCGGCAACGGAGGTCCCCGTGAATTTCATGGGCGTCGGGCCGTTGGAGATGGCGATTATATTCCTGGTGGCCTTCCTGGTCCTGGGGCCTAGCAGATCTATCGACATGGCCAAAACGGCGGGAAAGGTCATGCGCGACATTCGGCGCACCTTCAGCGACGTGGCAGCCGCGGCCAGCGTGGATTTGAACGAGCCGTCCCCTCCCGTCCGGAACCCAGCACCCAGAGACTCGGTACCCCAGGGTTCATTACCTCAACCGGCATTGGACCCGGATCTGGAAGCCCGGGAAGATCAAGAGAAGGACGAGTTGCCCGAGGCCAAAAATGAATGAGCATAGGCTCACCATTTTGGCCCACCTGGCCGAGCTGAGGCGGCGGCTGTTCGTCTCCGTGCTGGCGTTGGTGGTGGGCAGCGCAATCGCCTTCCCATTCTGGGAACGGATCGTGGAGTTGCTGGTGCGGCCGGGCCCCGAGGTGGACCTCATCGCGGTGGAACTCACCGAGACGCTGAGCACCAGCATCAAAGTGTCCATGGTTGCCGGATTTGTCCTGGCCTCTCCGGTGATACTCTATCAGGTCGTGTTATTTGTCGCTCCCGGCCTCACCGGCAAGGAAAAGCGTTACCTGATCGCGTTCTTGCCGGGTACCCTGGTGGCCTTCGCCTCCGGTGTCTCCTTTGGATACTTTGTTTTGTTGCCGCCGCTCCTTGGATTTCTGATAGGCCACGGCAGCGACATAATCGAGATTCAGCCTCGAGTGAGCAGCACGGTTGGCCAAATAATCCGGCTGTTGTTGGGGATGGGGCTAGCCTTTGAGACTCCGCTGGTGATGCACCTGCTGGCCAAACTGGGGATCGTCAACGCACGGATGCTGTCGCGGTTCCGCCGCTACTGGTTGGTGGTGGCGTTCGTCATGGCGGCCGTAATCACGCCGACAGTTGATCCGTTTAACCAGGCCCTGGTGGCGGGGCCACTGCTGGCGCTGTATGAAGTGGGTATTCTGCTGGCCCGGCTGGCAGGCCGGGGGCGCGCGAAATCGAGAGCGATTACACCGGCTACCCGAGTGGACTGAGCATGGGCCAGTCACAGACTGGCCTTGGGGAGGGGTTGAAGGGGTGTCCCGGAGTCGATGGTACGCCCGGGGCGGACCCGCGATCTCCAGTGGGTCCCGGCCCCGGTCCGTGTGAGCTAAAACGAGCCCGATGCTACGACTGGTCGTCGCCGGTCTTGGTCTGGACGGCTTGGTTGTTTTCCGGCTTTTCGTCCTCGCCGGTTACGGCGCTCTTGAACGTCCGGATGCTGCGTCCCAGTGAAGAGCCGATCTCAGGAAGCCTCTTGGCGCCGAAAATCAGCATTATCACCAGAAGGATGATAATCATCTCAGGGAGACCGAATGGTCCTACTCTCATGGTGCTCCTTAATTCTTGGCGCGGCTTAACCTTAATCATATCAGAATCCCATTACGGACACAATTGGCCGGTCCGGCATCGGGTGAGGCAACTATTACATCAAATATCGCTAACCGCGGAGGGGCCGAGACCGAGGTGTCAATTTCTCCGTGCTCGCCCCGCATCTGCGGAGGAGCCGCTGTCTTGTCTGCCCAAAATAAGTATCCGTGGCAACTCCTCATTCCAAGGCGCGCACGATTCTTGTGTCTGATTCATGGCTGCTTGTATAATGCGTAACCGGGTTGAATCGGGCCGGGCCCGGCGGGCCGGTGAATCGTGGGTCCGGGCGGGAGCGAATCACGTTCCCAGAAGGTGTAGCCAGAAGGTGTAGATGGACTCCAATTACGACCTGGTGGTAATCGGCGCCGGTCCCGGCGGCTACGTGGCGGCCATCCGGGCGGGGCAGCTAGGGCTGAAAACCGCCGTCATCGAGCGGGAGGCCCTGGGGGGTGTCTGCCTCAACTGGGGGTGTATACCCAGTAAGGCGCTTCTCAAGAACGCGGAGGTCCTGTCCTACATCCATCGCGCCGAGGAGTTCGGACTCCGGTTCGATAACTTCCATGCCGACTACGCCGTGGCCGTGGAACGCAGCCGGAAAGTGGTGGCCCGCAACGTTCGAGGGGTTGCCTACCTGCTGCGCAAGAATAAAGTTGACCACATCCAGGGCACGGCCGTCCTCCGGGGTGACGGGGTGGTTGAGGTGACTCCCGCGGGGGAGAAGGTAATCGCCAAGAACATCATCTTAGCCACCGGTTCCCGGTCCCGCTCCATCCCTCCCCTGCCCGTCGACGGCGAGAGAATAATTACCAGCCGGGAGTCCATCGTCCTGAGCCAGCTTCCATCGTCCATGGTGATCGTGGGCGGAGGTGCGGTGGGCGTGGAGTTTGCCTACCTCTACCGGATGTACGGAGTTGAGGTTACCATGGTGGAGCTTCTGCCTCGGCTGGTGCCCACTGAGGATGAAGAGATTAGCCCATTGCTCGAACGCAGTTTCGCCCACCAGGGCATAAACATTATGACCGGGTCCACCGTCACCAGATTTGAGTCCGGGTCCGATGGTTTAATAGTTAAAGTAGAGAAGGACGGCGCAGAGCAGGCGGTCGCCTGCGAAAAGGTACTGGTGGCGGTTGGGGTACAGGCGAACATCGAGGACCTGGGCTTGGAAAGTTTGGGTATCGAAACGGAGCATAACTGCATCAAAATTGACGATAAGATGGGCACCAGCGTGCCGGGGGTGTTTGCCATTGGCGATGTGACCGGCAAGCTGGCTCTGGCCCACGCGGCGTCGGCCCAAGGGGTGGTGGCGGTGGAACACCTGGCGGGGATGGAGACCCAGGCCCTGGACTATACCATGATGCCCCGGGCCACTTATTGCCAGCCCCAGATCGCCAGTTTTGGCCTGACCGAGTCTCAGGCTCGGGAGCAGGGCTACGGTGTTCGGGTGGGAAAGTTCAACGTCCGGGCCAATGGGAAAGCGCTGGCCATGGGCGAGGGCGAAGGCATCGTCAAATTGGTGATCGACGAACGATACGGGGAACTACTGGGCGGCCATATGATCGGCCCGGAGGTGACCGAGCTGCTGGGCGAGCTTACCATGACCAGGTTGCTGGAGGGCACCACGCTGGAGTTGGGATGGGCGGTTCATCCGCACCCGTCCCTCTCGGAGATGCTGAAAGAGGCCGCGCTGGATGCCCTGGGGCGCGCGATCCACATGTAGGTTGTCGGCTCTCCAAGCCTCAGCCTGGTTTGGCGAAAAACATGCATTGTTTGGCTTGATGCGTCGAATAACGGCGACCCGTTGTTATTATTTCTGTCCGGCGGTATACTGGAATCTAATCCCCGAGAGTGTGATTGTAACCTAATTTAGTACTTCGAATTCCCGCCGCACGCCGGCGGAATATAAAACCCGGCCCGCCGAGGCCGGGAAAGGGCGCAACGGGCACGGTTTCCCCGCTAACCTTATCGTCGCGAAGGTCCTGGACCCTCATGAGGAGCCGGTTATGGGGCTGGGAGCGGTCCGAGAGTAGGAGCGAGTCTATGGGTTCAGGCAGTTTTGATTTCGCAATGGGCATTGGAGGAGGAGCCGGACAGGGTATCGCCACCCCCGGAGATATTCTGGCCAGGATATTTGTCCGCCGGGGTCTCCACCTCAGCACCTACAATGCATTTCAATCGATCGTTCGAGGCGGCCATATCTTTCTCACCGTGCGGGTGGGTGAGCGAAAAGTAACGAACCACGGGGACCGGCTGGATCTGCTGCTGTGTCTGAATCAGGACACCATGGACCGGCACCTGCGACTGATGGATGCGGGGAGCCGGGTGGTCTACAACAGCGACGTCGTGAAACCCGGCCAGGCCCGGGAAGGCGTCCAGCTATGCCCCATTCCCGTGGCCGAGGTGACCAAGAGTCGGAACAAGTTGGCCCAGAATACGGTGGCCACCGGGGCGGTCGCGGCGCTGCTCGGGATGGATTTCCAAATCCTCCAGGAGAGCTTGAACCTGCGGTTCCAGAGGCAAGGCCAGCGGATAGTGGATGAAAACGTGGGCGTGGCCGAGGCTGCCTACGATTTCGTCAGAGCTAATTACGAGCCATTCCCAACCTCACTTCCCAGCAAGACCAAGCCGCTCGGTGTCTGGTCTGGCAATGATGCCCTAGCCATGGGTGGCGCCGCCGCGGGAATGAAGTTCTTCGTGGCCTATCCGATGAGCCCGTCCACTGGAGTCCTCCATTGGGTCGCCCAGAACGCCCGCAGCCTGGGGATCATGGTGCGGCAGGTCGAAGACGAACTCGCCGTGGCCAATATGGCCGTCGGGGCGGCTCACTCGGGTTGCCGCACCATGTGCGCGACCTCCGGCGGCGGTTTCGCCTTGATGACCGAAGCGGTGGGAAGCGCCTCCATGATGGAGATCCCGGTGATTTTCATCAATGTGCAGCGGGCCGGCCCTTCCACGGGGGTGCCCACCAAGACCGAACAGGGAGACCTCTGGCAGGCCATCGGCGCCAGCCAGGGGGATTTCCAACGCTTTATCGTCGCCCCCATGGACGCCCTGGATTGCTATAACTCCGTCACCGAGTTGTTCAATTTGACCGACAAATTCCAGTGCCCCGGTATTATTCTGTCGGACCTCCTGCTGGCGGAAGGCAGGTTCAGCGTCGATGCCGACGATATCGACATGCATCCGAAAATCGACCGGGGAGAACTCATTACCGAATCGTCGGGGACGAACGGGTACCTGCGATACAAGATAACCGAAAGCGGGATATCCCCTCGTGCCCTTCCGGGCCTGGAAGGACACGCTTACGTTGCCGCGACCGACGAGCACGACGAAGACTCCACGTTGGTCAGTGATGAATACGCCGACGCCCGGAAACGCCGTGCGATGCTGGAGAAACGGGCCCGCAAGTTCGAGAGCGCCGCCGACGATATCGAGCCGCCACGGCTGCTCGGCCCCGAGGACGCCGAGGTCACCCTCATCGGGTGGGGGTCCACCTACGGCGTCATCCAGGAAGCGGTGGAGCTGCTCAAACTGCAAGGGGTAACGGCCAACCACCTGCCGATCAAATGGCTGGTCCCATTCCACGGGGAGGCGGTGACCAGTATCCTCTCCCGCGCGAAGCGAACCATCATTGTCGAGAATAACTTCTCCGGTCAATTCTTCCGCTATTTGCGAAGTGAGACCGCGTTCACCGTGGACGGGAACATTCGCAAATACGACGGCGAGCCTTTCATGCCGCACCACATCGTGGAGGGTGTCCTGGAGCAGCTGGCCGGCAAGACCGATCATTCCGTCCCCTATCATGAAGTTCATACCTAGTCCGTACTTAGAGAGGTGACCATAAATGGCAACCGTCGTCGATGTGGTTGAAGGCAAGCCGGTAATCCCGCTGACGGCCAGGGATTTCAAGGGACGCCTTGATCCCGACTGGTGTCCCGGCTGCGGCGATTTCGGGGTTCTCAATAGCTTGCAGCGGGCCTGTGCCGAGTTGGGGCTCCAGCCACATGAGATACTTACCGTCAGCGGAATCGGGTGTTCCTCCAACACCCCCGGTTACATCAACGCCTACGGCATGCACACCCTTCACGGCCGGGCGTTGGCCGTGGCCAGTGGCGCCAAGCTGGGCAATCATGAGCTAAATGTCATTGTGACCGGCGGCGACGGCGACGGTTACGGCATCGGCGGCAACCACTTCACTCATACGGCCCGCCGGAACATAGACCTGACATATCTGGTCATGAACAACCAGATATATGGCCTGACCACCGGCCAGATCTCCCCTACCAGCAGGCAGGGGATGAAGACCAAGAGCACTCCCTTCGGCAGTATCGAGTTGCCCATCAATCCCATCACCAGCGCTATCATTAATGGGGCCACTTTTGTCGCCCGGGGCTACAGCGGAGACGTGAAGCACCTCACGGAGTTAATGAAGCTGGCGATCCAGCACCAGGGCTTCTCACTCATCGACATATTCAGCCCCTGCGTCACGTTCAACCTGGACAACACCCACGCTTTCTTCAAAGGCCGGATCAAGAAGCTGGAGGACGAAGGCCACGACGCTTCCGACTGGAAGGCTGCCTGCGAGAAAGCTATGGAGTGGGAAGATACCATTTATACGGGGATCTTCTTCCGCGCCGGGGATGAGCGGACCCTCGAAGCCCGAGAGCCGGTGTTGGACGAGGGTGTTCCCATGGCTCATCGTTCCCTGGGGTTGACCCAGGAGCAGGCGGAGAAGATTATCAATGGAATGATGTGACCCTCTGAGAAGCCAGGCGCCTTTCCGGCGCCGTTGTCGGCCGGGGAAGTAACAAATTAAGCGGCCGGCGCCCGTTCATCAGCCGCTGATGACCGAGTGCCGGCCGCTTACGGCGTCCCAGAAAGGTGCCGCCGCTTCGCCAGGAAACCCCTAACCTAGTGGTCAGTCAACCTCGTTTTGGCAGGATGTCATTCAGAGGAGCGCAGCGACGAAGAATCTCAGCGTAACAACGAGATTCTTCGCTCCGCTCTGAATGACAACTATCAGCAATAGGTTGACTGAGTACTAGCCTTTCCCCGTCATTAGGGGGAAGAAACCAGTCCTCTCCCCCTTACGAAGGGGGAGAGAAGAGAGGGGGTCAACCGCATCAAACCGGTCCAAGCCGGTCCGAAGGCGTCAGCGGGGACACCCCCGGCCCTTCGATAAACCCGTGTGCTCCGGTGGCCAAGGCTGCCGTAATTTCTAGCCCGACGGGGCGCATACGCTACCTACCGCCCACTGGGACTCGCGGGTAGGAAAAGTAAACTTTAGCTGATAGACTGAGCGCTGTGCCACGGGCCGCCGGGTTCTACCGGTGCCACCGTAATCACGGCCTGTTGGCAGGAGGTAACGTTGGCGACGTCGATCGTCATGCCCCAGATGGGTTACGACATGCGCGAGGGCACCGTGGTGCGGTGGTACAAGAAGGAAGGAGACCCGGTGGCGCGCGGCGAAGTTATCGCGGACATCGAGACCGATAAAGCCACCGTGGAGTTTGAGGCTTTCGTCGGCGGGGTGTTGCGGAAAATCGTTGCCCAAGAGGGGGTCGCCGTTCCGGTCGGGAACCTCATCGCCGTGATCACGGGGCCGGACGAGGCTCTGCCCGAGGGTCTTTTGACCGGGCCCGGGACTGAGGCGAAAACCCCGCAACCCTCCGCTGCCCCAGGGGCCCAAGAAGTGAATGCTGCGCCCGCCGCTCCTGCCGCTCCGGTGGGTGAAGTCCGCGCCTCACCCATTGCGCGCCGGCTGGCCCGGGAACAGAGTATCGACCTGTCTCTGGTCGCCGGCACCGGTCCCGGCGGCCGGATCGTTGAAGACGATGTGTTGGCCTACCGGGAAACTTCGCCGGCACCGGGAGTCTCTCCTGCTGGCGAGCGGATGGAGCTTTCCCGGATGCGCCGGGTAATCGCCCGGGTGACCGTCGACAGCAAGCGGGCGGCTCCCCACTTCTACGTGACCGCCGAAGTGGACATGAACAAGGCGATGGAACTGCGCCGAGACCTCAACGCGGCCCTGGCCAAAGAAAACCGGGTCAGCGTCAACGACCTCATCATCAGAGCATGTGCCATCGCCCTGAAGCGGCATCCCCGGTTCAACGCCTCATTCCAGGGCGACCACCTGCTGGTAAACTCCTCCATCAATATCGGCATCGCCATCGCCTTGGAAGCCGGGCTCATCGTGCCTGGGATCGCCGGCTGCGAGAGCAAGGGCCTGCTGGAGATCGCGATGGCCAGCGGCGACCTGATCGCCCGGGCCAACAGCGGGACCCTGCGCAACGAGGAGTATTCCAACACCACCTTCAGCATCAGCAACCTGGGGATGTTCGACGTGGACAGCTTCATGGCTATCATCTACCCGCCACATGCCGCCATTCTGGCGGTGGGGGCGGTCAAAGAACAGCCGGTGGTCCGGTCCGGGCAACTCGCGGTGGCGAGGGTTATGAAGGCGACGCTGTCGGTGGACCACCGGGTGGCCGACGGCGCTGAAGCGGCCCGGTTCCTAGTGGAAATCAAGAAATTACTGGAAAGCCCGGTCAGCTTGATACTGGCCGTTGGCCGCTGATGGCGGATAGCCAATGACACAGGAGGACCTTTCGTGGCAAGGATGACCGGGGGGCGGGCCGTGGTCGAATCCCTGAAGGCTCAAGGGGTGGACACGGTGTTCGGGATCATATCAATTCACACCCTGGACCTGTTTGACGCATTGTTCGATAACCAGGACCAGGTCCGGTTCGTCGGCGGCCGGCTCGAACTGGGTTGCGGGTACATGGCGGATGGCTATTCCCGGGCCACCGGTAAACCCGGCGTGCTGCTTACCAGCACCGGCCCCGGCGCCGCCGATTCGGTGGGAGCGTTGGGAGAAGCCTATTTCTCTGCCTCGGCGGTGTTGGAGATCACAACCAACGTGGAGCACGATTTCATCGACCAGGGCCGGCTGACCACCCATGAGGCCAAGGACCAGTTGGGAATGTTCCGTGCGGTCACCGACTGGAACGTCATGATCGACCAGGTGGAGTCGATCCCCGACCGGTTGATGGAGGCGTTCCAGCGGTTTCAAACGCGGCGGCCGCGGCCAATCGAGTTAGAGGTCCCGTGGGACCTGCTGGCTCAGGAGGCCGACGTTGAGGTGCTCGGACCGAGGGACCCGGAAGGGCCTCAAGGCGACCCGGCAATGGTGGAACGGGCGCTGGAGGCGCTGCTTCAAGCCAAGCGGCCGGCGATCTTCGTGGGCGAGGAAGTCCAGTACCTGGGCGGCACCGAGGAGATCATCCGGCTCGCGGAGATGCTGGGGGCGCCGGTGGTCACCAGCGACGGAGCGAAGGGGACTTTCCCGGAAGACCACCCCCTCTCGCTGGGCCAGGCGATAGGCCGGCGTATCTGGGGGAATAATCCGGTTCAAGACTGGCTCGGCACCTGCGACCTGGTGGTGGTACTGGGTTCCATACTTCCCTATCGCAGTACGCTGGGCGTGGGGTTGAAGCTGCCGGAAGAGATCGTCCACGTTCTGCTGGATGGCGAAGCGATCGGCAAGAATTATCCCACCGCGATCCCCATCGTGGCCGACTCCCGGGCGGTGGTGCGCCAGTGGTTGGACGGAATCGGCGGCCGGGACGTTCACAAAGGAGATGCCTACCGCGCCGAGGTGGAATCGGTCCGGCAGCAGATTTACGACGACCTGAAAGAGAAGTGGGGCAACGAGCTTCACACCTTCGAGGCCATACGGGCCGCTACCCCCAGGGAGACCATCTTCGCTCTGGACCCAACGGTGGCCACCAGCCGCGCCAGCCGTTGCCTCTCCATCTACGGGCCGCGCACCTTCATGTACCCCCACGGGTGGGTTGGAATCGGTTTCGCGTTCCCGGCCGCCCTTGGCGCCAAACTGGGCCGGCCGGACTGTCCAGTGGTCTGTGTCACCGGTGACGGCGGCTTCCAGTACAACTTACAAGAGCTGGCCACCGCCGCCCAATACGGCATTCACCCGATCGTCTTGATGTTCAACGACAGCGCGTGGGGCGTCCTCAAAGGGTTCCAGAAGGACCGGTTCGACGGACGGCTGCTGGCCACGGAGTTGGTCAACCCGGATTTCATCAAGCTGTTCGAGTCATACGGGTTCGAGGGGACCAGGGTTACCTCGGTGAACGAGTTGACCCGGGCGCTTGAGACAGCCCTGGCCTCCGGCCGCACCTATTTGATCGAAGTCCAGATTCCCAACGGCTTCGGGGCCCTTACTTAAAGTACTGTCTAGTCCGTCATCCCGGCGAAGGCCGGAATCCAGAGAAGTGCTAGCTGGACCCCGGCCTTCGCCGGGATGACGGACCGGATATCGGGCGATTCACGAAATGCAAGACCAAAAGGTGCGGCCGCCTTCGAGCTTGGGCACTGGGGCGTCCACCAACGAACACCGCACCGCGGCCGGAGAACGCAGAGCTAGGCACCCCGATAGCGTGAGGTTCCGGCGCCCTCCGAGTGGGAAGTTACCGTCAGGCCGGCTAGCCTGCGCTCCAACCTTTGCGGCGCCCGCGCTTCGTGGATAGGGTAGCTGGGTATCAGCGGTTGACATAAGGTGTCACGGCGCTTACGTTGACACTTACTGCTTGACAGTCTGGGCCAACGCGGCTGAAATGGCCTCATGATGGGATAGGGGGTGGTGTCACAACCATGGCCGAAAGTGGCAACGGTTCTCCAATCTACGGCCGCCGGGTCTACCCTCTGGATGCTCACGAGCTGAGCGAAGAGCAGATTGCGGTGGCCTTCGCCATGACCTCGCGGCGGCCGGAGCCCTTCGACGAGATCGCCCGGCAGGTCAGCCAGGAAAAAGCCGCCGAGTTTCACGAGAGATGGGTGCTGGGCTACGGGCACGCCTCGGTTGCCGAGCACGCCGTGGTCCACCTGGCGGTGGAGAACGTCTCCCGGCTGGCCTGCGATACCCTGGAAGACAACCGCCTGGCGTCCTACACCGAGAAGTCGTCCCGCTACCAGGTCATGCCGGAGGACTATTTCTATTCCCCGCGAGAGCTTGACGGTCAACCCGATCTCGCCCGGCTGTACGATGAAACGTGCCGGAGGCTCTTTAAGGACTATCGCGGCTTGATCGACGGCTTTATGGAACACCTTCAGCAGGCCGTCCCGCGAGGAGAACGGGAGCGCCGGCAGACTTACAATATGCGGCTGCGGCGCATCGCCACCGACAACTGCCGGGCCGTTCTGCCGGCCGCCCTCCTGACCAACGTGGGTGTGACCGCCAACGCCCGGGTCCTGGAGCACGCCATCTCCAAGCTGCTGTCGTCGGAGCTGACTGAAGAGCAGGACCTGGGACTGGACCTCCGGCAACAGGCGCGCGACATTACCCCCACCCTTATCAAGTATGCCGAGCCGAACCCTTACCTCGCTGGAATGCCCGCCGCCCAGCGGGCGCTGCCCCGTGAATACCTGCCGGAGATTCCTGCCGGCCTCCATCATTCAGAGGGAGGCGGCGAGGATTCACCCGCGTCGGGGCCTTCTCTTACGGCGAGCCCCGAGCCGGAGGTGCGGCTGGTCCATTGGGACCGCCAGGCCGAAGAGAAACTGGCGGCCGCCCTGCTGTACCGGCAATCGGACCGGGGCTATGACCGGATATGGCAGCGGGTGTCGGAGATGCCGCCGGAAGAGCGCCGGGACATAGTCAACCGGTGCGTGGCCGGCCTGGGACCGCATGACGCGCCGGCGCGGGAGTTCGAACTGGTGGACTACACCTTCGAGTTTCTAATGGACTACGGCGCCTACCGCGAGTTCAAACGGCATCGGATGATGACCTACGTACCCCAACCGTTGACGGTGGCCCACCGGTATCGGGTACCCGACCTGCTGGTGGAGGCGGGCCTGGGGGGTATGTTTCAAGAAGCCGTGGGTTCAGCAGAGGAAGCCTGCCGTGAGGTGCGCCACCACTCTCCGGTGGCCGCCCAATACCTGGTGACTCACGCCCACTACCGCCGGGTGCTGGCCAAGATGAACCTGCGGGAGTGCTACCACCTGTTCAAGTTGCGGACCTCGGATCTGGCTCATTTCTCCATCCGGCAACCGGTTCTTCAGGCGATGAAGCTGGCCATGGAGGTCCACCCGGAGCTGTTCCGGCACCTGCGCCTGCGAGACTATCCCGACTGGTGGCCCTTTCCCCAGTCGGGCTGATCCCGGCGAAAGCCGTGAAGGCGGTGATGCCTCACCGAAAGTGGGCGCCACCGCCTTCTCCATTCTCCCGGCGGCTCCTTGCGGCAACCCAGATGTCGATCCAAATCTGACCGAAGACCTTCTGCCTTATTCATTGACTGACTTTCACATTCCCGCCCACCTGCCCAAGGAGGTTTGTAGGCGCGCGGGGCGCGGCCCCGCGCGCCGACAAACAAATATTCGGGGTTGGGGGAACCCCCTAAAGAAGCATGGTCCGACCAAAGGGTCGCTTCTGGGAGTGGACGTGTGTCGCCAGGAACTTGGTAGGGGAGCACTTAGCCGCGGTTTGATGCTCGATGCGTGAACCGCAGCCATCGACTCAAGGCCCTTGGCGGCGGATAGGCCGGAGCGCCGCAAGCACCTAGTTGGCTTGGAGCCGGGCGGCGATAATGGCGAGGCGGGCGCCCAAATCACGGGCCTGGGCCAGATCGTCATCGGAGATTCCGTCGGTGGCGGCTGCTCCGTAGTATGAGCCGGAGTAGCGCATCCGGTCCGACCAGGGGAGTCCGACGACGATCATCCCGCAAGCGAGCAGCCAATGGATCAGTTGAAGGAGAGTCATTTCCAGGCCGGCGTGACGACCCCACGCGGTGGTGAAGGCCGCCGCCGGTCTGCCGGCGAGGGCGGCTTCCTCCCACAGGTCTCCCGTTTCGTCCAGCCAGAGTTTCAGGGAACCGGTGACTCCGCTCCAGTTCGGGGAGCCCAGCATCAGGGCGTCGGCGGTCAGCAAGTCCTCTCGGGCCGCCTCCTCGACGCGTTTCAGGTTGGCGCGGGCTACCCCGGTACCCTGTACACCCTCGGCCGCCGCTTCCGCGAGGGCTTCAATAGCGGCGCTTTTGCGGTCGTAAAGAATGAGCACGGTGATTGGCATCCGGCCCTCCCGTCTGAGAACAGCACGATGACATCCACGTCATCAGCTTTCAGCTAGGGTACCATACCCGAACGCCGATGGGTGGGGGACGATGCCTCAATCTTCGATCGGGTGCGCAACCAAGCGCCTCGAGCTAGGGCCAAGGCTCCGGTATCAGCGTCTCCGAGGACCTTGGGTCTTGAATGGCGCCTTCAAGGACCATGTCCTTGGGGCCCGGCGCGACGCCGGCCACGGTTTCCGCCGTGAGTTCCACCTTGTCGAATCCGAACACCGACTCGGTGGGTTGCAGTGTAACCGTACCCCATCCGTTGTCGTCGACCCGCACTTCGCCGGCCCATAGCCGATCCCCTTGCCGGGACAGCCAGACTTGATAGATTGAGAGACTCGCCTGGCCGCCCATGCCCGACACCATCAACAATGCTCGGTTACCGCTATCGCCCACCAGAAGTATGCCCCGGGAGTCTCCGCCACCGTCGCGTGGCCTCAGCGCGAGGGCCAGGTTCGCCGGATTGGCCATCCAGTAGCTGGTCAACTGTAGCTGGCGCAACGTGTCGGCGAGATCGGACGCCTCGGTATCGGTTTGGGATAGCTGGATGGTCAAGGTGGAGTTCTCGCGGTTCACATCGCTCACCTGGGCCACCAGGGTAGAGTTCTCGTTCTCCAAACCTTCCACCCGGTCGGAAATGCGGATGTTCATGAAGACGCCGAGGGTGAATAGCGCAACGGCCACCATCGCCGCCACGGGGAGCAGGAGTCTGATCATCGGAGGCAGGGTGTGGGACCAAGGCAGCACCCCGGCGGTTTTGGGCGGGGACCCGGCTTGGGCGACTGCTTTCATCAAACGGGAACGAACCGCTGGGTCCGGCTGGCGGCCGCCGGTCAGCCGGGCCAGTTGCTCCGCGGTGCTTTGGAACCCGGCGAACGACCGGCGGCACCGCGGGCAATCCTCCAGGTGGGACTCCACGAGTAACGTATCCTCGTTATCCAAGGCATCCAGGGCATACGCGCCCAACAGTTCGTCCGGATGAGACCGGTTGTCGAGATTACTCGATGACATCTTGCTCTAATAAGGCCCGCAATTTCTGCATCGCGAGACGTACCCTGGCCTTGACGGTTCCCAAAGGCTCGCCCAGCCTGTCTGCCATCTCAGATTGGGAGTACCCTTCGAAATAGGCCAGGATAATCACATCTCGCTGGGCTGGCGGCAGGTTGGCAAGGGCCTTGATGATGCGCTCCCGGTCCAGGTTCCGCTCAACCTCTTCTTCGGTGGATGCCTGGCCGGAGGGGATCAGTTCCAGCAGCTCGTAGCCTCCGGGGTCGGTGTGAGCCGTCGCCCGCCGGCGGGAGCGGATCAAGTCCACGATCTTGTGGTGGGCCACGCTCATGATCCAGGCCCGCGGCAGACCTCGATCGGGTTTGTAGCTGGAGGCTCGGAGCCAGATATTCAGGAAAATCTCCTGGGTTACTTCCTGGGCCAGCGATTCCTGTTTCAGCATGTACATGGCCAGCGAGTAGACCGGCGTGGAGTACCTGGCGTAAAGAGCTTCCAGAGCATCCTTGTCGTGCCCGGCAATTCGCTGGATGAGTTCGTGGTCCTCTGGCCCTTGAATTTCCACGAACTCAGGGCTCCCTGTGACCGGGAAGGCAGAGCCCCTCACAAGCGTATACGTGGCCGGAGGAAGGCCGGATTGGCGGCATTCCCTCAGGCCACCGGGAAGTTGAACGGCTCAACCACGCGTTGGGACCCGCGTAGGTTGGGACGCGAGTGGGTGGGTTGGGAACCAACTGAAAGGGACGAGAACCCTCCGGGATCAATCATTCGCGGCTTGGGCCTCCTTGATCCGGTTCCGGAAGAAGTCGTAGCGTTCGGCCGCGTGCCCGATCACGGTCTCCAGGTCCTCCGCCAGCAGATACCGTTCGTCGACCAATTTGCGGGCTTCGCCCCGAACCCGCTCCAGGTAATCGTCCCTGGAGGCGTAACGCTCGTCGATGGAGAGGCGCGGGTCGCCCCAGGCCTCCCGTTCCTCTTGGTTTGGCGGGAAGGGCATGGTGGAGCCGATCATCGGTATGGTCTGCCCCATTCCTCCGATGTCCGGGTGGCGGGTGTTCCAGCCGGTGTGGGTCGCCAGGGGCACCGTTAGGTCGGGGAGCCGGATACCGGCCATTTCGTTGCGGTCCCGGTCCACTGCGGAAACCAGATTTGGATAGGGTTTGCCGACGGTCGCTGGCAGCCGGGTGGCCACTCCCTGTTCCTCGTCGAAATCGAGCCGGCAGATGTAGCGCGGGTGGGTAGGAAAGTCGACCTCAGGGAGACTCCGAAAGGCCGCCGCCGTGTGTCCCGGCAGCACCGCCGTGCCGTCGTCCAATCGCGGATGCCGGCTGGGAGCAGGGGCCTCTCCGTGACTCACCCAGCGGTCGAGATGGAAAACCGCCGCCCGGAGCAGAGGCGTCAGATCAACGGAGTTGAAGGCGTGCCAACCCCGCGCGCCGTTGGCCGGATCGACGTCGCCCAGAGGGAACTTGCCTGAAGAGTGGTGGGTACCGGCGAAGTGGTAGATTCGGACCGACTCCGATGGAGCAAGGTCGTTGCTTCCGGTGACGTCGGTGTGGATCAGCGCCGCGTGGCCGCCCCAGTACTCGGCGGCGGTGTTGGTGAAGAACACCTTGGGCAGCTTGCCCGAGGCGGTGAGCCGGTCAAGAAGCCCGCCGGTGCGGGCGGTTTCCGGGTCGGTTTGTTCAACGTCCGAGAAGGGAAACATGCTGCCGACGCTGTGTTCGAGAACGTTGGACGGCTGCCCGAAGCGCAGGTTGAACTCACCCCGCCGTCCTCCGGCGATGTGGGCGATGATCCCGTCGTATGCGATGCGGCCGCTTTCGTCCTCGTTCAATCCCAGGTAGAGCATGTGGCGAAGGAACCGGCCGCTCTGGGAGGCGCCGAAGGCGTAGGCGCGCTCGATCCCGCCGGCGCAGGGGTTACCCTCCTGCTCGGTCCCGTATTTCAGGAACGCCGCAATGTCGCGGGTGGCTACCATGCCAAGCCCGATGATAGGCGCCGCCGGCGTGGTATAGATCACCCGGTAGACCTTCCCCGGCACGAACCCGGCGGCCAGGTAGACATAACCGGCGTCGGGCACCACCTGCCCGTCCTCAAGCCGGGCAAATGCCCACTGATCGCGGGGGAAGACATGGATGGGGGCATATTCGTGGTCCCGGACGGTGAGCACCGCCCCGGGCTCACTGGTATCGGCGGCCGGGTTGTTGCGTTGCCCGCGGTCGGAGAGCAGGCGCGTTGGGGAGGCCGCGTTGGGCTGGAAGGTGATGGCGATCTTTCCGGAGACTGGACCTTCGGAGGTGACGGCGCCGGGGACCCGGATGTGAAGCAGCCCCGGGCCATCGGGCACGTCGTGCTGCCAGCCGCACCAGACCAGGGTGTAGCCCTGGCGCGTTAGGAAGCCGCCGCCCGGATTCAGACCGGCGTCCAGGGTTTCGGGCGCGTCTTGAATGTATCTCAGCGCACGCTGGCGGCCCCGGTTCAGTACATCCAGGAAGACGCGGCGGTTCCTCCGTTGCGGGTCGACGGGACGGACCATCCGGAAATCGGCCGAGAAGGAGACCTTCCCATCGGCGTCCCGTGGCGCCAGCTTCAGGTCGGTGATGAGTTCGTTGGCCGGGTGGTCCGGGTCCACGGCGAACCGCACCTCGGCGTCCACCAGTTCGCAGGGTCCCACGTCGCTGAAGGACACTCCGTCGGCGTAGGGTTGCCGGGACTTGATCTCCAGAGCGGTTACCGCCATGAGTTACGCCTCCATTATCGGCTACAGCCGAGTAGTTGTCACCCCGCCGGCTCCCGGTTGGGTAGGCCTTGCTCTGCGCGCCCGAGCGTCTCCTCTTCCAATGGGGGAAGGTTAAGCGGTGATGGCGAGGCCGGCCCGCAGCAACCGGGTCAACTCGCCGATATCCTGCTGCTGCTCCAACCCGCGGACCCGGTCGATTATCTCTTTGATGCGCCCGGCCGGCAAAAAGGTGGCGGCATAACGGCTGAACTTCCGGGATATCTCGTCGTAGGTGTAGGGATTGGACGGCGCCCCCTTCCAGCCGGTCGCCAGGAAACTATGGGTATCCCCGGAGACGGTCAGGGTAACCTCGGCGATCGGGCTGCCGGGTTCGCCGAGATCGCCCCGTCCCAGCCGGTCCGGGTGTTGGCCGGGCCGGACCTCTTCAAGCTCGATTCGCTGGGCCATTTCCCGGACCTGGGCGTCCCACAACGTCGCCTCACTGAAAACCAGGGGGTCGCCGGCATCCCGGCACAGGGCGATGGCCGCGGAAAAGGGGAGACTGTACTGGGCACCCAGCACGCTGGCCGGCTCCCGGCCGGTGAACCGGGCCTCCATCATCCGCTCGGGCCCGGCCACCTTGACGTATTCCACGTCGGAGGCTCCGAACCGATGATCCGCCCGGAAGCGGCAGATGCTGTCTATCACCGAGTGAAAAGACCCGTGACAGGCGTAGGATTTCAGCGACACGTCCATGAGAAGGTAGCGTTGGCCCAACCCTTCCACCACCGCCTTCGGGTTCGGCGAAGGCGAATACACCTTCAGGTAGCCCTTGTCTCCCTCCAGGATTGTCGAGGGACCGGTGAAACCCTTGGCGGCCAACAGGGCGCTCTCCAGCCCCATTTGGGAGCCGCGGCCCACGTGAATCCGCTTGGTCATCGCGCCCTCTCGGGCGAACTCCAGAACCCCCCCGGCGTGGGACCCGGCGATGCCGAGGGCGTTGGTCAGGCGGTCCGCGTCCAGGCCCAGCGCCTTGCCGGCCCCGGCCGCTCCGCCAAAGGGTGCGTTGGTGCCGGGCCCGTGGAAACCGGCAACGTCCTCCACCGCCCGGGTGGCGGCCAGGCCGACCCGGCAGGCCGCCTCGTAACCAAGGGCCACCGACGCCAGGAACGTCTTGCCGTCCAGGCGGTCACGCTCGGCCACGGCCATGACGGCCGGGAAGACACCGGCGCTGGGATGGGACGAGCCGGGCCCGTAGGAGTGGTCGGTCTCGAATCCGCCGATCATGGTGCCGTTGACCAGGGCGGCGTAGGAAGGTGAGGTGGTCCAGCCTTGGGCCATGACCGAGCAGGGCCCGCTGGATGCGCTCTCCCAGGCCAGGCTTCCCACCATTTCAGCCCAGGGGGTGTTCGATCCCAGCAGCCCGCTGGCCAGATTATCCAGGATGTACACCCGGGTGGCCTCGACCACCGCTTCGGGGAGGTCGGAGTAGCTCGTACCCGCGATAAACTCAGCCAGCCGGCGTGTTTCGTTCACAGGTCGCCTCTCAGGTTTTTGGCCACAGAGTCACAGAACCACAGAGATTCTGAAGTTCTGGCTCTTGGTGCCCCTCGGTCCCAGGAATTGCGTCGCGGCCATCGGCTTCGGGCTATCGGCCGTTTCCTTAAATGATACCCGGCTCGGAACGGTACCACTGTACCGTGGAAGCGGGCGAGGCGCAAGGTTTCAGCGGAAGGAGGCTTGCCCTCACCCAGCCCAGGCTGCGCCAGGGCATCCCTCTCCCATTGGGAGAGGGAACGAGGGTGAGGGCGCGTGCACCGGTTCCCTCTGGTTCCTGGGCCTCGGCGCCCGCTTTAGCCGCAACTCGTGTAGTCGCCCCCCCTCGCCTAGGTCTCTCCGGCGCGGTGGGCGCCAGCGCGCCAGTCGTCGGGGCTGGGGCCGCCGTCGATGAGAACGTCGATCACCGCGGGCAGCCCCGAGGCCTGGGCCTGCCGAATGGCTTCGGGCAAGTCCCGGGAGTCCTTGACCTGCACGCCGAAGGCCCCGAACCCTCGGGCCACCGCCGCGTTGTCGGTGTCGACAAACTCCGAGGCGATCCTCCGGTCCGGCGCCTGGTGGCCGCGAACCATGCCCAGGGCGTTGTTGTTCATTACCACGCAGATGATGGGCAGGTGGTACTGCATCGCCGTGGAAATGGCGTGAACAGTCATCATGTAGCCGCCGTCGCCGGTCACGCAGACCACCGGTTGGTCCGGGTAAACCAGCTTCAGCGCAACCGACGCGGGGAGGGCCCAGCCCATGCCGGCGGTGCCGCCGGGGCAGAAAAAGGTGCCGGCTTGCCGTGCCTGGTAGAGGTGGGCCATCCAGGTGCGGTTGTTGCCCGCGTCCAGGGCGAAAACGGTGTCTGGCGGCAGGTTTTCCTGGAGCAGCGCCACCAGCCGCTGAGGGGTTACCGGCGAACTATCCCGGTGCATCTCCGGATCGTCGTGGTACGACAGATCCTGTTTTCTCTTCGGTAGGCCGCCGGCCCACTCCCGGTGGGACGCCGCGGCGTCCGGCGCCGGCTGGCGGGACGCTTCGATCAGTTGGTCCAGAATTCGGCCAGCGTCGCCGATCAGCCCCAGCTCCACCGGGAAAGTCCAGCCGGCGTTGCGGTCGTCAATGTCGATCTGGATGATGTGCTGGCGCCGGGGATCGAAGATACCGGGCTGCTCGCCCACCGTATCCTGGGGGGAGAGTTTGGCGCCCACCACCAGCACGGTGTCGGCGTCTCCAACCACCCGGTTGGCCACTTCCTGGCCATAAACCCCCACCATGCCCAGGGACAGCGGATGCGTCTCGGCGATGGCGCTCTTTCCTTTATAGCTGGTCGCCACCGGCATACCCCACATTTCGGCCAACTCCATCAGTTGCTGGTGGGAGCGGGACACGTGGACACCGTTGCCGGCGACCAGCACCGGGCGGCGGGAGCGGGAGAGGATTTCGACCGCTCGTTGAATATCCTGGGGGGCGCTCTGGGGTTTGACAGTGTTTAGGTATCCCGACGCGGGGTGGATGAAGGGGGGCGATTCCAGGTCCACCTCGCCGCCGATGGCCGCCGACCTCATGACCACGGCGGCGGGACCGGGCCTTCCGGAGGTGGCGTGCTTGATGGCTAGCTGGGTGGTCAGGACCGCTTCCTTCGGGCTGGCCGCCACCGCCGTGTACTTGGTCATTGCCTTGAAGATTGCGGGAAGGTCGATGCTCCCGTACTCTCCGGCACCCGATTGGTTGGCGGGGTGCATGCCCACGCCCCCATCGGAGGTATCGGTGAGGATCACCATTGGGGAGCTGCTGAGCATCGACTCCATGATGCCGAAGGAGGCGTTGGAGCCGATGAAAAGGCCCTGGCCCATTACCACCGCCGGCTTGCCGGTGGCCCGCGCGTAGGCGTCGGCCATGATCGCCGCCGACTGTTCGTGGCGCACCAGAATGACCTTGATCCGGTCCTCTTTGCCGTAGAGATAGTTGAAGATCTGGCCGGTGCCGCCTCCGGGGATACCGAAGACGTATTCCACGCCCGCTTCTTCCAGGGTCTGAACAATCAGTTCGCAAGCTAAAGGCATGTATGCTCCTGTTGCCACAGAGTAGCCGAGGCACAGAGGAACAGTAGATTGGCTCTATATCTCTGTACCTCCGTGGGCAGTACGCCCGGATGATACGCCGCGCCCCCAACGTGGTCAAGGCGAGCGCGGCGGTATAGAATCGTGGGAGGCTTCGTGCAGACCGGCAATGCCGGGTGGCCACCGCGCCACGGCGGCCGGGCAACCGGCTGCAGGGGCCACCGGTTGCCGAACGAATGAGAGCAGCGAGAGGACCCGCCATGAAGAGCATTGAGATCGACCGAAGCAAGCGGCTCAAGCAGGAACCTCAAAAGGGCCACAACCGGTGGCACCCGGACATCTCCCCGGTCCTTGAAGTGGACCCCGGAGAAGAAGTGGTGCTGGAGACCCGTGACGCCTCGGACTGCCAGGTAAAGCCGGGTATGACCGTGGCCGACCTGAGCGGCCTGGATACAAAGGTGGCTCACCCCTTGACCGGTCCGGTTTACATAAACGGCGCCAAGCCGGGGGACCTGCTGGAGATCGAGTACCTGGAAGTCATCGCCCAACCTCATGGCTGGACCCGGAACCGGCCCGGCGCCGGGTTTCTCCGTGACCTATTCACCGACCCTTACTTGGTCCACTGGGAAATGAAAGACGGTTGGGCCACCTCGGCCCAGCTTCCGGGCGTCCGCATCCCCGAGGGCTCTTTCATGGGTACCGCCGGCGTCGCCCCCTCTCGGGTGCAGCTGGAGGAGTGGACTCGACGGGAGGCCGATTTTGCGAAGCGGGGCGGTACAACCCCCCCGCCCGATCCGGAGGACGCCGTTCCCTCCGGGGGGCTGGTCGCCGCCGAAGGGCTGCGCACCGGGCCGCCGAGGGAGAACTGCGGCAATGTGGACGCCAAGCAGTTGACCAAGGGGTCCCGTCTGCTGATCCCGGTCAACGTCGACGGTGCGCTCTACTCGGTAGGAGACGGTCACTTCGCCCAGGGAGACGGCGAAGTTTGCGTCACCGCCATCGAGATGGGCGCCACCGTGGCGGTCCGTTTCCGGGTCCACCAGGGAGAGGCCGCCCGGCACGATATCCGCTGGCCCAGGTTCGCCCATCCTGGCTACTTCGCCGCACCCGAGTGGGCCGCTCCAAGGAACTTTATCGCCACCATGGGCATGCCGGTTCGCGACGACGGTACCCAGGAGGGGGAGGACCTCACCCTGGCCGCCCGCAACGCCCTGATCCACATGATCGATCTGCTCCAGGAGAGAGGTTGGAGCCGCGAGCAGGCCTACATCATTTGTAGCGTGGCGGTTGACCTGAAGGTCAGTAACGTGGTCGATTTGCCCAACGTCACGGTTTCGGCTTTTCTGCCTGAGGACATTTTTCAGGGGTAAATAACGGGCAGGGTGACCCCAGGGGGTGGTGGGGAACAGAAAACGGCCCCAAACGGGGCCGCTATGCTGTCTTGACAATCCCCCCCTTACGCGGCTAGCCTAGCGCCGGGGGGCGAGAGAGTTGTACGCTGCCACAAGTCTTTGGCGTCGCGGGAGTACCCGGCCTCGCCAGGGGACCCGTGAGACCTTGCCGGCACCACACGGTGCCGACGGACCGGCGTAACCGCCAGCCGGTCTCCGGGAGTTAGCTGATCCGCTTGACTTCCAGGGTCTCACCGGGAGCCAGGGCTACTCGGCGTACATTTATACCGAGCTTGAGGAGCCAATAACCCAGGGTGGCTTTGCTTACGCCCAACGCCTCAGCCGTGCTGGAGAGACCGATCTCATTGACCATTTCAGGGAGGAGACGCTCCAAGGGCCGCTGGTGTTCCTTTTCTACACGTTGCATCAGCTTAGTCTTTCTGGCCAAGGGTTACCTCCTTTATGGTTACCGTTAATTGATTACCGCTACATCCTCGGTCCGCTCTAGACAACCAGAGCATAGCATGCGTTCTAGAAGTTGTCAAGGTATTGTCCCGATTATTTCTTATATTAATTTAAAATTCAATTAGAACAGCAGGCTGAGGCTTATATACCCAGGCACAAACAAACGTTGAGGTTTCCATGGATTTCGGTGTCATCCACGCGGTTGAAACTATACTTTTAGAGTTCGTTGGCCAGGTCTACGACACCATCGGCTGGCCAGGCGTTGTATTCCTGATGGCCGTCGAGAGCGCCGGCATACCTTTTCCGAGCGAGTTGATAATGCCTCTGGCGGGGTGGATGCTGATCCAGGCGAAGGGAGACTCGGTTTGGATGGTGGGACTGGCCGGGTTCTACGGAGCCGTAGGGAACCTGCTAGGGTCCTTGATTGCCTATTGGGTGAGCTTGAAAGGAGGCCGGCCTCTACTATTCAAATACGGTAAATATGTATTGATCACCCGGGAAGAAGTGGACCGGGCGGAGGCTTGGTTCTCTAAATACGGAGACTGGATAGTCTTCTTCTCCCGGCTGCTCCCGGTGGTGCGTACCTTCATTAGTATACCGGCCGGCATCGCCCGGATGAATATGTGGAAGTTCAGTATTCTGACATTTGCCGGGTCTTTCCCCTGGAGCCTGGGGCTGGCCTATGGCGGCTACCAGTTGGGGGAGAACTGGGAGGACCTCCGGTCGGTGATGCGGCCCTTCGACATCCCGATCCTGATAGTACTGGCCGCGGCGGCTGCCTGGTTCATCCTGCGTCGCATTCGGGCCATTCGGGCCCAGGGGAACCCCGGCGCCTCCTCCACCGAGGATACCCGGAAACCGTGAAGGCTGACCGGCGTCTCCTGAAATCCATGGACCGGCCGGCTTTGCTCGATACCATCATCCATATGGTCGAGGGTTCACGGACAATCCGAGTTGTCGTGCCCCGGTGGGACCCCACCGTCCGATGAAAACACTCGATGCCCCCTCACCCTGGCCCCCTTCCCGCCGGAAGAGGGGCTGTTTTCGGATCGGCAGGATTGAGAGTAAACCGCCATTTCGAGTGAAGCAACGAATCTGGTGTGGGGTACCTCCATGGCAACCCGGACCCATCACGCCGGACTCCTCGCTTTACTAGGGGGGACGGGTTCACCAGGATGCTCCCGGCGCAAGAGCCCTTGTCCCGCATGCGCACCAAGCGATTTCGTATCCGAAAGCCTCGTTGACACCGGTTGTTCGTTACCTTAAGCTGAGGTTACCCAAACCAGGACCGAGGCGAACTGATGGAAATACCCACCCTGCGGGACGTCTACGAAGCTAGGAAAACGATAGCACCCCATCTCCCTCGCACCCCGCTGTACCATTCCCCGGGCCTCAGCGACCTGCTCGATGCTGAGGTGTACCTGAAGCACGATGAGCACCTGCCGCTAGGGGCCTTCAAGAGCAGGGGAGGGATCAACCTGCTGGCGCACCTGACCCAGGAGGAGCGGGACCGGGGTCTCATTACCGCCTCCACCGGCAACCACGGCCAGTCGATCGCGGCTGCGTGCCGGCTTTTCGGCGCCCGTGCCTTGATCACCCTTCCCGAGCAGGCCAACCCGTTGAAGGTAGCGGCCATGCGTGCCCTGGGAGCGGAGTTGGTCTTCCACGGGAGCAACTTCGACGAGGCCAAGGCCCATTGCGAGCGGCTGGCCCGAGAGGAGGGCTACCGGTACGTGCACCCGGCGAACGAACCGCTGCTAATAGCCGGGGTCGCTACCCAGACGCTGGAGGTGATCGAGGACTTGCCCGACGTCGAAGTGATCATGATGCCCCTGGGCGGGGGCAGCGGAGCCTCCGGGGCCTGCATCGTGGCCAAGGCGGTGGACCCCCGGATCAAGGTGGTGGCGGTCCAGTCGGAGGCCGCTCCCGGGGCCTATCTGTATTGGAAGCAGGGCGGGCCGGTAGAGGCCCCGATGGAGACCTTCGCCGAGGGACTGGCCACCAAGGCCGGTTACGAGCAGCCCCAGGCGATCCTACGGCAGCACCTGGAAGATTTTGTGCTGGTCAGCGACGATGACATTCGCCGGGCCATCGGGCTCCTCATCGAAAAGGCCCACACCTTGGCCGAAGGGGCCGGTGCGGCAGCCCTGGCCGGTGCGGTGAAGAGCCCGGATCTGATTAAGGGTAAAAAGGTATCGATTACCGTGAGCGGCGGGAATATTACTCTTCCACAATTAATGGGCGCGGTAGAAGTGTACCAAGCCTGATTGTTCTTCCCTCGTTCGTACCCCGGTCGCGGGGCGGCTCGCCAGGGCAGGCCGGGTCAAGGGGTGGATGCAAAGTAGCGCGCCAGTTCGTCCCTCGAGAACTCGGGTAAGGCGGCATCGCCACCGGTACCGATCAGCAGCAATCCTTCTTCGGGCGCCAGCATCTGGCCGATCTCCCAGCCGTCGATGCCCTCCCCTTCCAGCGCCGATAAGAAGGCCGGGACATCCACGCCCGGCAGGGTCACCAGGAGGGCGCCCGACGCCAATAGCCCCAAGGGGTTCAGCCCCAACGCCTGGCATACCTCGCGGCACTCCGGAAACACCGGTATGCTCCCTTCCTCGACCGCTAGGCCGAGCCCGGAAGCTTGAGCCACCTCCCGCAGGCCGGTTGCCAGGCCGCCTTCCGTCACGTCGTGCATTGAATGTACTTGGGCGATGGCACACGCAATCCGGGCCTCTTTGAGTACACTTATACCTGGCTCAGAGAGCCATCCGCCGGCTCTTTCGATGCTCTCGGCGGGGACCCCCGCTTCTCGCAGCGCCCGGGTCCTCTCGCGGGCCAGGAGCGCCGTACCCTCCACGGCTATACCTTTGGTGAGAACAATGCTGTCACCTTCCTGGGCCCCGCCGGTGCTGATCTGCCTGCCCCGCTCGACCTCGCCCAGCATGGTGCCCATAATAATGGGCCGGTCGATACCGTAGGTGACCTCGCTGTGGCCGCCAATCAGGGTAGCCCCAACCGACCGGCAGGCTTCCAGGATCTGGTCGAACACCGCCTCGGCGTCCCCTTCGGAGAACCGCTCTGGCACCAGCAGGGTGGCCATGAACCAGCGGGGGGAAGCGCCGGTGCACGCCACATCGTTGGCGTTGACCTGCACGGAATACCACCCAATCTGGTCGGTGGCGAAGGTCACGGGGTCGCTGGTGGCCACCAACAGCCGTTCTCCCATGTCCAGGATCGCCGCATCCTCACCGACCCGCGGGCCCAGGGTGACCCTGGAGTCGGCCATCGGGTTCTTGGCCAGCAATCTCTCCAAAAGGGAGGCTGGAAACTTCCCGATCTCCAAATCAACCTCCGAAACCAATCGACTATGTCTGTGATCGCCGCCGAGCGCAGAAGCCGCGGTAGGTGAACAGCGTGGGGTCAATCTCCCGGCGGACCCCGCTTCCCTCGCGGGCTTGTTATGGTCCTGTTATCGATCCTCACCGGGCAGGCCAATCATAATCAAAATCGGACGCTGAGGCCAGTTGTTCCTTGACACGTAAAGGTCTTAGTGATGAAATATTAGTGCCTGAGGTTGAGGTAATTTAGGAGGAAATGTGAACTTAGCACCCATTCTGATCACTGGAGCACTTGCCGCCACGCTGGTCTTGGCCACTGCGTGCGGCGGCGGCGACGAGTCGCCGACGGCCAGGCCAGTTGCGACTACGGCGCCTACCGCGACCACCGCGCCCGTAGCTACGGCTGTTCCAGCAGCCACGGAAGCGCCATCAGATGCCCCTGACGTATCAGACGGAGCAAAACTGGAAATCAGCGTCAACGGCGACGCATTGACTTTCACCGCGGACGATCTCACTGCCAGTTCCGGCAGCGAGGTGGTTCTCGTTTTCAATAACGTGTCCGGTATTAACCAACACAACTGGGTCCTGGTTCAAGATGGGACCAAGGATGCCGTCGCCACCGATGGCACGGTAGCCGGCCCGGGCAGTGACTGGGTAAAGCCGGGCGATGACAGGGTTATCGCCAACACCAAAGTGCTGAACGCAGGAGAGGCGGGAGAGGCTACCTTTACCGCTCCGGCGCCCGGCACGTACCAGTTCGTGTGTACCTTTCCGGGGCACAACTTCACCATGTTCGGGGATTTCGAGGTCACGCCCGGGTAGATCGGCTCGGAGCCAAATTAGACCGAAGGCCGGCAATACCGGCCCCAGCGAGAACCGTCTTGAAGAAACCCCACGCGCCCCCGGGCGTGGGGTTTCTTCTTTGCAGGGATACCCATGGGATGGGCCTTGCCTAAAGAGTATCCCGGACCAGGTCGCCCCGAGTGAAACAAGGAGTCTGGGGTGGTGGGTACAAGCTGCGATGAGAGGACCCCGGAACAGGGTCCTCGTCGCTCCGCTCCCGCTCTGAATACAGGTGTTCATCTTCCGGTGGCGCCCCGCACGGGCATGACAGTCTTGGGGCAAAGCCTTCGGGAGAGGGGTGAATCGGGACACTTGGCAGCAGGGGAATCCGGCCCCGCGTTGAGCGGCGCCCCAGACATCCATCTTCAGCCCAGACCCTGCCGGACCGGGCCTTAATCTACCGAAATCGGTTTACAAGATTGGAGGGGTTCTGGTACGATGGGCCGAGTCGCATCCGCTTTTGGGCCAAGCTATTTTGCGACGCCGTGTGGCGCGTTCGTCTAGAGGCCCAGGACACCGCCCTCTCAAGGCGGAGATCGCGGGTTCGAATCCCGCACGCGCTACCAAATCTAGGCACGAATCAGGCTCCCGGAGCAGTCCGGGGGCCTTTTCTTTTTGGCCCTTGCAACCTATTTGCAACCTAATTATTCCAATCCCTCCTAAACCGCCGACATTTGCGGGTCACTATTGAGAGCTTTCTCGAATTTCTCCATTGCTGATTGTTGCATCCCAGGTAACAAGTGCGCATAAGTGTCCATCGTAAAGGCTATACTGGCATGTCCTAACCTGGTACTGATGGTCTTCATATCCGTCCCTTGCTGGAGCATCAAGGACGCATGAGTGTGTCTTAAGTCATGGAGACGAACATCAGAGAAACCGGCCCGCCTAGCTGTTCTTCGGAACTGTTGGGTAACGGTCGATGGGGTTCTGGGAGATCCATCCGGGTGGCCAAAAACCAAATCAATCTCAGAGAAGGGAATTCCCAACAGTGCGGCGTCCCGCTTTTGATTCTCACGGTGGGCTTTCAAGGAAAGACAGGTCGATGGGGCGAGGTCGAGGGATCTGAGCCCTTTGAAGGTCTTTGGTTCCTCGATAACGTATGTCCCGTCTTGAAGACGAACCAAGGATTGGCGCACTTGCATACTGGCCATATCCAGGTTCAAATCACTCCACCGGAGACCCAGGAGCTCGCTACGTCGTATCCCGGTCCAGATCAGGGTGTGGAACATGGTATGCCACGGTCCTTGTGGACAGGCCGATAAGAATTTGTGGATCTCGGGCACTGAGAAGGCTCGCATCTCTTTTTTCCGAGCCCGTGGTGGTTCAACCGCTTCCGCCACATTCCGCACCAATAAATCCCATCTGACGGCGTGAGAGAGGCAATCTCGGATTAGGTTGTGATGCTTGATAAGCGTCCCAGGGCTGAGAGACTCGGATTTATCGGTGTAATACCTTGTGATGTGGTTCGGGCGAAGATCGGCAAGTGGGATACTTCCGATGTCTCCGATGATGTGCTTAGCCCTTTGGCGGTAACCCTCAAGTGTCCTGGCGCGAACCCGCGTAGAGACGTAGTTATCGAGCCAGTCGACCATAAACCCGCCGAGGGTATTGCGGGTGGGTTTTACATTTATACCGCCATTTAGCTGGTGTAATAATTCGCCGAGTCGCTTTTCAGCGTCCCGCTTCGTTCGGAATCCACTTTCCCACTTTC
>JASLXV010000051.1:0-10085 GCA_030740155.1 Dehalococcoidia bacterium | reverse complement strand
TAACCGTCGTCTTGGCGTTGGCCATGGGATGCGCCAGCCCAGCCCCTTTACCAACTGCTACCCCACTCCCGGCTGAGCCCTCAGTCTCTTTTCTGGCCAGACAACTCGATGTAAGCATCAACCCAAAGGAAGCTGCTACTGTCCTGCTAAACCCCAGCCCGCTAGGCAAAGGCGGTTACTCGAAAGGGATGGTAGTCACCATAGACATACTGCTGAAAGAAGGTTGGCAGGTCGATGAATGGTTCGGGCCGGTTTTCAACATAGATGGGAATACGGCTCAGATTCAAATGGATTCCAGCCAGTCAGTAGCGGTGAGACTGAAGTCCACAACGCCAGAACCTACCCCAGAACCCACCCCAGAACCCACCCGGGAGCCTACCCGTACGCCCACACCGACACCGAATCTGCCTTTTTGCTTTGCTGCTGGCACACCAGTCCTCACGGCCAATGGCCTCATAGCTATTGAGGAACTGCAGAAGGGTGACATCGTACTCTCCTACGACCACAACTTTCAAACGCGGGTGGAGGCTAACATCTCATCCCTGGTGGAGGCCAATATCGCAGCCGTTGTATCCCGTAAAGTCAACGGTTTGATGAGAGTGGAGTTGGCCGATGGCACAACCATCCAAGTAACCAGAGAGCACCCTTTCTATGCACCGGATGAGTCAAGATATAAACCGATAGGCGAGTTCAAACCCGGGGAACGGCTGGCGAGCATAGGGCAGGATGAAAAACTCGAAGCCATCGTTGTCACCGGTATTAAGGCTGTCAGGGGAGAGTTTACCGTCTACAATCTTAGCGTCGAAAGTAGCCACCACAACTACGTCGCGGCCGGCGTACTGGTGCACAACAAGACGCAGGAGCCGACGCGAAAGCCAACGCCAGAACCTACCCCAGAACCCACCCGGGAGCCAACACCTCCGCCCACGTCCACACCTCCGGGCATCATTCCATCCGGCGAGACAGCGTGGGAATGGGACTTGGGCGCCATAACCTTCCAAGAGGCGCCCAAGACTTGGAGCCTGGAGCTCTCCGAAGACTTCGGCAGGGTGCTTGTGGGCGCCTACGGCGAGGGCAGCTCAACAACCAACAAGTACGCAGGCTGGAACGGCTCCCTGGTGGTCAACGGCACCCCGGTTTGGGAGTTTCGGCGCTGGAACTCCGCTGAAGGAGGCATCATCTACGACTTTCTACAGGGCAAAGAGGTGCTGGAGAGCAGCGGCAGGGGGGAGTTGCTGGACTGCACCGAGCTGTTCCGTCCCGGCGCGAACACGATAACCTATGACCACTTTACCGACGGCGCCCACGGTGTCAAGGTGCGGGTCGAGCGGTAGGCGCCGCACCCACATCGTACCAGCCACGTTGCCATTGGGTTCATTGAACAACGTGGCAACAAGGTGGCAATAACAGAAGCCCGGCAGGCATGCGGGCACATTAGCGAAGGCCTCCGGTAGGCGGGGCGCCTCGCGTTCCTCACCTTCCCGGCGGCTCGAAAAAGCCCTCTTTGATCAATATGGGCATGACGCCGCCCGCGTCGGCGATGTCCCTGAGGGCTTCAGGCAGGGGATTGCCCTTCATCGAGGTGCCCTGGGTGAGGTTCTTGACCTCGCCGCCGGCCCAGTCCACCTGGGCGATGTCCCCCTCGTCAAAGAAGCCGGTCACCCCGGGGGCCGTCAGCACGGGAATCCCGAAATTGATGCAGTTGCGCATGCCCAGGCCGTTAACGGTCTCCGCCAGGATCCCCGCGATTCCCAGGCCGGCGAATATCCTCCCGATGGCCCGGCCCGACCCGGTGGCAAAGTTGCGGCCCCCCACAATCAAGTCTCCCGGTTTGACCTCCCCGGACCAGCCCGGGCGGTTGGCGGAGAAGCAGTAGGCCGGCTGCTCCGCCGCGGGCTTGATGAAAGCCACGTTGGGGAAGATAAGGTCCGTATTGATGTCGTCTCCGAACTTCCAGACCCGGCCGTTGAATGTATTCGACATGATGCCTCCGGACAAAATCTTCGGTCCAGGCTCGCTCCCGCCCTACAGGTCCCGGGGGTCGGTAATCACACCCTTGATGGCGGAGGCCGTCACCGCCGCCGGGGAGCCCATGTATATCTTGGCCGTGGTGCTGCCCATGCGGCCCTTGAAGTTTCGGGTGCTCGAGGTGATGCAAACCTCTTCGTCCGCCAGGAGCCCCATGTGTCCTCCGTAGCAGAGGCCGCAGGTGGAATTGGTGAACAGCACCCCTGCCGCTAGAAGGGTCTCCACGTATCCCGCGTTCACCGCCTCCCTGAAGATGTTCTGGCTGCCCGGCGTGACGATGAACCGGGTGCCGGAGGCTATCTGGCGTCCCTTCAGCATTTCGGCAACCAGGGCGATGTCCTCCAGCCGGCCGTTGGCGCAGGAGCCGACGAAGGCCTGGTCGATCTTGGTGCCGGTCACCTCCCGGATGCCGACCACGTTGTGGGGCACCCTTCCCGGCAGGACCACCTGGGGTTCCAGTGCGCCGAGATCTATGGTGATGGTGTCCTCGTAGGTGGCGTCCGGGTCGGGGGCGGCGGGCTCGAAGGAAGTCTGGGCCCGGCCATCCAGGTAGGCTTCGGTGACCGCGTCGTAGGGGAAGATGGAGAACTCGGCCGAGACCTCGGCGGACATGGTGGTGATGGTGAGACGCCCAGGCATGGCCATGCTGTGGACACCCTCGCCGTGCCATTCCAGGTTGCGGTTGGCGAAGTCGCCATATTCTCCGCCCAGGAAATGAATTACGTCCCTGGCATAGACCCGCTCCGGCAACTCGCCTTCGAGGACAATCTTGGTGGTGGGCCCCAGCATGTACCAGGTTTGGCCCTTGCAGATGACGTACATCATTTCGGCGCCGCCAAGGCCCCGGGCCAGGCAGTTAATGGCTCCGGCGGAGCAGGTGTGGGAGTCGGAGCAGGCCAGGATTTTGCCGGGAAGGGCGAACCCCCGCTCGGCCACCACCACGTGGCCGATGCCGTGGGCGCCCTCCGGGAAGAAGTTCTTGATGCCGAACTTTTCGGCAAACTGGCGCATCCGCTTCAGGCCGTTGGCCGCCTCGGTGCTGGGGGCCGGCATGAAGTGGTCGGGAATTATTACTATCTTATCCGGATCGGCCACCCGGGTGGGCATGGGGTGGAGCCCCTGGATGATGAAGCCAAGGTCCAGGTCCAATATCACGTCCACCCCGACCACCACGACGTCTCCCGGCTTGACCTCAGTCTGGCCCGAATGTTGCGCCAGAATCTTCTCGGCAATGGTCATCCCCATGCCGGACCTCCTCGTTTGGCATCTTGCCCAGGCAGGGTTTTCTTAAAGGGGTCTGGGGGAACTTCTTTTACAAAAGAAGTTCCCCCAGCGTGCCCAACATCAGATAACCCCCGCCTCTTTCAGTCGGGCTACCTCCCCAGGGCTATAACCCGCCAGGCCGGTCAGAACGTCTTGGGTATGCTCCCCCAAGAGGGGCGCTCCCCGGGTGGGCGGCGCCGGCGGCGTGGCGCTGAACTTTGCCGTCGCCCCGGGCAGCTTCATTTCGCCCCAGCGCGGGTCGTCCACCGAAACGATGTACCCGTTGGCCTGGCACTGGGGCTCATCGGCCAGGTCGTCGTAGGAGTAGACCGGGGCGGCGGCGACGCCGTGGGTCTGGAACGCCTCCACCCATTGCTGGCGGGTACGAGTGGCGAAGACTCGGGCCAGCAGCTCCACCAGCTCCTGGTTCCCCCGGCGGCCGTGCCTGGCCTGCCACTCGGGATGGTCCTTCAGGTCCTCCCGGCCGATGACCTCGCAGAAGCGGGCCCAGCTACCCTGGGCCATCAGCGATATAACGAACCATTTCCCCTCGGAGTCCTGGTGAAAGTCCCTGATGGGGTCGTCGAGGATCATGCCATGGGGGACCGGCCAGTGGAAGCCGTGGCGCAGGGCCGCGGTGATCCGCCACCTCTGGAGGGTGACCAGGTTGCCCAGACCCGAGGTCTCCACCTTCTGACCCAATCCGGTGCGGCTTCGAGCGATGATGGCGGCCAGGATGGCGTGGGAAAAGATGATACCTCCCACCGAGTCTCCCACGTTCATCTGGACCGGCTCGGGGCGGGTGGCGTCCTTACCGGCCTGCAGCCACATGATGCCACTCATGGCCTGAAAGATGCTGTCCATGCCCTTCCAGTCCCGCAGCGGGCCCTCGGTACCGAAAGAAGTACAGCTTCCGTAGATCAAACCCGGGTTCAGACGAGAGAGGTCATCATAGCTCAGGCCCAGCCGGTCCATCACCCCAACCGAATAGTTCTCGGTCACCACGTCCATCTTGGGGATGAGCCGGTAGATAACCTCCCGGCCCTCGGGGTGCTTGAGGTTGATGGTGATGCTCTGCTTCCCGCGATTGTGGGCCTCGTTGCCGGATTCGTACCCATCGGGGGCGATCCGAGCGGACTCGGGGCGCGCCGCCTTGTCTCTCCCCGGAGCCTCCACTTTGATGACTTCGGCGCCCAGGTCGGCCAGCATGACGGTGGCCACGGGACCAAGAATCACTTGGGTGAAGTCCAGGACTCGGATTCCGTCCAGAGGCATGGCCATGAGCAACGTCCTTATCGGAGAATCGCCCTCTCGAAAGAGAGCCGGTCAGTTGGGGGGAGGCCCATCAAGCCCCATCCTAGCCGGGGCGCCCAGGGGCGTCAACCCGACCGCGATGGTCTGCCTGCGTTGGTCTGATTACTGGAGGACCGCTCCGGCAGGAGTTCGGGTGACAACTCGTTCCCAACGGGTCTGGGGTCCGCCGCCAGCGGGGTGGGAAAGAAGTTTCCCCACGGGCGGAGGCCGTCACCCCGGAAAGCCGATCAGGTGCAGGCCGCCATCGACGATAAAGGTCTGTCCGGTCATGTGCTCCGCCCCCTCCAGCAGCCAAACCACCGGCTCGGCCACGGCTTCCGGTGTGCCTGCCGCCTTCAATGGGGAGCCTTCGGCGACCCGCACAACCTTTTCCTGGAACTTCTCATTTCCTAGAACGTCCCACCACCACCGGGTCTGCATGAATCCGGGGCATACCGAGTTGACCCTGATCTCAGGCCCCAGGGCGCGGGCCAGGGACAGGGTCATGGTGTTCAACGCGCCCTTGGACGCGGCGTACGCGATGGAGCTGCCGCTCCCCGATATCCCGGAGGTCGACGAGACGTTTACGATGGCTCCCTTGCCCTGGGCTTTCATCTGGGGCGCCACCGCCCGGGCCATCTGGAACGGGCCAACCACGTTTACGGCACAGAGAGTGAGGAAATCATCGGCGGACAGGGCTTCCAAGTCCCTCAGGTTGACGAATTTCGAGCGCCCGGCATTGTTGACCAGGCCGTCGATCCTCCCCCATTTCGCGATGGTCTGGGACGCCATGCGCCGGCAATCCTCATCGACCGCAACGTCGCCCCGGCAGAGCAGGGTTTCGGCCCCAAGCTTCTCGCACTCCTCGACCGTCGCCCGTGCCTCGGCCTCACTCCGGCTGTAGTTGATTACGACCTTGGCGCCCTTGGACGAGAGATGTTTCGCCACCGCGGCGCCGAGCCCCGTGCCTGAGCCGGTCACGATGACCGCCGCTCCTTCTAGGTTCATGGGTCCTCCGATCTATGAAATTGTCTGCCGGTTCAGGCACGCCGATTCTTTAAAGAAAAGTGGCTCACCACCGGCCCCGTGGAGTTGGGGCATGCCGGTGAACGCTCACGGCGCCGGCGGCTCGGGTATCCAGCGGCCTTGGGACTTCAATGGGAATCAGCGGGAATCAGCGCCTTTGGCCAGACCCAAGCTACCACACCATCCGAGCCGGTGCCAACCGGGTCCCGCCAGGCCACCGGGTCGGCAAGCCGGTCCTCGGCTACACCTTTACCTTCGCGATCATACCCGCGGATATCAATCTGGTCCCGGCCATGGCCAGGAATACGATGGGCCAAGGGCTCCCTACCATGTCCAGCAGCACGCTGAAGACGATGGCCTGAAGCCCGGCATACAGGTAGCCGTGGGCGTCCACCAACCCCGAAGAGGTGCCGGCCATGCGCCGTCCGCCGAGGTCGGCCGCGATGGTCACCATGGGGGACATTCCGATGGCCAACCCGCCGATCAGCAGCAGGGCCGCCCCCAGAGAGATGTTCACCGGAGGCGCAAAGGCCAGGGCGGCCAGGGTCACCGCGCTGACGCCACAGGAGGCGATAACCATGGGGCGGCGCGCGCCGTGGAGCAACCGGTCGGAAATGACCCCGGCCAGGGGCGGCGCCAGCAGGTATCCCACGGGCAGCAAGACGGTCAGCAGCAGGGTGGACTCGATATCCAGGCCGCCCCTCTCGAAGTAGTAGATCGGCACCCAGGTCATCAGCCCGTGCTTCACCACGTTCTCCAACCCCTTTACATGGCAGGCCAGGTGGAATCGGGGGTTGGACAGGAGGAATTTGTACGGCCCCAGCCCCCGGAACCGTTCCGGAGACAACGCCTCGGGCCCGGCCGATACCTCATCCTCTTCCACGTACTCGGGCAGCCCTACATCAGCCGGCCGGTCTCGGGTAACCAGGTAGAAGACCACTCCCAAGACGACGATTATCAGAGGCGGAAAGCGGAAGGCGGCCCTCCAACCGAACTCGGCGCCCACCCAACCGGAGATCCACCACACCAAGAGCATCGCCCCGCCTGCCGCCGTCAGCAGAACACCGAAGGCCATCCCCCGGTCCCGCCGGGGCCACCACTGGGCGATCATGCTCGCGCCGGGAGGGAAGCAGGCGGCGTTGGTGAACCCGGCGAGGGCCCATGGAATGGCCAGGGTCAACGTGGAGCTGCAGAAACTGGTAACCCAGTTGAAGAACGTGGTCAGCACCGCTCCCAGCAGCACCCAGAGGCGCAGGCCGTAGGTCTCGCCCAGCCGCCCGTGCACCAGGTCTCCCAGCATGAAGCCCCAGAGCAGCGCCGCGTTGATCAGCCCGATCTCGAAGTGGCTGAGACCCAACTCCTGTTTGACCAGAGGCGCCACCGGCCAGAAACCGAACCTTCCCAGATACAGGAACAGATAGAAACCGCTGAAACCCAGCAGTATCCGCCACTTCCAGATGTGGTAGCTTCGGGGCAGGTCGGAGTATTTCACCGCCGCCTGGCTACCCATCAGCGGTCCCCCGCGACTATCACAGGCTTCTTGGCGAACAGGAAGAGGACGCCTCCCAAAACGTTCAGGGCCGCCAGGGTAAGAAAAGCCTGGGTGTACGTGCCCTGCACGTCGCGCATGAACCCGGCCAAGGGCGGCGCCACCAGCAAGAGAACGTTCATCGGCACCGTCGACATGCCCAGGATCTTGCCGTAAGAGGCCCGGCCGAAGTATTCGCCCCGGATGGCGGTGGTCAAGGGGTTGCGTCCCCCGAACCCCATGCCGAACACCATCGCGAACAGGTACAGCATGGGGAGGCTGGATGAGATGGTGAGCAGCACCACCGCTCCCGCCTGAATGAAGGTGAAGAATGCCAGGGCAACCCGCAAGGGCACCCGGTCTCCGACGAAACCCCCGACCAGTTGAAACACCATCGAGACCGCGGTATACGCGGCCACCACCCACCCGGTCGTCTGCACGTCAAAACCTTTGTCCTTCATGAACAGCCCAAGGTGGGCCATGATGGCCAGGATCACCATGGAGGTAAACCCGTGCCCGAAGGCTATGAGCCAGAAGGCGGGCGTCCGCAAGGCCTGGCGCGTGGTCATATCGGTGACCGCCGGACGGTCCCGTTGAGACCTGGCGCCGGATGCCCCTCGTGACACAACGGCCGCCGAATATGGGGCCGGGGGGTCGCCGTCTGGTCTCAGACCGTACTCCGCCGGCCGGTTGCGGATAAGCCTGGTGAGGGGATAGGCGACCAGAAAAGCGAAAATACCCAATATCATGGCGGTGGTCTGCCAGCCCAGCCGGTTGTGTGCCGGGTCAACCGCCCAGGCAATGGCTGGGACCAGGATCAAAGCGCCAAGCCGGCCGCCCACGTTGGACCAACCCATGGCGGTGGCGCGACGCCGGATAAACCAGTGGTTCAGCACCGTCATGACCGGCACCCAGCCTCCCAGGCCACCCCCCACCGACATGACCAGGAAAGCGGCGTAGAACATCCAAAGGCTGCGGATCTGGGAGAACAGCAGGAAGCCGGCGGCCAGAACGAGCAAGCCGGTGAGCACCATGCGCCGGGTGCCCATCCGGTCGGTGAGGTAACCTTCCACCGGCCCCATGAGGCCGCCTTCCACCCGGCCGACGGTGAGGGCGAAGCCCAGCTGGGTCCGGTTCCAGCCGAAGTGACTCTCCAGCGCCACCGTCCACACCGACATGGCGTGAAAGAGCGGCACCATGGTCAACACCATGATGAAGCCGGTGATGGCCACCAGCCACCACCCGTAGAATACCCCTCGAACCTGGAGGTGCATCTGCGTTATCTGTCCTACGGTTCTAAGTAATTTGCCCGGCTCTCTCCGGCCATTCTCTCGAGTCAAAGGATCGCGTCGGCCGGCCCAAACGCTGGGGCCGGGGCATTGGGGCCCAGAGCGCCCACCTGGAAGCTCCGTTCGTCCCAAATGACGATTTGCGGGCAAGCCCTCAGGCCGATTACGGGTGCATACCCTCGCGATCCGGCAGCGCCGCCTGTAGCCTGACACCTGTAACGAAGATCGCTTCGGCCATTCGACTATCTTAATCCAGTGTGGGAGGGCATACAACGTGTTTAATCAGGCGACGGCAAACCTAAGGCGCCAGCCAATGGGCTTGGAGCGCACGGGCACGGCCCGGCAAACCCTCCGGAGCCTCATTGCCAAGAAGAGGTTTGGCAGCATACTGCTCTACACCACCGGGGCGTTCGTCCTGGCAGTATCAGCTTCTTTCCTGTTCAATTTCATGGACCACGACACCGAGTTCGCAATTGCCGTCATCGGCTCGCTCATCGGAGGCTTTCTGGGGGCGATGCTGGCCGCGGCGGTGATAGCGGACGGGTTGACCGGCATCAGAGAGACGGCCGAGAAGTAAGGGCGAGGGGAAGGAGGGTCCACCAATGAGAGCGCAAAGAAGCCTTTCGATCATCGAGATTGGGGCGGTTATCGCCAACCTCGGGCTGCTAGCCGCCGTCGCGCTGGCCATGACCGGTTAGGCCGGGCCAGTTGCCGGGTAATTAGCGTGTCACTTGTCAACGGCGGGCAAGCGCCGTTGACGGCTCGAAATTTTCCACACTGGCCCACGGAATCCGGCGGCGCCACGAAAAACGGAACCTGGCGGGTCCGCCGGATGCGGGTCAACCGGATGCCATCCCAAGAGGGATTGGAGGTACGGTTGGGTTGGCCCGCCGGAATATTCGCAAATAAATCCGGTTCTCGGCCCGCTCCGGGACGGGAATCGGATTCAATACCGGTCACCCCGGCGGTTTCGAGTCACCTGCAGTCCCAGACTCTTAGGCGGGTCGGCCGGTTCTGCTCCATTAGTACCCCGGAATAGGTCACCCCGAGTTAAGCGAGGGGTCTCGGGTGATGGGTTTAGACTCCTGAGGAGGAACCCCGCCCCAGATTCCTGTTCTCTTTGCTCCTCGGAATGACAGGGGGCGGTTTCTCCTCGGAATGACGAGGGGCGATTCACGAATCGCCCCTACGCTGCCGATGGGCTCACCGCGAGGGGTGTTGATATCGCCCATTCTCGAAGAGAGCTACCAGGACGGGCAAGGAAAATTATCCAATAGCCGGTCGAATCGGAGCTGAACTACCGTGGCGTCATCCCCAGTCAGGGTAATCCGAAACGCCGTCTGGGGCAGGGTGCAGACTCAGGTGCCGATGAGGCCGCCGCCCGCGGTCGCCCCGCCGGAGTCCGAGGTCTTGAAGCCGCCGAAGACGCCCGGCTCCCGGTCCACGACGATATCGCCGTCGCGAATTGGGTCAAAGGTGAAATCCGGCTGGCTGGCTGGCCCGGAGAATGCTGTAAGCCGGGATTCCCCAGATCAAACCGACTTTCCTGGATATAGCTCCCTCTGGGATACCGCCAACTATAATCTCGCATTCCAAGGGCGTCAAATGCGGCCTGATTCACTCGGATTCCCCGCTTTCATGGGGCAACCACCGTGCTG
>JASLXV010000050.1:0-54179 GCA_030740155.1 Dehalococcoidia bacterium | reverse complement strand
GGTAGCGCACCTGCATGGGGTGTAGGGGGCCGCCAGTTCGAATCTGGCCGCCCCGACCAATTATCAACGTCGTGGCGGCGCGTCGCCGTGCTTGAAACCGCGGACGCTCTTACCTGTTGCAGCGCGCCCGGTCTTGTTTGGGTCACTGAAGTTGGGCAGAATCTTCGGCAAAGCCAGTTATTTTTTTCCAAGACGTGTGCTAGAATGGAACCCGTGGAGCAGCCGCAGCAAATCCAGCCACTTTACTGGGACAGATATCGGGCTCGATACAATCTGACGTTCCTGTTCGCTTTGTGCATCGCCGCCATGGGCTTGCTAGCCGGGCTGGACCCCCTTATGTTGATCCTCGGCCTGGGGGTTGCGGCTTACAGTTGGTTCACCACCCCAAAGCAGTACCTCATTTTTACCAATGCCCTGGTGGTCGCCTACGGCCGGCCCCGGATCAAGGTGCTCACGTTTGATCAGATATCTCACCCCGAGTTGCTGGTCACTCCGCTGGGCGAGCGTCTGCGGGTACGCCTAGTCTCTGGCAAGCGGATGATGATACTGGCCCGCCAACCCGAGGAGTTTCGCGACCGGCTGGACGAGGCCATGCGGGAATACAATGGCACAGGCGAGGGCGGGGAAATCGCGGAGGGTATCGTCGAGGGTATCGTGGAAGAAGATCGGGACAATCCGCCGAATTACTGACCGGCAGCCCGTATTCCGGACCCGATAATTTCGCCCCGCTGGGTGTGGCCCATCGGGGTTTTTCATTGCGGGACGAGGACGTATCGCCGGCGGGACCGGGGAGGCTGCGACGAAGGCCGGGGCTCTGGTACCCAACATCGAAAAATGCCGTTATGATAGTCCGTTCACTTTGAGCTTGTCCAAGGGCTCGGGGCCAGTGGTTCGACAGGCTCACCACGAACGGTATTCGCGACGCCGGTTTTCGAGAGGAAGTGCTAGTCCGTCGCCACCAGTTTGGTCGCGGCCTGGGTGTCGCCGAAGCTGGCGCAGTAGGTGGCGTGGTACGGCTCCGGGCCACCGGCGACCACCACCACGATGTCCTCGGGGCTGCGGCAGAGACAGACCAAATCACCATCCCTGACGAACTCCTTCTCGTAGTGGACGATCGAGGTCTCCTGGGGGATCCGGTCCAAGGGAATCTTGCAGTGCTCGAAGAGCCATTCTTTGACCGCCTGCTTGGTGAAGCCCTGCTCGGTGAGCACCCGGGAGTGTCCCGGACTCAACACCAGCATCGGATTACCTCCGCCCAGCAGGTAGTTGTTGTCACTGAAATCGGCCATGGCGCTGGCGATCACCGTGAGGATGCTTTCCGCCTCTTTGTAGAGGGTGAGACAGTTGCTGGTGCCCTGGGAGCCGACCACGGTGACGGCGCTCTGGTCCGGGGCCAGGCCGCGCTCCACTTGAAGCGGGTCCCAGACGCTCTCTTCCTCGTTCTCGCCGAAGCAGAAGGTGTACTTGCCGGGCATCCCGTGGATCGCCATGTCGGTGGTCAGGGGCTTGGCGTTCCCCACGTTGATGAGCAGAAACCGCAGGGCCCGCCCGATGGTGGCGTTGGCCCGCCAGCCGGGGCCCAGACAGCCGCGGCCGCTGTTGACGCCTAGCTGATTGCGGATCGGGCCGTTGATGATGAGGGCGGGGGCCACTGGGTTGGTGGTGGTCTGGATACCGTGGATGTTGAACCCCGGCTCGGTTATGGCCTGCACGGCGGCGATGAGCACCGGCATGTACTCGGGCAAGCACCCGGCCATCACCGCGTTGACCGCGATCTTCTCCACGGTGGCGGCGCCCCCCTCGGGGTTGATGTAACCCACCAGGTGAGAAGGGTCCCGGCGGCTTCCCTCCACCATGGAGTGGACCCGGTCCGGGGTGGGCGGAATTACCGGCAAGCCGTCGGACCAGTCCTGGTCCAACATCAGCTGGAACACCGACTCGGGAGAGTCGTCCGCCGGAAGGCTGGATGATGTGAGGTCTCGTGCTTGGGCCAAGCATCGCTCCTTGGGTTGGGCTCGGGTAGTCCGCTACGGGCCGTTTGGCGCGGCGGCGGTGCTCAGCTGGGCGATTATCTGGGCAACGGTCTCCCGCGCCACCACCCGGACGGTCTCCGGCGGGACGTACTCGGTGAGTTCGGTCTTCGGCAGCACCACCATCGGCGCGTCGGGCACGCCGTTGCCCTTCATGGATGCTTTGGCGAGGGGGACAAACCGCTCGGTAACCAAAACCACCGAGGGCACTCCCTCTTTCACCAGTTCAACGCTGTCGTGGACACTCCACGCGGTGCAGGACCCTCAATTGGCCAGGCCCACCACGGCCATCTGCGCCCGGGACAAGACTTCTTCGAAGGTCTCCCGGGACGCCTTGGAGGACGTGGGTATCCCCAACTCGAACACATCGGCCACGCCGTACTGCTCCTTGAGGATGATGGCGATCTGCTCTGAGATGATGTCCATGCTGGTCCACCGGTTGTTCAAGATGGCAACGGTGGCGCCCTTCAGGTCATCGATGCGAGGAACGGTGGCCTCAACGGGACGCCAGGCCTCGGCGGCTGGGCTCAGTATCGAAATCTTACTCGTCATGTTTCGAACTCCTGTCGTGGTGGTCACCCCATGATGGCATGGATTGATTATAGTCTCTTTTCCGAACCACGGTAACGGGCGGACCCGGTATCAGTAGATTACCTGCTCTTCGACCAGGGCCTCGATCTCCGGCTTGGACAGACCCAGCAGGTCCTCGAAGACGTACGCGTTGTGCTGGCCCCGAAGGGGCGGAGGAGTCATATTGGCGTCGGCGGCGCCGTCGAACCGCCAGGGTACGCCGGGGATATCCCGGATCGTTCCATCCTCAGTCTCGTAGCTCTGGAAGAAGCCTCGCTCCCGGAGATGGGTGTTGGTCCAGAGTTGGTCGACGGCCAGTGTTGGCCCCGCGGGCACCCCGGCCTCTTGCAGCTTGGCCGTCAGCTCATCGGCGTCATGATCCCTCGTTTTGGCGGCCAGGGCCCGGTCCAGAGCATCCTGGTTCTTCCAGCGGGCCATGGCGTCGGAGAACCGGGAGTCCTCCAGCAATTCCACGCAGCCGAGGGCCCGGCACAGGGCCTCCCACTGGGAATCACCGGTCACGGCGATTCCGATCCAGCGGTCGTAGCCGAGGCAGGGATAGTTGCCGTGGGGGGCGTGGGCCTGGTGCCGGTTGCCTCGCGGCTCCTGGATCCGGCCGTTCATCGAGTAATCCAGGATGGCTTCAGGAAGCAGCATGGTGGTGGCCTCGGCCATGGAGAGGTCGATATATTGACCTTCCCCCTGCTGCCACTTGCGGTGGAGGGCGGCGTTAATCAGGAATACCTCCAGCATTCCCACCACCGGGTCGGTCCAGATGCCGCCTATCTCCGGGCCCCCGTCGGGATAGCCCTGCAGGGAACTCCAGCCGGTGAAACACTGGATCAGGGTGCCGTAGGCCACCTGCTTCATGTCTGGGCCGGAGTGGCCCAGGCCGGCCGAAGAGAGCATGATGATGTCCGGGTTGGCCCGGCGCAACTCGTCATAGCCCAGCCCCAGGCGCTCGATGACACCGCAGGCGAAGTTCTCCATCACAATGTCGCTCAGGCCGGCCAGCCTCCGGACGAGGTCTGTACCCTTGGGGTGCCCCAGGTTCAGCGTGATGCTTTTCTTCGACTGGTTGATGAAATTGTTGATGACCCGCTCCCTGTAGGGGTCCGGGCGCTTGTTGCTTTCGATGCGGATTACCTCCGCTCCCATCATCCCCAGGTAGCGGTTGCAGGTGGGGCCGGCAATTTGCCAGCTAAGGTCGGTAACCCTTACTCCCTCCAGAGGCAGTTGGCGCATGAGGTTGAACGCTCCTTTTCCTAGGGCTTGCCCATTCCCGGCTCCTCGGGAAAAAGGTGGCGCCCGGGTTGGAAACAAGCGGGCCGCGAGCCCATGTTGCCGGTCTCGCGATTCCTGGGGACTCTGGGGTCAGCCTATTTGCGGGCTTTCTCCCTCTTTGTAATTGGGACGGACCAGCTCGAAGGTATCGACGGTGTGACAATACATATTTCCGGCCAAGCGGCCCGTGGGCCGGAGCTTCTGGTGGTTGATGCGGTGCCCGTCTATCAGGTCGTCGCGGACGTGCATCAGTACGATTTCGCCGATGACCAGGCCGTGCCGGCCCTTCCCGATTCCCAGGGAAATCACCTGCTTCAGCCGGCATTCCATGTTCACCGGCGACTCGGCCACGCGGGGTGGGGCTACCAACTCCGATGGCGCCGGAGTCAATCCGGCGATTTCAAACTCGTTGGCCTCGGTGGGGTACTCGGCGGCGGTCAGGTTCATGGCTTCAGCGATGTCGTCGACCACTATGTTGACGACGAACTCCCCGGTTTCTTCGATGTTCGCCAGCGTGTCCTTACGTTTCCCTCGTCCTCCTCCAGTGTGGCGGGAGGAAGAGAAGACCACGGTCGCCGGATTGTAAGACATCACATTGAAAAAGGAGTAGGGCGCGACGTTGACGAATCCGTCGGTGGATATGGTGGAGACGAAGGCGATGGGACGCGGGACCACCACCGCGGTCAGCACGCGGTTGAAGCCTTCGAAATTCTGCGGGTCTATCCTCACTGGGCTCACCCCCTTCGCATTCTTCAGATCGTGCCGGCGACTCGTAGCGCGGCTATCTCTTCCCGGCTCAGCCCCAGGCCGCCGTCTCCCAGGATGGCCTGGGTGTCCTGGCTCAACAATGGGGCGGGAGTCAACTCCAGCTTCTTGCCGGACGCCAACTGGATGGGGACGCCGGGATAACGCTGCGTCCCGGCCGCGGGGTGCTCCACCTCGTGGAAGAACTCCCGCGCTTCGAATTGGGCCGACTTGAAAAGGTCGGCGGCGGTATTCAACGGGAAGGAAGGAACGTGGTGAGCTTGGGCCTGGCGGTATATATCGTCCTTCTTGAATCCGGATGACCAGGCAATCAGCCGAGGCTCCAGCTCGTTCCAGTTGGCCAAACGGGAGTCCCGGGTGGCAAACTTGGGGTCCGCCGCCCATTCGGGGTTGCCCAGGAGGGTCACAAAATTATCCCATTGGTCCTGCTGGCGGGGTGAAACGCCCACGTAACCGTCCTGGCAGGGAAGCAGGGCCAGCAGGGCCAGGCGGGTCGGCTCATCCCGGTGCTGGCCGCGGGCTTCTTGGCCCAGCGCGAATTGGGCCAGAGTGGTCTGGGGCAGCAGAGCCAAGGCCTCCATCCCCGATACGTCGACGTGGCTGCCGACGCCGTCAAGGCGGCGCCGGTTGAAGGCCAGCATCGTGGCGGTGGCCCCAGCCAGGCCGGCGACAAAATCAGCCTGGTGAGCCGCCAGTTGCAGGGGTGGTTGCGTTTCCAGGTCTTCCACCGGGCCCGGGTGTTCCCGGGAATGGCCGCTGACATTGCATATGATCAGATTGTCGGCCTGGTAGTTGGCCCAGGGGCCCGTCAGCCCAAAGGGGGTGATGGAGGTCATCACCAACTCGGGGTTCCGGGTGTGGAGGGTGGCAAAGTCCAGGCCAATCCCCGGCAGGTATGAGGCCGGGTAGTTTTCGATCAGTATGTCGGCTCCATCAACCAGTTGCAGCAAAAGCTCCCGGCCGCCGGCGGTCTCCACGTTCAGGGTGATCCCCAGCTTGTTGGTGTTCATGGACAGATAGGTGCCGCTCTTCTCAGCGTCGGGTAGGTCGCCGGGGAAGGGTCCCACACCTCGGGATGAGTCTCCGACCGGCGGCTCCACCTTGACCACCCTGGCGCCCAGGTCGGCGAGCAGCTTTGCGCAGAAAGGCCCGCTGATTCCCTGCCCCAAATCCAAGACGTTGATCCCTTCGAGAAAGTCAAGCGCCATCGGCTACCCCGCTACTGCTGGTGTCGGTTTCAAGCGGCCATCTGCCGCCCGCTTCAATCGGAGCCATATCGAGACCCTGCCGCTGTGGTTCGACAAGCTCGCCACGAACAGGAAGCTCACCACGAACGGAAATCGCCCGCTCCTGGCGAGCCGGCCTGCGGGCGGGTTCCTGGAAAGTCGGTTACGCCCCAATTCGGTTGGAGGTTGAGGTAAGAGGTTGGGGGCGGGGGGAGAGTACCGAACCAGCTTGTGGGTGGCGACGGGCGGACCAGGATTCGGAGGGTCCGGGCGCCGATGGCTCTTTTGATCGCCACCGGCACCGTCCGAGCGCGGCGCACGAACAACGGCGTGCTGCATCAAGCCGATTCCCGATCCAGAAGGGCGCCCCGGTAAAGTTCCACAACGGTGTTGTGGGCCAGGACCCGGTCTTTGACCGCCAGGGACACGGCGAGGGCTTCGGTGGTGGCGATAGTGCCGGCGTCGTGGCCCGCGCACTGGCCCAAGAGGATGTTGAGGTCCGCGCCGGACCGGTTCATGACCACCGCCTGGGCCAAGGGATTGCACATCATCTCTTTGTTACCGGGCCGCACCTTCTGGGAATCGAGAATGCCCATCTCTTCCTTGGGCACGGCGCCGGCTTTGCACTGGATGGAAAGGGTCTTGAAGCCGTTGATCCCCAGCAGGCGGTTGAGGACCTTCGCTTCCTCACGAAAGCCCGAGCAGAAAACCAATCCAAGCGTTTTTGCTCCGGCCCGGCCGGCGAATTCCAGCAGTTCCTCCACCCGGCACCACCTGCCGTCACCGTCCTGGACCACCTGGGTCGCCAGCTCTTCCAGACGGTCCGCCGCCGGGCCGGAGGGGTCCCGGGCGGCCTCTTGCAAGGTCCCCGGCTCGACCATCGGGGACGCGTAGGCCTCCTTGTGGGCGTGGTGCAAGGGGCCGTCGAAGTAGGTGCGGGAGGTATGCAAGGCGGCCGCCGGGTTGTGGCGCAGGAAGGAGTCCTGAGAGACCAACGGTGTGACCAGGGCCCGGGAAGTGTGCATGAACAGGGAGTCATGCCCGACGCACATTCCCATCACCACGTTGAGGCCCGTAACAGCGGAGTTGAGGAAAGCAGCTTGCTCCCGAGGTCCGCACTGGCCGTCGGCAACGGCGTCCCGGCCCCGCAGCACCTCGAACCCGGCGTCGGCGAGCCAGTCCGCGTAGATGTCCTGCTCCAGTTTCATGGTCTTGCAGGCGGCTAGTCCCACCTTGGATACGCCTAGGCGCTGGGCCAGTTCGATAATCTCTTTTGACCGGGTCCACCTCCGGTATCCCTCACCCTCAATCATGGCAGCGTTTCGCGCCGTGGCGAGGAGGTCCTCCCGGTCCCCATACAGCTCCTGTGGCGTGGGGAAATCACCCTTCATGGGGCAACTGTCTGGGCCCAGGTCGCGAAACCCCAGGCGACAGGTAAAGTCTGGACACGTCGCGCAATCCGCCTCGATGTTTTGTACCATGACCACTCCTGCTTTCGGCTGGGCCCGCCGCTCCGGACAGCGCCACGCGAGCGACAGCAGGCCAGGACTCTATTTGTTATCAAGAAGTGCGATCGCTCCGGGCGCTACTTGGCAATAGTGGCATTGTAGTAGCGCCTCCGGGTACAGTCAACCACTCTGCCGGCGCCGCGGGAACGATCTTCCAACGGCCTTGCGGCCGCTTCGACCGGAGCCTTTGACATTCGTTGACCGCGCTGCTATCGTTTAGCCGTCTCGCAGCAAAACCGGTCAATCAGGCGCGGGTTTGTTGCCTCGGCGATGCCGCTCTGCATCCCCTGCTGTGGCTTGACGGCCCGGCCCTGAGCTTGGACCGGACCCAAAGTGACTTCGATTGAACTTGGGGGGCGGACCCGTAGGGTGACGAACGGCCACTCGACCCCGCAGAGGCCCGCTGAAACCTTGGAAACGACCCGAAGCGGAAGCGTGGGCTTCCCAGGCGTCTGTCTTCGGCTGGAGGTGGGATCTAAACGATGAACTGGGCTGAAACCATTGTGAAGGCGTTGAAAGACTGGAACACTTCCATGATCGTCTACGTGCCGGACATCTCCATTCATCAGGTAACCAGCTTGATCGAAGCCGACCCGTTCTTTCACCTGGTATCGGCCACCCGGGAAGAGGAGGCCATCGGCATCGCCGCCGGCGCCTATGCGGTGGGGCGAAACTCTGCAGTGTTCATGCAATCCAGCGGGTTCGGCAACTGTGTCAACGCCCTAGCCAGCTTGTGCATCCCCTGCCGGACGCCCATTCCACTCTTCATCAACCTTCGAGGCGGCGTCGGCGAATTCAATATCGCCCAGGTGGCCATGGGCCGCACCACCCGGCCGATTCTGGACCTGTTGGGCCTGGTCCACTTCACCCTAGAAGACGAGCATAAGATGGACCTATTGATGGACGGCGCTCTGAAGCTGTGCCACGCCGGCCGCCAGCCGGTGGCCATCTGCATGACTCAGTTGCTCCATGGGGGTAAGATTGCTTAGGTTCGAGGCCACCAAGCTGATTCTACGGCATGCCGGAAACAGCCCCATCGTCGGCAATCTGGGGCCGACCTCCGACGAGTTGAGGCACGCCGGCCACCGGGACCGCAACTTCTACACCTACGGCAGCATGGGCTTGTGCTCCTCCATTGCCCTGGGCATGGCGCTATCCACCACCGAGCGAATCATATCGCTGGACGGTGACGGGTCGCTGCTGATGAATCTGGGCGGCATCGCGACCATCGGGCGGGAGGCGCCCAAGAACCTAGTTGTGGTGGTGTGGGACAACGAGCAGTGGGGCCAGACGGGCCACCAAGCCAGCCACACGGCCCAGGGAACCGATCTGGCTCAGGTGGCCCAAAGCTGCGGCATACGGCGCACCGCCATGGTTGACAACCTGGAGGAGTTGGAATCGATATTTCGCACCGCTCTCGATGAAGACGGGCCGTGGCTCATCGTGGCCAAGATTCAGGAGGCGGAGTACATGCCCGTGGCCCCCATCGAGCCCGAACTGACCCTCTACCGGATGCGAAATAGCTTCACAGGCTAGTCCGATCCTTTCAGGTCTCGGCCTCGGGCGCCTCTCTCTTATACCAACCGGCTATCTCGAAACTGGACGCCCAGGGGACCACCCTTCCAAAGCCCTACGCAAAGGTTGGGAGAACGAAGACGCCGCGCCCTAGCGCGACGTCTTCGTGGTGAAGGGAAAGAAAGCTGCTGTTAACGCCCGCGGCCCTCTTCGATCTGCTCCACCAGACCCCTGATTTCGCGGAGCACGTCTTCGACCGTGCCCGGCACTGCGAGCTTGAATTCCAGGCCCTCGCTTTGCGACAACCCGCTGAGATCAAGATGGAGTTCCACATCCACTTCGCCGGCCTCGTCCTGGAGCTTCATTCCATAGTAGACGAGCGCCCGGCGCAGGCCGGAGGTGAACATGCTCGGCCCGTAGGGCAACCGGTATTGCTGGATGAGGGATATGATTCCATCGGACCCGTCGAAGAAGAGAATGCGGTCGGACCCGTCGGGATAATAGAGGGTGACTTCGGCGTTATCCAAGGGGATGCCCTTGGAGTAATCGTCGATCTTTACCGTGCTGGCCAGGGCATTCGACGCGATGTCATACAGGGCGAAGAACACGGTGATGTCCTGGGATTCGGTATCAACTTGGAAGGAATACCAGGTGTCCAACGGGTCGCCGGTGGGCAACTTTATCTGAACCAAGCCCTCTTCCAATACCTCTCCGAAGTCCGCGTCAGGCAAAACCCTGGGAATGGTGGCCGATTCCGGCTCCGCAGTAGGTCCCACCGTGGGCTGAGGGGTAGGGGTAGGAGGCACGCGGGTGGGAGCCAACGTTGGCCTTGGCGTTGAGGTAGGGATTGGAGTGGCGGTGGGAGCTGCTTGGGGGGTCGCCGTAGGTTGTGCCGTGGGAGTTGGCTCTGGCGCTAGTGCCCCTTCATCCGGCAATGGAGAGGCCTGGGCCGCTTCCAGCGGCTGGGTGGACTGGTCATCTTTTGCCGAAAGGGAACCGGGACCAAATGAAAAATAGGTGAAAACAACACCCACAATAATTGCGACCATTGCTGCTGCGAAGAACAGGATTCGTGTGTTCGTGCCGCGCCCTTCCGGCGCCCTCGAAGATCTCATCTTCAGCCCCCGTTATGATTCGGTCTTTGCTTCGAGCCGCGACTCGACACCGAAAGGGAAGAGCTAGAGGCTGGGCAGGAGAGCCGCCGACTTCGCGGCCTCTTCCCAACGTTTTTCTCTACCTTGCTTCTTTTTCTGGACCGCCTCCATCATCTTCGTGGCTTCAGTGTAGAAAAAATGTATCCGGTCCATAGCGGCGCCGCGGCCGAGGTTGGATACGATTACCGTGATGCTGATCGTGTCCGAGGTCCTTCCCGGATAGGTCCCCTTCCGGCGCCCAGCCCCCGGTACTCGCTCCGAGAGACAGTTGTCCATCATCTCGACTATCTCTTCGGTGGCTTCTTGGGAAGGCCCGGAGAAGAGGCCGAGAACGTGCTGGGCATCGTAGGTCGCGTCCCCGCTGTTCGAAAACTCGCAGTCGATGGATAGCTCACCCAGTGCCCGGTTCAATACGCTCTGGGCCCTCTCGATCTGCGCTTTGGAGGTGGCGAAGTGTTTGCTGTTCGAGCCATCCCGCTTGAACCGATTAAGTAGGGAAGAGGATTTCTTGGGCACCCGCGTCTGGCTCACGCCCAGGGCCGTGGGACCGTTGAGGATCCGTATGACGTCGTTGGCGTCGAGGACCTCGCCAACAAACCGGCGTTCAGTTTCCTCGCCCACGCACAAGATATCCATGAAAGAGTCAGCGATCCGCCGGTTGATCTGGGCATAGTTGTGGCTCATGGTCTCGCTGCCTCGGACAAACTTCTGATTGTCAATCAGAAACACGGCGTCGGCCTGAGAGTTGTCGAGTACCTTCTTCAGGCATGTGGCGGTATTCACCAGGCTATCGGGGTCGTCATACTGATTAGCGAATGGGAGGATCAGCATGGCGTAAACGGGCTTCTTGAACGCGTCTTTGAGAAGGTCCACGATGACACCCACCGAGCCGGAACCGGTACCTCCAGCGGTGGTGGCGATCACCATTATCGCGTCGGCGGTGGGGACATCGCCGTTATCCCGTATGGTCGACACTATTTTTCTTCCGTCCCGCCGGGCCTGTTCCGCCCCGTCAGCATTGACCTTGCCCGCCCCACGTCCCCGGAACTCATCAGTGGTCCCCAACAAGATTGCGTGGTCATCAGTGAGGGGGATATGGTGAAGTCCGTACAGGTCCCCCGCCCCGAGATTTACCGCGAATACCCCACGGCAGATCGGGTCACCCTCATTCCCGGTGAAGATTCGGATGCGCCTGTTCTTCCACACCCACTTCCCCATCGCAACAAACTCATCGGCGATGTTCGATCCACCCTGGCCGGCGCCTACGACGACGAGCTTCATGCCTTTCTCCTTCTGTGCGTGTGATTTAGGTTCTCTCGCAAGACAACGCCTGGCATGAAAACCTTTTGCTCATCACTATTGTAGGCTTCTCTTCGCGATCAACAGGTTTCGGCTTTGAACCAAATTTGACCATTTTTTGGAAAAACCCAAATCCGGACATAATGCTACATTCGGCCGGCGGCCTCGCCCTCCAGCCGCAAAGGCTCTCGCGCCCATTCTCCGGATTGCGGGGGAGGGATCTCCAATCGGGCCACTGCTGGATATGCTAGCAGGGAGCCTCACGAGCGCCAAGGTGCGCCAGGAGGAAGGAGGTAGGCGCGGAAAGGAGCGAGGCCTTGCCGGCCCAGGGAGTTGACCAGCGCTCAGCTAGTCGAGAACGGCGGAGTGACGAAGGCCGTCACAGGAGCCGAGGGCATAGGGAGCCGGCGGCCGGCATTCTGCAAAGCGTTGAGCTGCAGTGGTGAGACCGCATGCCGCGGTCAAGTTTTCTGGCAGTCTTCAATAGTGAGGCCGGGGTGCAGGCAGCCCCACTCGGCCCGCAGGTCAGTGGAGGATCACGGTCGCCAACCCAGCAGCATCGCGACCTGGCGGGGCAGGTCCATTGCGTGGAATGGCTTCCAGATCAGGCCCACCACCCCCGGTTCATCGAAGTTTCTCCTCACCCGGGGTGCGAATCGTTCCAAGAGCAAGATCACGGGGCTATTCCTCGTTGTTTCCTCAGCCAGAAGATTTCGAAGAATTTCGGGGCCGTCGTCGTGGCGCATCTTCAACTCAACGAGGATAGCGTCCGGTTGACTGGTTCGGGCGGATAGCCAGGCCGTCGGTGGCCGTAGCCGCCAATAGCACCTCCCAGCCACCCATCTGCTCAAGGCTAATCCACGCCATTTCCAAAGCGCTGGCTTCATCATCAACAACGAGAATGTTCTTGGTGCTCAGGATAGGCATGCTTCCCCCAATATGCGAATCTCAAGTTTCCTTAGCGGTATCCCCTTCTTGCGTTCAGTGTGGCTGTTGATCCCCTCGACCGGTGTCTCAGTCAGGTCGAGATTGACCCTAGTTTCAAGATGTGGGCAATCAGAATCCATAAGCGTGCCCGTGGTGGCCCGGCCGGGCTGTTTCGGGGTTCGAGGCATCCAAGCCACGCGGGTGGCTTGAAGCAACAGTCACTCACACCGGCGAGCGCGCCTCGGACCTGCTCTGCTCTGGGGCTGCTCCGTGGCCAGACGGAGGTAATGGAGGGTTCTTGAGTCGCCTCAGGGGCGCCAGTCCGCGCCGGAACGCCTGGCCGGTGGGATGCTGGCGAGGTTGGGGACCCCGGCGAGGCAGGGCACAGGCCAACGTTGGGCGGATCGGGCCGTCAGCCCTGGTCCGAGGACGGGCCTACGGTGGTTAGGCCGGGGGGAGGGCCGCCTCGAGGGCTTCCTCCATCTAGTCCACAGTGGCAAAACCCTCGAAGCGCTGGGAGATGCGGCCGTCCGTGCCCAGCAAGAAGGTCCACGACTCGTTGAACCAGCGGGGAATCCCGCTGAGGCCCCATTCGTGGACCAGGTTGGAGAACCTCCCTTTGTCGAGGTCCCCCTGGATCTCGTCCGGGTTGTCGTAGATCTCCACGTGGATGAAATTGGCCCGGTCCCGGTGCCTCTCCTTCAGCTCGGTGACCGCATCGACCTAGGGCCCGCAGGTGGGGCTGGTGCAGAAGGCCGGCGTGGCGAATACGATGACGGTGGGGCGGCCCGTGATCAGTGCTTCGGCGATGGTGAGTTGGTACAGGTCCGGGTCCGGAGTGTAGTCGGTGGTCAGCTCTTCCAGGCGTTCCACGGTGTAGAGCGTCTTATTTGGGCTCAAAGGCGGGATTGCGCCGATCTCGGGGATGCCTGTTTTCTCGGCAACCTCTATGGCCAGTTGGGTCGCGACGGGGCCGGCCCCATCTTCCACCGTGATGTCGAGGCGCCAGGGGCCGGGCCGGTCGAAGGTAAGCGGGGTGCTGTAGGCGCCGCGAACCTCGTAGGGCCAAAGGTGAAAGGCCGCCTGCTTGCGCTCGCCCTCCCCTTCACCGTTCCCCAGGAACACCGAGGTCACGGTGGCCTCAGGCGCCTTGATGAGAGCCTCGGTGGAGGCCAGAAGGAAGGCGACCCGCTGGGTGCCCACCCGCAACACTGTGGTGGCCAGGATCGGTTTGATCTCTCCGCTGGCCGGACCCGGAGGCACGGGCGTCGGCGCCGGTGCGGTCGAGGCCGCGCTGCTGCAGGCCACCGCGGCCAACGCAACGAGGGCGGCCAGAGCCGGCAGGAGCCGGCGGGTTGTCAGACGAATTAACCTGGATTGCACGTCGTTTACAGTCCCTCCGTGTAGGCTCTGAAGGTAAATGCGAAAAAGGCGAAGTCGGGGGAGTTAGAGCTTAGCGTCAGCTCATGGCCGCCAAATTCGAGCAGCGCCACCACCTCGTAAAGGCGCGCCTGGTCCACGGCGAAGAAGCTGCGTCCTTCGCTGATCATCATGTCGGTGCCTGCTTCCCCGGGCAGAAGAGGGCGGCCATCGATGGTCACGTTGACGTCGAAGGGCTCCTCGCCCTCGAAGCTGATGACGGTATTAACGCTGGTGGCGAAGAACTTGAGGGCGATGTGGTCTTCGTAGTCCTCGGTCTGGCGGGCGTGGCGCAGTTCCTCGAGCCCATTGAACCAGAGACCCTGTAGGTAGATGAACTGGTTCTGGTGCACGCCGGTATCGTGGTACTCGAAAACCCGCTCCGGTTCGTCATAGTAGACGGGGTCGGCGACGTAGATGCCTTGCGAGGAAGCGTTCCTCAGGTAGCCACCGTATATCTCCCGGGTGGTCCCGGTTGCCCGGTCTCTGGCCAAGGCCCGAGGATCGGTCTCGGGTGGTGGAGTGTCGTTGACAGCCACGCCTGTAAGGTCGACGCCCGCTTCCTCCAGCAGGGTCCGGATACGCTCCTCGGTCTCGTCGTAGGCGCCCTCCCCGAAGTGGACGTAGCGTACGGTGCCGTCCTGGTCCACCGGATACTTGGCGGGCCAGAAGCGGTTGCCGTAAGCGCGCCAGGTGCCGAAGTCATTGTCTTGAGCGATGAGATACTCCAGTTCGAAGCTGGTTACGCTGCTCACCACGTTCTCGGTCAGCTTCTCGAACTCGAACTCGGGCGAGTGCACGCCCACGATGACCAGTCCCTCGTCGGCGTACTTGCTGTACCAATCTTTCAGGTAAGGCAAGGTGCGGATGCAGTTGACGCAGGTGTAGGTCCAGAAGTCGATGAGGACGACGTTGCCTCGCAGGCTTTCCATGGTCAAAGGCTTGGAGTTGATCCAGTTGGCAATAGCCTGAAACTCCGGGGCCCGGTCGCCGACCTTCCCCCCTATTTCAATGCCGGCTGTCGGTTTGGGCGTCGGCTCGGGACTGGATGCTTGGTTCGCTGCCTGACCGGGGTCCTTGGTAGCGGCCTCCGGGGTCTCCCGGAGGGCCGGGGCCGGTGACTCGGCGGGCAGCCGGTCTTCTCCCGAACCCTCAGGAGTGGACTGATCCGCCGCGGCAGGCTCGCCTATCGGGTCGGCGGTAGTCGATGAGGCGGAGGCTCCCTCCGGACCAGGCAACGCCGCAACCGGCGCGATGGCCGGGACTCCGGGAGCGGCTGTGGTCGCGCCTCGGTCCGGCGAGTTGTCTACTCCTGACGATTGCTGGTCTGGGACCCCGTTACCGCTGCCACAGGCGGCCAGCAACAAGGTCACGGCGATGGCAGTCAGCGCGAGAGCTGGGCGCCGGATATTTGCAACGGCTTTCATCAGTATATCCTCTGGCGCAATTTCTCAGGTTGTTGCCTGGACTATCTGGGTTTCCGTCCGCTCGCCCGCGACGGGCGCCGGGAGCGAACTGGTTATGAATTGAATACGATATCTCCGGAAGATTAGATGTAGGGTGGAGCGATCCGGTTGCTCGCCGGCCTGCCCCGGGAGCCTCAGTTTTCGTGCCTTTCGCCAAGGCCTGTGTTAAACTTCAACCTTGCAGGCTTAAACTTGAGGCACAGTATTTCCGGCAAGGAGGCCCTGCTTGCGGGAAGTCGTTCCCTCCTCGGCACTAGCACGGAAAATCGTCGAAAACGTGGCCAAGGTGATCGTGGGGAAGACGCCGGTCATCGAAACCGCGTTGGCCGCCCTCATCGGCCGAGGCCACGTACTGGTGGAGGACGTACCGGGCGTCGGTAAAACGATGCTGGCCAAGAGCCTGGCCACGTCCATTGGCTGCTCTTTCAAACGGATCCAGTTCACCCCCGACCTTTTGCCCAGCGACGTATCGGGCATTTCAGTCTACGACCAGCGCAACGGGGAGTTCCACTTCCGGCCGGGCCCAATCATGTCTCAGGTAGTGCTGGCCGACGAGATAAACCGGGCAACTCCGAAGACGCAGTCCGCCCTGCTGGAAGCGATGGAGGAGCTACAGGTCACCGTGGATGGAGTGACTCACCTTCTCCATCACCCCTTCATTGTCCTCGCCACTCAGAATCCGATCGAATACGAAGGCACTTTTCCCCTGCCCGAAGCCCAATTGGACCGGTTCATGCTGCGCGTCAGTTTGGGTTACCCCGACTTCAGCGAAGAGATGTCGATCATCGAGCAGCAGGAAACGGAGCACCCGATCGATTCCCTGGGGCCGGTGGCGACGCCCGAAGATATTGTCGGCATGCAAGAAGCCGCCAAATCGGTCTATGTCGACCGGCTGGTGCGGCAATACGTGGTGGGCCTGGTGGAGTCCACTCGCCGGCATCAGGACATCTCATTGGGAGCCTCACCTCGGGCCTCGCTGGGGCTGTTCCGGGCGGCTCGAGGGCTGGCGCTGGTGCAGGACCGCGACTACGTCATCCCGGACGACATCAAGGCGCTGGCGCCGGCGGTAATCGCCCACCGGATCATACTTTCCCCTTCCGCGAGGATGCGGGGCATGCGGAACGCCGACGTGGTTGGGGAACTGCTTGATGATGTGGCCGTACCGGGAGCGGTCCGATAAAGGCGGCCGGGCCGGGTTCGACCTTCCTCGTGTGCCTAAGGGACCCGTTCCCCAGTGATAACCGGGCGCGCGGTCCGAAGCTGAATGTTCTCGTTGACAGGCAGCCTTCCCGCCTTTGTTTCGCCAGACATTATTTCGCTTTGTGTTTCTGACTAAGGCGAAAACCTGGCGTTCCTGTAAAGTATCCTCCGCGCCGGTGGATGGGCCGACCAACGGGCCCCACGGAGTGGAGTAGGATGACAAATGAGCAAGCGCAGCATCGGGATTATCTTGCTGTTGGCTATTGTAACTTTTTACGCCTTCGGCACCGGCTTCACGTTCTTCTACCGGTTTCTCTACGTGCTGCTCCTGGTCTTGCCTGTGGGGTTTATCTGGGCCTGGCTTAACCTGCGGGGGTTGGAGGTCCAGTTGACCCGATTTGCCACCAGGGGCCAGGTCGGCGGATACCTGGAAGGCCGGATCCGGATCCTGAATCACAACCGCCTGCCGAAGTCCTGGCTGGAGGTGGCGGAGGTCTCAGACCTGCCGGGCCACCTTCCCGGGCGGGGGATGGCGATGGTCCGGGACCAGTTCCGCACCTGGAAGACGGAGGCCTACCTCAGCCGCCGGGGCGTCTACCAGACCGGCCAGGTTCTGGTGACCAGCCAGGACCCCTTTGGCCTGTTCCGGCTGCGGCGCCACTTCCTGCAACCCCAACTTTACACGGTGTTGCCCGCCGCGGAACCGTTGCCGGACCTGCACCCCAGCTTCGCCAACCTGCCCAGCGACGGACGCACAACACGCCACTGGGACCAGATCACCACCGATGTCGCTTCGGTCCGCCCCTACAGCAGCGGCGACAGCTTGCGGCGCATCCACTGGCCCTACACGGCCCGCATGAACTCCCTGATGGTCAAGGAGTTCGACATGGGCCTTTCCGCCGAGGCCTGGGTGGTGCTGGATCTGGAGGAGGCCGCCCACGTCCGTAGCGACCCGGAAGACGTGGACAACACGGAAGAACTGGCCGTGACCATCGCCGCTTCATTAATCACCCGCCTGGCCGATTTTTCGTTGCCGGTGGGTTTGGCGACCAATGGTGACCCCAGTTTCATCCTCCGTCCCTACAGCAGCCCGGAGTATTTGGGGAAGCTGATGGAGGCGTTGGCCGCGGTGCGCGCCCGGGGAGTGACCCCACTGGCGCGTTTTATCTACGATCTGCGTCCTTCTTTGAGCAGGTTCAACACCTTGACGGTCATCAGCCCGTCACCCCGGCCCGAGTGGGTGCCGGCCCTTGCCGCCCTGCGCCGACGGGGGGTGCAGGTGAACGTGGTCATGGTCGATCCCCAGGGATTCGGTAATTCGCTCGGCATCGAGACCGTCCTGGAGGCCCTCTGGGCGAACGAACTTCCTACCTATGTCGTGCAGCGGGGAGCGCCCTTGAACGAAGCCCTCCGTTTCTCCGCGCCCCGGCGTGCCTACATGGCCCCTGCCGCCTCCGGTCCACCGGCCGGCGAGCCGAGCGCATGACGGTGCGCGAACTTCCGGCGGACACCACCCTCCGGGACCGCATCAACTCTGAATTCGCGATCGGCGGGTTAATGGCGCTCGCCAGGATTCTGCGGCCCAGCGACGGGTGGGTGGCGGTGCTTCTGCTGGCCTTGAACCTCACGATTGTGGTTGGGTCCGTGACCCAGGCTGAATGGGCGCCGACGCCAAGTTTGTCTTTCGTTCTTCTCCTGGCCATGGTGACGGGGCTGCTCCTGGCCCGGGTGCCGGTCTGGGGCCCGCTGCTTTTATCCGTGGGACTGGGGATTGGACTCCTGGTGGTGGTCTGGCAGCTAACCTCTTTCCAAGGGGGAGAAGAGTCTGTAACCAATGCCGGAGAGTTGTGGGACCGGCTGGCCCTCTGGTTCGGAGCGGCCAAAGAGGGCAGCATCAATATCGACCAACTGCCCTTTGCCTTTGGTTTGACCGCCGCAACCTGGCTCCTGGGCTTTCTTGCCTTCTGGCTCTTCACCCGCTACCGTAACTTTTGGGGCGTGTTCATACTGGGCGGTGCCGGCCTGCTTTCCAACCTGACTTTCTTGCCGCCCGACGCCAGCCAGACCCTTGGCTTCTTCCTGTTCACCGCCCTGCTTCTGGTGGCCAGGGTGCAGGCGGTGCGCCGCCGGCAGGAGTGGCAACGCCGCAATATTGAGTTCGACGGCCATCTGGGGTCTTTGTCCGCGTTCGACAGCTTCCTTCTGGCGGCCATGGTGTTGTTCGTGGCGTTCTTCGTGATTCCCGAGGGCAACAAGGTGGGACCGGCCCACGATGTCTACGAGTCGCTCCGGTCGCCCCTGAAAAACTGGGAGGACGACTTCAACCGCCTGTTTGCCGGTCTGCCGGCCCGGCGTCCCCTGGGGTACCGCATATGGGGCGACGTGATGGCCTTTCAGGGGACTATCCAACCCACGACCGCCGAGGTGCTTCGGGTCGAGTCTCCCGCGCCCTTGTACTGGAAAGCCCGCACCTACGGCACCTATACTTCCAAGGGATGGGTTTCTCAGGATACAACTTTCCAACCCATGGGCTGGGTCCCCAGCTACACCCTTGGCCAACAACCCCTGAACCGGATAGAGGTCACCTACTTCTTGACACCCAACTACGCCACTCGGAGCCTCTTCGCGGGAGGCCTGGCCCTGGCAACCAGCCGGGAGGCGAACGTCGAGACCTACGATTCTCCCACCTATACCCTGGACCTGTCCGATCCGGAGGCGCTCCAGTCGCTTCCCTCCGGGTTGGCGGCCGCCGCCGACGGGCTTTACCGGATAACCGGCCAACCGGGCGCGCGAGACTCCGCTCTGGCGGCCAGCCTGCCTCCCGGGTTTCGGCTGCTGGAGGTAATTCGCAGTGAGGGAGTGGCCCAGCAGGCCATTCTGGCCGAAGCGCTTCCGGAGCGGGCCGACGTGCTTTCACTGCGGAGCACCAGCGGCAAGATCAAGGCTGGGCATGGCTACACGGTGACCTCCTCGATATCCCGGGCCTCTCCCTTGCAGCTACGGCGGGCCGGGACCGATTTCCCCACCTGGGCGATGGTCAGGTACACTGCGCTACCCGACGACTTACCCCAGCGGGTGCGGGACCTGGGAGCCCAACTGACCGCCGAGGCGCTGACACCATACGACAAGGCTAAAGCCATCGAAGCCCACCTGGCCGGCCTCCCCTATACCCTCAAAGTGGATCCGCCACCCTTCGACAGCGATGGGGTGGATCATTTCTTGTTCACCCTCAAACAGGGCTATAGCGAGTACTTCGCCTCGGCGATGACGGTGTTGCTTCGCTCGGTGGACGTGCCGGCCCGCCTGGCCACCGGCTACACCGTCGGCGACAACGTGACCGACACGGACCTTTACGTGGTTACCGACAGCCATAGCCACGCCTGGGTAGAGGTATACTTTCCCAAATACGGGTGGATACCCTTCGAGCCGACCCCTGGCGCCGAACTTCCGCCGTCTTACCAGCCCGTGGCCGAAGAACTACCCCCTGAGTTTGCCAGTACGGCGGATGGAGCCAGCTTGGAAGACATCTGCTTCGATGAGGACGATGACCTTTGCGAGGATGAGGTCGAACCTCCTCAACCGGGAGGTCCGGATGGGGCGGCCGCCGTGTGGAGAGAGAGGCTGCTGAACATCGCCCCCTGGCTGTCGGCCGCGGTAGTTCTGTTCTCGGCGCTGGCCGGCGCCCTTTGGATTCTCTGGAAGCGGTATATGGTCCCTTCCGGGGACCCGCGGACCGCCTACCGCCGCCTGGGATTGCTGGGCGCCCTTGGCTCGGCCGGGCCGGCGGTCCACCAGACGCCGTACCAGTACCGGGAGCGGCTACGTACCGCCTTGCCCGGACACGACGAGGAAGTGTCGGCGTTGATTGGGGCATACGTTCGCAGCCGGTACGGCGCCAAGCAATTGGCCGGCGAGGAGAGCCAGCTGTTGGTCAATTCCTGGCTCAAGTTGCGGTTACCGCTGCTGTGGCGAGTTTTCAAAAGGAGTAGCACATGAGCCGGTTCAACTATCACATGATTCAGACGCCGGTGGGCTGGGTTGCCCTTCTGGGCAGTGGGAAGGGACTGATTGGCTTGAGTCTGAAGCCGACTCCCCAGGAGGCACTGGAGGAGCTGGGGCCGGAGGTGGACCAGGCCGACAACAACCCTTCCGGTTTCGAGGAGGTCCTCAGTTGCCTGAATAAGTACATGGAAGGGGATGCCAGGGCGCTGGATGAGATCGAATTGGACTTGTCGGACGCCCCGCCATTTTTCGGCAGGGCGTGGGCCGCCTGCCGGCGGATACCCGCCGGGGAGACCAGGAGCTACGCCTGGCTGGCATCAGAGGCCGGTAGCCCTCTGGCGGTCAGGGCCGCCGGGCAGGCCATGGCGCGGAACCGCTTCGTTCTGATCGTACCCTGCCACCGGGTCATCGCCAGCGACGGCGACCTGCGGGGCTACGGCGCGGGAGGCCTGAAGGTGAAGGCCGACCTGCTGGCGCGGGAACGGGTCGCCGCCGCAAAGCGCGGCTGATGGCCCGGTTTACCGACTCCCTCGACCCTCTTGAAAGCCCCCCTTTCGTAAAGGGGGGTTGGGGGGATTTCCCCCTTCGCCTCGGCCTCGACCCCGATCGCGCCGATGTCGGCTCCAGGTCCGCGTATCGGACACTAGAGGCGATTTGAACCGGCGGCTTAGGATTAGCGGCCGGTACTTGAAGACCCTCATTCCCGGCCCTTCTCCCAAAGGGAGAAGGGAGTCACGATTGGAATCGAGGCCGGGTTGAGGGCATGATTTTGCTCGAATGGGAGACTCTGATTTGACTGCTTCGGAATCCCTGGTGAAACGCCCCACTGAAGGCTGGGTCGATGTGGGGGACTTGCGGGTCCGCTACCTGGACTGGGGCGGAGACGGCCTGCCCATTATCGCGCTGCACGGGCTCGCCTCCAGCGGCCATTGGTATGATCTGGTCGCTCCCCTGCTTTCCGGAGATTTCCGGATCATTGCGCCGGACCAACGAGGCCACGGCAAGACCACTCAGGCGTGTAGCGGGTACGACTGGCCCGCCCTGGCCTCGGACGTGGCCGGGCTGATGGACCGGTTGGGGTTGGACCGGGCGGTGGTGATGGGTCACTCTTGGGGCGGCCAGGTGGCCGTAGCCATGGCGGCCTACCAACCGGAGCGGGTCAGCAACCTGGTGATGATCGACGGGGGCTTCCTCGACCCCCGCCTGAACCCCGGCGCCACCTGGGAGGCGTTCTCCAACCGGGTCCGCGCCCGAGACGTCTCCGGCACCCGCCGGGAACTCCTCGACCGGTTTCGGTCCCAGCTTGCTGGTTGCTGGAGTGACGAGGTGGAGCGCATCGTTCAGACCATGGTCTACGAGGACGGGGACGGTCAGATGCACGACATCCTGCAGCTAGACAATCACGCCCAGGTGATCCGCGCGATGTGGGACCAGCCGGCCTCCACCATCCTGCCGAAGATAACCTGCCCCACCCTGATCGTCGCCGCCGGGCCTTCGCCCGACCGGGCCGGCTCCGAATTCGCCCAGATGCGGCGGGTCATGGTGGGAGCGGCTGCCGCGGCCGTGACGGGATGCCGGGTCCATTGGATACCGGAGACGATCCATGATATCGGCTACGACAAGCCTGGGGAGTTGGCGACAATCATCAGGGAGTTCTTGGCCGGGGAGTGACGCCGGGTACGGTCAAGGGGACTCTTTCTGGCAAGAGAGGGTCCCCTGAAACCCATCTTGAAGAACCGGCTCAGGGGCAAATACCCAGCCTACATTACCCGATATACCCATACCTGGTGGTAGACGTCGGGCTCGCCCTTGGGCAGGGTTTGAAACTGCTCGGTGGTCTCGACGTGCCGCCATTTGCCTTCAGCTTCCAGCGCGGCGTGCTTCTCTTTGAAGCCGCCGGTTTCATACACGTCGGGCCTCAGGGTGAAGACGATGTGCCCCCCTTGTTTGGTCACCCGCACCAGTTCGTCCAGGGAGTTGGCCGGGGCGTGGCCTACGGTCAGCACCCCCACGCTTATTGCCGCGTCGAAGGCGCCGCTGGGAAAGTCCAGAGGCTCCCCCATGACCATCTGGTGCAATTCCCGGTACACGTTCTTGCCGCGGGACTCCTCCAGCATGCCCTGTGAGAGGTCCACGGCGGTCAGGTTGCCGTATCCGAGTCCGGCCAAGACCTGACCCACCAGGCCGGTGCCGGCCCCGGCGTCCAGGATGCGGGCATCCTTGGGCACGTGGCGGGAAAGGACTTCAGCGGCCCTCGGGGGGCCTAGGTAGTCGAAGTCCCTGGTGAGGTCGGCTTCGTATCCCGACGCCCACTGGTCGTACCGCTCCTCCAGCTCCTGGTTGTTCCGCGAAGAGTACACCCACTGGACCTTGTTTTCCTCGGGCATCATTGCCCCCTTCGTTCGTTACCGGCCCAGCACTTGCTGCAGGGCGGTTAGAAATCCGCGTATATCCTCTTGACTCATGAGGCCGACCGTACCGAGGCGGAAGGTGGTCTGGCTCAGGTGCCCCTGAGACTTGTATATGGCGTATCCCCGCTCCTTGAGGGGAGCGTGCAGCTCCGGGTAGGACCAGCCCTCGGGCAGCATCACCGTGGTCATGGTGTTGGACAGGTGCTCGCGGGGGACCAGGAAGTCCAGCTCCAGAGACGTCAAGCCGTCGCGCAGGGTTGTCGCGATGCCCCGGTAGTGGGCGATCCGGTTCTCCACCCCCTCTTCCAACAACTCCCTGGCTGCCTCACGTAGGGCGTACATGGTTTGAACCGGCGGCGTGAACGGGGTCTCGCCGTCCTCCTCCTTGCTCATGGTGCTGACCAGGTCGGTGGAGAAGGTCACCTGGCGCCGCTGGGACCAGGCTTCTAGGAGTTGGTTGGAGAGGACGACAAACGATACCCCGGGGACTCCCCGGAGGCACTTGTTGGCAGAGCCTAGGACCAGGTCCACGCCCCAACCCGGTAGGTCTAACTCCTCACCTCCCACGCTGCTCACCGTGTCCGCCAGTACCCATTTGTGATTGCTTTTCGCGATCTCCGCCACCTGACGCAGGGGGTTGAGGATGCCGGTGGTGGTCTCGTGGTGTATCAAATAGACCGAATCATGGGGGGTAGTCCGGACCAACTCCTCCACCCGGCCCAGCGGGAGGGGTTGGGTCCATTCCAGCTTTTCCAGGGTGTGGGGAATGCCGAACACCTGTGCGATCTGGGCCGCCCGCTCGCCGTAGACCCCGTTGGAAAAGATGAGCACGCCGCTGGAGGCGCTCAGGGAGGTGATGGTGGCCTCGATGCCCGTCGTGCCCGACCCGCTGAGGGTGGCGCAGGAGTAGCCCTCGGGGGCGCCGCAGATATCCAGAAGCAGGGAACGGGTCTCCCGGAGGAGGGAGGTGAACTCCTCCTCCCGGTGCCCGATGTCAGGGGCGGTCAGGGCCTGGCGCACGCGCTCCGAGATGTTTGCCGGCCCTGGTGACAGTATCAGCATCTCTTTCATTCCCCCGCGTGAACGCTGCTGTTGAACCGGTCCCGGATGTCCGTGGGCGAGTGCGAAACCCGGGGAATACCTTTGACCGGGACGATTCCGGCCTTGACCAGAATCAGGTGAGGGCCGGGACCGCGGGCGCACTCCAAGAGGGCGCTCTGAAGCCCTTCCACATCGCCGGTCCGGGCTACGGTGCGGTACCCGGCGCCCTCGGCCACCCGGGTCAGGTCGAACCCGGAACTGATGGACGGCTGCCCTCCGGTGGACTCGTAGGCTTCGTTGTCCAGGATGATGTGGATCAAGTTGCCGGGGCCCTCGGAGCCGATAAGGGGCACAGCACCGAGGCTCATGAGGGCGCTGCCGTCACCTTCCAGCACGAAGACGCGCTGCTCCGGGTTGAAGAGCGCCAGCCCCAGTCCGAAAGAGGACAGGAGGCCCATGGACCCGAGCATGTAGAAATTCCCGGCCCGGTCGCCGGACACGAACACCTCCCGGGAGATCATTCCCGTGGTGCTCAGGACTAGGTCGGCGGGCTGAACGTGTTCCAGGACCTTCTCGATTGCCAGGTATCGAGGAATCAATCTACCATCCCCGCGCGGACCAACAGCGCCCCCGGCACCGATTGTTCCCTGATATTCGTCAGCAGCCGGTCCAGGGCGGGCTCCATATTGTCCGGTTCCAGTATTTCGTAGGGGATTCCCAGAAGGTCCAATATCTCCGGTGTTTTGACTCCCATGATCCAGTGCTCCGGAGCGTCGTTGGGCGGTCCCCCGTACCCGCGCCAGCCAATCAGGAGGAGCACTGGGATTTTGTACATCAGGCTGAAGGAGGTCAAAGGGTTGACGAGGTTACCGATTCCCGAGTTCTGCAAGATCACGCCCCCCAACTGCCCGGAGAAGTAAGCGGCGCTGGCGACGCCAAGGGCCACGTCCTCCCGCACGGCCGGGACGTAACGGATCTCCGGAACGCCGGCCATGGCGTTATACACTTCATGAAAGGTGGAATCCGGTACGCCGGAAAAAAAGGTCAGGCCGCGTTGTTTCAGGACCTCCCAGAAGGCTTGCGCTTTCATTGGCGGGCCATCGTAAGTTCGTCGATCATGCTATCGGGCGCCTCGGGCCGGTCCATTTGATGTTGACGACAGTCTCGCCCGTGCGCCTGATTTGCTCGTCGTCCTCCCAACATATTTCACCTTGACCAGCCGCGGGTCTCCCTTGACGCTCCCGGAGCCGCTGGTCTGGTGAAGGGCCTGCTCGCGCTCCCGGTCCTTCTCGGTGATGCGGTCGTGGCCCACACAGTCAAAAATCTCCCGGACCGGTGAACAGAGGGAGTCTGCCTCATGGCTGCTGCCGGTCTCCAGGATATTGAGGGCAACCTCGCACATGGCCCGGTAGGCGGCGCGCAGGAGGTGATTAGCATGGATGATGACGTTGAATCCTCTGGCTACCAACTCCTGATCGGAGATGGTGTTGTAGGTAGTCGGCACGCACACCAGGGCTGGGCGTCTCCCCAGCCCCTCGCAGAGGGGGCCGTAGGCTTCGGCGAAGGCGAGCACTTCGGCGGGGTCCCGGTTATTCGAGTGAATCATGATCCCGTCGGCCCCGGCGCGGATATAGCATTCGGCCCGGTACAGGGCGTCCTCCAGGCCCGCCCCGGCGATCAAGCTTTCCAGGCGGGCCACGATCATGAAGTCATCGGTGACTTTCACGTCTTTGCCGGCCGCGATCTTTCCGGCGAAAATCCGGGGGTCTTCCAGGTTTTGGCAGGCGGATGCGTCCAGGCTGTTTCGCTTGGGGTAGACCTTGTCCTCGATGATCACCGCCGACACGCCCAGGCGTTCCAGTTGCCTCACCAGATACTCGAACTGGGCGGGTTCCCCCCCGGTGTCGCCGTCCACGAGGATGGGCTTGTTGGTCACGTTGAGGATCTGGTCAACGGTTTGGGTGCGGGAATCGAAGCCGACGATGGAACAATCGGGCATCCCTTTGCTGGCGGAGTCGGTCAGGCTGCTTTCCCAAAGGCCGTCGTATTCGATGGTCCGGCCGCCCTTCTTGGCTCGTACGGTTTCAGCAATGATGCCGCTGAGACCGTTGTGAGCCTCCATTATGCGGGCGAAGCCCTGGCGGGCGATACACTTCTTGAGCGCCTGAAGCCGTTCCCCTGGCGTGATTGCATTCGCGAACGCCATAACAAGTTCACCTCGTAAGTTTCTAAGACCGGTCCTTGCTCGGGCCGGCGAAAAAGTGTTAAAGAACGGGTCCCACTTGGGTCAACGGAGCGGAGGTCTTATCGCGGTAACCAGAGAGAGTTGCGTGGGGGCACGGGCGCCAACTCGTTGACCTGCTCGGCGTCTAATTTCTCCGGCGCTTGAGTTGGATCCATGTGGTTGCCTCCGTTTGAATAAGAACCCGAGCGTCTAGCTCGGGAATAACTACGCTATAGCGGTGCCAAGGCTCATGGTCACTCGCGCAGATAAATCCAATAGATAGAATGATTGCGATGTGCCTGAGGGTCGTTGAAACCTGGGAGTTTGCGGACGGGCCCGGTATCAAGCCGGGAAAACGCAGAGAAAGGGGAGGGAGCTATGGTTCGCAGGGGACGGCGTGCTGGCACCAGGACGGACAGCATGCAACAGGCGACGACAGTACCCCTAAGATGCGGCGGTCGTCTGCCCTACTTGCTAGACCCGGTAGCGGATGAAGGCTGGATGTTTTCACTCGATTACCTCTGCCAGGGAAGGCGCGTCTACCACTCTGGCGATAGCCGCAATCCTTGGTTGGGCACTCCCCCAATGAGCGGGCTCTAGGCGCAGGGAGTTTAGCAGCCCCTATCATAGCCGTCAACTGCGCGAAAGCGCGTGAGGCCACAATAAAGTCTGGGAACCGGCCCCGGACGCCACATCCGGGTTGGTCTTAAGAGGAGCCAAGCCGGATTACGGCATAAATGACCAGTTGTTGTATGGAAGCACTGGCTCCCACCGGCTGCAGGCCGTCTGGCCACGGCCTGGACGACCGGCCGGGCTTTGTTGCAGTCATCCGCCGACCCTTGGGTCGCAGGCAGGTTCATTGCCGGTGGGAGATAATTGCGGGCCGGGGCAGCGGCGGCGAGCAGGGTCCCGAGGGGTGGGGGTTACTCCACCGGCCCGGTACTATCCTGGAAGGCAACCGCTTCGGGCCCCAACAAAGCTTCCAACCGCTCTCGCAGGCTGTCGCAGTAGCTGGTGTTGACTACCGGCAGCTCCATCAACACCCTGCGGCCGCCGGTATTGATGTTCAGATTCACCCGGTCTTTGCCTGGGTATTCCAGGAGGACCCGGACGACTTCCCGCAGCAGATGCGCGTCCCCGGTGGGATCCTCGGACTCGGTGACACCCACGAAGACCGTCCGGAAGCGCCCCCCGTTGGCGGCGGCGGATTCCGCGGTCCTGGGTTTCGGGACACGGGCCTGCCGGGCGCCGTTTGAGCGGGCGGGCTTGCCGCCGTTCTGAGAAGGCGGCCCGGAGCCGTTGGTTGACGCAGGCTCTTTGGCGGAGTACTCCTGTACGCGGTCGCAGGCCAGAGAAAACTGGTCTGCCCGGAGCCGCAACTTGCCGGTGACCCGCACCACCTTCCCTTCCTGCCACACTTGTTGAGTGCGCTCCAGCACGTCGGGCCAGACGATCACCTCAAACGGGCCGCCCAGCAGGTCCAGCGTGACCACCATGAACCGTTCTTGCTCTTTGGTGTACCGCTCGGTCAAGGCTGAAACATGGCCCAGGAGCGACAGGGTCTGCCCCTGCATCCCTTCGTCCAGTTGGGCCAGGGAGTTGATAGCATCGCCGGCGTCAATGGAGGCTAACTCCCAGACGGGGTTGTGGGACAGGGGCAATCCCAACAGCTCTCTCTCCCAGGCCGCCTTCTGCTCGATCGGTACATCGGAGATGCCGATGGAGATGCCCGGAACCTGGCTCAGCGCTGGCTGGCCGTCCTGGCCGCCGAACAAGCTGGTCTGGCCGGAGTTGCGGGTCCGTGCTTCAAGCTGAGCGGTGGCGATGATCTGGTCGACGGCGTTCAAAATAGCCCCCCGGGGCCCGAGGCAGTCGAAAGCGCCGGCCCGTACCAGGCTTTCCAGCGTGCGCCGGTTGAGGCCTTTCGAGCCGGCGCGGCGGCAAAAGTCGTCGATGGACTGATAGGGGCCGTTCAGTTTTCGTTCTTCCACCACGGGCCGTACAGCCGCCTCGCCCACGGTCTTGATGGCGGCCAGGCCGGTACGCAGCCCCGTGGTGGGGCCGCTCTCCCGGTCGAGTGTGTAGAACTCCTCGGACTTGTTGATGTCTGGAAGCAGGACCGGTATGCCGAGGCGGAAGCACTCGTTGATGCAGCTGATCATCTTGTCGGGGTGGTCCATGCGAGCGTTGAGGACCGAGCCCATGTATTCCAGAGGATAGTGGGCTTTGAAGTAAGCCGTCCAATAGGAGATCAGGGCGTAACTCACGCTGTGAGACTTGTTGAAAGCATACCCGGCGAAGGGCTCGATGAGGTCAAATATGTCCAACGCCTGTTTGGCGTCGTACCCCTTGGCCTCGGCGCCCGCGACGAACCGGTCGCGCTCCTGGGCCATGAGGGAGGCTATCTTCTTGCCCATGGCCTTGCGGACTATGTCGGCGGCGCCCAGGGAGTATCCGGCGAACTGCTGGAGTATCAGCAACACCTGGTCCTGGTAGACGATTATGCCGTAGGTCTCGTCCAGCAACTCCTTGAGGCTGGGGTGGGGGTAGGTTATCGGAGTGCGGCCGAACTTGGAGTCGATGAAGGTATCAATATGCTCCATGGGACCGGGCCGGTAGAGGGCGATCATGGCCGCGATGTCGCCCAGGCTCGAAGGCTTCAGCTCCTTGATGTACCGCTGCATCCCGGTGCTTTCGAGTTGGAACAGGTCGGTGGTGTTTCCCGAGGAGAGCAGCTCAAAGGTGGGACCATCGTCTAGGGGAAGGCGGTCCAGGTCGATGCGAATCCCCTGGGTTAGGTCCAGCAGCTTGATGGCCCGGTCCAGGATGGTCAGGTTGGTGAGTCCCAGGAAGTCCATCTTGAGGAGGCCCAGGTGGGCGACTGGCGCCATGGAAAACTGGGTCATGAGCACCGGGCTGTCGTCGTCGCCGTGAACCGGGCGTTGCAGCGGTACCGTCTCCGTCAGCGGCTCATCGGCGATCAGCACACCGGCGGCGTGGGTGCTGACCTGGCGGGTAATTCCCTCCAGTCCCTGGGCTGTGTCCACGAGCCGGCGGACCGCGTCGTTGGTTTCGTACTGGGCCTGCAGCTCCTGATTGATCCTCAGGGCATCTTCCAGGGTGCGGGCCTTGAAGGGAACCATGCGGGCAACCTGGTCAACGTCGGCGTAGGCCATGCCCAGGGCCCGGCCCACGTCGCGCAGGGCGGCCTTGGCGCCAAAGGTGCCGAAGGTAATAATCTGGGCTACCTGGTCGCGGCCGTACCGCTCGATGACGTAGTGGAGCACCTCGTCGCGCCGGTCATCCTGGAAGTCCAGATCGATGTCGGGCATCTCTTTGCGTTCCAGGTTGAGGAACCGCTCGAAGACCAGGCGGTACTCCAACGGGTCCACGTTGGTGATCCCCAGGCAATAGAGGGCCACGCTGGCGGCGGCGCTGCCCCGGACACCGTACAGGATGTTGCCGCGCCGGACGAAGTTGATGATGTCCCAGACGACGAGGAAGTAATTGGCGAACTTGGTTTGCTCGATAACTCCCAGTTCATATTGCAGCCGTTCCTCGGCCTCGGGGGCCGAGCGGGGGTAGCGGCCCTTGAATCCCTCCCAGCAGAGCTTGGCCAGGTATCGGTCGGCGTCCATACCGTCGGGGGTGGGGTACTTGGGCAGGTGGGTCTGACCGAAGTCCAGCTCCACGTTGCACATATCGGCGATCTTCCCGGCGTTTTCCAGGGCTTCGGGAAAGTCGGGGAAGAGTTCGGCCATCTCCTCGGGGCTCTTGATGTAGTAGGAGTCGTCTTCCATGCGCAGCCGGCGCTCGTCGTTGACCGTCGTGTTGGTCTGGATGCAAATGTAGACGTCCTGTAGCGGTGCGTCGGCCTGCCGGGTGTAGTGGGAATCGTTGGTGGCAACCAACGGAATATCGAGTTCCCGGCTCAGCGTTACCAGTCCCTCATTGATCTCCGTAAGCCGGGGCACGTGCTGGTGGCGCTGCAACTCCAGGAAATAGCCGTCGCCGAACAGGTCCTTGTACCATTGGGCGGCGCGGGAGGCCTCTTCCATGTTGCCATCGCCGATCAGGCGGGGTACCTCGGCGGAGGGGCAGCCGGAGAGAGCAATGAGGCCCTCGTGGTGGCTCTCCAACAGCTCGCGGTCGATGCGAGGCCGGTAGTGGAAGCCCTCGACGTGTGCCTTGGTCAGCAGGCGCATCAGGTTGTGGTAGCCGGTGTTATCGCGGGCCAGGAGCACCAGGTGGTGGGGGCTGCGCTCGCCACCGTGTTTGTCCAACCGGCTGCCGTGGGCCACGTAGACTTCGCAGCCGATTATGGGTTTGATCCCCGCTTCCCGGCACGCCGAATAGAAGTCCACCACGCCGTAGAAGGTCCCGTGGTCGGTAATCGCCAGGGCGTCCATACCCAGTTCCTTGGTCCGGGCCACCAATTCCGGGATGCGGCTGATCCCGTCCAACATGCTGTATTCGGTGTGGACGTGGAGGTGGGTAAAGCGGGTGTCTGGAGTTGAGTTTGCCATGGGACCTCCGGTAGAGGGTATTATAACCCCTGCCCGACTATCCCTTTGTCAAGGCAATAAGGACAAATTGCACAAGATGTGGTAATTGAGTTGGGGCCGGATACCAGGTGGAGAGACGGGCACTTTCTCCGCTGACGCCAAATCGCTCCGAAGGCGGGCAGCCGCGACGCATCGATTATATGCACTGGGATGCACGATTCATGGGCGAATCGGGTTGGAGCAGGGAGGGTGGTGGCGGAAGGGCCAGCCAGCACAGGGCAAACCGATGCCGGGACTTGGCCCGGTGAGAGGCGGCGCCTGAACCGGTCGGGAATCGGGAGGAATGGCCGGAGTGCCGGGGCCGCCGCTAACCTCGCGGCGGCCCGGAGTTTATTCCTCTACTTCGTGGTCGATGTAGTCGGCGACGGCCCGCGAAACCGCTTCCGAGGCTGCGGTGCTGGCACGGGCGGCCTGCCGCGAATCGCCCCAAGCGGCGGCTTCAACGTAGTTCTTGAATTCCCGGGACGTGCCACAAGTCTGGCAGACCCCCAGGCTCATAGGCCCCGTGGCTGGCTGAATTACCCAATGATGCCGACACTGGGGGGTACTTTCTAGTTCCGCTGGCGGATTGATTGTCGTAGTCTGTGTCATCTCGTTTTTCCTTATGATTGACCGACGATTATTGTAGCATGCCTTGCCGGGTTTCGTCAATATCCCGGAGTTCATATCAGTCAAACATTCTCTTGTTGAGCGTACTCAGGCGCGATAACCGGGAAACATGGACGATTTCTGGCATCTACCCCGGAGAATCCAACCGGCTGCCCCCTTCGGATCGGCTCCGGCCAAAGATTGCCGGCCTTTCGGTCGAAGATTGAAGGATTGAAGGATTGCCGGTCTTTCACTGATAAGTTTGATGCGTCGGGCGGGCCGGAGGTTCGAAGCGGATGGCTCGAGGCCCCGGTTGGCGCCGGGCGTCTTCTCGAGCGCCGGCCGCGAAGGGCAATGGCGCGCCCGAGGGCCCAATGGGAGGTGGAGGGTGACGATTCAGAGGGGACGGAAGAATCAGGAAGAGCAGGAGAAGACGATTCGGCCGGCACCGGGTGCTTTCCCGGCCTTGGGTGGAGGGTTCAGGAGAGCGCCATCGCCCGTACGTTCAGGCCGGGCGGGTGATCTCCTGGGTCGTTATTCGGGTGACTCCCCATCCGGACAGCCAGGCGGAGTGGCGGCCATCGCCACCGGCGACCACGACCACGATGTCGTCGGCAGACAGGGCGATCGGCACTAGGGTGTTGGGGTTGGTCTGGTCGATCCAGAGAGGCCAGTTGCGGTTGCCGTAGTGGCCGATGTCTTTTAGCTGGTGAATCGGCATGCGGGCGTTCTGGTGGATGAACTCCCGGACGTCGGCTTTAGACAGCCCGGAGGCGTGAATGTCGGCGGCGTGCTCGGGGCACAGCACCAGAACGATTTGGGTGCCGGTGCCAATTTGGCAGTAGTTGGAAACCGCGGTCCCTTTCATGTTGCCGACGATGGTTTGGAGGACCCCGATGCCAGTGGAAACCGTGTTCTCCATCACGATATGGATGCCCCTGATGCCGGCTACCGTGATGATGCTGGCGGAGGGGTCGTATCCCAGCTCTACGTGCCGCGGCTCCCAGGGGCTGCGGTCCACATTTTCGGAGAAGCAGAGGGTGTACCGGGCCGGCAGCGAAAGGGTCGCCTTGTCCATCTCTCCGGGGATCAATCCTCCCAGGTTGCGGATGACCAGGCGTACCGCGCGGCCGATGGCGGCGTTGGACCGGTAGCCCGGGCCGAAACAGCCGGCATCCCCGTTGATGCCCAGCTCCTCAACCACGGGCCCGTTGACGATGATGGCCGGGGTGGCGCCGCCGGTGGTGGCCGATACCCCGGCCACGTTGAACTCTTCTTTAAGGACCGCTTTGGCCACCGCTACTACCACCGGGAAGTACTCGGGCCGGCAGCCGGCCATGACGGCGTTTACCGCCAGCTTCTCCAGGGTGACCTTGGCATTGCGCGGTTGGATAACCCCCAGGGACAGGGACGGATCTTCGCCGTAGGCCAGTAGCGTCCGGCGCACCAGGTCCTCGGTGGGTGGAACCACCGGCAGGCCATCGGTCCAGCCCTGTTCTGAACAGTAGTCTTGGATCGCGTCGAACGAGTCCTGGACCTGGACGCGACGCGACTGAAGGGCTAACGGATTCGCCATGTCAGTCCTCGGAGGTTTATTGACGGCTCCGCCCGGCTCGGCGCCGGTGGCGGGCTAGTCGCCGGCGAGATGACCGACGATTTCCGAGGCGTACTCGTGGGCCATCTGGCGGACTTCGTCAGAGCTGCGGGTGGCCAGAGGGCTGGGCAGGACCACAATGCGGGCGCCCGGCATTCCCAGGAAGGTCGCCCGGGCATGCGCCGCCCGGGTAAAGGCACTGGTTATCACGCTGACCGACGGAACCCCTTTGGACTCGGTCGCTACGGTGTCGTGGAGACCCCACGCCGTGCAGGACCCTCAATCCGCGATTCCGTGGATAATCACGTCGCACTCGGCGGACATGGTGTCCAGGGTCTCTTCCGCGCAGGCCGCGCTGTAGGTGAACTTGGTGGTATACACTACCTTGCCCGCCCCGTAGTCCTGGGCCAAAACATCCTGAAGCTCTTGCAGGAAAGCGTCGGCATGATACTTGCGGTTTTCCAAGAGGCCAACCACTTTTCCCTTCAGGTCGGGGAGCTTCGGGCTGAGGCCCAGCTCTTCGGGTACGTCCTCGGCGGTCGGGTCAAGGATTTGGACCGTGCGGATGTCATCTGCCATTCCGGATGCCTCCTTGTCGAAGGTTGCACTACATTAAACACTAAAATAGCGGAAAGGAGATCATCTGTCCAGACCTCTTTTTCGGTGCGATAGCCACAGAGGCGCAGAGGCACAGAGGACCAGCGGTTTCTTCTCTGTATCTCTGCGCCTCTGTGGCCATCATCGGTGGTGGAGGGGTGTGGGTCCCCTGGCTCTCCGTTTGAGAATGAGACGCTGAGGAAGATTCGCCCCGGCGGCGCGAGCCGGAGCGAACGGCTCTCCGGTAGCGGGCAAGGCCGCCCCCGGCGCTACAAACCCAACTGGAAGTACTTGCCCTCGGTCTTGATTGACGGGGCGACGACCATTTCAGCCCGGTGCATGTCTCGAATGGTGTAAGCGCCGCACATGCCCATCGCAACCCGCAGGGCGCCGATGAAGTTCTGGGTGCCGTCCGTGGCGGACGTCGGGCCAAACAGTATCTGCTGCAGGGTCCCCTTGGTGCCCACCTTGATGCGGGTGCCCCGGGGCAGCTCGGGATGGGGGTTGGCCATGCCCCAGTTGTGTCCCCGTCCCGGCGCTTCCTCGGCCTGGGCAAAGGGAGTTCCCAGCATCACGGCGTCGGCGCCGCTGACGAGGGCCTTGCAGATGTCCCCTCCGGTGCGAAACCCGCCGTCGGTAATGACGTTCACGTAGCGCCCGGTGCGGCGGAAGTGGTCATCCCGAGCGGTGGCGCACTGCAGGGTGGCGGTCACCTGGGGGACCCCGACCCCCACCACCTCGCGGGTGGTGCAGGCGGCGCCGGGTCCCACTCCGACCAGGATCCCGTCAATGCCGGTTTCCATCAGTTCCAGGGCCACCTCGTAGGTCACGCAGTTGCCCACCATCACCGGGACGTTGAGGGTCTTTATCATCTCGGAAAAGATCAGACCCCGGTAGCTTCGGGACATGTGCCTCGCCGTGGTCACTGTGGACTGCACCACCACGATATCGGCCCCAGCTTCCACGGCAACCGGGGACATCCGCTTGGCGTTTTGAGGGGTGAAGGAGACGGCGCAGACCGAGCCGGACTTCTTGATCTCGTGGACCCGCTCCCCCACCAAGTGCTCCCGGATGGGTTCGGAGTAGACCTGTTGGAGGTGGTGGGTTACCTCCGCCTGGGGCGCGGAAATGATCTCTTCAAGCACGGAGTAGGGGTCTTCGTACCGGGTGTACAGGCCCTCGGCGTTCAGTACACCCAGCCCGCCCATTTGATTCATCAAGGTGGCGAATCGGGGGGACACGGCCCCATCCATGGCCGAGGCCAACACCGGTATCTCGAAGGTCTGATCCCCTATGGTCATCGTGGTAGAGGTCAAGTCCGGGTTAATGGTGACTTGACCTGGAACGATCGCGACCTCGTCGAAGCCGTAAGCCCGCTCCAGTTCTTTAAAAAGGCGTCTTCCCATCCCTGTTTACCTCGGGCTAAGGCGATAATTTGAAGTTGAATTTAGCAGGAATTGCGCAGGAAAGTCAACAGAGCGGGCATTTGTCCTCTGACGGCGGGAGCTGCAACAATAACGTGACAATCGATAGATTCCTCACGGCCCCTTGCAGGGTTGTGAGAATTAGTTCATACTGGTAGGGAAATAGCTTCCTGGTGGTTCTAGCGAGGCGGTCCCACCCGTTCCCATCCCGAACACGGTAGTGAAACGCCTCAGCGCCGACGATACTTCCTTGGTAACGGGGCGGGAAAATAGGTCACCGCCGGGAGGCATTTTCAATTTCTGCACCACCACGCTACTCAACCTCACCTTGCTGCATCATCATGGACTCCGGCCGGCCGGGAACCCCTCCCGGCGCCCCGCCGCCAACCGGCGAAAAGGCAGGAATCCAGGCGAGGCCGAGTCGTGACATTACTGGCATCTATCACACCCAGAGCGCCTTTACATAGATTGAAGCGTCGCCTATAATTGGGTATGACTAGACGGTTTCGTGGGCAAGTAGACACCCCTGGGTGGGGCGGTGGAAGAGCAGACGAGGATGGGGGCGCACGGACCCGGGGGACCGATTGATGTAATTGCCCGGGGAATGCAACTTAGCCCAGAGACGCTCAGACGGACGAGAAGCCCTCACCTTCACCCACCAGGAGCGGTAACATGGGAAGCAGATTCGAAAAGTTCTCCGAACGAGCGAGACGGGTCCTATCGCTGGCCCAAGAAGAAGCCCAGCGTTTTAACCATAACTACATTGGAACCGAGCACATTCTACTGGGCTTGGTGCGCGAAACCGAAGGCGTAGCGGCGCGCGTCCTCTCCAGCCTGGCAGTGGACCTGAGCAAGGTCCAGTCCGCGGTGGAGTTCATCATCGGGCGCGGCGAGAAACCGACCCAAGGTGAGATCGGACTGACGCCACGAGCCAAGAAAGTGGTGGAGTTGGCCGTCGACGAAGCCCGCCGCATGAACCACACCTACATCGGCACCGAACACCTGCTCATTGGCTTGTTGCGGGAGGGCGAGGGCGTGGCCGCTGGCGTTCTGGAAAGCCTCGGAGTCACCCTCGACAAGGTTCGGGCCGAAACCCACCGTATCCTGAGTCACAGCGCCAGCAGCGGTGGAACCGGGGCGCGCAGCAGCACCCGCACGCCAACCCTGGATCAACTTGGGGTGGACCTGACGGTGGCGGCCCGGGCCGACAAGCTGGACCCGGTCATTGGCCGCGAGCAGGAAATCCAGCGGGTCATCCAGATACTCAGCCGGAGGACCAAGAACAACCCGGTACTGGTCGGAGAGCCCGGTGTCGGCAAGACCGCCATCGTCGAAGCATTAGCTCAGCGGATCGGCACAGGTGAGGTGCCCGATACTCTTCAGGGCAAGCGCCTGGTCACCCTGGATATGGGCGCCCTGGTGGCGGGTACCAAATACCGCGGAGAGTTCGAAGAGCGCCTCAAGAAAGTAATCGAGGAGATCAAAGGCTCAGGCAACTGCGTCCTGTTCATCGACGAGATACACACCATCGTTGGCGCCGGGGCCGCCGAGGGCGCGGTGGACGCTTCCAACATCTTGAAGCCTTCCCTGGCTCGGGGTGAACTCCAGTGCATCGGCGCCACCACCCTCGACGACTACCGCAAGTATGTCGAAAGAGACCCGGCCCTGGAGCGCCGGCTGCAGCCGGTTCGGGTGGACGAGCCCTCTCAGGATGAAACGGTACAGATTCTGATGGGTGTCAGAAGCCGGTATGAAGAGCATCACCAGGTTGACATAACCGACGAAGCCATCAGGAGTGCGGCGTCGTTGGCGGCCCGCTTCATCGCGGACCGGTTCCTGCCCGACAAAGCGATCGACTTGATAGACGAGGCCGGCTCCCGCGTACGCCTGCGGGGCAGCGTCACTCCCGTGGCATTGAAGGATGCGATGCAGGTGCTGGAGCAGGTACGCAAGGAGAAAGACGAGGCCATCGCGTCCCAGCAATACGAAGCTGCCGCGGAGTTGCGCGACAAAGAACTGCACGCCAATGACGACCTCGACACGCTGGAAAAAGAGTGGCAAGAAGGCAAAGGTAAAGAGCGCCAGATCGTCTCCGAGGAGGATATCGCCGAGGTGGTCAGCATGTGGACCGGGATTCCGGTGACCCGGCTGGCCCAGGAAGAGACGGACCGGCTCCTTCGCATGGAGGAGGAGATCCACAAGCGGATCATCGGTCAGGACGAGGCCATCCTCAACATATCCAAGTCGGTTCGCCGCGCCAGGGCGGGGCTCAAGGACCCGCGGCGGCCCATCGGCGTGTTCATGTTCCTTGGCCCGACGGGCGTCGGCAAAACCGAGTTGGTCCGCGCCCTGTCGGAGTTCATGTTTGGCAACGAAGATAACATGATTCGCCTGGACATGTCCGAGTTCCAGGAGCGTCATACGGTGGCCCGGCTGATTGGAGCGCCCCCCGGATACGTGGGCTACGACGAAGGCGGGCAACTGACCGAAGGGGTGCGCCGGAAGAACTACTGCGCCATCCTACTGGACGAGATCGAGAAGGCCCACCCGGAGGTGTTCAACATCCTGCTCCAGATCTTCGACGCCGGACAACTGACCGACGCCCGGGGACGGCGGGTTGATTTCCGTAACTCCATCCTGGTCATGACCAGTAACTTGGGGTCTGACCTGATCAAGCGGGAGACCGCCATGGGCTTCAGCATCAAGGCGGACGAAGCCCAGACCGAGGAAAGCTCCTACCTGCGGATGAAGGACAAGGTAATGGACGAAGTCAAGCGCTTCTTCCGGCCGGAGTTCCTCAACCGTATCGACGCCACCGTCGTCTTCCATGCGCTAAGCCGCTCGGAGATCCTGGCCATCGTCGATCTGATGATAGACCAGGTCCGTGAGGAGTTGAAGGAGAAGCGGGTGGAGATGGAGTTGACGGATGCCGCTCGGGATTACCTGGGCGAGAAGGGCTATGACCCGGTGTTGGGGGCCAGGCCCCTGCGCCGCCTCATCCAGAACGAAGTCGAAGATACCCTCTCCGACGAGATCCTGGGCGGGCGGCTGAACGCCGGTGATACCGCCATGGTGGACCTGGAAGATGGCAAGATCGTGGTCCACGCTAAGGCGGCCGTCGTTCCCGTGGCAAAACCGTAGGCTTCAACGCCCACAGGTTTGCACTGTTTGCACTGACAGAAGGCCCCGCCGTGGCGGGGCCTTCTGCTGTTATACTTGGCCCAGCCTGACCAGGGAGGCCACGGGTGAGCCGCTCCCGAAGCCGTCAACACACCATCTTCTTTTGCCAGGAATGCGGCCACGAAAGCCCCAGATGGATGGGGTTTTGCCCGGCCCCTTCCTGCAACTCGACCCTTCCTCTCGTGGAAGCCGAGGCCGCGGTGACCAAACCGGGCCGGCCCGGGTGGGTGGCCACCGAGACTGAGCCCGTTCAGGAGCTATCCCAGCTCAGCTTGGACGGCCAGGCTCGTATCGAGTTTCCCTCTCAAGAACTCAACCGGGTGTTGGGCGGGGGCCTGGTGCCCGGCTCGGTGGTGCTGCTGGCCGGGGAACCCGGGGTCGGCAAGTCCACGCTTCTCCTCCAAATAGCCCAATTCATGTCCTCCAGTGGCGAGAGCGTACTTTACGTCAGCGGCGAGGAATCTCCCCAGCAGATCAAGCTGAGGTCCGAGCGCCTGGGCTTCGACGGCGAGGGGGTTTTCCTCCTCGCGGAAACCGACGTGGGCCAGGTGGTGAACCGGCTGGAGGAGCGCCGGCCCGCCCTGGCCATCGTCGATTCCATTCAGACCTTGTACAGTCAGGACGTACCCTCGGGTCCGGGAAGTGTGGTCCAGGTGCGGGAGGCCGGCTTGCGGTTGATGCGCTGGGCCAAGATGCGCCACGTGCCGGTGTTTCTTGCCGGGCACGTGACCAAGGATGGCACGCTCGCCGGACCCCGGGTGCTGGAGCACATGGTGGACGTGGTCACCTACCTGGAGTCCCAGGACTTCAGCACTTACCGGGTGCTGCGCAGTGAGAAGAACCGGTTCGGCCCCACCACCGAGGTTGGAGTCTTCGAAATGACGGGCCAGGGGCTGGCCGAGGTCCCGGACCCCTCCCGAACCCTTCTTTCCCAACGGTACGACCGGGCGGTTGGCGCCGCGCTGGTGCCGGTGCTGGAAGGCAGCCGTCCGCTGATGCTGGAGGTCCAGGCCTTAACCTCTCCCAGCCAGTTGCCCATACCCCGTAGGGTGGCCAACGGCGTGGACCACAACCGGCTGCTGATGCTGACGGCGGTGGCCGGCCGGCGGGCCGGGTTGGAGCTGGCCGGCCAGGACATCATCGTAAGCGTGGCGGGCGGGTTCCGGGTCGGCGAGCCCGCCGCCGACCTGGCGGTGGTGCTGGCCATCGCCTCCAGCCTGTACAACCGGGCCGTGGACCCGGAACTGGTGGCCTTCGGCGAAGTGGGCCTCAGCGGCGAGCTGCGGGCCGTGCCCCAAATGGCGCGGCGGATCGCGGAGGCCGCGCGCCTGGGCCTGTCCCGCTGTGTCTTGCCGGCGACGGGCCTGGACGGGCTTACGGCGCCGCCGGAAGTGAAGTTGTCCCCGGTCCGGACCCTGAGAGAAGCCCTGCGGGCCGCGCTGGGCGGGGGGAGGGGCCGGCCAAACGTGGAACCCACCGAAGAACCTGCTCAGGAGCCAGACTGATCGAATTCCTGGACCGCCCGCAGGGCTCGGGACCAGGTGGCATTGCCAATGTTTCGCGGGAAGCTCAGAACCGCTCGTGAGCCTAATCGTATTGCGAGCGCATCTTCCTGTGTTCCTGTGGTTCCTCAGGGTAAACCGTCTGTCTAGTGAACGAAGCAATGGTGGTTAGTGTTCGTCCCGAAGGGTCGCCCGAGGGCAGGCGCCTAGGGGTGGAGGTAGTGATGGAAGTGGGCAAAACCCCTACGCTCTACAACAGGAGTGATTCTCAGCAGGTCGACGAAATGGCGCGAATAATCATGCGTTGGTAGAGTGGGGTGTAGGGCGGCGCAGAGACCTCTGGCAGGGGCCCCGCTACCCGTCGTGGGCGTGGCGGTCGGCCGTCTCCGCCGGTTGAAACTCGTGGTCCTCGCAGGCCACCCAGCGGGAGCCGTCCTCGAAGACCTCTTTCTTCCAGATTGGGACTGTCGCCTTGAGCTGGTCCACCGCTTTGTGGCAGGCCAAGAAGGCCTTCTCCCGGTGGGGAGAGGCGACGGCGATTACCAGGCTGATCTGGCCGATGGGCACCGTCCCGATGCGGTGGGCGATGGCGATGTCCTCGATTTCGTACTGGGCCTGAATGTCCCGGCGGACCTCTTCCAGCTTCTTCAGCGCCATCTCTTCGAAGGCTTCATACTCCAGCTTGACCACCCACTTGCCCTCGAAGCTGTCGCGGGTGGTGCCCAGGAATGTCACCACCGCACCGTTGGTGTCCCGCCGCACTTGGGCGGTGATTCGCTCCGGATCCAGTGGTCGGTGGGTAAGCTCGACTGTCACGCTATCCTCCGCTGACCGGGGGTATCAGGCAAACGTCGTCGCCCTCGTGCAGGGCCGCCTCCGGCCCGGCGTAGTCGGCGTTGACCGCCACCACGATCTGCACTTGCGGTGGGGCCAGCTTGGGGAAATGCCGGCGGACCTCCGCGGTCAGGTCCGCCACCGTTGCTCCCTCGGGGAGCTGCAACGGGAAGGAGCTGCGGCCGGCCCGCTCCCGGTACAACGCGAAAAACCTCACTGTCAGTTCCATGTGCCGGCCTTTGCCCGCCCACTCGCGGTAGCTGAAGCTGCCCGCCGGGCGGGCCTGGCGATTTGGAGAGGAAATTTGCCCCTCGGGTTGGCGAGGGACGCTGTTTTGTACTGCATACATTATCGCACAGGCTGGCGGGTTCGACTATAAGCGCGCCGTAGGGGACTCGGCGCCCCACGGTGGGCAGCGAGCCCTCGCGGCAGGAAGCGGTGACGCCGATTGTCGCGGCAGGAGAGCTGGGCCACCCGGCAGGTGGGTTCGTCTTATGTCGTGTTTAGCTGCAACTTTGCTCCCGGCGGTGTATTTGTGGTGTAAGACGTAACCTTTGTCCACGCGGGCTAGCTGACGACACCGGAGGACGGCCCTGCGAGCTTGACGAGATGGTTGACAGCATTCCTGGGTGACACTAGGATGGCTCTTATCCAAGAGGTACCTGCTTGGACCCGGCGGCTTGGTGAGGGGAACACCGGGGAACCCAAGTCCGGGCTATCCGCCGTTCTAGCTGGCAGAAGGGGGTTGGCTTGCAACTGGGATCGAGAACATTCGATGTGCCGGACGCAGCGGCGGCGGTGGAATTCTGCTACCAACAGGGCTGGACCGACGGGCTCCCGGTGGTGCCTCCCACCCAGGAAGCGATCGAACGGATCATCGGCTACCTGGGCCGAGACCCCAAAGAAGTGGTGGGCATCGTCACCCCTCGAAACGGCATCGCTACCATCGAGAAGATCGCCATCAACTGCGTCATGGCCGGCTGCCTGGTGGAGTACGTTCCCATCGTCATCGCCGCCCTGGAGGCGATGCTGGAGGAGCCCTTCAACCTGAACGGCGTGCAGACGACAACCCATTGCTGCGCCCCGCTGGTTATCGTGAGCGGTCCGGCGGTGAAGAAGCTGGACTTCAACACCACGGAGGGGGCGCTGGGCCATGGCTCCCGGGCCAACGCGACGATCGGGCGGGCGGTGCGTCTCATCCTCTGGAACATCGGGGGCGGTCTGCCCGGCGAGCCGTGCAAGACCACCCACGGCCACCCCGGCTATTACAGCTTCTGCATCGCTGAGAACCAGGACGTCAACCCCTGGGAGCCGCTCCACGTTGGGCGAGGGTTTAGCGTGGACGAGACGGTGGTCACGGTGACCGCCGTGGAGGGGCCCCACTCCATCGGCACGGGCGCCGGATACAGCCCTGCCGAGGACGTGCTCTTCGTCCTGGCCGACGCCATAACAACTCTGGGCAGCAACAACGTGACCGGCGGGCACATGATTCTGGCCCTCAGTCCGTTGGTGTCCCAAAACTTGGCCGAAAGCGGTCTCAGTAAGCAGGAAGTGGTCCGAGAGCTAATGCAGCTGGCCCTGCGCCCGGTCCACGACATGAGGCGCAAACGGAACATAGCGGAAGTCAGCCCGCACCACTGGAACAAGCTAGCTGATCCCGACGACGATGACGCTCTGGTACCCTTCATCCGGAAACCGGAGAACCTGGTCATCCTCACCACCGGAGGTTGGGGTTCGGGAGGAGGGTTTGCGTCCCTTTTCCCCGGCTGGGGTAGCCACGGAGGCCTGACCCAGAGCAAAGCCGTCCGTTTTCCCAACGCCTGATCCGTTTTCCCAGGACGCGAGATGAGAGCCATGAGTATGCGACTGTTCGACCCAGTAGGAGATATCGCTCTGCCCGAGCGGGCCGAGGAGATTGTTCTGGACACGCTCAAAGGCAAGGCCGTCGGCTACGTATTCAACCAGCACATCTCGTCTAACGTGTTCTGGAAGCACCTGGAGGAGAACGTGGAGAGTTCCCTCGAGCCTTCCGGTACCGTGAAGGTATACAAGCCGAGCCACACCACGCCGGCGGCCCAAGAGGAAATCGACCGGGTGGTTCGGGAATCGGATTATGCCCTGGTTGGGGTTGGGGCTTGAGGGTCCTGCACCTCCGCCGCCGTGCGCGACGGGATCGCACTCTTGAGTACCGGCCATCCTACCCTGGTCTACGTACACGACGTTTTCGAGCGGGCGGCCCACGCCCAGGCCGCCGCTTTGGGGATGCCGGACCTCCGCATCTACGTGTACCCTCAAAACCGGTCCGGCGAGCCTGACGAGGTAGAGGCCGAGAAAGGGGCCAAGGCGGCAGAAGAGTTGGAGCAGAACCTGCTCTAGCTCGGAGTCCGCGGCCGCCCATCACGGCCTGCCCGGCCGGTGAAAATCCCGTTGTTCCAGGAGGCAGCCCCTATGGGAATACGCGTGGGCATAGACATCGGGGGGACGTTCACCGACCTGGCCTTCGTCGACGAGGCGACGGCGGAGACCGGCGTCCTGAAGGTGGCCTCCACCCCCGGGGACTATGCGGCCGGCGTGATCGAGGCCCTCAAGGCCCTGGCCGCCGGCCAGGACGTTTCCGCCGGCGCCATTTCCTTCCTCTCTCACGCCACCACGGTGGTGACCAACGCCATCCTGGAGTCCAAGGGGGCGCGGGCGGCCCTGATAACCACCCAGGGTTTTCGCGACGTGCTGGAGATCCGCCGGCAGGCCCGGGCCGAACTCTACAACATGTTCCAGCCGCCTCCAGCGACGCTCATTCCACGCCATTTGCGGCTGGAGGTGTCCGAGCGGGTGGATGCCCTGGGGCAGGTCCGTACCCCTCTGGCCGAGGATGAACTCTCGGAAATCATCGCCTTCCTGAAGAGCCACCGGGTCCAGGCGGTGGCCGTCTGCCTGCTGTTCTCGTTCCTCAATCCCGAGCACGAGCGGGCCGTCGGCGAAGCGGTCCGCCGCAGCCTGCCGGACGTGCGGGTGTTCCTGTCCAGCGAGGTCTTGCCGGAGGTTCGGGAGTACGAACGCACCAGCACCACTGCGGTTTGCGCCTACGTGGCGCCCGTGCTGGAAGGGTACCTGAGCCGGCTGACCCAGTTCCTGGAGCAGGACGCCTACCCTCCTCTCTACCTCATGGGCTCCGGGGGTGGCGTTTCCACCGTCGATGAGGGTCTCCGGATGCCGGCGATGTTCGTGGAATCAGGCCCTGCCGCCGGAGTGATCGCCACCGCCGCCCTGGGAAACGCGCTGTCTCTCTCCCGCCTGGTCTCCTTTGACATGGGCGGCACCACCGCCAAGGCCAGCCTGATCGACGACGGGCAGGTCAGCGTCACGACGGAGTACGAGGTCGGGGGCGGCGGCAACCTGCGGCGCTGGCTCCAGGGCACCGGCCATCCCATCAAGGTCCCGGTTGTTGACCTTTCCGAGGTCAGCGCCGGCGGGGGAAGCATAGCCTGGGTCGACGACGGAGGTGGGCTGCGGGTTGGACCGCGGAGCGCCGGAGCGGCGCCGGGGCCTGCCTGCTACGGCGGCGGCGGGCAGGAGCCGACGGTGACCGACGCCGATGTCATCCTGGGTTATCTCAACGCCCAGCACCTGTTGGGCGGCGAGCTGGCCCTCTCTCCGGACCGAGCGGCGGAAGCCATTCAGCGCCGGGTGGGCGGCCGCCTCGGGTTGGACACCGTGGGCGCCGCGCAGGGGATCGTGGACATCGTGAACTCCAGCATGGCCAACGCCATCCGGATGATCTCCGTCGAGCGTGGCTACGACCCCCGGTCCCTGACGCTGGTGGCTTTCGGGGGCGCTGGGCCAGTGCACGCCGGCCGGCTGGCGGAGGAACTGGACATCGCCACTGTAGTTATTCCTCCTAATCCGGGTGTCTTCTCCGCCGTCGGCCTCGTCTCCAGCGATCTGAAACAGGACTACGTCCGGACCCTGTTCGCCCCCCTTGACCGGGACGTCTTGACCCGGATACAGGAAGCTTACCGCCAGATGGAGCGGGAGGCCGGAGACATGCTGGCCCGGTCCGGAATCGACCGTGAACGGTGGGAAATCCGGCACTCCATGGATCTCCGGCTGGTCCCCCAGGCCTACGAGCTTACCGTTCCCGTCGACCACTCCGAGTTGGAGGCCGATGGCCTGGTTTCCATCGCCGAGCGGTTCCACGATCAGCACCTCGCTGTGTACGGGTACAACGCCCCGGGGGAAGCGGTACAGCTGGTGAACCTGCGGGTCAGCGCCATCGGCCGGCTCTCCCGAAGCTATGTCGTGCGGCCGGTCGCCAGGCCGGAGGGACCTCTGGACGATGCCCTTGCCGCGGAACGGAGGGTGTTCTTCAAGGAGACCGGGTTCACCCTTTGCCCGGTGTACGACCGGACCAAGCTGCCGTTGGACGCAGCCATCCGGGGGCCGGCCATCGTGGAAGAGGCCAGCTCCACCGTCGTGGTGTATCCGGGCCAGTCCGCCACCGTGACCGAATGGGATACGATCACCCTGAGGAGTGGAGCATGAGGGACAACCTTGATCCGATCACCTTTCAAGTGATCAAGAACAGCCTGATCTCCGCCGCCGAGGAGATGAAGATCGTCCTGGCCAAAACCGCCTACTCTCCGCTCCTCAAGCTGGCCGGCGACTACTCCTGCGGCATCTTCGACGTTTCGGGCAACATGGTCGCCCAGGGCCCGGACATCCCCATTCACCTGGGCTCCATGCCCTTGACGGTGAAGGCGATCCTGGCCACGTTCGAGAGCTTCGCTCCGGGGGACATATTTATTCACAATGACCCGTACTTCGGCGGGTCGCATCTCCCGGATGTCAACGTGGTCGCTCCCATCTACCTGGACGAGCGGATGCTGCTGGGGTTCACCTGCGTGAGGGCCCACTGGCCGGATATCGGAAGCGCCAGTCCCGGCAGCTACGGGGCGGTCTCGGAGATATACGGCGAGGGGCTGCGGCTCCCGGCAGTGCGGCTCTACACGGCCGGCGCCTTGAACACCGACGTCGACAGCATCATATTCGTCAATGTACGGACCCCTGAGGAGCGGCGCGGCGACCTGAGGGCCCAGATTGCCGCCAACTACCGGGGCGCGGTCCGGGTCCGGGAGATTTCACGCAGATACGGCGTGGAAATGGTGATGGCAGCCATGCAGGAGGTCCAGGACTACTCCGAGCGCATGATGCGGGCTCAGCTAGAGCGGTTGGAGGACGGCGAGTTCCACTTCGAGGATTTTTGCGACGGCGACGGCATTATCGGCGTGGGCCAGACCGAGGACGAGATCATCAACGTGAAGCTCAAGGTCACCAAGAGCGGAGACCGGATGACCATCGATTTTACGGGCAGCGATCCCCAGGTCGAGGGTCCGATGAACGCTCCCCTGGCGGTTACCGCCTCGGGGGTGTACACCGCCGTCAAGATGATCGTCGACCCCAACGACCTGATCCCGCCCAACTCGGGCGCCTGGCGGCCCATCGACGTGACGGCTCCACTAGGCAGCGTGGTCAACGTCCTGCCTCCGGCCCCCGTGGTCTACGCCAATCACGAGATGACCCACCGCATCTGCGACATGGTCTTCGGCGCGGTGGCCCCCGGCTACCCCAACAGGGTGCTCGCCTGCTCCCAGGGGACCTCGGCCATACTGACCCTGGGCGGCCAGGACCCGGTGACCCGGCGGCGGTACGTGAGCTACGAGACCATGGGCGGCGGGATGGGTGCGCGGCCCAACCAGGACGGGATCAACGCGGTGAAGAGCGGCATCAGCAACACCATGAACACGCCCATCGAGCAGCTAGAAATGCGGTTCCCCGTTCTCATCGACCGGTACGAGATCATCCCGGATAGCGGCGGGGCCGGAGAGTACCGGGGCGGTTGCGGCGTGCGCCGGGTCTGGCGCGTCCTGGGCCACACCGCCGTGGCCGCCGTGTGCTGCGAGCGCACCAAGTCCGCGCCCTTCGGTCTCTTCGGCGGGCTCTCCGGCGCTCCTACCAAGGTCTATCTAGTGGGCCCCGATGGCCGGAAGAGGCCGCTGAACAGCAAAGGCCCCGCGTTCCCCGTCCCCGACGAAAGCTGCGTGTGGTATGAGATAGCTGGCGCCGGCGGATACGGGGACCCCGGCCGGCGGGACGTGGACCGGCTGGCGAGCGACGTGGTGAATGGCTACGTATCAGAGGTTCGCGCGGCGGCCGATTACGGTGTGGCCAATGCCGCGGAGCTGCGTTGTCCCTACTGCCAGGGGGTCGCAGGCAACAGCTAGTCTGGTGTCTCGTAAATAGCTTGATACCCAATCCGTCACCCCGGCGAAGGCCGGGGTCCAGTCCGCGCTTACCTGGGTTCCGGTCTTCGCCGGAAAGACGGCCGTGGGGGTGACGCGGGAGAACACCTGGGCTAATAACTCGTTACCGACCCGGTACCCGATCCGTCATCCCGGCGAAGGCCGGGATCCAGTTAGCGCTCCCCTGGATTCCGGCTTTCGCCGGAAAGACGATTGTGGGGAGGGAATGCTGCACAAATTCGCCGATGTGAAGCTGCTTACGAGACAGTACACTAGTGACCCTGCTCGCTCACTCACTCGCCCCTGATGAATCCGCGGGACCCGGGGATTCCGGTTGCTTCGGGTTGGCGCCGGCCCCGAGAATCCCATGAAAAATCTCTGAGCTAAACAATACCGCAGGTTCAGCCCGTGTGTGACCCTCCACCGGTTGCGCTAAAAGTTGGGCGACGATCACCGAAAGTCACGCTATTTTGCGACCAAGACCGACATCGGGTATGGCTCTTGCTCGGATGGCAGGCGGAGAATCACCGATAGCCCGGCAGCCGGAGCGCTCGGCTCTTACCAGGACACCAAGTTCCACCCACTGTTCAGATTGCGTAGCCTGCCGTTGAGGATTACCGTCTGGTCGAAGACCAGATTGATCCAGAAGACCAGGCCGGGCTGCACTCCGGTGATGGTGTTGACATCGGCGAAGGCGGGGCGAGGGTCGAAGAAAGACCATACCTTGGTGGCGTTGTCAAAGGTCCACATCCGTAATAGGTTGTCGGAGGTCAACAGCGGCTCCAACGCGACGGCCGGCGGGATCGAGGGCACCGGAGTCGGCGTGGGAGTCCTCGTAGGCGCCGCGGCCTGCCCCGATTCCACCACGGTGAATAAGACTATGGCGGTGATGCCTCCGGCCTTGGCCAGAAGTGTCGTGTTACCGGCGGGGATGTTGGGCACCTGGACGGCAACGGCGAAGCCGCCGCTCGGATCCGTGTTGGGAGCGGGCAAGGGCAGGACCTGGACGGGGCCGATGGCGAGGGAACTGACCGTGGAAAAGGCCGGAAAATTCGTACCGGCCGCGGTGATAAATCCGCCAACAGAACCGAGAGCTGGGATCGCCTCGGCGGATGGCCCGGGCACCGTGTGGGCGGCGGTGGTGGAGGCCGGTTTGTCCAGGACCAGGGCGGTCACGGTGTTCGTCGAAGGTATGCTCGCGGTGACGGGGACCGTGAAAGTGGTCGTGAAGGCGCCGGTGCTGTCGGCAGTCACCAGGCCCAAGGCTGTTCCAGCGTAATCCATACTCAACGGGAAGGACCCCGGGCTGTTGGGATCGCCGGTGGGAAACCCGGTCCCCGTGGCAGTCACGGTGCTGCCCCGGGTGCTGGTGCTGGGGTCCAGCGTAAGTGTGCGCGCTGAAATGGTCAGGGTGGCCGACGCGGTTGCGCCACGATCGTCGGTGAGTGTTACAGTCTCGGGACCTGCCGAAAGCGTCGCCAAAGTGACGGGCACCCATACCGTGGCCGTCAGCGAGCCGCCGCTATCCAGGTTGATGGGGTAGATTACGTGGGGAGGCCCCAACTGAATGCCCGCAACTACGACGAAACTGGCGTCCGTCCCGGTGATCTGATGGCCCCCGCTGGGCCCGGCGCCTCCAGGGATGGAAGAGAGGGTGAACCCGGAGCGGTTCACGACGATAGACTGGTTTGGGATGGCCGTGGACGGCACCAACGACAGTGTGGCGGCCAGAATCCTAGGCCCCGGAGAGCCGGCGACCGGCTTGAGTCCGAGAGAGCCCGATTCAAGGAAAGCGAGGGCCATTACAACGAGCCCTACCATCGTGAGAACCAGGAGCCTTGGCCTTACTGTCACTTTCCACCCCCATGCGCCGGAAGCCAAAACGTGATTAGTGCATCACCAGACCACCGTCGACGTTGAACGCCTGTCCGGTGATGTTGCGGGCTCCGGGCCCAGCCAGAAAGACCGCCATGGCGGCGATGTCCTCGGGTTCATTGGTCCGGCCTATGGGTACTCGGGTGGCCCTCTGGGCCTCCAGTTCCCCCGCCGTCACCCCCATGGATTCGGCCCGCTGCGCCATGGTAGTCAGGGACATGGCCGTGCGGGTCATGCCCGGGCAGATAGCGTTAACGTTAATGTCGTGGCGGCCCAGTTGGAGGGCTGCGATGTGGGTCATGGAGATGACGGCCCCTTTGCTGGCCGCGTAGGCTGCGTTGGAAGTTCCGGAGTAACCCTTGCCGGCGATCGAGGCGATGTTTATGATGCGCCCGCCCTCGCCCTGTTTGATCAGCTCCCCGGCCACCCGCTGCATACAGAAGAAGACCCCTTTGGCGTTGACCCGGTGGATCCGGTCCCAGTCCGCCTCCGCGACCTCCATGAGGTCCAGATAGCGGGTCACCCCCGCGTTGTTCACCAGAATGTCGACGCGGCTAAAGAGATCCACCGTCTCTTTGACGATGCGGTCGATCTCGTCCACGCTGCCCACGTCGGCCTCGATGGCCAGGCTTTGCCGCCCCAGCTCACGCACCGCTATTCCCGTACTCTCGGCCCCCGGGCCGTCGATATCCACCGCGGCCACGTGGGCTCCCGCCTCCGCCAACGCCAGGGCAATAGCCTTTCCCATGCCGCGGGCGGCGCCGGTTACGAGGGCAACCCTATTGACCAGCACCATACACCACTCCGCCCCCATTCTTGGCTGAGCATTTTCCAGAGTGTAAGCCGGGCTCATCCCTGTGTCAACGCGCCGCCGGGGGCACGTTTGGCAGTTTCTTGAATTGATTCCGGCGGGACTTTCTTGTTATGCTCCTCTTCAAGTCTCGGGACTTGGAATCGGGTCCTGGAAACTGAAGCCTGGAAACTGAATATGGATGCCGCTTGGGGTTACCCCGCGCGCTTCCAACCGGGAGGGTTAGTATGCCCGACGCTAGAGTGGACACCATCGTGCGTGGTGGCCAAGTGGTCACCTCGTCTCAGGTCTACGACGCAGCCATCGCCATCTCCGGTGAAAAGATCGTCGCCCTGGGTCCTGAATCGCTGCTGCCCCCGGCGGACCGGTACATCGATGCCGAGGGGAAACTGGTGCTGCCGGGACTGATCGACTGTCACGTCCACCTGGACCGCATTGACGACTACGCCCTGGGTTCCCGGGCCGCGGCCTACGCCGGGCTGACGACACTGATCCCATTTGGCAACTACGATGTAGAGGCCGATGAGCCTCTGCCTGCCGCCATTCACCGCACCAGGGAGGAGGTGAATGCCGCTGCGTTGGTGGACTTTGGCTTCCACTTCATCCTGCAAAACCGGCCCAGCATCCTGAACGGGCTCCGCCAGGCCATGGAGTTGGGGGTCAAGTCCTACAAGATGTTCATGACCTACAAGAAGCGCCCGTACCGCATGTGCGATGACGACTACATCTGCAAGACCATGGAGATGGTGGCCGCCGGCGGCGGGCTGCTGCAGCTTCACTGCGAAAGCGGCAACATCATTGAATACCTGGAGAACAAGCTAATTGCCGAAGGGCACACCCATCCCACGGATTTCCCCGCGGCCTGCCCGGATTGGGCCGAGGAGGAGGCCATCAATCGGGCGATCCAGATGGGTGCGGCAACCAGGTGCCCGACCTACGTGGTCCACCTCAGCACCCAGCTCGGTCTGGAGCGAATAAAGCGGGCCCAGGCTATCGGCCAAACAGTATGGACGGAGACCTGTCCCCACTATCTGCTGCTCTCGGACGCGGAGATGGCCAGCAAGGGGCCGCTGGCCAAAATCGGGCCTCCCTTGCGGCCTGATGGTGGGCCCGACCGGGAAGCCCTGTGGCGGGGGCTGGAACTCGGGCAAACGTCGATAGTCTCCAGTGACCACGCGCCGTATCCCTATGACCTCAAGCAGGTGGGCTGGGACAATATCTTCGTGACGCCCGACGGCGCATCGGTCCCCTTTGGCTCCCCCGGGATTGAGACGATCGTGTCGCTGATGTACAGCGAGGGGGTGGTCAAGAGGGAGCTGCCCATATGGTGGCTGGCTCGGGTAATGTCGGAGAACCCAGCCCGGATCTTTGGCCTCTATCCGCGAAAAGGGACAATCCAGGTAGGCTCGGACGCCGACCTGCTGATCATGGACCCGGCCGGGGACCGGATCATCACGGCCAAGGACCATCAGAGCAACGCGGGCTACAGCTTGTTCGAGGGGTGGCAGGTCAAAGGCCGTCCGTGGATGACGCTGCTGCGGGGGCAGGTTTTGCTGAACCAGGGCAAACTGGAGCAGAAGCCCGGCTACGGCCGGTTCCTGTCCTGTGAGGGCCCCAGGGCTCCCATCGGCGGCCCGGTGCGGTAGAGAAGATGTCTCTTTTTGGGCCACGAATGTCAGCTTGACCGGCGAGCTACCCGGACCCTCGGGCCTGCCTGAAAAAAGTGAGGCCGGGGACGCCACACATGATGCTAGAGGGGCGGCTTCCGGGTGTGCCAGGGGGTGTTCTGTTCGTAGGCGTGGGCCAACCTCAACATCGTCTCCTCCTGGAAGGGCGCCCCCGCAACCTGGAGCCCGATGGGGAGATTCTCGGACGTGAACCCGCAACAGATGCTGAGAGCGGGAACGCTGGCCAGGCTGAAAGTGGGGGTGAGGCCCCAGGGGTTGCGGCTGCCTTTCTTCTTGCCGTCGATGGCCTGGTCCGGCTCGATTTTCAAAGCCGGCACCGCCGACGTTGGTGAAACCAGCACGTCCACCCTCTGAAGCGCCTCCAGCACCTGCCGCCGGAGGAGCGCGCGCAGCTTCTCCGCCTTGTAGTAGGCCAGGGCCGGAATCAGGCTCCAGGTGAGATACGAGATCCGGTTGTCGTGTCTTATGTCCCGGAGCCGGTGCCGCAGCAGGTCCCGGTAGTTGGTCGGTGCTTGGATTCTCAAGGTGTCGGAAATCGTGCGGGCATGGCTGGCGAGGGGGATGGAGATTTCCTCCACGGTGGCCCCCAGTTCGCCCAGAACGCCGGTGGCCAAAGACACGGCGTCCCCTACCTCCGGGACGACCGCCTCGGCCTGCGCTAGCTCCTTCACCACGCCCACCCTGAGGCCCCGGATATTTCCATCCAGGGCCCGCCGGTAGTCGGGTACCGGGAGGGTCGACGAGTAGCGGTCCCTGGGATCGTGGCCGGCTATGGCCTGGAGGATGATGGCGCAATCCTCGGCCGTGCGGGTGAGAGGACCGATGGTATCCATGGACCACATGCCCGTTCTCAGGCCGTAGCGGCTGACCAAGCCCCAGGTGGGCCGGAGCCCCACCAGGCCGCACCAGGCTGCCGGGGCGCGGATCGAGCCTCCGGTATCCTCGCCCAAGGCCGCGGCGCAAAGGAAAGCGGCGGTGGCACCGCCCGAGCCGCTGCTGGAGCCGCCGGTGTACCGTTCCAGGTCCCAGGGATTGCGGGCGGTTTCGAAGGCATGGGAGAGGCTCGTGGTGCCGAACTCGGTCATGTTCTGCTTATAGAACTGAATGCCTGGCATTCCGTCTCAACGTGCCCCTGCCAATAGCAACATCCCTTCAGGCGTTGCCAGCATGACCGACACACAGGACTTCTTTCAGATTTCGACGTTTCTTGCGCGACCGCTCCCGGGCTCATTTGTCGAATTCCGGGCCCGTGGTAACGGGCAGCGGCGGAGGCTGTGGTTCAGGCCACTCTGTGAGCTTGGAGGCGTTGGAACCTGCTTGACCGGATGGCGCGGTGCGGCGGCCAGGTGCGCTGAGTGCTGCCCCAAACGACCCTGACGCACCCTGAGAAAATGCCACCTGGGGCGCTGCTACTGACCCCAGGTAGCGGGGAATGGAGTCACCAATGCGAGATCGGGACATCACCACTGATGGCAGCCCCAGATGGGGGCAGCTAGGCCCGCCCTTGAACCTTGGCAAGCGGAAGTTCGGGAACCGAAACCTCCCCGAACGGTTGAGAACTTTGGCTTGCAACTGCTCGAATGATCTCTATCAAGTTCCAGCCCTTGGTGGAGCGTTCCGGCACAGGCGACATGTTGCTAAGTGCCCACGCGAATGGGCGTTCCGGATCTTCTTCCGTCTAAGACGATGGGGTACCACCGTAGGGCCTATCTACGTCTATTCTAGGGTGCCCGAATCTCCCTGGCGGGAGTTCTACTTCAGAGTGCGGCGGAGTGATTCGCGTTTGGCCTGGAACCTGACCTACCGGATTCGTATGGGTGACGAATACCTCTTGTTGGCCCCCTTCAAGGCCGACAGCGAGGATGGTGAGTTTGGCGGCACCGGGGCGGTCTTGAACGACGGCGATCTGGCTGAACTTCTCGTTCGGTCGGCCCAAGCGGGGCTCGATGGCCGCATGGTTGAATGCCTGGGATCTGTAACAGCTAAGTCCCTATCTTCTTGTAACAATAAGGGGGAGGTATATTACAGCCAATTGTGCGCTCGCCTCATCCAGGAGATCATGACCGAGCACCAGGCGGCAGAAGACCTGCTCACCCATGTCGGTCTTGGCTCAGATGACTTTGATGACGACGGCTACGAGCTGGTCAAGGCCGATTTTCTTGAGACGGTGGAGAACTTCGCCCGGCGGTATCTGAATGACCTGAAGCAGGATGCGAGCTACGCCGAAGCGAAGCAGGAGCTTGCGGCCTTGTGGGCCGACTTCAAGCTGGTTAAAGAGGGCGAGGCTGCCAGGCGACGTTGGCTTCTGGGTGTGCCCGACCTACCCAGAACCCCTCCTTTCGCCCTACCTCCGAGGGTCAGCGATTCCATGACCCAGTTCAGGGAAAACCAAGACCGAAAGCGTTGGAGCTTGGCCCAGGTGATCGAGGCCGACATCGCGCTGGAAATCTACACTCCGGCAGCAAAACGCTATCACAAAGCTCTTGAGGCCGTGCCTGCGCCTTACCGGCGGTTCCTGATCGAGAACAAACCAATCGTCCGCGAATTTCTTGAGTCAGATGCTAACCGGGGCGAAGCAGCTTGGAAGGTCACAGAGCGCCTGGAGTCTTTCGAGGTTAGGGTATCTCGGTGCAAGACGCCTGAGGATTGGGAAGGCTTCGTGGCGTGGTGCTTGGAGCCTGCGTGGTACGGGGGCATGAACGAGGACCTCATTGTTAAGCGTGGTGGGGGCTGGAAATGAACCAGGGCGCAGTACCGGAGCGAGTTGACCTGGCGGTCACCACCTATGCGCCGACGCTGGCTGATCGGAGTGTATGCGTTGCCCTATCAGCCCAAACTCGGGGGCGGTCTCGAGATTAGCACTCCCCGAGTGGCCCAAAGCGCCGCCTAGACCCAGCCTAGTGGGATCGGTCGTGCTACCTCTGGGACCGAGTCCGGGGGCACTGCCAGCAACTGCCATCAACCCCGTTGGACCCGAAACCAGCCCCTCACACCATGGCCTGGCCCCTACAGCCGTCTCTCCGTGGCCTAGGGCATCATCCCCGGCCGCCTTCTCGTCGATCCCGGACCTGAGTTCCGCCGCGAGACCTCACGATAATCACCTTACCACCGGTATCGGTCTCCCAGGCATCGAGGCCAGTCGCGGTCGGCGCTCCACCATACGGGCAATGATCCTCACCTGAGC
>JASLXV010000049.1:0-15813 GCA_030740155.1 Dehalococcoidia bacterium | reverse complement strand
CGGTTCATGCCCCGCCCCTGCATGCACTGCGACAACGCCCCTTGTGTGAAGGTTTGCCCCGTCGGGGCACGGTACAAGAAGGACAATGGCGTGATAGCCGTCGACTGGAAACGCTGCATCGGCTGCCGCTACTGCGAGGTCGCGTGCCCCTACGGCGTCAACTATTTCAACGCGAAGAGCCCGGAGAAGAACCAGTACCTGGATTGGGACTCCCCGGCCGCGGCCGCCCTGGAAAGGGTTACCAACGGCGTCGTGCCCCCCTATAAGAACCCGGACCTGGATAGGGTATATGGCCCGGAGCAACGGTCCATCGCCGGCGGCGGGCACGTCAAAGGCGTGGTGCAGAAGTGCACCTTCTGCGTCCACCGGCTGGATAAAAACCTCAAGCCGGCCTGTGTGGCCAACTGCCCGTCCTTCGCGCTAAAGTTCGGTGACTTGGACGACCCCAACAGCGACGTTTCCAAGCTCCTGGCCGGGAACTCCTCTTTCCGTCTGCAGGATGAGTTCGGGACCAGACCCAAGGTGCGCTACATAAACGGGGCCGAGCCTGGGATTGGGGCCCGGCAGATCGAAGCGGTGATAGCGAAGGATTAAGCCCCGGACGGCAAGCAGGCTGGATATCGCTACTCAAAAGGAGGGTGCTGAGATGCTAGTACAGTGGAGGTCCCCCGTTTACTTCGGTTGGCTGGGGTTTCTGGGATTAGGTTTGGCCTGGGGGGTCTTTGCTATCCTGTGGATACTAACTCACGATCACTCGGAAGTCTTCAATACGACGGACCTGGTGCCCTGGGGACTCGGGATATCCCTCTACGTTTTCCTGGTCCTCACCTCTACAGGGCTTACCTTCGTCGCATCTCTGTACATGGTCTTCGGCATCGAGACCTACCGGCCTATCGCCAAACGAGCTGTCTTCATCGCCATATTGGCGCTGCTCGCCGGATTTGTGGTAATCGGGAGTGACTTGGGTCAACCCTTCCGGGCCATAAACTTCATGTTCTCCCCCAACCCCACCTCAGCCATGTGGTGGATGTCCCTGCTGTACTCCATATATCTGGTGGTGTTGGTAGGCAAGTTCTGGACAATACAGACAGGCAGGTCGGATACCCAACTCGGCAAGGTGCTTGGAATAGCCACTCTCATATCGGCCATTGCAGCCCACTCTACCCTGGGAGCGGTGTTTGGCTTCGTTATCGGCCGCCCCGCGCACTTCGGCGCCTTTATGCCGGTGTACTTCCTCCTGACAGCGCTGTTCAGCGGATTCGGCGCCATAATGCTCTTCACCCTGGTCACTCAGGCTGTCTCGAAGCAGGGCATCCGTGACCAAATGCGGGGCATGATGGATCATGTCGCCAAGCACTACGCCCTGGTTATCGCCCTGGTCTCCCTCTTCTTCACGTGGAGGGTGATCGTGACGGTATATCCCGGGTCGGAGGCGGCGGGTTATGCCAGCCTCAGCCACGCCGTCGAGACCTACTATTGGCACATTGAGGTCTGGCTCGGGTTTGTACTCCCCCTCATTCTGCTGGGAGTGCCCGCGTTGCGGAGAAAGACGTGGGCCCTCGTAGCGGCGCCGGTGTCAGCGCTCATCGGGCTCTTCGCCGGACGCATGGACCTGGTGCTGGCGGGGGAGTACGAACCGGTACTCCACGGCCAGTGGTTGCCGGAGTTCGTGAAGTATACCCCGTCCGTGTGGGAATGGTCGTACGTGATACTGGCGCTTTCCATGATTCTGGTGCTCTACACGGTCGGCGAGAAGGTTTTGGGTCTGGCGGATGAACCCCATGCCTCAACATCAGCACGAGCATAACCCGTAATGAGAACAGTTTCGGAGAAACTATGTCCCTTGGAGAGCCTGACGCGCCTGCGCCAGGCCGCCTACCGGCTCTTCAGCCAGAGCCTGGTCTATCCTGACACCGAGAGGGTGGAGACCATCGGAATCGTGGCCGGGGAGCTGGCCCGCCAGAGTGAACCGTGGGCCGGCTTCGCCTTTTTCCGGGAGTGGGACCTGTTTCTTGACGCCCTGGCGGGCTTGGGTCCGCAGCAGGCCGCCGCCCTCCAGGGCGAGTATGTCTCCAGCTTCCAGGTCAGCCGCCCCAACGTTCCCTGTCCAATCTACGAATCGGTCTACTTGGCGCCGGAGCCCGCCGCTGCGGCCCTGCTGCTGGCCCAACTGGAGATCGAATACGCTCGCGCGGGTCTTGCTGCCTCGTCATCCCCGCGCCAAGCGCCGGACCACGTGGCCGTGGAGCTGGAGTTCATGAGCTTTCTTTGCGCCCGAGAGGCGGAGTTTTGGGAGGCCGAGGACATACGCCAGGCCCGCCAATTCCTGAAAACCGAGCGCAGGTTTCTGAGAGCCCACCTGAACCGTTGGTTTCCGCAATTCGCCTGCGGAGTGAACGCACTGAACCCTGACGGCGTCTTCGCCAGCGCGACCCGGGCCGCCGGGGCGTTCATCGTACACGACGGCGACCTGATCGATGGCCTGCTGCTCCGTTTTGATGCTGTTAGGGAGGCGCCATGAACTCATTGGTTTCTTCCAATGGAAAAGTTGGGCCTGTGGCGGCCCTCGCGATAAAAGATGGCCTTAGGCAGAAGAACCCAACCACGTCCACCGCCGTTCTGCTTTGCCAGGACCTGCGGACGATGGGTAACGGCCTGAACCTTGAAGAGCTTTGCCGCTGGCTTGAACAGGGGAACGAGGATCTTCAGGCCCGGGTGGTAGCGGACCTTTGCCACGCCGCCGAGGAAGTCCGTCGCGCCGGCGAGGCCGGGTTCCAACACGTCGTCCTGGGCCTATGCGCTCTGGACTACTCCGAGGTGGCGCTCCATGCCGAGGCCAGGAAGGCCGGCCTGGACCCGCTGGGCATCGTCCCCGTGAGCCTGGGAGGCCTTTGTTCCCAGGTGAAGGGGGAGGACCGCGGAACCGAAAAGGCCAAGCTTCTGCTGGCCGGCGCCGTCGCGAAGGCACGTGCCTATCCGGGAAGTACGCCCGAGAACGTCAAACCGTGCCTGGCCATGCTGACCCAAAAGGTCAGTCGCCGCGCTTTATTCACCTTGCCGCCTATTGAGTATCAGGTGGTGGCCTCCATCGATGGCCGGCGCTGCACGGCTGGCGAGGGCTGCTCCCTCTGTGTTCAGGCCTGCCCCCGGGACGCAATGGCCAGCACCGGGGAGTTCATTGAGATAAGCCGGTTGGGGTGTGACGGATGCGGCAACTGCCTGGCGGTATGCCCCAAGGACGCCGTTCGCCTTCCGGGGGGTTCTCCCGCCGAAATCGAGGCCCAGATCGGGGTTCTGCTGGCAACGGACTCGATACGATTTGACGACGATCTGACGGAACGCCGGGTCCTGTTCACCTGCCGGAAGAGTATCCCGGCTGTCGAGAAGGCGGGGCCGGGAGGTGTGGGTGCGTCGCCCTATTGGCTCCCCTTGGTGGTGCCCTGCGTTGGAATGGTGCCGGCAAGCTGCATTCTCAGGTGCGTGGCCTCCGGATTGCCGGTGGGCTTGACGGCCTGCGGTGACGCCTGCCCCCCCGGTCAACGGGCGCTCGTCGAGGAGAGGGTGGATTATTGCCACGCGCTGCTTCGGTCGTTTGGCCAGGCGCCTGAGCTGGTAACCCTGGTGAGCCCCGAAGATGAGCCGGAACGGATTGGGTCAATTACCGCACCGCTGGGCTCCGGCGCCGCCCCGGCCGAGGAGTCCATTGAGAGTATGTTCGGCCCGGCGGCGTTGGGCTTGGCCCTTCGCACGCTGAAAGAAAGATACGGGTTACCAACCACCCTCACCCTCGATCATCCCGGTGCTCCGGTCGGAGTCGTGGAGGTCGTTCCGGAGCTGTGCACCCTGTGCGGCGTGTGCGCCGATGCTTGCCCAACGGGAGCCTTGACGACCCAGCGGGACGACGAACGGGTCGAACTCGTTTTCGATGGAAGCCGGTGCGTCGCCTGCGAGAAGTGCCTCCCGGTGTGTCCGGAAAGTGTCGCCGGGGCAATCGGAGTGAAGCGGACGACCGACTTCGCCCGGCTCACCGAAGAGCCGGTAACCCTCTGCCGGGACCGAGAGGCCCGCTGCGTTACCTGCGGCGCTCCGGTAGCCTCTTCGAGCATGCTTCGTAGGTTAGAGGCGATACTGGGGAAGGAAGAAACCGCGCTGGTCTCCCAAATCAGCCGGTATTGCCTGTCATGCAAGGGGAATTGGGCCGGCCAGGGCAACGACGCCTAGCTCTTTGACTCTGGGATAGGTCATACCCCGACACTGGCGTCCTCCCCCCCCCCGTCATTCCGGCGCAGGCCGGAATCCATAGACGTGGGCTTCCCCACCGACTTCGCCTTTGTGGTGAAAGCGGCGCCTAGATTCCGGCTTTCGCCGGAATGACGGGGATGCGAAGGCCGGCCCGACGAGGGTGAGCACGCGGGCAGTTTTCCGCACCAGCTGAGAAGCCCTCCGGACGGACGGGAGCGAACGCCCGCGTAAGACGTGATTACCCTTTGCAGTCGGTTGGTCTTGACCCTGGGTGCCAGCAACGAGCGCCGGCCCGGGATTGCCGGCGCCAGACAATCACCGAGCCTTGGCCAGAGCCGCGGGCTTGCTCGGTCGGACCCTAAGCCAAAATCACCGGCTGCTTCGCCCCGTCGGGAACAAGCCGACACCGGATACCTGCGCTACCCTATTTCTCGCCGGCGAGCACGCGGCACAACCAGCCTTCCGGCACCGCTTCGCTCCTTACCCGTTCCACGAGTTGAGCAAAATCCGGACCGACGAGGACCTGGTCGGCGGTCGGATACAGGATCATCTCCTCTTTTGTGCCGTGCTCTCCCAGGACCTGAATCACGGCCTCGAGGGCGGCTTCGAGATCCGAAGGAGGGGCGCCGCTCGCGATGAGCCCGTGTACGGCGTTCATGCGCCGGGCAATCTCTCCGTGGTCCTGGAACATCACCTCCACTGGGGCCGCCAAGCCCCGCGTCGCCACCTCGGGGAATAGTATCTCCTCTTCCACGTACATGTGACGGTGCAGGGCCTTCGAGGCCTCCTCGAAGGGTTCCGCATCAACTTGGCCGGCGGCCAGCAGGGCCTGGAACCGCTCGAACCGTTCGTCGATCCAGCGGTGTTCCGGCTCAAGGACCTCGGTGATGGTCTCTGGTTGGGTCATGGATTCCGTCCTCCCTAGATCTGAATCTTCAAGTCTAGCTGGAGAAGTACTTGGCCTCCAGCTCCTGGAATTTGGCGGTGTCTTCACCGTCCACGCCACGGCTGAGGGCGCCGTGAACGAACGGATGGCCGGCGTTGCGGTTCTCGAAGTCATCGACCGCCTGGGCTCCTCTCTCCATGAAGTCCTTGACGAAGTCGTACAGGGCCACGTAGGTAACTCTATGGGTGATACCCGGCACCCAGGCGATGGTGACCCCGATCTCCAGTAGCTCCTCATCGCTGAGGGGCGTGGGCATGTGGCCCTGCATCACCGAAAAGGGGCCGGAGATGGCCTGACGGGCCCGCTTTATCTCCTCGGCGGACCGGGGCGCCGAGAACTGTACCCAGTCCACCTTGCCCTGCTCTTTGTAGGCGGTCATGCGGCGTATCGCGTTATCCAGACCGGCGTCTTCCGACTCTCCGGCGTAGCACTGGGCCATGACGACGAAATCGGGGTCCAGCTCGTTCTTCATATCCACGGCGGCGGCGTAGCGGCCCAGGACGATATCCAGGTCCTCCAGCACGATACCGCCGGAGCCGGTGCCGCGTTTGCGCTCGATGGCCTGGTCGTCGATACGCACGCCCGCCACGCCGGCCCGGATGCACTCCCGGACCATCCGGCGGACGGCCATGATGCCGCCGTGGCCGGTGTCGCCGTCCATGATGATGGGAAAATTGACCGCTCTGGCGATCCAGCCCGCCACCATCAGGCATTCCGACAGGGTCGCCACGCCCACATCGGCCAGCCCCGTATAGGAGCCCACCACGCCGGAGGTGCCGCTGAACCCGGCCTCGGTACCGGCGGCCTCCATGACCCGTCCCAGGGCCACGCTGGGTGGATGCATGACCGTCATGACCTGGCCCTGGCGGTGGATGAGTTGGCGGAGCTGGGTGGTGGCTTTGGTGGTTGACACGGCTGACCTCCGAGTTCTAATTCACTGGTTCGGTTGCGGGTGGCGCCTTGGCTCAAGACCCGGTGAGCACCACCTCGTCGCCCTGCACGTCGAACCGATGGGCGAGCCCTTCCGATGCCCAATCCATGTAGCTTATCGCGTCGTCGAAGCGGGCATCTCCCTGATGTAGCACCTCGGGCCTCAGTTGCTTGTCGATCATGACCGGAAGGAAGGAGACCCGTTTGACCCCCTCGGTCGAGAGTACCGCCCGGGCTATCAAGCTTCGCTTGGCGGCGGCGCCGTAGGGCAGATGCGGGTACTCCGGGTCCAGTTCAATGTTGTAGCGGTCCAGCATGGCCTTGGACGTGCCGGAACTGGACATCATGAAGTTGCTCAGGCTGTAGAAACAGGCCTTCCCCTGGTACACTTCGATGCCCTTCGGCACGTGGGCGTGATGGCCCAAAATAAGGTCTGCCCCGGCCTCGAAAGCGGCATGGGCTACCAACGGCTGGTAGTCCGCGATGACCCGGGGGATGAAGTGGATGCCCCAGTGCAGAGAGATAACCACCACGTGGGCCTGCTGCCGGGCCTTCCGGATGTCCTCCCGCAGCATCTCCAGGTCTTCCGAGCAGGGTACGGTAACCACCCGGGGTGGAGTGCCCGCCTGGTACTCTTGGGCCTCGTAGTAGGTGTGGGCTCGCAGCGGCGCAACCCCGACCTTCTTTGCCTCCGCGGCGTACCCGTCCCGCAGGACGGAGCAGCGGGCCAGGAACGCCACCTTGACCCCGTCCCGTTCCACGATGGCGGGCTGTCTCGCCTCGTCCAGGTTCGCGCCCGCGCCCGCGGTTTGGATACCCAATTCCTGCATCAGCTCGCAGGTGTCCATTAGCGCGTCCTCTCCCCAGTCCATGGAGTGGTTGCTGGCCAGGGAAACCACGTCGAACCCGCAATCGGTGAAGATCGAAGCCATGCTGGGGGCCAGCCGGCTGTGGTGGCCGTTGGAATGTATCTGGAGCGTCCCCCGGTCCGAGTAGAGGCGCTCGCACTGGCCGAAACGGATGTGTGCTTCGGCGAGGGTGGGGCGCACCAACTCCGGGTACTGGCTCATTGGCTCGTGTATCGGCCCCACGTCGCCGGTGCCCATCAAGACGATGCCTTCGGTTTTCGGGTCGGTAGCCATTTTCACTCCTTCGGCCCGCGGCCTGCCGGTGCGGTGCGGTTATGGCTTAGCTTGGGGACAGGAGCCGGATGACTTCCGTCGCATCGGACAATGTTTCGAGCCGGTTCACCAGGTCGATCACCCGGTCCACGTTTGCCGGCGGTACGGGCCGGGCCGAGAAGGATACGCAATCGCGGAACTTGGCTTCGATCTGCTCCTGAGACATGGGGTTTTCGTTGTCTCCGAGGGGAAACTCCTCGGCCTTGGAGAACACCCGGCCGTCCTTCGTCCGGACTTCCACGGTGGGGATTAGGGAGGTCTTACGATCCTCCGGCACCGGCTGGTGGCGCACTCGGCCGGCCATGGCCAGTACGTCGGGGTCGATGCGGCCGTCGGGGGTGTAGGCCCCCAGGGTGACGTTCCCATTGACCATGCCCGCGGCAATGGTGAAAGGAATGCTGTACTTGGCATCGATGCTGGTCTGGGGACACCGCTTGGACTCCAGGGGCTCCGAAAGCAACTGGGTGTGCATGTCCCCTCCCACCAGCACGATCTCCTCCACATCCTCGGGCCGGATGCCGTGGGCTTCGCGGAGACCCAGGAGGGCCCCCACCGGGGATCGGGTGGCGGCGCAGGCGGGCCACGCCTTGAAGCAGTGGTCGTCCAGGGTGGAGAAACGGGTCCCCAGCTCGCCGATCAGGGCGTCGCGGTCGGGTTTGGTGTGCAGGTAGACCTGGTACAGTCCATACCGGCCCTCCAGGCTGTTCCGAGGCCCGGTGATGCCCCGACCGGCCAACAGCGCGGCGACGATGCCGCCTTGTCCGGTGAAGCCGGCTTGCAGGGCCCGGGCATGGGTGGCGGTGCCCACCGCCATCTCCCGGCTGCCGCTGGCTTGGGTGAACGCAATGCCCAGGGCGTTCAGCATCTGCTCTTCGTTCAGACCCAGCAGGCGGCCCGCGGTGGCGGCGCCGGACTGGAACCCCAGGAGCTGAGTGGCGAACCACCCTTCGGTCATGGTCCACTCCACGTCGGGAATGGCCAGGCTGAGCCGGGTCTGGATGTCGACCCCCGCGGCGATGGCGGCCAGCAGCTCCCGGCCCGAGACGCCGCCCAGCTTTTCGGCTGTGGCGAAGGCCACCGGCACCGTGGTGACGCTGGGATGCCCTCCGCCGCACCGGTCATCGTAGTCGATCATGTGGCCGAGGCTGCCGTTGGAAAAGGCGGCCCAGGGCGCCGGGGCCCGGCCTCCAAAGCTGAGGAGGGTGCTCTCCGGTTTGCCTTCCATCTCTTTGACGAAGCCGGCCACGGCTTGGGCTTCCGGGGCCAGTTGGCCGGCGCCGATGATAACGCCCAGGGTATCCAGCACGCACTGCTTGGTCAGCTCCACCACGGACGGCGGCAGCGCGCCGTAGGCTAGTGTCACCGCGTGGCGGGCCAGGTCGGAAGACGCGTCTCTATGGGTTACCGTCTCGCTGGCGGTCTGCATCATATCGTTTCCTCCTACTCACCTGCGTGGCGGCGGCCCCGCGTTTGGAAGCGAGCAGTGCTGGATGGGGGTTCCGGGCCGGCTTTACTCGCCCAGGGACCGGTGGGCGGCCTCGTTGCCGGCGATGCGCCCGAAGGCAGAGCCCTGGGTCATGCCCGATCCGCCGGCGTACCCGACATAAAATATACCGCCCACCATCTCTCCGCAGGCGTACAGCCCGGGGATCGGCCGGTTCGTGGTGTGCAAGACTTGGGTCTTGGTGTTGATGCGCACTCCCCCGTAGGTGAAAGTGATGCCGCATACGACGGCGCAGCCGTAGAACGGCGGCTCATCAATGGTCTGGGCCCAGTTGGACTTGGGGATATCGAGGCCCAGCGTATGATTGCCGTCCTTCCGCATCGGATTGAAGTCCCCCGGCTGCACCGTGGCGTTGTACTCCTCGATGGTGCGCACCAATCCTTCCGGATCTACCCCCAGCATGTTGGCCAGCTCCGGCAGCGTCTTGGCCCAGCCACCGCTGGCCCGCTGGTAGTCTCCCAGGAGGCTTTCGCACTTCCGGTCGAATATCTGGAAGGCCACGGCCTGGGGCTGGGCCATGATGGCCCGGCCGGTCTTGGCGTAGGTGTAGGTCCGAGAGTCCGAGCCCTCGTCCACGAACCGCTGACCCTGGAGGTTCACCATCACGCTGAAGGGGTAGGCGTAGCGGGCGTAGTCCGAGGAAGGGATGCCGGAGCGCAGGCTGTACTCGGGAAGGGCCAAGTCCTGGGGAGAGGCGTGACAACCGCCCCAGTGGCCGTGGGGCCAGGCCCCGATGTCCATGGCCATGCGCAAGCCGTCGCCGGTGTTGAAGGGTACGCCGCGGACTTTGACCATGTCCCAGCCCGTCCCGAGGTAGCTGCAACGCATGGCCGCGTTGGACTCGAATCCGCCGCAGCCAAGGATCACCGCCTTGGCGTGGAATGTGGTGTACCCCTCCGGGGTTTGGACGCGGACGCCGCTGATCTCACCCGCGGAGTCCGGGAGCAACTCGATAGCCTGGTGGTCGTAGAGTATCTCCACACCCTTGCGGGCGGCCACGTCGAACCAGTGGTCGGAGAGAGTCGCGCCGCCGCCGTTGAGGGCCACCGGCATGCTGGCCGTGGGGTTGGCGTAGCTTGGTACCCAGGTATGCCCCATGGCCGCCATCCACTGCATGGTGGGGAACGCCTGGCTCACCAGCAGCTCCAACAACTCGGGGTCGGAGCGGCCCTCGGTCACCCGCATCACGTCGTCGTAGAAGTCGGCTTGAGAGTAGGGGGTGGACGCATCCCTCATGCCCTTGGCCTCGGCATCGGAAAAGTCCGGCACCAGGGGCGCCAGGTCTTCAACCGAGGCCCAGGGGAACCGGAAATCGCCGGTGAAGTAGGTGTTGCCGCCCCGCAGAGCCTCGGGAGCTTTTTCTAGCACGACCACCTTGGCGCCCGCTTCGGCGGCCGATACCGCCGCGCTCAGGGCGGCGTTTCCGGCGCCGGCTACCACCACTCCGCAGCTGACCTCTTTGTCCATACAAAAAGCTCCTTCCTCGTTTCGAGAACTTTGGTGGAGAACTCTGGATTCGAGTCCGCCGATTACGGCTACGTCTCGGCGATGAAACGGCGGCGGGCGTATTCCAGCATGCCCCCGGCCTCGTAAATCTGCTCTATCAGTGGAGGATACTTGGTCAGCGCAACCTGCGCGCCGGTCCTGGGATTCCGGGCGATGCCATTAGGGTAGTCGATCTCAAGCTCGTCCCCGTTTTCGACGATGCCGGTGATCCCCGGCGCGACGAAGGTTGGGATGGCCTGAGCCACATTGTTGCGGAGCAGCAACCGGGATGTCGACTCGGCGATGATAGCGGCGACGCCGACTTCCCGGAGCACTGTGGCCGGCCGTGAGGAGCCACAGCCGAAGTTCCGCCCCGCCACCACGATGTCCCCTTCCTGGACCTCTTTGGCGAACTCGGGCCGCAGGGCCTCCATGGTGTGCTTCTTCACTTCTTCCATCGAAGGGTACAGATAGAAAGGGTAGATGATGTCGGTTTCGACGGAGTCGCCGAAGGTCCAAGCCCGGCCTCGCATCACTCGGTTGATATTAGAGGTCATGGAACACCTCCTTGGGATTTACGATCTCCCCCGCCACGGCTGCCGCCGTGACTGTCAGCGGGCCGGCCAGGTAGATGTCGGCGTTCAGGCTGCCCTTGCGCCCCTTGAAGTTCCGCGTGGTGGCGGTGATGCAGACTTCGCCTTCGGAAATGAATCCCAGCATCGGCTGGCATATGCTGCATCCGGGGCCCGCGAACTGGCCGCCGGCCTCGACGATGGTCCGAACCAGCCCGGCCTCGAGGCATTGCAGGTAGACCCCCTGGGAAGCCGGTGACACGATGAATCGGACCCCTTTGGCTACCTTGCGCCCCCGCAGCATCCGGGCGGCGATCTCGATGTCCTCGAAGCGGCCGTTGGCGCACGAGCCGATCTGCGCCTGGTTTACTTTGGTCCCGGCCGCCTCCTCCACGGGCGCCACGTTGCCGAACTGGTGGGGCTTGGCCACCACGAAAGGCATCTCGTCCACGTTGAGGACGAGCTCCCGCTCGTATTCGGCGTCCGGGTCGGCGACCAGCGGCTCATACGGTTTATCCGTCTTGCGCCGAATGTACTCGTGGGTCCTTTCGTCCGCCGGGAACAGGGCGAATTTGGCCCCCACTTCCACGCCGTGGGTCGAAAGGCACATCCGGCTGTCCATGGTGAGCTGAGGAACCAGGGAGCCGGTGTACTCGATGGACAAACTGCCGGCGAAATCGTCGCCGTACTGGCCCGCCAGACTCAGGATAATATCCTTGGCTATAGGGTAGCTGGGCTGATGCCCCTCCAGGACCACCTTGACGGTCTTGGGCACCTGGAACCAGAGTTCGCCGAAGATTGCCGCATATACTGCTTCGATGCCGGAGATTCCGGTCCCCCCGGCGTTGAGGGCGCCGTAGGCGACGGCGTGGGAGTCGGTGCCGGGGACCAGCTCTCCCGGCCGCACCAGCCCGTAGTCCGGCATCATTTGATGGGCGATGCCCGGCTCGGCGTCGTGGAAGGTCTTGATGCCCAGCCGCTCTACCTGGCGCCGCAATACCTGGTTGCGGTCGGCCAGGGCCTGGGTGGGCGCCGGTTGGTGGTGGTCCACCAGGACAAAGACCCGGTCTTGGTCCCACACCCGGGGCAGGCCCTCGGTGAAGCCGGCCTCGATAGCTTGCTGGGTGGCCCTGAAGAGGCCGTAATGGAACATGAGACCGTCGAGTTTGGCCTCGATGATCTCCCCCGCTTTCACCGGGGAGCCTGCCAGGTTTTTCCGGGAAAAGAGCTTCTCCGCCATTGTCTGGCCCACGATTGGTCCTCCCTTCAAACGAAAAGCTGGCGAAAAGCCGCCACGGGGCCCGGCTAGCTGCGCTGGACCGTGGCCGGAGTGACGGCCCGCCGCCCGGCCACCGCCCAGCCACATATTCGATATTGTCTACGAATGACTAACTCCTGTCAAAGCGGTGAAAAACGGTGCGCGGAAGCTGTCAAAAGCCAGATGGGGATTGGCCCATGGATACCTTGGGCCGGGAAACACTGCAAGCCCCCGGTGAACGCTCCCTTATCTGGTGGCGGGCCGGGTAGAAACCCCGGCCGCCGGGGGCCGCGTGGCACTGTGGCGAGCGTTGGGAAGCCGCGAAGAGGCGGTGGAGGTAAAACCTCCCGGGGGCGGGTCGCCCCGCCCGGCGTCACGGCCCGGTCTCAGCGAAGTAATGGTTGTACTCGTGCTGGCCGACCAGAAGCCGGCCCTCGCTGAAGCGGCTGAGGCTGAAGGGGACGATGTCCACCGTACGGGCGGCTCCTTCGGTTATCAGCTCCGCCATGCAAATGCCGACGGCGGGCGCTGTCTTGAACCCGGTGCCGCTCATTCCCACGGCCAGATACAGCCCTTCCACCCCGGGGGCCCGGTCCAGAATGGCGTGGCCGTCCGGCGTGTTGCCGTCAACCCCGCTCCAGGCCCTTTGCCAGCCGGCGTCGATCATGCCGGGAATGCGGTTGGCCATCCGGGTCCCGGTTCGCACCGTCCAGTCCAGCGGGGGTTCAGTGGTGAAACGGTCCGGGTCCAGGTCCTTGGGGGACTCCCGCCGGTCGACCACGCTGCTGAGGCCGGCAATGGTCAGCTTCCCGGTGTCGGGCCGGAAATAGATTCCCTGGGAGGCGTCGATGCAGGCCAGGTGTGACTCTTCCAGCCCCGCGGGACGCTCCAGAATGCCCGCGGAGAGCAGCATCCCGGTGACGGGCAGCTCCAGGCCGGCGGTCCGCGCCAGGGGAGTGGACCAGGCTCCGGCGGCCAGCACCACGGTGGGCGTCGAGATGAAGCCCGTGGACGTTTCCACCCCCGTTACCCGGCCCCCCTCAGTGCGTATGGCGGTGGCCCGCACGCCAAGCAAGATGGAGACACCCAACTCCCGGGCCCGGCCCGCCAGGCTGGTGGTTGCCGAATAAGGGTCGGCGTATCCGCTATCGGGCTCGTAGGCTGCCGCGCCGATGTCATCGAAGTTCCAGAGGGGGAGCATCTCCTTCAGCTCCGCCGCGGACAGGACGCGGGTGTTGATGCCGGAGACATCGCGCATGATGTCGACGTTCTTCTGCAGCTTCTCCGTCTCCCGGTGGCCCACGGTGAAGATAAACCCCGTCTTGTTAAAACCGCAGCTTCCGCCGATCAACTCATCCCAGTTGTCGAAGACCTCCCAGCTCCGGAGCGCCAGCTGGGAGTCCCAAGGGTTGGTGTAGTGCATCCGGACCAGGGCGGTAGCCACGCCGGTGGCGCCGCTGGCCAGGGCTTCCTTTTCCAGTAACGCGGTGTTCTTGAGGCCTTTGAGGGCCAGGTAATGGGCGATGCTCGCGCCCACGATCCCTCCGCCGATCACCACTGCTTCGGGGTTCTTGTCCATCGGTTGCCTCGTCGCCGGGTTGGCTCCGTATGCTGGTATTGTAGCAAAGTTGGCCCCTTTGCCGATGCTACGCTGGAGAGGCTCAGGACTAAGCCGCGGAGCCACGGGACCGGTGTCTGGGGCGCTACATCCCCTTGTCGTAGCCGGTAGGGCGCCGCCGGGACTCGTTGACATAATCATGTGCCGCCATCGCCGGCAAGGGACCCGGGCTACTTCTCTTCCCAATCGAGTCAACCGGCTCGCGACGCCGCGTTAAAGCCGCCCGTATCCGGGACGAACGCACGGGCTACTTCATAAGTGGCGAATGATGTAGAATATCTGCGTAGTACCATAAGAGGTGCGGTTACGATGGCCCAATGTCCTCATTGCCAAACGGAGTACAACCCGGAACCGGGGCAGGGGTTCTGCGGCGATTGCGGGAAGCCGTTGGATCAGGGCCTCGCAGTGGCCGAACCAGCGTCCGACGACGGGGAGCCGGAAACGCCGGCGCCGGTCTCAGGGGCCGGCCCGGCCTCCAGCGGCCCCGGCAACGTTAAAGTTCAGGGCGTTGGGGAAGGCAACGTGGCGGGCCGCGACGTGATCATCCAGCAGCAGATGCGGTTGATGTACTGCGCGTTCGGTGGCGAACAGGTGTATGAGGACCGCAATTTTCGCTGCCCCAATTGCGGCCTGACGCCACTGTGCGCCCAGCACTACGACCAGGACCTGCGAAAGTGCGCCAAGTGCACCGAAGGGCGGAAGGTCCTTTGCTCCCTATGCCACGACCGGCTGCCCGCGAGCCAGACGTTTACCTGCCAGAAATGCCGGCGAATCGTTGGCGACGACCACCGGGACCCGGACCAGCAACAGAGGTGCTCCGAATGCAGCGCGGAGTGGGCCGGAGTCGTTGAGGCCATCGAGCGTGATGAGGTTGGCGTCTCCATGGATGGCACCGTCCTGGGCCTGGACGATGTCGAACTCAAGGACGGCGTGCTCCGGACCAAGGACGGCAAGCCCGTGGCCACCATCAAGGAAAACACCTGGTATGCCCGGCCGAAACAATGGTACCGGGTGAAGGCGCGGCTGCTGGAGCAAGAGCAGCAGGTAATGCGGCGCTTCTACCCGAGTTTCCAGATGGGCTCCGCCCCCGACGGCGACTGCTTCTGGCAGGGCATTGTAACTACCTGGGCCGGCCACGAGTACGAAGTGCACCTCCGCTATCCCGACTCCTTTCCGTATAGGCCGCCCAAGGTCTACGTGATGAAGCCGAAGATTGAACAGAGCCGTCACATCTACCCCGATGGCCACCTCTGCCTCTTTCATAAGGATGACCGGTCTTGGGGACCGAAGACAACCGCCGCCACGGTGATGTCGTGGGTCTCCCTTTGGCTCCATTGCTACGAGGTGTGGCTCGAAACGGGCCACTGGCCCCGCCCGGAGCACGATGACCTCGTAATCACCACCAGCTACTGATCCTCCGGTGGCCCGGCGCTGGGTCCCCAACACGCTGGAGGCCACGCGCATCGAATTGAGCCGAGTTACTGCGCTACCAGGCGTGATGAAAGCCGACCGATGTTTGTAGTTCTGGACGAAGGGGCGGAACAGAAGCTGTTTCAACTAGCCGGGGCCCGGCCGCCGTCTGACGCCACACCTCTGCTGGAGCTGACCGCAACCCTCGACGCGGAAGAGGAACTCATCGTCGTTCGCGTTCCGGAGGGAGGGCCGGCGTATACATTGTCCGGAACCGGCGAGACCGGCGCGGACCTGCGGTGCTTCGCTTTCCTAGTGGGCCCCGGCCGGGTCCCTATCTATCCCGTTGGCCTCGCCGCTCCGGGAACCAGCCATCTCCTGGTGCTTGCGGTGGCCGGCCCGGAGACGCCGTCCCTGAGAGCGTTTTTCTTCCCCTCCCAATCGGCCCCTCCGGAAGCCTGCGAGACCGAGGTGGTCCGGCTGGAGACTGACGTGTTCAGCCGGCTCAAGGGCGTCTTCGACACTCGACTGTTGGCAACCAGCACAAATGGGACAGTTTGGGACCCGAGAGATCAGAGGTGTGGAAGAGCTTGGGTGAGCTGCCTGAGGGTCCGGTTATGAAGTCTTCGCCTATCGATCGTTTGAGCCTTCACCTCCTTTCTGCGCT
>JASLXV010000048.1:0-30067 GCA_030740155.1 Dehalococcoidia bacterium | reverse complement strand
CCTGGGCGCCAGCATGGTGTTGTTCACCGTCAACCTGGCCTACTCCTGGGTACGGGGCAGGGCTGCCTCCTCCAACCCGTGGCAGGCCAGGACCCTGGAGTGGCAGACCTCCTCGCCTCCTCCGCTGGAGAATTTCCTCTACCCGCCGAGGGTGGTTGGTGACCCCTATGATTACGGCGTCCCCGGCTCGGTCCACGCCATAGTCGGTGTAGCCGGAGCATCCGACGCGCCGGAACTGCCCTCTACAAAAGCGAGCCGAGAGGAATCGATATGAGGCCCGCCTTCGCTACCCCAATTTCCGGAAGGAGGTAACCCGTGAAAGACTCCGACCTGAAGTCGCCGATGCGGGTGGGGCTGCTGGTCTTCATCGTCCTGGTGGTCCTGGCTGCGGGTGAGTACGTTCTGGGGCTGGCTGTGGATTCGGGCAACCTGGTTTACATGATTCTCATGAATATCGTGGACGCGGCGCTCATCCTGTATTTCTTTATGCACGTGCGCCAGCTGTGGCACCCGGAGGAATAGATGTCAGCCGATCCTACTGCCCGGGTCCAACCCCAATCAAGTGGCCGTGACCCGGCCCATTCAACCTCCGCCGGCGCGCATCACCCCAGTCGCTTGACCATCAACCGGCTCGGGCTGTGGCTGTTCATCCTTTCTGAAAGCTTCCTTTTCGGCGCACTCATCACTTCCCGCTATTTCCTCCAAGGACTGGCCCGGCCGGAGGACCTCAATCAGATGCTGGGCCTGCTCATCACCATAATCCTGATCGGGAGCAGCCTGACCGCTTACCGGGCAGAGATTTTCGCCGCCCACGGTAATACGGTGGGCTTTCGAAGAAACCTCCTGGCAACCCTTGGTCTGGGGGCCCTCTTCATGGCCGGGGTGGGGTGGGAGTGGAAAGAGGCGTTCGAGCACTTTCCGCCCCGTGGGGGGTTCGGGACCCTCTTTTTCACCATGACCGGAATTCACGCCTTCCACGTTCTAACCGGCCTGATCGCCCTGACCATCGTCTACAGATTGGGGAGGGACGGCCGGTTCACCCATGAGAACTACTGGGGCGTCGAGGGGACCGTCAAGTACTGGCACTTCGTGGACGTGGCCTGGGTGTTCATCTACCCTACACTATACCTGGTGAACTAGGGCCGCTACCGGCTTGCCAAAATGGTGTGCTTGCCGAAGTTCTGGCGGTGGAGACGGTTCAAGTAGCCCGGATGGTTGAGTGAACGATAAGGTCAGGAGAAGGGGCACCACCACCGGACGCCGAACTCACCCGGCACAGGCCGGGCTGCAGGCCGGCCCCTGGGAAGAAGAGGACAAGCGGCGGCCCGGAATTTACGCCTTGCTGTTCGTTCTCTCCCGCGAGACTACGGTAACCGTTGGCCGTCTCGGGCGCCTCGCCTTTCCGGTCGGATGCTACATCTATATTGGCTCGGCCATGGCCGGGATAGGGAATCGCATCCGGCACCACCTGAGCCCACACCCCCGTCCCCGTTGGCATCTCGACTACCTCCTCCCTCGCGGCAAGCCCGCGGCAATCATAGCCGGTCACACCTCGCGGCCGCTGGAATGCCAGCTAGCCATCTCTCTGGGCCGGCAGTTCGAGGTTTTTCGGCGCTTCGGCTCCTCCGATTGCCGCTGCCGCGGGCACCTGTTTCACAGCGAGGAGATGCCGCCCCTGGTCAGTGCGGTGCGAGAAACAATACAGGAATTGGGATGCGATCCGTTGGTGTTGTCCATCTCCCCACGGCTGGACTCCAAGAGGGAACCGGCAAGGCGGCGCCGGTAGCCAATCCGAATCCTGGCGCCTTGGTTAGGCAGACCTGCCCTGATACCTGAGAGCGATTGGCCAATCGCCCCTGCACGCGGGAACCTCCCGGTTCGTCCTGCCGGTTCGTCCTGCCGGTTCGTCCTGAACGTACCTGTAATGCGGCCCGGGGCCGCCCGCGCTTCCCTGGTTATTGGTAATAATCGGTCATTTCTCTGGAATATGTCTTGACATAGTGGGCGCAGCCATCGGAGAGTACAGGGTAGTTTTTTGATAATGTTTCGCCGATCACGGACACATGAATAGCGGATCACAAGACCCGAGAAGAGCAAGATTGGTTCGTTGCGCCAAAGAGGCCTTCGCCGGCAGGGGTTATCGCGCCACCAGCATCTCTCAGGTTGTCCGGGAAGCAGGCATCGCCAGGAGTACTTTCTACCTATACTTCGACAGCAAACTGCATCTATTTCAGAGCATCCTGGACACCTTCCTACAGGACCTGCGCGAGTCCATTCGGCCCATATCCCTGGCCCCGGCGGCGCCGACGCCCCTGGCCCAGATCCAGGATAACCTGACGCGGGTCCTCAACCTGGTTTTGGGGGAAAGGGACCTCACCCGCATAGTCCTGCACCAAACCAACACCCTGGACCGCACGGTGGTGCGCAAGCTGGAGGATTTATACAGCGAAGCCGCCGGGATGATACAGCGCTCCCTGGATTTGGGCGTTGCCATGAATCTGGTCCGGCGTTGTGACACGCGCCTCACGTCTTTCTCCATCGTAGGGGCGGTGAAGGAGGTGATCTTCCAGCTCACATCCTCGGAGGAACCACAGCCCGCGATAAAAGACTTGGTTCGGGAACTGTTGGAATTCGGAATGGGCGGAATTCTGGTCCAGTCCCGCAACTCGATAATGGCCACGGCCCGCCAGGTCCGGGATCCGGCTCTGGCGCCAGACCCGGCCAGGGCCAGACAATGACCCGCCGGATGTGACCGAAGGGTGCTGGCCGGCGCCCGGCCTCCGGCACGTTCGCCGGTGGCCGATAGACGAAATTTGATAAGAGGTTTGACGCCTTGAGCATAGTGCTTGACACCGGCCTTCATGGCCCCGGCCCGGAGCGCGGAGTTCCTTCTGCCAGCCTGATGATCGGCCTGGATGTGGGTTCGACCGCGGTGAAGGTAGTCGTCATGGACCCCGACACCGACGAGATCCTCTGGAAAGCCTACGGGCGGCACCAATCCAAACAGCCGGAAAAAGTCCTCGAGTTCCTTCGCCAAATCGAGGAAGCCTTCACCTTGATCCAGGGTGCGACGCGTATCTTCATCACCGGCAGCGGCTCCCGCATCATGGCGAAATTCCTTGGGGCCAAGTTCGTCCAAGAGGTCAACGCGGTCTCTCTGGCGGTGGAACAACTAGAACCGGACACCGGGTCGGTGATCGAGCTGGGAGGGCAGGACGCCAAGATCATCATTTGGTTCACCGATGAAGAGACCGGCGCCAAACGCAAAGTGCCCAGCATGAACGACAAGTGCGCCGGGGGTACCGGCGCCGTCATCGACAAGATCAACGCCAAGCTTCAGCTCAGCAACGGCGACCTACAGACCTTGCCGTATTTCGACGTCAAGCTTCACCCCGTCGCCGGCAAGTGCGGGGTCTTCGCCGAGACCGACATAATCGGGCTTCAGAAGCAGGGGGTGCCGGCCGAACAGCTGATGGCGTCCCTTTTCGAGGCCCTCGTCCAGCAAAACCTCAGCGTCCTCACCCGGGGCAGCACTCTCCAGCCCAAGGTGCTCCTCCTGGGTGGTCCCAACACCTTCATTCCGGCCATTCGCGACTGTTGGAAGCACAACATCCCCAAGATATGGGAGGAGCGGAACACCCCGCTGCCCGAGGGAGTGGACCCGCAAGACCTGATCGTGGTCCCGGAAAACGCCGAGTACTTCGCCGCCATCGGCGCGGTGCTGTTTGGCAAGAGCGAAGATGCTCCCGTTGGAACGTACCAGGGCACCGCGGAACTGGAGGACTTCATCGACGTGGGCCGCACCCGGTTGCGGGAGGCGTCGGGAGACGTGGGGCTCTGGCGGACCGACGAGGAACTGGCGGAGTTCAAGCGGATCTTCGCCAGGGAACCGTGGAGCCCGGCCTCCTTTTCCCCCGGTCAGGAGGTCGAGGCCTTCATTGGCATCGACGGCGGCTCCACCTCGACTAAGGGCGTCCTGATGGACCCGGACGGCATCGTGCTGGCCACCGCCTACCAGCTATCCAAGGGCAACCCTCTGGCGGATAGCCAGGACATCTTGAAGAGCCTTCGTGAGCACGTCGAAAGCCAGGGGGCCATCCTCTCGGTGCTGGGGCTTGGGACCACCGGCTACGCCAAGGACATGCTGAAAGAGGCCCTGGCGGCCGATGTGGCCATCGTGGAGACGGTGGCCCACACCAAGTCCGCCCTGCACTACTATGACGACGTGGACGTGATCGTCGATGTGGGCGGCCAAGACATCAAGGTCATCATCCTCAGCAACGGCAAGGTCAAAGACTTCAAGCTGAATACCCAGTGCTCCGCCGGCAATGGCTATTTCCTTCAGAACACCGCCGAAAGGTTCGGTTACTCCGTGGAGGAATTCGCCGACGTGGCGTTCTCCGCCGAGCGGCTACCGGTATTCAACTTCGGCTGTGCCGTCTTCATGGAGACGGACATCGTCAACTTCCAGCAGATGGGGTGGGAAAAGAAAGAGATCATGGCCGGCTTGGCCCAAGTCCTGCCCAAGAACATCTGGCTATACGTCGTGGCGGAGCCCAACCTGGGCAAGTTCGGCGCCAACTTCGTCCTGCAGGGCGGCACCCAGCACAACCTGGCCGCCGTCAAAGCCCAGTACGATTTCATCAAATCGAGAGTGCCCGGAGTCAACATCCGCGTCCACCGGTTCACCGGGGAGAGCGGCGCCATCGGCGCTGCCCTGGAGGCGATTCGGGCGGCAGGCGGCCGGGATTCCACGTTCATCGGCCTGGCCGCGGCCGAGACCCTGGAATTCACCACCACCAGGGACGAGTCTACCCGGTGCAACTATTGCAAGAATACCTGCCTGCGGACTTTCGTGGATACCCGGGTGCCCGGAGGAGATAACCGCCGCTTCATCATCGCCACCTGCGAAAAGGGCGCCGTGGAGAAGGTGGAGGACATGCGGGTGGTCAAAGCGCGGCTGGACGAGGTCAAAAAGAACTACCCCAACTTCGTGGAGCGGGCGTCGGAAGAGCCTTTCCGAAGCCTCAATCCTCCCAAAGTGAGTACGATACGAAGGGACGACGGCCAAGACGCCGCCCGAAGGCCCAACAAGCTATGGGCCCGCCTCCTTAAACGGGACTCTCGTGAGCAGACTCCGGACTTCGGGGAGATCAAGAAACTGCGACGGGACATCAAGATCGGAATACCGCGGGTGCTGAACATGTACAGCCTGGCGCCCTTCTTCCGGTCATATTTCGAGGCCTTGGGGGTCGGCTCCCAGAACATTATTTTTTCCTCCCACACCAGCCCCGCCATGTGGTTCAAAGGGTCCCGGCGAGGCTCCATCGACCAGTGCTTCCCCAGCAAGTCGGTCATCGCCCACGTGCACAACCTCATGTTCGACCAGAGGGAGAGGAAACGGCCGAACATCATCTTCCTCCCCATCCTGCGCAAGCTGCCCGCCGACATTCCCAACGCGGTGGACAACGCTCCCTGCCCCTCCGTTTCGATCACGCCGGACGTGGTGAGAGCGGCCTATACCAAGGAAGGGGACGTCTTCGCGGAGCACGGCATCCAGTACATCACACCCGGCCTGGACATGGGAGACCCGGCGCTCTTCCGGATGCAGATGTATGACTGCTTCGCTCCGCTCCTGAAGATCACGGCTAAAGAGAATAGCGAGGCAATAGACATCGCCTTCCAGGCCTGGCAGGGCTCTGTTGACTCGCTGCGCCAAGAGGCAAGGGAATTGATGGAGCGGCTGGAACAGGAGGGGAGAGTCGGGGTAGTGATGCTCGGCCGGCCCTATCACAGCGATCCCGGCCTGAGCCACGAGATCATGGCCGAAATTCAGAGCAAGGGCTATACGGTATTCACCATAGACTCGCTGCCCAGGGATGAGGACGTTCTGGAGCGGCTCTTCGGAGATGAAGTGCGGGCGGGGATCATCCGTGACCCGATGGACATTGACGACGTGTGGAAGAACTCGTTTAGCCAGAACACCAACCGAAAAGTGTGGGCCGCTAAGTACGTGGCCCGCCACCCCAACCTGGTCGCAATCGACCTTTCCAACTTCAAGTGTGGCCACGACGCACCCGTCTACAGCGTGGTGGAGGGAATCATCGAGGCCTCGGGCACTCCCTTCTTCACGTTCCATGACATCGACGAGAACAAACCCGCGGGCTCCATCAAGATCCGGGTTGAGACCATCGACTACTTCCTGCAGCGCTATCAAGAGGAGCTGCAACAGCATAGTAGCGCCGAAAACGAACTGCAACGTCTGGTGGCGGCCTATAAATCTGGCTTAAGACTGGCCTACGCCGGGGCCGCTACCAACGGCTCCGGCCACAATGACCACGACGCGCCACTCCCGGTCAATGGGACCATACCCCATCCCGGCGGTGCGGGTTGGGCACCGGAGAGCAACGGAAACGGCAACGGTCACCGGAAGCTGCCGGTAGGGAACTCCAACGGCGCTCCGGGGCACAATGGCAACGGTCATCACGCTCGGCCGGTCTCAGGGTCTATTGGCCACAATGGCCATAACGGTAATGGAAATCACGCCGACGCCGGCCAGGACGTAGACACCTACGACCGGATTCGGGCCCAAAACACCGCCGGCGACCCGCCGCCGGTTGACATCCCCAACGCATCGGCGAACTGCGGCCCAATAGCGAATCTGGTCAACCTCAAACTGCCACCGGTTCCGCAGGCCAAATCAAGTCGCGCCGCCAATCCGGTCAACCGCCGAGAGGGCGCATAATGGCCAAGCTACTGCACGAGCGGGAGATCGAAGATAGGGCCCTGGAATACGAAGGCCGCCTTCGCAAGGAGATGGGCCTGGAATCAAGGGAGGTCCGGCACTTCCAAAGGCCGGTCGAGCGCCCTTTCACCAACTCCCAGAAAAAGACCACAACCATCTTGTGGGGAGGCCTATCCGTAGCCCACGAACACCTGCTCTCGGAGTCGATGCGGCGGCTGGGCTACAACATACGTCATCTTCCTACCCCGGACAACGAGGCCCTGGCACTGGGCAAGGAACTGGGTAGCCGCGGCCAATGCAATCCCAATTACTACACCGTGGGCAACCTGCTCAAACACCTCAAGCTACTTCGGGCCCAGGGCGAGCAGGACATCGAGGACCGCTACGTGTTCGTCACGGCCGGCGGCTGCGGACCCTGCCGTTTTGGTATGTACGAAGCTGAGTACCGCAAGGCGCTTCGCGACGCGGGCTTCGGAAGATTCCGGGTATTGCTGTTCCAGCAGAGCGGCGGGCTGGGCCAGAGCGCGGAAGACGCCGCCCTTCAGATCAACGCCGGGTTTGCGAGGGCCTTGCTTCAAAGCTTCATGCTGGGCGACGTGATCAACGACCTGGGGTATCAGATCCGCCCGTACGAGGTTAACTCGGGGGAGACCGACCAGGTCATCGAAGAAGCCAAGGCCGCCGTGGGTGAAGCCCTGAGGGAGGGGCGCGCGGCCTGGCGGGTCCTCCGCCGGTTCAGAAAGCGATTCGCCGCCATCCAGGTCGACTACACCCGGGTCAAGCCCAAGGTGAAGATCATCGGCGAGTTCTGGGCTCAGACCACCGAAGGCGACGGCAACTACAAGCTTTTCCGTTGGTTGGAGTCTGAAGGGGCTGAGGTGGCGGTGGAGCCCCTCGGAACGTGGATCGAATACTTGATCCACATTGCCAGGCAGAACGCAGAAGAGAAGCTGCTAATCGACAAATCCAAGAAGAAGTTGATTCGAAAAATAAAGCTGTTCCAGATCGGTATCCGTTGGTGGTATAACTTGTACCGATGGTCCCTGGGGTTCAAGCCCGAGGCTCTGCCCAATCAGAAAAAACTGGCCGAGTACGCCCACGCCTACTACAACACCCATCTACGGGGGGGAGAGGGACACCTGGAGGTGGGGAAGAACGTCATGGTCGCCAAGGAACGGCACGCCCATATGGTGATCTCCCTCAAACCGTTCGGCTGCATGCCCTCCACGATGAGTGACGGAGTGCAGAGCAAGGTGGTTGCGGACTACAAGAGCGCCATCTACATCCCCATCGAAACCTCGGGCGACGGCGAGGTTAACGTCAAGAGCCGCGTCCAGATGAAGCTGTTCGAGGCCAAAGTCAGGGCCAGGGAGGAAATGGCCGAGGTCCTGGCGGCCAACGAGGTCACCATCGAGCAGGTGCGAGACTACGCCGTAAAACACCCCAAATACACCGGCTCCATGCGCGTGCTGCCCGGCCATCACTGGACCGGTACCGCGGCCAAGTTCGTTGCCGACGTCTCCCGGCGCCGCAAAATGCCGCTCCGTCGGCTTCGCTTCGCCCGCCGGAGCCCGTCCCAGACCCAGAACTCCTAGAAGCAATGGCGGAATTCCGCGGTGGGCTCCCCACCCGAGTCCTTTCCGGAGGGGTTCTCCGGGGACCCCAGTCTCCTGGGATAGTCCTCGTAGGGCCTATACAATAGCCGGCGGCCGCGCTTCAATGGGCGTCACCACTAGCGGGAACTATCCGTTCGTCCTGAGATTGTTGAAGGACCGAAGGCGGCCTGCCTTGGACTCTTTGGGAAATCCCCTACCAGTCCACTTCCTGAGTCCCGGCCTCCCGTATCCCGCTCTCCGTCTGACGCACGAACCTCGCTTTCTGCCACATCTGCTCGATGTTCTTGGCGTCACAGTAGCTCATTCCGGACCGCAGGCCCGCCAGCAAGTGCTGCATGACCTCCTTGGCAGATCCCCGGTGGGGCACCGGCGCCTGGACGCCCTCCGCCGTCACCTCCAATCCGGACGATGACCCGCCGCCCCACCCCACCGTCGGATCGTCCCGGATAGCCCGGTCCATGGCCGCCTCGGTGGACGCCATCCCCCGGGCCACTTTCATCTTCCTGCCCTTGCGCACTATGACAAACCCGGGGCTCTCGTCGGTTCCCGCCAGCAGGGAGCCCAGCATTATCGTGGAGGCCCCGGCGCCGATGGCCTTGGCGACATCGCCCGGGTTTCGGACGCCTCCGTCGGCGATTACGGGCACATCGTGCTTGTGAGCCACCTCGGCGGCCTCCAGCAACGCAGTAAACTGAGGCACGCCAACCCCCGCCATCTGCCGGGTGATGCACATGGACCCTGGACCCACTCCAACCTTGACGGCGTCAACCCCAGACTCGATTACACGTTCAGTACCCTCGGCGGTAGCCACGTTTCCGGCCACCAGAGGAATGGCCCCAAAACACTCCCGGAGCTGGCGAACGGCGGATAGCATCTGGGCCGAGTCGCCGTGGGCGATATCCACCACCAGGGCGTCGGCCCCCGCCTCCACCAGATCACGGGCGCGTTCCAGGAAATCGCCCACCACACCTACCGCCGCCGCCACCCGCAGGCGCCCTTTCTCGTCGCGGGTCGCCATGGTCAGGGCCAAGTCACGGGCCAGGTCCTTGGCGGTGATCAGGCCCACCAGCCGGCCTTGTCCGTCCACCAAGGGCAGCTTTTCCAGACGCCGCTCGGACAGCGCTTGACGGGCCCACTCCATCGAAACCCCGGAAGGAGCACTCAACAGGCGCTCCAACGGCGTCATGCGCTCCGCGACCGAGGTACCCTCCTCGGTCAATTCAACGTCACGCCAGGTCAAGATGCCGAGGAGGGTCCGATCCTCTCCAAGCACCGGCAGCCCGTGAATGTTCAGCTGTTGCATGAACTGCCGCGCTTCGCCGACCGTGGCGTTTGGCGAAACTGTGTAGGGGTCTTCGATGACCCGGCTCTGGTAGCGCTTCACCTTGACCACCTGCTTCACCTGGGCGTCTATGGGTAGGAACCGGTGAGTGACACCGATCCCGCCAAATTCCGCCACGGCGATGGCCATCCTCGCCCCAGTGACCGTATCCATGTTGGAACTAACGAACGGGGCTTTGAGAATAATTTGCTTGGTGAACCGGGCGCTGCAGTCCACGTCTCGTCGGCTGATGACAGACGAAAACCGTGGCCTCAGCAGCACATCATCAAAGGTCAGTGCCAGCGGGATAGAGTCCAAAGTACACCTCGTTCTAACTTAGTCGCCCTTTCGATGGTATCACGAGGTGGCGCTAAGTGGCATTCCGCCGTGTCACTCCGGCCGGATCCAAGATCTGGAGCCCCGTTCGGCAAATTCCATGCAGAATGGCCTTGGGTCAAAAGCACTCTGAAACATGTCACCCTTCACGGGAGGAAGGAAATGGCTCGCAAGAGATCACAGCGGCCGGCCGGCCGAGCGCCGGGTGACGCATTATTCCGGTCCGGTTAATGCTTCCATGGTGGTCAAGTAGCACTGGTAGGCAAGTGGCGTAAAGCAGACGAAGCTCACATGTTTGACCGACTCACTCGTCCGCAGAAAGTCCCTGGTCTCGGTGAGCGCGATCAAGGTGGCCCGTTCCAGGGGAAAGCGGTAGGCTCCGGTGCTGATGGCCGGGAACCCGATGGAGCGCATGGCGTGCCGCTCCGCGAGGGCGAAACAACTCCGGTAGCACCGGGCCAACAGCTCATCCTCGGCGTGTCCGCCCCCCCCCACCACACCGGTCCAACGGTGTGAATCACCCAGAGCGCGGCCAGGCCATAGCCCCCGGTGATCTTGGCGTCGCCCGTCTCGCAGCCTCCCAGGCTCCGGCACTCTTCGAGCAACCGCGGCCCGGCGGCACGATGGATCGCTCCGTCGACACCGCCGCCGCCCAGAAGGGAGCGGTTGGCGGCGTTAACGATGCCGTCGGCCTGTAGCAGGGTAAGGTCACCCTGTACGACGGCTATCCTCTCGAGCATTACTGGTACTTCCTCTCGAAAAAGGGCGTCACCAACACAGTTCGTAGGGATTTTCCCCGTTCGTGGTAAGCTTGTCGAACCACCGGCCCCAGGCCCCTCAACAAGCTCAGGGCGAGCGGATGATCCGAGCGGTTACTCCCGATACCAGGTACTAGCCTTTGGTTGAAAGCCCCGCAGCCTCGATTCCCGCCCTCGCGGCATCCTCGTCCTGCTGGCCGGTGCCGCCACTACCGCCGATGGCGCCGACAATCTCGCCGTCACGAAACGCGGGCAGCGCGCCCTGGCCGGGGATCATGTGTCCTCCCTCCATGGCCATGAGACCCCGCAGGACCGGCGACTGGGCGTTGTCCGCCATATCGGCGCTGGACCGGCCGAAACAGGCCGCGGCCAACGCTTTGCCCCGGGATATTGCTGGTGTCCGCCACGAGGCGCCGTCGGTCCGGAACATGGCGATCAGGTCGCCCCTGGGATCAACCACCGAAACGCTCATCTTGGCGCCCATTGCCAAGACCTTAGCTTTGGCCGCCGCCAGCGCCTTTTCCGCTTCCGCGAGTGTGATCGATGCCATATTGCTCCCTCCTCGGAAAGTTGGAGGCCTACATTGTAGTCGAAAACCGGGTAGGCGGGAATCGGTGCCTTGAATACAGCGCGGGGGAAAGCCCGCCCGGGCCCGGCGGGCCGGGGACTGCGGGCAGGCTAGGGAAGAAAGGCCAGGGTTGGAGCGGTGAGGGCTTGGTCGTCGACCGCGAAGCTGCCCGCTGAAACCTCGGTGAGGATGTCCAGCAAGGTGGTGGCATCGTGAGCGGCCACATCCTGCAAGGTCAGCGGGCTGGTCGACCCGCTGGCCCCAACTATCTCGAAGGTGATTACGGCCACGGGGCCATCTCCGTTCATACCGTTAACGTCGATCATTCCCGCCCAAACTTGGCCCGGGGACCCATCGCTGGTCTCGATCAGCGCACTGCCCGCCAGAGCGCCCGGCTCGATTTTGGCCACCCGCAGGACCGCCGGCTCGTACAGCAAGACGAATTCCAAGCTTCCCACGTTGTTGGCCTGTTCCAGGTAGATAGGCGCCACGATGTCGGTAGGAGGAGCAGGGGTTGGCTCGAGAGTGGCAACCGGGGTGGCGACAATCAGTGGTGTCGCCGTGGGCAGCGGCGTGGCCGGGGGAGCCGTGGGAGCCGGCGTAGCCGTAGGCGCCGCCGTGGGTAAAGCTGTAGGTGCGGGTTTCTTAGTTGGAGCAAGTGTTGGGGCCGGAGTCGGCGTGGGATCGGGCGTCACTTCATCGTCGCCGCCGAAGACGCCGAATACAAATAGCGCCCCCACGAGAATCACCACGGCCGCAAGCCCGCCCAGCACCCAATATTTGCTGGCGCTCAAGGCCAGAAACGATATGTCCAGGAACCACTTCATGCCGGCTCCTCTACCCGGGCCTCGCCCATGCCATGATTTGCAGGGCGTCTTCCGCCGTGACTTGCCCGTCCCGGTTTACGTCCATCACCGAGTCCGCCGGGCTTAGTTCTCCGGAGATCCTAAGGGCGATGAGAGCGTCCAGCACAGTGATTCTTCCGTCCCCGTTGCCATCTCCGCCAATCCGCTCTCCGACGGTCACCTCGCCATCGACGAGGCGGAGCGGCAAGAGCTTGCTGGCGAAGTCGCTGGCCAGGTCCTCCGAGAGGATCAGCGGGCTACTGGCGCCCTCCTCTCCAAGGATTCTGAACTCTACTATCACGGCCGAGCCACCGCTACTCACTCCGCTGGTGGAAGAGAATCCCAGGCGGATAACGCCGGGAACGTCCGCGTTGTAGCTAAAGGTGGCGCCAGACAGACGGGAGCCCCGCAGGACCCTGACCACCTCCAGCACCGCCGGGTCGTAGCCAAGGGTGAAGCCCAGGCTGCTCAGCTCCTGCGCCCCTTCCAGCACCACCGGGACGCGGACAGTCGCGCCCGAAGACCCCATCCGGGACTCAACTATCAGCGCCGGCCCCGGCGGAGTCGGAGTCGGACCGGCGGGCGTCGGCGTGGGTGTGGGCGTGGGTGTGGGGGTCGGAACGGGCACGCCGATCCCGGATAGGATGGTGACCTGGTAGGTCCCGGCGGGATCGATTGCCTCGTTTGACCTCGAAACCACCAGAACGTACCGGCCGGTTATCGGCGCCTGCCAGGAGAGGGTGGTGCCGCTACCGTAGTTGGAAGCGGTGAACCCCAACAGCGCGTGGCTGACCGTGAATTCGACGTTTTCAGCCGAGCCCAAATCCACCTGGACAGTATATTCGTCGCCTTGCTCCGCGTCGAGGTAGAAGTAGTCGAGGTCGTCGGGGGGGCTTATGGCGCCGGCCATGGCGTTGCCAACGATGATCCGAGTAGCGTTGGCGGGTACTCCGCCATGCCGGTCCTCCAGAGATGCATCCGCGGTGATCTTCAGCCGGTAGGTGCCGGTGGGGTCTTCAACCCTGGGCGACCCGGAGACCTCGATGAAATAGTCATCGCTGTCGGGGGCGGTCCAGACTACGTCGGTGCCTTCTCCATAGTTTCTGGCGCCGGTATCGGAGCCACCGCCAATCTTGTCCACCGTGAGAGATACGGCAGAGGCCGTGCCATACATCAGCTCGAAGATATATTTCACTCCCCTGCTGGCCCGGAAGGAGAAGTAGTCGTAATCTCCCCGGGGGCTGATAGCTGCCTGGTAAGTGCTTCCGATGGTGGCCGGGGTAGCAGTTTCCCGGGTCTCGCCGTGGCGGTCCTCCAGCGCGATCGTCGCTTCGACTCTGAGAGTGTAGGTGCCGATGGGGTCGTCAACCTGGGCCGCGGCGGCAATGACGACGTAGTAGACGTCGCTAACAGGCGCGGTCCATTCGATATTAGTGCCCACTCCCCCGTTCGAGACCTCCGTTCCGGCGCCGGGCTTCGCCACCTCTATCTCCACACCCTCGGCGGTACCCAGCACCACGTCGATGGAATAGGTGACCCCACGCCTGGCCTGAAATGAGAAGTAGTCGCGGTCGTTGGCCGGGCTGATCGCACTCTGGTGTTCGTTGCCAAAGTTGGTGACAGTGGATTCGCTCCTCGAATCCCCATGCCGGTCCTTGAGGGTGGTATCCCCATCGACAATGAGGGAATAGGTGCCCACGGGGTCTCTGACCTGGGATGAACTGGAGGCGACCACATAGTAAGTGCCGGTGGCCGTGGCCAGCCATTCGACCTGAGTGCCAATGCCGCCGTTGGAGGCCACGGTGTTTCCCGTGGGTCCTTCAAACGAAAGGCCGATGCCTTGCACCGTGCCCAAATCGGCGGCGACGGCGTATCTCGCGCCTCTAACCGCCTGGAAAGAGAAGATGTCCTGGTCGTCCCCCGGACTGATTGCTCCCTCATGCGCGTTGCCGAAGTTAACGGGTGTCGCTCCGGAATGGGCATCGCTGTGCCGATCCTCGAAAACGGTATCAGCGCTGAGTTGGACCAGGTAGGTGCCTATGGAATCCCTGAACCGGCTGGAGCCGGATACGTCTATAAAATAGGTGGCCGACGCCGGGGAAATCCACTCGAGGCTGGTGCCGATACCTCCGGTCGAAACCTCGGTGGCGCCGGTTGGCGTGACCACGGAGATTTCCACCCCTTCCGCGGTGCCAAGCTCGACGCTGACGGTGTACTTCACGCCTCTGGAGGCCGGGAAGGAGAAGTAATCGTGGTCATCACCGCCCTGATTACCCCCGGCCAGGCCGGGCTGGTTGGTCCAGGGACTGATGGCGCCCTGATAGATGTTGTCGGTTTCAATGGGGGTTGCTCCAACCAGGATCTCGCTGTGCCGGTCTTCCAAGGAAGCGTCGGCGGTCACTTCCAGCGTGTAGCCGCCCAGGATGTCCAATCCAGTCACAGCGTCCATGGTGCCGGAGACTTCGACAAAATAGGTGTCGGGGGTACGCGCTATCCACTCTACGCTCTTCCCGCTGGCCAAGGTCGTAAAGACCTGGCCCGGTGAGCTTCCCGCCCCCCGGTCCACGGAATTAACCACCTGCATGTTGGCGTTCTCGATGGTGACCAGGTCCAACACGAGGGTGTAGCGCGTCCCCCGCAGGGCAGTGAAGGAGAAATAGTCGACATCGAAGAGGATTTCGGTGGAACTGATTTCGCCGGTGACCAGGCCGGCGCCAACTTCCAGGGGTGTGGCTTGGGTCCGGTAGTCCCCATGATCGTCATCGGCCCAGGCGATGCGGGAACCACCAAGCAAATCCGCGGCCACGGCGGAGAACAGCACCACCGACGCCAGACCCACCAGCAACGCCAGGCTGCGCATCTCCGCCTTCCCCTCCATCGCCACCGGCCTCAGGCATGGCCGTTACAGACGGTAAGAACTCCCCCGGTAGTCCCGGGGCCCAGCTAAATTCATGGATCGAACAACGACCTACCTTTACAGGTAGTCAGCCTCATTCGCACCACCAGATATTGTAGTAGTTTGTTTTCACGCCGTCAATCGCGCAGCGGGACGTATCCGGCGCAGAATTCGCAGTGTCATGGTAATGAGCAAACTGCTGCCGTTCCAGTATGGTTTGTGGCGGGACGGTTGGGGAAGACGTACCGAAGGGTCACCTGGGCCGGGGCGTGTCGTCATTAGGCAGGTAGAATGAGAGCTACTGTCTGGAGAACATGTCGTTGATCCGGACCCGGCGATCGAAACGGGGCTCCCGTACCAGCTTGGGATTGACCGCATAGAGTTCCGGCAGGGCCGCCAAAGCATTCCACGCCTCGCCGTTGTGAAACTTGACTCCCTGGTGCGACTGGAAGCGCAACAGGTCCGGGGCCAGCTGCTCCCACCCGGTTGTCGCGGTGGTCGACACGAGCCGTTGGTCATCCCCCGATTGCCAGGTCAGGGGGTCCGACATGTTGTCAGAACTGACCGAAGCAACGATCAAGGGGCTGGCCTAGCCTAACCCACCCGCACGTACTTGTCTACGCTCTTCTCCGAGCCCAGGGCCAGGTAGATGTCTCCGTGAGCGTCCACCCACGAGCCATGGGCCGAACGGGAGGGCCAGCGAGCCAGCACCCTTCCCTCGCCGTCCAGCACGCTTATCTGGGCCGGCTTGCCGTCTTCGGGGCGCTCGCTGATGTAGAACATGCCCTCTTTATCCTGAGAGATGTCCAGGGGGCGTTGCATATCGGTCCACATCGTGATGTACTGGCCGTCGGCGGAGAAGACCTGAACGCGGCTGTTCTCCCGGTCGCACAGGTAGACCCGGCCGTCCCGGCCTACCACCAGGCTGTGCGGCAGGTGGAACTGGTTGGGGCCTCCTTTGCCGGGCTCGCCCCAGGAAGAGATGAGGCTGCCGTCGCCGGAGAAGCGGTGCACCCGGGCGTTGCGGTAGCCATCGGAGACGTAGAGGTCCCCCGAAGCGGCTGGGACAACCTCGGTCGGAAAATTAAAGGGCCCGGCGGCCCGGGGCGCCACCTCGCCGGCGACCTCGCAGCCGGTGTCCGAGTAGAAGCCATGGGTGCCGAGTATCTGAAGCGGCTTGCCGTCCAGGGTGTACTTCATCGCCACCGAGCCTTCCCGGTCGGTGAGGTAGACCACATCGTCGGTGATGTTGAAACCATGGGGGCTGACGAAGTTGCCGTCACCCCAGGAGCCGATGAAGTTGCCCTCCCGGTCGAAAATCACCACCGGCGGGTCCTTGCGCTGGAAGAGGTAGACCCGATCCTGAGAGTCAGTGGCAATGGCGCTGGTCTGGCCGAAGGTCTGCCCCGCGGGCAGCTTGGCCCAGTCCTTGATGAGCCGGTACGAGTATTTCCCGGTGCCTACCGTCGTCATGGGTCAATTACCTCCCTCCACTTGATTCCAGTGGTTGTCTACAGGGAAAATACTATCACATGAAAACCGGCTCCCGAACACCTGGCGGCCGGTCACGCCACGACGCCACAACGGGAGACCGCCGCCGACAACGAGGAGGTATCTGATGCCGGGACTGGAGGGTAAAGTTGCCCTGGTTACTGGGGCCGGGGGTATGAGGGGGGTCGGACGCGCCACGGCGCTGAAGCTGGCCAGCCTGGGCGCCGACGTCGCATTGACCGACGTGCACCGGGAGACCGAGGACCTGCCACCGGGAGAAGTGACGGCGGGATGGCGCGGCATCGACACCGTGGCTCATGAAGTAGCGGCCCTCGGCCGGCGGTGCCTGCCGGTGTACTGTGATTTGAAGATCGCCTCCCAGATCGAGGCGATGGTCGGCCAGGCGGTGGACCACTTCGGCCACCTGGATATCCTGATCAACAACGCCCGGGCGATAATCGGGCGGGACCGGGTCCCGGTTACTGAGCTATCCCAGGAGGTCTGGGACCACTTCCTGGCCGTCAACACCACGGCGGTCTTCCTCTGCACCAAGCTGGCGGGCCGGCAGATGGTGCGCCAGGGCACCGGCGGCCGGATCATCAACATCGCTTCCCGCGCCGCCAAAACGGCCAGTGCCCTGGGGGCCGCCTACTCATCGTCCAAGTTCGCCGTCATCGGACTTACCCAGGCCTCCGCCCTGGACCTGGCCCCCCACCGCATTACGGTGAATTCGGTGTGCCCCGGACCGATCAACACCGACCGGCTCAGCTACGATGAACGGGACCGGGCGGAACAGCAAGGGGTCACCCTGGAGGAGTTCCGGGCGCAGGTGGTGGAGAAAGCGGGCAACGCGACGCCTCTGGGCCGGATCGCCGAGGCGGAGGACGTGGCCAACGTGGTGGCTTTCCTGGCCGGAGAGGAAGCCTCTTTCATCACCGGCCAAGCCTACAACGTCAACGGAGGGGTGTTGTTTCACTAGGAGCCTATCCGATCTTCAGCTGCCGTAACTCGACGAGCCCACCACGAACGGGGAAAACCCGTACCGCCGGAGGAAATCAGCTCTACCGGATAACCATAAAGAAGCATGGGGGCAGTGGTACGGGTGGATGCCGGGGCTTCAGGTGCGACGGGCATCGCCAGGGGAGCTGGCCTGGGCGTCGCGGCCGGCGCCGGGGTGGAGGTGAAGCAAGACTGGGCCTAGGCCCCTCCGTCGAACACGTGCAAGATGAGCAGCTCGACCTGCCCGCCGGGAAGGACCGTTTCGGTGCCCGCGAGGGTCTGTATATGCACGCCATCCACAAACATCGCCATGTGCTGGGGGGGCATTCCATCCCGGGTCAGCACCCGCCGCGCGAAGCCTTCCCCGCACAGGACCGAGAGCTTCTCCAACAGCGTCTGCACGGTGCTCCCTTGGGGAAGCTCCACTTCCCACTCCCGCTTGCCGGTAATCTGCCGGAGTTCACCCATCATCACTGCCTTCACGGCCACCACCGGCTCGGGCTCCCCTCCGCTGCCCGGCCGGGGCGCGGCGGCGTTTCTAGACTGGGTATCCATACACCCCCACCCGCAAGAAGACATCCCGGAGGACGACTCCCCCGGTCAGGACAGCCAATCCACCTAGCACTAGGATCACTATCTCCGCTGTGCCCGACCCGAGCAGGCCGCCCGTCTCCAGAGCGAGGAACAGCACGGGAAGGAGGATCCCGATCCCTACTAAGCCCAGCAGGAAGGCCCACCGCTGTTCTCCCCGCAGCAACCGGCGCACCGACTCCCTCGCCGGCGCCGTGGCCGAAGCCATGACCATCAGGTAGAACAGAAGCCCGAAGCCATTCCCCACCGATAAGGCCAGCGTTAACACCTTTAACCTGGAAGTAATCTCGTCAGCCTCTACTATTGCCCCCAGCATGAGAAGCACGGCGCCTCCCGCCAGCAAGGAGTTGGCGATAAACAACAGAGGCAGAAGGGGTGTGTTCCAGAAGGGTATCGACGGCCACGACGAAAGGACAAGCCCAGTGTAGGCCATCAACAACATCGCAAAAACCAGGGCCAACGATCGGAGGATGGTGCCCGCCGCCGTTCCTTCTTCCCAAGGTAGCCCTTCAAGCCCCGGAATCGAAGGCAGTAAAGCGACGAAGCCGAAAATACCGAACACCGTCACAATGTACGCCCCTCGGCTCATCCAACTGGTCCGAGGCCGGCGAAACACGTTCAGAAAGCGCCGGCGAACGCCCAGGTGAGCGAAGAGGAAAAGGGTGCCCGCCCCGGCCGCCACCAGCCCTGCCCATGCTCCCACGTCGGCCGGCGTGTCAGCAATGAACCCGTAGCGGTGCAACATCACCGCCAAAAAGAAGAGTCCGGCCCCCGCCCCTTCCAGGAAGAGGTCCAAAGCCACCGACGCACCCCATGCCCGTTGGGGCCGCAAATCCCGGACAAATAGCTCTGTTGATTGTGCCAAAGCCCCCCCTGGGTTATGTGAGGTAGTAAAGGCCCGGTTCGGTACCCAGTTCCTCCCGGGGCCGGTAAGAGTTGCGTTCCCGGAGAACCCGATGTAGAGGGCTCTCCGGGTCGTCCAGGTCTCCGTAATTTAGGGCACGGGCGATGCAACTCTCCACACAAGCCGGCGCCAGTCCCCGCTCCAGGCGGGTGTAGCAAAAGTTGCACTTCTGGACGGTGCCGCGCCGGAACTCGGCGTATTTCACCTCTTCGAAGGGGGTGAGTTCTTCCCCGAAGTAGCCCCCCTTTGTTTCCCAGACGAAGCGCACCTGGTAGGGGCAGGCGATGATGCAGGCCCCGCAGCCGATGCATCTGTCGTAGTCCACCATCACTATCCCGTCCGGCCGTTTGTAAGTGGCGCCGGTGGGGCAGATGGTCTCGCATGGCGGGTTTCCGCAGTGATTGCAGCCGAGCGGCACGAACTCTCGTTGGGCAAAGGGGTAGGTCCCAACCTCGGTATCGAGCACCCGCTTCCAGAACACCCCCGGCGGGGTGCCGTTCTCCGACTTGCAGGCAACCGCGCAGGCGTTGCACCCGATGCACCGTTTCAGGTCCACGGCCATGGCCCAACGCACCATGTCTAACTCCTTCTGTCTTCTTGCCAAGGCATGGCCCAGGCAGCGGCCACGGGTTTCCACCGGAGATGGTCCGGCATTCAAGGGCTATGCGGGGTAGATTCTCACCCGCTCGCAGGCATCCGCTGAGGTGGAAATCATGTCGATGTGTTCCAGATCAAAGGGGAGCAGGCTATTGAAATGAACTCCCTTGCCCTTGGCGATCGGCTTACCGTCGGCCCACGCCCCAAAGATACCGCCGATCGCCACCACCTCAGGATGAACACATTGAGTCACCTTGACCTTGCCGGTCACCTTGCGCCCCGCCATCGTCTCCACAGTGATGTTGGCCCCATCCTTGATCCCCCGCCGGCGGGCGGTCTCGGTGTTCACCATGATGTTGTAGGCATAGGGATGGTGCTCACTGATCTCATTCAGCCACGGGTTTTGCGCGCTGATAGAGTACTGGTGGAACGGGATAGTATAGCTGACCACCAGCAGGTCATGCTGTTCGGTGGGCTCGAAAGCGAGGCAGGGCTTCCACTCGGGCAGGACCTGATAGTCGGAGGTATCCCAGTCAAGCCCCATCTGTCGGGCCACCTCTTCCACGTAGTCTCTTGCCTTGAGAAAGTGCTCGTAGTAGAGGGGTATCCGGTACTTGAAAGCAGTCTGCGGATAGACCTCCCGCACCGTCCGCTTGGTGGTAAGCATCGCGTTCTCTTGGAACCAGGGCAGCCCCTTGTTCTCATCTCCGGACAGCGCCTTGAGCCAGATGTCGCTCAACTCTTCGAGACTGTATTTCCGTAGGGGTTCCAGCTTTGTGGGGGTCCGAGAGGAGAGGGCGGCCATCAGCATGAAGTTATAGTCTTCCAGGAACCCCGCCCGCTCCGCAAGCTCCGCAAGCACATCCAGCCAGTGGAATCCGGTGAATGGCGGCTTCACCACCGGTTGGCGTATTCCGAGATACCAATAGCCGCTGCCGGGGCTCTGCCGGGCGACGATGTCGTTGGGGACCGGGTCCAGCTTTTCCAGGAAGTGAAGATCGGGCAGAACTACATCGGCAAATTGGACCGTCTCGTCGATCTCCCGGGCAAAGGAAACCTGGAAGGCAATATTTTTCAACGCCTGGGCCATCCGCTCCGGCGCCACGGTGGTCATCATCATGTTGGTGCGGCAATGGATCAGGACATCCGGCGCCGGGACGCCATATTTCTCGTGGTCGGTGGTGCCTAGCTGGAGGGCGACGTCCCCTCTCGCGTAGGCCAGGGGGAAAAGGGACCCGAGGTGGGGGGCCTTCGGAGGCTCGGGAATGGTGGCCAGAAATTCATATGGCGGCACTCCCACCTGCGTCTTAGGGGAGGCGACCAGCAGCCCATCCACTCCTTCCCCCGGCTCCCACCAGGGCCCAACGGGATTCGGACCGCCGTGCCCCCCGGGTGCGTAGATATTCCCCACCACGATGTTCAGAAGCTGAATCGCCATGGAGTGAGCAGCCGAATGCTTATGGCTGTAAGCGCCCCGGTACATGTGGACCGCCGCCGGCCGGTAGGGAAGCTCCTCTCCGCCTATCATGATGGTGGAGCCGATCTTAGCGGCCTCGCCATACTCTTTAGCTATCCGCCGAATCGTTTCGGCGGGGACCGTGGTTATCTCGGAGACCGTTTCCGGGCTATAGCCCTTGACGTGTTCCTTCAATCGCTGGAAGGCAGGATGGCATGTTTTGCCCTGGACCGTGTAGACCCCTTCAATCGCCATGTCGGGCACGTCAGCCGAATCATAGGGCCTAGCGGTCCCGGCGGAAGAGTCCCAGACCAGGGGGCGCCGGCTCTCCTCGTCCCGAATGTAGAGCCCATCAGGGCCAACCAGGTAGGGGCCGTTGGTTTTGTTCTTGATGAACTCCGCATCATAGATGCCCAGTTCATTCAGCATTACATTCAGAATTGACAGAGCCAGGGCCCCGTCGGTGCCCGGCCTGATGGGGACCCATTCATCGGCCTTACTGGCCGCGTTAGAGCACACGGGATCAACCGACACCACCCGCATCCCTCGGATCCTGGCGTCGGCCATCTTCTGGGTGGTCAAGTTGGGCGAGTGACCCACTCCGAACCCGTGCTGGCTCCCGATGAGGAGGCAGTAGTTACAATGAGAGAGGTCCACGGACATGTGAAAGGAAGCGTTGGTGAGATACGTGGCCAGGTGGAGTCCCGCGCCACAGAAGTAGTTGGCGGAGATCCAATTCTCGTTGGTGCTGCCGAAGGCCCCCATCCAGCAACCAGCGAAGCGCAAGCCCTGGATATCAAAAGTGGCCATGGCCAGCTTGTCGGGATTATCCGCCCTGGTCTTCCTCAGCTTGTCGGCGACAAGGTCGATGGCCTCATCCCAGCCTATCTCCACCCACTTGGGGTCGACCCCTATGCCTTTCTCCGGGTTGGTCCGCTTCAAAGGAGTCCGGACCCGGCTGGGGTCGTAGAGGCTCATGATTGCGGCATGGCCCTTGGCACACAACCGGCCCCAGTTGTGGGGAAAGTCAGGATTGCCTTCGATCTTGACTACCACCCCGTTGACCCTGTGGACTTTGATCCCGCATTGGGAATAGCACATGCCGCAGGCGGAGGGCACCCATACGTCCTCTTCCGGTTGCCCAGGTTGCGGTGCTACTTCTGCTAATTTCATATCGCCTCACTATGCTCCGAGGCCAAATCCAAGCCGATAATTGGCTCCACTGTCTTGGCTGCTCACTCTATACCTTAGTTCCGGGACAGGTCAAGGTCATGGTAACTTGCTCCATTTCCCGTCCCAAGTGCTTCGTTCCTTAGCTGATCTTCGCGTCCCCGCCCGCCCATCCCGGAGGGCGTTCCGATAGGCCGCTTCTGGCAGTGACTGAGGATTGCTAAGATCATCGTGACCGGCGCACCGGGAATTCTGTCACACGTGTTCTAGTATCCGGGCCGCCACCGAGAGTAACGGAGACAACGAAAGGTGGCAAACTGAACCGCCCCATCTTCGGTGGGGCGTTACGGCTTGATTTCAATCTCGCGGGGAGTAGCAAGGCCACCGGTGAGCGCCACCATCAGGGTGATGACCCTCGTCAATCCGGTCCCGACCGCGTACCTAACGGGCCAGCAGGTTCCGCACTGTATTGATGACCCGGGCCTCATTGGGGATGTAGATGTTCTCCAGGGTCCGGCTGTAGGGTACCGGGGTATGGGGCGCGGTCACCCGGGAGGGAGGGGCGTCCAGGTAGTCGAAGGCCTCTTCCGCCACCCGGGCGCAGATGTCTGACGCGATGCTGCAGATGGGCGTGTCTTCGTCCACCACCACCAGCCGATGGGTGCGCCGCACCGAGTCGATGACGTGGTCGTAGTCGATGGGCGAAACGCTGAGCAGGTCAATCACCTCGGCGTCGATCCCCGAAGCAGCCAGCTCGCCAGCCGCCTCTACGCACACCAAGGTCATGCGGGAGATGCCCACCAGGGTGACATCGCTGCCCTTACGCACCGTGCGGGCTTTGCCCAGGGGCAGCACGTACGGCTCCTCGGGCACCAGGCCCATGTTGCCGTAGAGGCCCTTGTGCTCGAAGTAGATAACCGGGTCATCGTCCCGGATGGCGGCGGTCAGCAACCCCTTGGCGGTGTATGCGTCCGAGGGCGCCACTCCTTTCAGGCCCGGTATGTGGCTGAGGATGGAGTAGTAGGACTCGGAGTGCTGGGCGGCGCTGCCGAAGCCGGCGCCGATACGGGTCATCACGGTAAGCGGGACCCTTACCTGGCCGCCGAACATATAGCGCATCTTGGCGGCGTTGTTGGTTAGCTGGTCCAAGCACACGCCGACGAAGTCCACGAACATCAACTCCGCGATGGTCCGCAGCCCGGTGGAAGCGGCGCCGACGGCGGCCCCCATAAAGGCGGCCTCCGAGATAGGAGTATCCAGCACCCTCTCTTTGCCGAACTCTTTATACAAACCGCCTGTCGTGCGGAATGGTCCGCCCCAGGCGCCCACGAATTGGTCCCGGCCCGCCGCGCCGGAGATCTCCTCGCCCATGATGACTATCGTCTCATCCCGCGCCATCTCCTGCCGCAGGGCCTCGTTGACGGCATCGCGATACAGGATCTCCCGGGTAGAGTCGGTAATCATGTTGGCGAAAGTGGTGGCCATCCTTATCTCCTTGTAATATGAGGGGTAATACGAGGGGAAGCGCGTGGGCTACCCGCCGGCGTTCCCATCCCGGTGCTCGAGAAAACCGGGCCGGGCCGAGGGCCTGGCCTCGGGGTCTCTGCGGCTGACTGAGCCTCAGATCTCCATGTTGACGCCGCGTTTCAGCTCTGCCATGGGGTAGCTGACGTATACGTCGTCGTAAAGCTCGGAGGCTTCGGGCAACGGGCTGTCGTCTGCATACTTGATGGCTTCGTCCATGAGGTCCCCGGCTTCCTGGTCGATCTGGTCCAGTTCCTCGGCGGTAACATCCCCCTGGGGAAGCACCGTATCACGGAACTGTTTGATCGGGTCCCTGGCCCGCCAGTGGTCCTCCTCCTCTTTGGTTCGGTAGTTGAGCGGGCTATCGAAAACCGTGTGACCGTAAAAACGGTAGGTCATGCATTCCAGCAATGAGGGGCCTTCCCCCGCCCTGGCCCGAGCCACCGCCTCTCCGGCCGCATCGTAGACGGCAAAGACATCCATCCCGTCCACGATGACCCCTGGCATGCCGTAACTGGCGGCCCGGTCGGCCACGTGAGGCACCGACAGGCTGTACTCGGCCGGGGTGGACATGGCATACCCGTTGTTCTCGCAGCAGAAGATCACTGGCAGTTTCCACACGGCGGCCAGGTTCATCGACTCGTGCACCACCCCCTGGTTGGCCGCGCCGTCCCCGAAGAAGGCCACCGCCACCCGGCCCAGCTTCTTGACCTTGGACGTGAGCCCCGCTCCGACCGCCAAGGGCACGCTGGCCGCCACAATACCATTGGTTCCCAGCATCCCCTTGCTCATATCGGAGATGTGCATGGAGCCGCCTTTGCCCTTGTTGGGCCCGGTGCTCCGGCCGAACAGCTCGGCCATCATCCGCTTGGGGTCCACCCCTTTGGCGATGCAGTGGCCGTGGCCCCGGTGGGTGCTGCCGATATAGTCCTCGTTGCTGAGGTGGGCACAGACCCCGGTGGGCACCGCTTCCTGACCCGCCGACGAGTGGACCGAAGCCGACATTCCCCGTTGCCCGGTCTCGGGAATCCCCCGCTCTTCAAACCTGCGGATGGTCACCATGGTCTTGTACAAGCCTAGCAACGTGTCGCGGTCCATCTCCAAGGTATTCCCCCTAATCTAGCCCGTAGCTGCCGGGGTAGCCGAATAGCCCAATACTAGCATGTGCCGAAGTGAAATAGGAAGGCCCGGCCCCTCACCCCGCCGCCGTGACCCGAACCGGCTCGCCTACGCCGGCGCCCAAGGTGAGCGCGGCACTGCCGTTTCGCACCGCCACCTCCAGGTAGCCGTGGCTACCCACCAGGGCGATGAGGCCGCCGTCCGCCTCTGGATCACCCTCGCCGAAGGTACCGGCCAGGCCGGCAATCCGGCGGCCCTTGATTTCCACCTGGATGCCGCCCGCATGCTCCAGCGCCCCGGCCGGTATGTTAGTCACCAGGTTGCCAAAGTGGTCGGCATAAACCACTTCACCATGTATCCCGGTGTCCCGGGTCTCCGGCTGGGAAGCGGCCAGCCACACCATCTCATTCACCGGCGGGCCAAAATCCTCGGGCGCCACTCCCAGGGTGAGGTGCGCCGCTGCGGGGGCGAAAACATCCCGCCCGTGGAAGGTCCTGCTCACCGGTTGGAGCCAGTACTGGGGGTTTTCCAGACTGTAGGCGGCCAATGAAGAAGGCAGGGCCGCCGTTCCTCCTCCCGCCGGGACCTCGTCCAGGTAATCGCCGACGACGTAGCTGAGGATGCCGTTGTCCGGGGCGACAAAGCTGGCGAGTGGGGTGACCAGCAGTAAAGCCCGCCGTTTCGTGCCCACGCCCGGATCCACGACGGCCACGTGTATGGACCCGTCGGGAAAGAAGCGATAGTTGGCGCCGAGGACAAAGGCGGCCTGGCGGACGTTCTGAGGTTGAATCAGATGGGTAAGGTCGATCACCGTTGCCCCAGGGTTGATTCCCAGGACCACGCCTCTCATCACCCCGGCGTAGGCGTCGGCAAGGCCGAAGTCGGTGGTCAGGACTATCGGGCGGCCGGTTCCCGGTTGTTCACGGGGGGTTATATGCTCATCTCGGCACGTCACGGCATCGGGCAACGCGCGCCTGGGAACGGCATTCCCCAGGCTTGGACCAGAGCGGCGAGCCGCCCTAGGCCAACCGCACGCTGACGATGGAAATGACCAGGAAGAGGCCCGTCAGGATGATCGTGAACTGGAACAGGGTCTTCTCCAGCCCGCGCCGCGTGCGGCCGGAGGACTGGGCAGACCCGAAGAGTCCACCGCCACCTTCTTTCACCTGGGCCAGGATAACCAGCACGATGCAAAAGGAGATTAGAATTTGGGCGACGTTCAGGTATGAATCCAAGGGGATTACCTCGGTGTAAACTCTAGGTTCTCCTCGCTCTGGGAAGAGGTAGCAGAGAGGGTTTCCCCCGCGTCTCCCGGCGATGGAGAAGTGTCGGTCTTGAGCGCTTCCAGTCCTTTCCGGACCAGTTGGTTGACCAGCTCCGGGTTGGCCTGGCCTCGGGTGATTTTCATCACCTGGCCCACCAGGAAGCGGGTCGCGGTATCCTTGCCACCCAGGTAGTCGGTCACCGCTTTGGGGTTGGCCGCTATAGCATCGGCCACTGCCGTCTGTACCGCCGAAGAATCGTTTATCTGGGTGTAGCCTTTTGCCTCGACAATTTGGGCCGGGGCGTCACCGGTGGTGAAGGCTTCCTCCAGCACGGTCTTGGCCATGGTGACGCTGATCGACCCGGCATCGACCAAGCCAACGAGGTCTGCCAGGTGTTTCGAGGTCACCTTAACGCCGGTGATGTCGATGTTCTCCAGGTTGGTCAGCAGGCTCGCTACATCCCGGCTGTCCCTATCCAAGTTGCTGACGGCTTTGGCAAGTCCCTTATTCTTCAGGTTTATCAGCCGCCTCAGGTCTCCCAGAATCCAGTTACTGACGGATTTGGCAAATTTCTCCAGGGCCGCCCTCGAGAGCTGCTTTTGCCCCAACGCCGCCTCGAAGTAATCGGCCGTGGCCTTGGAGCCGGTGAGCAGCCTCGCATCGTACTCGGGAATCCCGAAACGCTCAACCAAGCGCGCCCGGCGCTGCCTGGCAAGCTCCGGCAACCGGGCCCGGATCTCCTCGACCCACGCCTCATCGACGGCCAGCGGGGGCAGGTCTGGCTCGGGGAAGTAGCGGTAGTCGTGGGCGTACTCCTTGCTTCTCTGAGAGACTGTAACGTTTCGCTCCTCGATCCAGCCCCGGGTTTCCTGGGTTACCCGTCCGCCTTCTTCAACCACCCGGCGTTGACGTTCCGCCTCATATTGCAGCGCCAGGTACACCGAGCGAAAGCTGTTCATATTCTTCACTTCGGTCCGGGTGCTGTATTCGGTCGCCCCAACGGGACGGATGCTGATGTTGGCGTCGCACCGGAAGCTTCCGTCCTGCATGTTGGCCGTCGAGACCTCCAGGTATTGAAGGATGGAGTGCAGCGCCATCAAATAGCTGCGGGCCTCCTCGGGAGACCGCAGGTCCGGGCAGCTGACCACCTCCATCAGGGGCACGCCCGAGCGGTTGACATCCACCAGGCTATAGGAATCCCCCGTGGCGGACGGAAAGTGCTGGAGCTTGGCGACGTCCTCCTCCAAGTGGACCCGCTCGATAGCGATATGCCGCAACTGGTCTTCCACCTCGATCTCAAGGTGACCTTCCACGGCCAATGGCAGGTCATACTGGGATATCTGATAGCCCTTCATCAAATCCGGGTAGGGGTAGTTTTTCCGGTCGAACTTGGAGCCCTCCGGAATGCGGCAACCGAGGGCCAGGCCGGTCATTATGGTGTACTCCACGGCCTTGCTATTGATGACCGGCAGGGTACCGGGCAGGCCCAGGCACACCGGGCACACCCGGCTGTTTACCGGAGCGGTCTGGTAGTCGGCCCGGCAGGCGCAGAACATCTTGCTCTGGGTCTGGAGCTGGACGTGGACTTCCAAGCCGATAACCGTTTCGTATTCCATGCTTCCTGGCCGGGTTGGCGGGGCCTATCGCACACCAAAGGCGAAGTCAATTCGCGCACTTCAGTATACCAGGCAGCCCCGATGGTAACAACGAAAAGCGGCCCGCCGCCCGGCCGCTTCCAGATTTGAAAACCGGTGCGAAGGCCTGGAACCGATCCACCTGGCCCCGGAGAACCCGGGTCCTGGCCCTTCGCCAACGCACCGTCGAGCTATTCGAGAGGCGCCCGGTCAGGCGCCTGGTGCACTGTATTGCAAACGGCATTATGCCGGCGAATCTGGGTGAGAGTCCTTCCCGAGATCGTCCCCGATTGCATCGGGGCCGGAACCCAGAGAAGCGCCGGCCGGATCCCGGCCTTCGCCGGGATCACGGTCCGGGTACCGGGCCACTTACGAGACTCCAGTCCGGTACGCGGTCAACCTAGTGCTGAAATTTTCCGTTCAGGTCCCTTCGGCCCGAGTCAGCGTAAACTCTGCGACAAATTTCATTGCAACGCTGAGATTCGTCGTCGCTCCGCACCTGGGAATGACGTCATGTAAGAACCAGTTGGACTGAGTATTAAGGGGAAAGCCCGGCATCCCGGAGTGCCTGCAGAGCGCAGGCGCCAATGTCTTGGGGATTGGGAATAATGTTGGCGCCGGCTGCCCTCAATGCCTCCATCTTGGTCTCGGCGAGGCCGCTCGCCCCCGTGATGATGGCGCCGGCATGCCCCATTCGCTTGCCGGGAGGCACTCCCGCACCCACCACCAGAGCACAGACCGGCTTGGTGAACTCCTCTTTGATGTAGGCCGCCGCCCGTTGCTCCATGGTGCCCCCGATCTCGCCGATCAGGACCACACTGTCCGTCTCCGGGTCGTCGTTGAAAAGGCGAAGCACATCCATGAAACTGGTGCCGATTATCCGGTCGCCGCCGATACCGACGCAGCTAGACTGGCCGATACCGTATTCGGTCAACTGGGCCACCGCTTCGTAGGTGAGGGTGCCGCTCCGAGAGACCACGCCCGTACGCCCAGGCAGGTGGATGTTTCCGGGCATTATCCCCACTTTGCACCGGGCCGCCGGAGTTATCAGCCCGGGGCAGTTGGCGCCGATGAGCCGTACCGGCTTGCTCTCCAGGTAACGGGCGACCCGCACCATGTCCAGCTCCGGGATGCCCTCAGTGATGCATACGATCAAAGGCACGCCGGAATCCGCCGATTCTACGATGGCATCGGCGGCGAAGGCCGGCGGGACGAAGATCAGGGACAGGTTGGCCTCGGTCTCGCGCACCGCCTGTTCCACCGAGTCGAAAACCGGGACTTTGTCGTCGAAGAGTTGGCCGCCCTTGCCCGGAGTGACCCCCGCCACCACGTTGGTGCCGTAAGCGATACAGCCTCGGGTGTGGAAACTCCCCTCCCGGCCGGTCATACCCTGTACCAGGACCCGGGTATTCTCATCTACCAGAATTCCCATATCACCGCCCGTTCCTCAGGGTGTTTCGCAGCCTGCCCGCCGGCTGGAGATGCATTCACTCCACCCGGCAAATGGCTTGGGCCGCCTCGGCCAGAGTTTCGGCGAAAACGACCGGCAAGCCCGATTCACGAAGGACAGCCTTGCCCTCATCAACGTTGGTGCCCAGCATCCTGACCACCAGCGGCAAGGTGGCCTCCCTCTGCCGATAGGCCTGGACAATACCCTCGGCGGCAAGGTCACACCGGAGAATGCCGCCGAAGGTATTGACCAGAACCTTCTTCACCTTTGGGTCAGACAGAATGATCCCCACTGCGCTGGCCACCTGCTCGGCGCTGGCACCGCCGCCCACGTCCAGAAAGTTGGCCGGCATCGCCCCGGCGTTTCGCGCGGCGTCAAGGGTCGCCATCGCCAGCCCCGCGCCGTTGACCAGGCAGGGTCGGGTGTTCACTATTTGCAAACACCTTTAGTTCTCCGTTTGCCTGGCAAGTGTTAAATCCCTATACAATTAGCTTCTGGACGGGGAGTTCCACTAGAGTCAAGCCCGGCAGCAGTTAAATCCGTGGCAAGGACGAACTCTCCGGCTTTGACGGGTTCGCCCAAGTTGAACAACGGTAAGAAGGCGGCTTTGGGCTTCAACCCGACTACCTGCTTCGTCGGCATGTCGATGTACACGGCGTCGAGCTGAGGTGGACCCGGAAATTCGGACAGGTAGCTAAGCGAGAGTCCTGCTCCTAGAATTGGATCACCAGTATAGGAGGAGCAGGACGTGACACAAGGACGAAGGAAGCACAACCCATCGT
>JASLXV010000047.1:0-12855 GCA_030740155.1 Dehalococcoidia bacterium | reverse complement strand
TGGTGCAGGGTGGCGAAGCGCATCGAGATCGAGCCGCCGACGGTCTCGCCGATCAGGTGCACCTTTTCGAGCCCCAGCTTGTCCAGAAAGCCCAGGAGATCGTCGGCGAAGTTGTCCAGCGACCAGGGGTAATCCGGCGGGGGCACCGAAGACTGCCCCATGCCCCGCATGTCCAGCCGCACGACCCGGTAGTACCGGGCAATGATCGGAATCCAGGCGAACCACAGCTTGTGGCTCTTGGCCATTCCGTGGTGCAGGACCACAGTTTCCGGCGCGGTCCAGGGATCGGTGAAGTCGTCCACCTTGTAAAACAGCTCGGCGCCGTCATCCAGCCTTACTTTCATAACAGCCTCCGGTTGGTCTACCTGCCGGCCGGAGAGGGCCGGTGAGATTGGTGGTCAATATACCTCGTTTTGGCAGGATGTCATTTTGAGGAGCGTAGCGAAGAATCTCAGCGTAACAACGAGATTCTTCGCTGCGCTCTGAATGACACCTATCAGCAATAGGTTGACCAAGCACTAGCTCCCATCCTCCATGGAGATGCCGAGTTCAGTGAACACCGATCCCGCGATTTGCATGACCGTGCGGGCGCCGGTATACCCGCCGTACAACATGGTCTGGACGAACACTTCCAGGACCTCGGTAGGCGTGACTCCGACCCGTAGCGCCCCCTCGATGCGACGGCGAATCTGCCGGTTATAACGGCCCTGGACGGTCATGGCGGAGAGGGCGCAGATCGCCCGGCTTTTGGCATCCAGGTGGGGGCGGGTGTAGATGGCCCCCCAGTGGTACTCGACGACTAACTGCTGCATGGCCTCGGCGGTGGGATGGCCGGCGTAGTAGGCCAAAGGGTCGCCCATGTGTTCTTCGTAGGTCTGGGCCCCCGTTTGGTGCAGCTCCTCGGCGGTCTGGGTGGTGTCGTACACCCGGGTGGGAGTGAACTGGATCCCGCGCACCTCGAAGACCTCCTTGGTGATCCGCATCGCCGCCTCCACCGCCGGCACGCCGACGTAGAAGGTCAACTGAATGAACACCTCGACGACCTGCTCCGGGGTCAAGCCCAGGTTTAGGCAGCGTTCGATGTGCCGGCGCAACAAGGGTAGCTGCCCCATGGCCATCAACGCCGAGATGGTGCAGATGCAGCGGTGTTTGACATCGAGCCCGGGGCGGCTCCAGATCGAACCGAAGAGGGCTTCGTCGATAATCCGCTTCAAGTCCGGCGCCAGTTGGTCGATCCCCGGCAGCGTGAAATGACTGAGGTCGCCCCCAGCCATCAGGGCGCGCATCGATTGGCCTTCCTCGTATCGCTCTTCCAACGTAGCCAAAACGATGCCTCCTCGGGATCCGCTGGTGGCTTTACGGCCCTCTGGTGAGGTAGCTTCAGAGCAGCTTGCCGGTCTGGCCCGTCAGGCCATTATCACTTCAGCGAACCATTCCATGGCCTTCAGCGTCTTGCTCAAGTCGTGGTTCCGTACGTCGAAGATCAGGTGGCCGACCCCCAATTCGGAGTAGGTCTCGATGTCCCGGCGCACGTCGTCCGCGGTCCCGGAAAAACGGCGGCGGCCACCGGTGGAGGTGACATCCGGGTCATAGATAGGCGCCTTCATGGCCACCTCGATTTCAGCGGGGTCGCGGCCCGCCTTTTCGGCGAACATGCGGAGGGTGGCCATATCCTTGACCAGTTGCTCCGGCTCCAGCGGCGTCGCCGGAGTCGCCCCCACCGGGTGCCAGGCGTTGCCCAGTTGCGCCGCCCGCCGGATCGCCGGGCGGCTCTGGCCGCCGACCCAGATGGGTGGATGGGGTTTTTGCACCGGTTTGGGTAGGAACGTCAGGTTGGAAAACCGGACGAACTCGCCTTCGAAGGTGGGGTTGTCGTTGGTCCAGAGTTCAATGAAGGCCCTCAGGTACTCATTGGTCACCGCGCCTCGCTTGGCGAAGGGCGGCGCGCCCAGGGCCACGAACTCCTCCTCCATCCAGCCCACGCCCACGCCCACGATGAGCCTCCCCTTGGAGAGCACGTCCACGGTGGCCAGCATCTTGGCGCAGAGCATCGCGGGCCGGTGCGGGACGATCATGACGCTGGTCACCAGCCGGATCCGCTCGGTGACCGCGGCCAGAAAACCCAGGGTGGTGAGCTGCTCCAGCACCTCTCCGCCGCCCCTTTTTTCGCCCGAAAAGTCGCCCTTAACGGTGTATGGATACAGGGAGGTGATGCCCCTGGGCTGGACCACGTGGTCGGAAAAGACCATGTAGTCGAAACCTAGCTGGTCGCCTTGCCGGGCTATTGTCGCCAGGGCGTCGGGCCGCCCGGTGGACCCGGAATTGGGCGAGTAGAAGCCGTACTTCATGATTCACCTCCCAGTGCTGTCCAACGTTCGTCGGGTCCGCCTTGCCGGCCTGGGCGAGGGTCTCCTGGCGATGTGCCGGTCCGGCGCGCTAAACCATTATCGTTTCGGCGAACCACTCCATGGTCTTTAGCGTCTGGCTCAAGTCGGGCTTCCGGATGTCGAATATCAGGTGGCCGACCCCCAATTCGGAGTAGGTCTCGATGTCCCGGCGCACGTCGTCCGCGGTTCCGGAGAAACGGCGGCGGGGCCCGCTCGCGGCGATTCCAGGGTCCTTGATAGGCGCCTTCATGGCCACCTCGATCTCGGCGGGGTCACGCCCTGCCTTTTCGGCGTACCCGTGGAGGGTGGCGATGTCCCTGGCCAGTTGCTCCGGCTCCAGGGGCGTCGCCGGAGTCGCCCCCACCGGGTGCCAGGCGTCGCCCAGTTGCGCCGCTCGCCGGATCGCCGGCCGGCTCTGGCCGCCGACCCAGATGGGTGGATGGGGTTTGCGCACCGGCTTGGGCAGGAACGTTAGGTTGGAAAACCGGACAAACTCGCCATCGAAGGTGGGGTAGTCGTTGGTCCAGAGTTCCTTGAAGGCCCTCAGGTACTCATTGGTCACCGCGCCTCGTTTGGCGAAGGGCGGCGCGTCCAGGGCCAGGAACTCTTCTTCCATCCAGCCGACGCCGACGCCCACGATGAGCCTCCCCTTGGAGAGCACGTCGATCGTGGCCAGCATCTTGGCGGTGAGCAGCGCGGGCCGGTGCGGGACGATCATGACGCTGGTCACCAGTTGGATCCGCTCGGTGACCGCGGCCAGGAACCCCAGGGTGGTGAGCTGTTCCATCCACTCACCACCGCCCTCCTCGCCGCCCGCGAAGTCGCCCTTGACGGTGTAGGGGTATGGGGAGGAGATGTTCTTGGGCTGGACCACGTGGTCAGGGAAGACCATGTAATCGAAGCCTAGCTGGTCGCCTTGCCGGGCTATCGCCGCGAGGGAGTCGGGCCGCCCCCCGGTGACCCCGGCATTGGGCGTGTAGAAGCCGTACTTCATGAACCACCTCTCCATTGCTGGCCAGCCTTTGCCGGGGGCCTCCCCGCTGTCCGGCGCGAGGGTCTCCAGCCGGTGGGTATGGCGGCGCCGGTGGTCCCGGCCCGTGCCTTCTCCCCGGCCCCGGCAAAGTGCCCCAATAATACCTTGAAAGGAGCGGCGCGTCCAACCGGCTGATGGCGGCCCGATTTGCGCCTGCGGCCCAAGGGCGGACACCTCCTGGACACCTGATGGCACGGCGGACAACTGGGCAATCTTGGAGAACCGGCAGAGCCCGAACCCTCCCTCGCCGGGCGACTTCTTGACACCATTAACCGCTGGCTGTAGACTTTGGCCTGCATAGAGAAAGGGAGGTATTCCGTGACTACGCCAGCACCTTTCCTGACCGAAGAAATGCGACAGCAAGCCATCGGCGTCGAGAGTCCCCCCGTGACCATCGATATCGAAAAAGGGGCTATAATCAGGTTCGCCGAGGCCATTGGGGACGCCAACCCCCTGTTCAACGACGAGGAGGTGGCCCGCCAGAGCCAGTACGGCGGTCTGATCGCGCCGCCGACCTTCCTGCGTTCCGCGAAAGCCGGACGTCCGGACCTACCCTTCGATATTCCCTTCGAGCGGGCCCTGGACGGGGGCAGTGACTGGGAGTATTTCGAACCGGTCCGCCCCGGCGACCGAATCACCGCGGTGGCCCACGTCTCCAACATCACCGAGCGCGCCGGCCGCCTGGGCCCTATGCTGATCACCACTGTGGTGATTACCTACCGCAACCAGTTCGATCAGGTGGCCGCTACCCAGACCGCTACCTCAATCCGCTACTGAGGGGTATCCCATGGCCGAACAAGTATATTGGGAAGACGTAAGCGAGGGGACGGAAATGCCGCCCCTGGTGAAGAATCCCACCACCCGCCAACTGGTGCAGTACGCGGGCTCCTCCGGGGACTTTTACGAGATCCACTACGACAAGGATTTTGCCCAGGGCACCGGCCTCGACGGGGTGATCATCCACGGCGCCTTGAAGAACGCGTTCTTGGGCGAGTTCGCGACCACCTGGATGGGACCGCAAGGGGTCTTGAAGCGGCTATCCTGCCAGTACCGCGGGATGGACCAGCCGGGCAGTCCCATCTCCGCCAAGGGGAGCGTGACCAAGAAGTACGAGCAAGACGGGCAGCACCTGGTGGACTGCAACATCTGGCTGGAAAACCAGGAGGCCCAAAAGACCACCCCCGGCTCGGCGACGGTGGCCCTGCCCTCCCGGAAGTCTCCGGCCTGACCCAGGGCTCCCAGAGGCTATCCAGCGGTTCCATAGGAGGCTGCTGTTGGTCCTTCGATAAGCTCAGGGCGGACGGATTTTTCCCGTTCGGGTGAGCTTCGACCCCGACATGCCGGGGCCGGGAGTCTCGACGAAGTCGGACCTGTCGAAATGTAGCGGCCGGTTATTGGATAGGCTCTGAATAGATCCTCGCCGGTCTGGTTCGACGTGCCTATCCTGAAGCTCCGCATGATTTGGGCCGGCTTGCCGATGGATGAGACCTCCATGCCGCCCGAGGGCAACGAGGAAGCAGTTGGGCGAAACAGCTCTTGACAGCCTGGTTCAGCCCGATACAGACTTGAAATGCGCACGTGAAATGTCCAGGTTCCAGGAATGGCCGCCACCGAGCAGCCGGCGCAACCCAAATTGGCCGGCAGCCACTGGTGACACTTCTAAGTTGAAGGAGGGGCTATGGTTGACGAATTGAAAGACAAGGTAGCCATCGTCACCGGCGCCGGCCGGGGTATCGGCCGGGGCGTGGCCAAGCTGATGGCCGAAGAGGGCGCCAAGGTGGTGGTGGTCGACCCCGGTGTGAACGTGGACGGCAGCGGCTTCGACCAATCGATTGCCGAGGTGGTGGCCGCCGAGATACAGGCGGCGGGAGGGACCGCCGTTGCTTGCACCGAGTCGGTGGCCACCATGTCCGGTGGAGAGAAGATCGTCCAGACCGCCGTCGACACCTACGGCAAGCTGGATATCGTGGTCACCTGCGCCGGTATTCTTCGGGACCGGATGATCTTTAACATGAGCGAACAGGAGTGGGACGACGTTATCGCCGTCCACTTGAAGGGCACCTTCTCCGTGGTGAAGAACGCCTCCATTCTGTTCCGCCAGCAACGCTCCGGGCGGATCATAACCTTCAGTTCCCAGTCGGGCCTGGTGGGCAACTCGGGCCAGGCCAACTACGGCGCGGCCAAGTCCGGCATCGCCGGCTTTACCAAGGTCGTGGCCCGGGACCTGGGGCGCTACGGTGTGACGTGCAACTCCATCGCCCCCAGAGCTTACACCCGGATGATCGGCAACATCCCGGACAGCGCGGCGGAAATGCGCGCCCGGGGCGGTGTCGCCAGCCTGGACGTAAAAGGTGAGTTGCAGCACCTGGATCCTGACGGGATCTCCCCTTTCGTCTGTTTCCTGGCGAGCGACCATGCCCAAAACATCAACGCCCAGACCTTCCTGGTCTACGGTAACAGCGTGTCCTTGATGTCGCAGCCCAGGTCGGAGCGGTCCATCTACGAGGCCAGCGGCCATTGGAATCTGGATGATCTGGCCCCGCAGGCTCGGGACGTCCTAACCAAAGGCATCTACAACCCGGCGCCGGCGCCGGCCCAGCAATAAGATTGTTCGCGGCAGGGGGTCTTCAATGGAAAATCTAGTTAAAGACAAAGTAGCGATTGTAACCGGCTCCGGCCGGGGAATCGGCCGTGGCGTGGCTATGCTGATGGCAGCTCAAGGCGCCAAGGTGGTGGTGGCCGACGCGGGAGTGAACGTGGACGGCAGCGGCCAGGACCAGTCGGTAGCCGAGCAAGTGGTGGCGGCGATCCGTGAGGCGGGTGGGACAGCCGTCGCCTGCACCGAGTCGGTCGCCACCATGTCGGGCGGTGAGAAGATCGTCCAGACGGCCATCGACAACTACGGGAAGCTCGATATCGTGGTCACCGTCGCCGGAATCCTGCGAGACCGGATGATCTTCAACATGGGCGAACAGGAGTGGGACGACGTTATCGCCGTCCATTTGAAGGGGACATTCAGCATTGTTAAACACGCTTCCATTCTGTTCCGCCAGCAGCGCTCCGGGCGGATCATCACCTTCAGCTCAACCTCCGGCCTGTGGGGCAACTCGGGCCAGGCCAACTATGGCGCCGCCAAGGATGGCATCGCCGGCTTCACCAGGGTAGTGGCCCGGGACCTGGGGAAGTATGGGATCACCGCCAACGCCGTCTCTCCCAGCGCCGCCACCCGGATGACGACCAGCGTGCCCGATGAGGCCCGGGCCCTCCGGGCGGCCCGGGGCATCAGCGAGGCCGGCGGCGTTCTCCGCGGCGAACCGGAGGACGTGGCCCCGATGGTGGTGTGGCTGGCCTCCGACGAGGCGGCCCACGTGAACGGCCGCGTCTTCTACGTCAACGAGGGGCTGGTGTCCCTGCAAAACGAGCCGGAGGTGGTGAAGACCATCACCAAGGAAGGCAAGTGGACGGTGGAGGAGCTGGCCCGGGTGGTCCCGGTCACCCTGGGCCACGAGCTTTACAACCCCGCCCCGGCCCCGCCGCCCAGCCAATAAACCGCCTGGAGTTCGACGACCGTCCCGGAGAAGCCGGGGCGCGCCACCTTCCCTCTCAATTGGGGGGAGGTGGTTTTTTTGCGTGCCTGGGCCGGTGGTGAGAAGCGGGGAAATCCCCCTGTCTCCCCCTTTGCGAAAGGGGGACAGAAGGGTTATGCCGGCGCAAGGTTTGCCGATGTAGCGGTTGGTAGGTTGTTGACGGGTCGGTAGAGAGGCAGTCGGCGTCCTGAGGAGGGGAACCCCCGAGCGTTCCGAACCTCTAGACCAGGATCACCCCGGAGAAGACGCCCCGGCTGATGCCCGGCTGGAGCCGTTCCGCCAGGCGAATGGCGTAGTGGTCTGTCATTCCGGCCAGGTAGTCGACAGAGGCTTGCTGGGGGGTGGTTCCTTGGCCGAAGTAGGGGGGTGGGACCTCCTCCGGGTTCAGCACGAAGTGGCCGTACAGCAGGCGGACCATGTCCCGAGCCACCTCCGACTCCTCGCTCTCGCCCAGGGGCAGATACAACTGCTCGAACATGTACTCCCGGAGCTGGACCATGGCCTGCCGGACCGGGTCGCTCATGGTGATGACCGGCGTCTCCCCTGGCGGCCCTCCGTCCTCTCCGGACGCGGCCCAGGAAGCTTCGACGATATCCGTCACCAGCGAGTTGATGCGCTGGGAGTGGGCCGTGCCCAGCGTCCGGTTCACCTCCGCCGGCAGGTCGGACACCTTCAGTACGCCGGCCCGGATGGCGTCGGCGATATCGTGGTTCAGATAGGCCACCGAATCGGCCAGCCGGAGCACCTGCGCTTCCAGGGTCATCGATTCCGCCACCCCGGCCGCCAGGAAATCCCCGCGGGGCTTGGAGTGGGAAAGGATGCCCTGCCGCACCTCCCAGGTCAGGTTCAACCCCCGACCGTCCTTCTCCAACCGCTCCACGATGCGAAGGCTCTGGGCACTGTGGGAAAACCCCGACTCGCAGAGCTGGTCCAGAGACGCTTCGCCCACGTGGCCGAAGGGAGTGTGCCCAAGGTCGTGGCCCTGAGCCATGGCCTCCACCAGGTCCTCGTTGAGGTTGAGGGCGCGGGCGATGGTCCGAGCAATCTGGGCCACCTCCAGGGTGTGGGTGAGCCGCGTCACGTAGTGGTCGCCGGTGGGGGCGATGAACACCTGGGTCTTGTGCTTGAGACGCCGGAAAGCCTTGGTGTGAATGATACGGTCCCGGTCCCGCTGGAACTCGGTACGCAATGGGCAGGCCGGCTCCGGCCGTTCCCGGCCCAGAGACCTGGTAGAGCGGCAGGCGTAGGGGGAAAGCCCGTCCTCCAGCCGCTCCAGCCGCTTCCGAACCGCGGCGTTAACCACCGGGCCGGCTTCCAACGGAGTCGTCAAGTCATTCCCTCATAACAACGCAGGCGCGTGGGAACACGCGAAGGAGGTGCACAACGCAGGGCCTCCGGGTATCGATGTCAACGCGGCCAGGGAGGTCAGTCACGCAGGGGGATGGTGCCCCATTTGAGGGAGTCGGAGTCGGAGGTCAGTCCCTGTTCCTTGGCCAGCTCCCGGATGTTCAGCAGCGTCGAGTTGACCTCGGGTGTCAGGAAGACCCAATCGGGCTCCTCCGGTAGCCAGTAAGGAGAGTTGATGCGGACCACCTGGTTTTCCTTGGAGTTCAAATAGATGCCGAATTTGGACGCTTGCTGCATTGTGCTTCTCCCAATCAGTATTGCCTTCGTGCCGGTGAGCTTTTCGGGCTCGAAGCCGCCCACTCGACTGATTCTACATTTGATTACCGGCCAGTTCCAGGCCGGGCATCAAGTATTTCCAAAAGCTCTTCGCCGCCGCTCCTTTGCTTTGGCCCCGGCTCGCCGGGCTCTCCTCACCACGAGGAATCATGGTTCAGGGTGCAAGTGTGCCGTGGCCTGCTTCGCTCGCCTGGCTTGCGACCTCGGCTGCCATCCAGGCGCCCTGGTCCGCGGTGGTGGCGTAAACGCCCCGGTACTTCTCTGGGAGCAAGGCGGCAATTCGGTTCATTATCAAGTCCAGCGCGCTTTGGGTCGCATCCTGGCGGGACGCACCTTCCAGGACCGGAGGGGTGAAGGGCCGGCCAATGTTGATGCGCATGCGGCAGAGCGGGACCGTCATTCGCCATGCGGAGATCTTCTCGGTGCCGGACAGGCCCACGGGCAGTATCGTCGCCCGAGACTTCAGCGCCAGATAGGCGACTCCAAGCATACCCTCTTTCATGGTGTGGTCGGGGCTGCGGTGGCCCTCGGGAAAAACAACCACGACCCGGTTCTGGGCCAGCATCCGGAGCATCAGCCGCAGCGCTTCGACCCGAGAACTGGAACGGTCGAAGGGAGAGACATGGAATCCTCTCATGAGAAACCCGCTGACCGGGTTGGAGAACAGCTCCCGCTTGGCGATGAAGTAGACCGGCCGGTCGATGCCGCACACCAACAGGGGAGGGTCGCTGAATGACAGGTGGTTGGCCACCACGATCAAGGGACCGTCGGGCGGCACGTTCTCGCGCCCGATCACCTCAACCCGGCCCAGCTTGTTGAAGCTGAACCGTGCCAACCCACGGCCTAGCCGGAACAGCAGTTTCATCTTTCCCCGGCCGCGGTCAGCTCCCGAATCCGGCTCAGAATCCGCTCCACGACCTGATCGACACTCAGCTCATCGGTGTCGAGCAAGAAAGCGTCCAGCGCCGGCATCAGGGGAGAATCGGCCCGGCTAGAGTCGATTTCGTCCCTGGCCTTGGTTTCCGCCAGTACCTGTTGGAACTCCGGGGCCTGGCTCTGGCCCTGGGTTTCCCGCCACCGGCGCCGGGCCCGGTGCTCGGGGGAAGCCGAAAGGAAAACCTTTAGACCGGCGTCAGGCAGGACCACGGTGCCGATGTCTCGTCCGACTACCACGATGTCTCCTTCCTCGGCCAACACCCGCTGCTGTTGCACCAGGGCCCGCCGAACCGCCGGTATCCGGGCAACCAGGGAGACCGTCTGGCTGACCAGGGAGCCGCGCAACTCCTCGCCCACCTGGTGCTCGCCGACCAGCACCTGATCGCTCTGTTGGCCTTTCAGGCGGACTGGGTGGGTTTCCGCCAACTTACCCAGGGCCATTTCATCTTCGATGGGCAGGCCATCCCGGAGGGCCAGCCAGGCTATGGCCCGATACATCACGCCGGTGTCCAGGTACCGGAAATCCAGCCTCTGAGCCAAGGCCCGGCCCACCACCGTCTTCCCGGCGGCTACCGGCCCATCTATGGCGATAACGCTAACCACTCCGGACAGTCTGCTCCTCGGATCAGGACTCTGAAAACGCATTATAGCATCGACCGGGGGCCTGGCGAACCTTGCTTTTAGTTGCCGGTGATTATACAGTTGAATCTAGAGTAGTTCGGGTGGCGTATGTCGTGTGGAGGAAGTATATTGGGATATAGGATTTGATGAACTTAAGAGTATCTTGGAAATCGGGCGGACTGTGGAGCGCTCTCCTGGTCACCATGGCCTTATTCCCCCTGGCCTGGGCCTACCCCACCTTCCCCGGCGACGAACGTGCGTTGATGGAAGTGCAGGGCCTTCAGGCTGGATGGCTTGACCAAGTGGCCCTGGCCGTGTCGAGCTTGGGGCTGGTGCCCGTTTCCATTACCTTGATACTGGCGGTTAGCGGGTCTCTCTTCGTTCTCCGCCACCAGACAGACGCCCTGATCGTCATACTTAGCCTGGTGCCGATAGTTGCCGGCAATGGCTTGAAGGTGATTGTTGAGCGTCCCCGGCCCGATTACCTTTTGGTCGGCGCGGCGCCCCATGGGCTGAGCTTCCCCAGCGGCCATTCCGTCTACGCGATCCTGGTCGGCGGAATCTTGATCTTCCTGGCGGAGCAGTTGGTTGCCTCGCCGCTGCTGCGCCGCTGGTTGCAAATCAGCATCGCCCTGGTCATCCTGGCCATCGGGGCTTCCCGCGTCTACCTGGGGGTCCACTGGCCCAGCGATGTGGTTGGCGGCTACCTCTTCGGGAGCATGTCGCTGCTGGGGCTGATCGCCCTGCGGAAACGGTTGGATACCAACATCTAGCCGGCCTGCGGTACGCGCTTCTTCTGTGTTAAACTCCCTGGGAGCGGGCCCGATCGGGCCGCCTCAAATCCATCGCTGGCTGTACGTGCGGTTTCGCTTGGAGCGCCACAACTCGGCTACAGTTGGGGGAGAAAGCGATGAATTGGCTAGACCTCGCGGTTCTGGGTGTCTGGGGAGGGACCGCCCTCTGGGGCTTTTCGGCCGGCTTGGTCCGGATTGTGATTCCTCTGCTGGTGGTAATCTTCGGGCTGGCCATCTCCAGCCGTATTGCCGAGAGCGTGGGCAACGTCTTCTCTCTGTTCACCGACAATGAGAACCACCAGGCGATCGGCGGCTTCATCCTGGTCTTCATTGGCCTGTTCATTATCGGTACCATCGCCAGTTTCTGGCTCCGGATGGTGATGCGTTTCATCCCGCTCGCCGGGATGGCCAACCGCCTGGCGGGGGTAGTGGCGGCCGTCATCGTCGGGTTCGTGTTGCTCGCCGGCGTATTGGCGGCGACCCAGAAGTACACCGACAGAATCGACGTCGACATCGACGAGTCCACCTTGGCTGCGGTCATGGCGGATAACTTCGACGTTGTGCTCCGGGGCGTCAAACTGATCCCCGGCGACTGGGACGATAAGGTCAAAGAACTAACCGATTGATTGCCCCACCGGCGGCGTCCGGCCCGATCCCAAACGCGGTCCGGAGCACGGCGGAAAGGCGCGGACAAGCCGGGTGAGGGCCGAGCCCCTGAGGATCACCCGAGCCTCCGGACCGGGCCGTGGTGAGGGTGATTCTTGGTGCAGCACTGAAGTTCGGCGTTGGGCGGTGGTGCCGGGACGGACCAGGTATTCCGCGTCAGCCGGATCGAGGTATCGGAGCCATTGGTCGATAAGGTACAGGCCAACCAGCCCGAGACGAACGCGCCGGCGCCGGCCGCCGGAGGCGAGGAGCCGTCAGCCGGGCGCGGTGGACTGATTCGAGCCCCGGTCCTGGTGCTCAACCTCAACTACGTGCCCATCAACATCTGCACCGTGCGGCGGGCCATCATCATGCTCGGTAAGGGCAAGGCGGAGCAGCTGGAGAACCACCGAGGGCAGATTTTCACCGTCACTACCGCGTTCGATGTTCCCTCAATCATCCGCCTGGTGTACCTCATCAAGAGGGCCTTCCTGCCCCGCAAGCTATCCAAGAAAGAGGTATTCCTCCGGGACCGGAATACCTGCCAGTACTGCGGAAGCAAGAACCGTGAGTTGACCCTGGACCACGTGATACCCCGGCGGCAGCATGGGTCACACACCTGGGAGAACGTGGTGGCCGCCTGCTCCACGTGCAACCTGCGCAAGGCGGGCCGCACGCCGGTCGAGGCCGGCATGCGGTTGGTGAAAGCGCCACGGGTGCCGGACCCGAATCCCTACCTCATTCTGCAAAACCGCTCGATCCTGGAAGACTGGCGGCCCTACATCCCCTGGACCGTCCCCATGTGATCGGCGCCAGGGCCTCGGGGATTAATCGCGGTAACCCCGCGATGCCCAGGGGGTCTGCCCCAGTTATTCCCACAAGCTCGCGGCGGAGAGGGTGGTTTCCGGGACCTTTCCCGGCCCAGTCTTGGTCCTTCGACAAGCCAAGGATGAACGGAGTTCCCCCCGTTGGTGTTGAGGTGTCGAGCCATAGCGGCCGGTCATCGGATGGGCTCTGGGGGCCCCTGCGCAACAGGCTCGACGAGGGCCATCACCAGACAGGGGCGCTCAGGAACGGCCTTGCCAAACCCGACGAAAGTTGAAGCTTGGGCGCGTGGCCCTGTTTCGTTCTCGCCGGGTGTTGGCAACCAGCACAAATGGGACAGTTTG
>JASLXV010000046.1:0-4264 GCA_030740155.1 Dehalococcoidia bacterium | reverse complement strand
CCATCGGTGGCCGCCAAAGACGTGGGACCCGGTTTGGTGTTCAGCGGTAAAGACTGGCGGGTGACCGCCGCTCCGGCCGAGCACGTGCAGCCCTGGCTGGATTCCCTGGCCTACCGGGTGGACTCCTCCGAGGGGAGCGTCGTGTTCACCGGGGATACTCGCCGCTGCCAGAGCGTCACCGACCTGGCCCGGAACGCCGACGTGATGCTCTGCATGTGCACGAACGACCAGGTGGCCATCGAGCAGGACGGGACACTCATCGGCTCCTGCGGCACCGGCGGCGCGGCCCAGATGGCCCAGGACGCCGGGGTCAAGAAGCTGGTGCTGGTCCACATTGGCCCCCACTTGGCCAGGCACGGCGCCATGGAAAACGGCATCGGGGAGGTCCGCCGTAACTACGACGGAGAGATAGTCTTCTCGGAGGAAGTGATGCGAATTCCCATCTAGGAAGGCCGGGTCCGCGAGGAACACCGGCCCCGGGTACCGGCAACGACCAACAAGATTAGAAGCGGAGGCGTGATGGCGAACAACACACCGGAAATCAAGAACATGAAGCTGATCTCCCACCACGACTTGAACGGTTTCGGCAACATCGGCGAGGGTGTGGCCCTGCAGCAACTGGCCTGCGGACGCCGCATTTTCTGGATGGCCCACGAGGGCGCTCCCAAAGAAGTCACCGCGGTAGACGTGACCGATCTGGCTAACCCGAAGCTGATTGTCCAGACCGAACTCCCTCATCAACACCTCCGCGCCAACTCCCTGGCGGTATTGGGCGACACCATGCTGGTGGCGTACCAGTCCTCCAAACCGGGTCAGGCCGGCACCGGTATGGGCGTCTTCGACATCAGCAAGCCCGAAGCGCCGAGGCGCATCGGGTTCCTGGATACCTCCGGCCCCTACTCCCGGGGCGTCCACTGCCTGTGGTGGGTGGACGGCGAATACGCCCATCTGTCCACCGGGGCGGCCGATTTCCAGCCGCGAAACCAGAAGGACGACCAGTTCTACATGATTGTGGACCTCAAGGACCCGGCCCGGCCCGTCGAGGCTGGGCGCTGGTGGGTGCCCGGCATCCGGGAAGGTGACGGCCAGCCCATGCCGGAGCGTCACCCCGAGTTCGACGTGGGCCACCGGGTGCACAACGTCAACTCCTACCCGGAGCGCCCCGACCGCGCCTACCTGGGATGGGTTGACTCGGGAGTGATCATCCTGGACATCGCCGACAAGGCGCACCCCAAGATGATCAGCCAACTGGACTACCATCCTCCCCTTCCGGGCTTCACCCACACGGTGGTGCCCATCTTCAGCCGCGACCTGCTGATGGTCACCGAGGAGGCCATGCGGTACGAGAATTGCGAGGACTGGCCCAAGCTGGTGTGGATCATGGACGTCCGGCTCGAAACGAAGCCGGTCATGATCGGCAGCCTGCCGATGCCCGACTTTGACGACTTCTGCGCCCGGCCCGGCCGGTTTGGGGCCCACAACATCCACGAAAATCAGCCGCTGCCCATCTCTTTCCAGTCCGACCACCTGGTTTTTGGGGCATTCTTCAACGCCGGGCTGCGGGTCTACGATACCTCGAACCCCTTTCAGCCGAAGGAGGTGGCCTACTTCGTGCCGCCGGTGCCTCCCACCGCCGACGCCAACTCGGTAAATGACGTGTACGTGGATGAAAACCGGACCATCTACACCGTGGACCGGCTGAAAGGCGGACTGTACATTCTGGAGCTGACTGTCTGAGGAGGTCGGTACTGGTCTTTCAGGCTCGGCGCCGAGGATGCGGGCCCGAGAGACAAAAAGGCAGTAGTACGTAGAACAAAAACTGGCCCGGCGGGGATTGCCCCCGGAACCGGGCCGGTCAACAGTTGCTGGAATACGGGGCTACAGCGCGACCAAGCACCGGCGACACTCCTCATTGTGGCGCCAGTTCCTCGGCGGGGAGCCCTCTGTTTTAACGCAGAGGGTCTTCAGAAAAAGGGGTTGGTTAGCGCCGGCTCTGGCGTCGGCGTCGGCGGGCCGCCCGTTGGGCAGCAAGCCGGGCCTTCTGGGCCTTGGACCGGAAGAACCGCCGGTCTTTCAATTCCCGCAGAATCCCTGAGTGCTGTACCGAGGCTCGGAAACGGTTTACCAGGCTCTCGGGAGATTCGCCCTCCCGGGGGGTCACATAAGCCATTCACCACTCCTGACGATTCATTGACCGGCAGACTCGCCACTACCGCGGGCCACTGCCCGCACACGCAGGCATCCGGCTAGCCCATCACCCACTACCCATGCCGGGGAATGACCCCGTAATGGCCGGGCGAAACTGGACTTTTAGAAGTTCCTAATAAGGTAATTTACCACACGGGACGAGACCAGGCAACCGCCCAGGCTGCCGGGTCTTCACCCTAGAGGCGAATGGGCACTCCCGGCACCGCCGGTACCGATGGAAGGGGGCCAGGCCTGCCTCCGAGTGACAAAAGGGGGCGGGTTTTGCCACTCGCCGTGGGAAAATTGGAAAGTTGTCAACCAGCCCTGTACCCTGGTTCAACATCGTGGCCCTGTGTATACTGAGCAGAGAAGAGTCGCCACGGCAGGTCCGATTGGCCCTCCGGCGGGGGTGAGCCGAATGAGCAGCAGTGCTGGGCCGCAACGAGAGTCCGAACTACTCAAACTGCAGGTCCAAACCTTCTACCGGGTTAACCGGTTCATCAGCTCCATCAACAACCTGGATGAGCTTCTTGACCTCATCATGCATGAAGCCGAGAAGGCGGTTGGAGCCGAGGCCAGTTGCATCGCCCTTTACGAACCGTCTGACGGACGGCTTCACATGAAGTTCACTTCCGGTGAAGAGAGCGAAGCGGTGCGGCATCTGAGCGTGGCGATAGAGCAGGGAATCATGGGCGTTGCCGCCTCCAAGAACACCTTGCTCCGGGTTGACGACGCGCAGAACGACCCCCGGTGGGACTCATCCGCGGATAAGAAGACCGGTTTCCACACCCGCAGCATCATGGCTACTCCCATAAGGCGTCGAGATCAGCTCCTGGGAGTCCTGGAGGTAATCAACAAGCAGGGAGACCCGCGGTTTACCGAATTGGACGGCCACGTGCTGGAGGTGGTGGCGAGCCAAGCGGCCATCGCCATCGAAAACGCCCGGCTTTTCGAGCAGATGGTCCAGTCCGAAAGGCTTTCGGTCATCGGACGGATGTCGGCATCCATCATTCACGACCTGAAGAAGCCCATGGCGGTGATTCGCGGCTTTGCCGAAATCCTGGGCCAACCGGAGGTGGACCCGGAAAAACGGCGGGTGTTCTCGGCCTTGATCCTGGAGGACGTGGACCGGTTTCTGGACATGACCCACGAGCTGTTGAACTACTCCCAGGGCACCAAGGCCAACCCCTACGCCTGATGCTTCTTCCTATTTCGATAAAGCCTACGATTATTACGACGACGGAAAGTACCAACTGGCCGTAGATGAATACACCAAGGCTATACAGCTAGACCCGGCCTCAGCTTAGCCGTCTTTTCATCACCACATAGATTCTCCGCTGAGTCTCCGAGCCTCATCCCAGTCCAACCGCAGTGCGCAAATCGGTTATAATCCCAAGCGACAACCATGCTCCAAAGACTCGGCAGATACGAAATCCTGGAGCGGACAGCCGCTGGCGGGCAGGGCACGGTCTACCGCGCCTAGGACACTACGCTGGACCGCATCGTCGCCGTAAAGGTCATCAACCAGCCGGTCACTGACGACCCCCAGTACCTGGAAGCCCAGCGAATACCTCGCCTACAAGGACTAGAGATGGTTCAAGAGGTCGAGATAGTAGAGGTTGATATTGACGGGCGTACCTTCTGGGTGCGCCCTGTCAGTCCGGACGTCTTGAAATCTAGGAGCGTGGTTGCGACGGCAATTGCTGAATCGCTCGAGAAGCCGTTTCCCTGGGCCGTGGGATTCTTCTTCGGCAACACCGAACTCAGCATGGAACTCTGGACAGTGATTGCGGGGATATCAGGGATTGATGACTAGTCTTTTCCGATGACCCCTAGTCGTGGGTGGTTGACTAGCGATGCCTCCGAAGCACTATAATGCCACATGGACGGATTCAGACCCACTGAACGCACGGGGAAGCCATGAAAGTTGTATTGCTAACCGTCGTCTTGGCGTTGGCCATGGGATGCGCCAGCCCAGCCCCTTTACCAACTGCTACCCCACTCCCGGCTGAGCCCTCAGTCTCTTTTCTGGCCAGACAACTCGATGTAAGCATCAACCCAAAGGAAGCTGCTACTG
>JASLXV010000045.1:0-3219 GCA_030740155.1 Dehalococcoidia bacterium | reverse complement strand
CCTTGACACGGCCAAGGCGCCCCAATAGTATAATCGTAGCTGGCGCCCTTTTAGCGGACGCCCTCCGGCATAAGTCCGTGCTGACTCCGGTGGGGATTGGTCTAGTGGTATGACGCCTGACTCTGGATCAGGTAACCGAGGTTCGAATCCTCGATCCCCAGCCAACTTTTTGGATTCCCATCGTCCCACCCTCCGGGTCTGGCTCCAGGCCCTCGCCCACGGTGGCCCCGAACTGTAATTGGCCGCCGGCCGCACGAAATTAGCCTTTCCGGCAGGCTGGTGACGGTGGGCGCGGCGCTGCCGCTCCGGGTAAATCCCGGAGGTTGACACCAGCGTATACCGTGCGTACCATTTCTACTATCCCAATGGGGAACCAGCGGCCTCCGATGGAGTCACTCAGCCTGGCTGCGGGGCGGGCGAGCCCGCGGAGCGACGGAGAAAATGGGCAGGCTTTCCGCGCTGTGGCGATTAGCAGCTAACCGGTATATGTCCGTTCTTCTCCTGGGCGGCTTGGGTATTGTCTTGGGGTCCTCGGTCTTCTTCTACGTCTACCCCGGCAAGCCAAAGATCGGCATCATCGACATCCCCTTCACCATCATCAACGACAACTCCGCCTTCGAGATCGGCGCCCTCCTCAGCTACGTCCGCCAGGAAGACTCCATAAAAGGGGTGGTCATCAACCTGACCAGTCCGGGCGGTAGTGCCGCCTCCAGCGAGCACTTGTTCTTCGAGATCAGCAACCTCCGCAAAAAGAAGCCGGTGGTCATGGTCATGAACGACTTGGTGGCCAGCGGCGGCTACATGATGTCCCTGGGGACAAACTATAGCTACACCAAACCCTCTAGCTTCGTGGGAGGTATCGGAGTCATCCTGTCTCCTCTTCCACCCCTGATTTCCTCGACTCCCGTCTCGCTTACCCAGGAAACTCTGTTGACGGATTACAACGCGGTCAAATTCTCTACCATGATATCCGGCGGCTATGCGGACAAGGCGCCGACCAGCGAGACCCTGACGCGCACGATTTCACTTACCGACGGTGGCTCTCTTGTCCTCCACGAGTACCTGTGGCTGTTCGTGAAGGCCACCAGCACCTTCGCCGTCGAGAACGGCGATACGGACGACGCCCGGACCGTCGTGTTGTTCAAGCTGACCAAAATCACGGAAGACGTATCTACCACTCCCGATTCCTTGAATCTGACCTACGAGCAGATATCCTAGGTCGAACGCAACGTAGACAAAGCACATTCGGGTGAGCGACAAGAACGCAAATTACCGGCACTGCCGCCGGAAAACACCTGGACAAACCGGCGGCAGTGTCAGTAACCTGATAGGTAGAAGTGGGGCTGAAGAGAGGACAGCAATGAAGACAATCTTCAATAACATCGGAAAGGTCCTCAGGAAACAACGAGGATTCACCCTCGTGGAGATGGTAACGGTTGTGGCCATCATGGGGGTCACGGCGGCAGTCGCCGTGCCCATGGTGAGCAGCCAGTTGGGCAAGGCCAAAGAAAAGTCCTACCTACAGGACCGGGCCATGATTCAAACAACCGTGGACTCTTTCTTCACAGCGGCGGACAACGTCCGTTACCTGGGCCAGCGCCAATACCCCATCGAGGGTACCGACAGCACCGGCGACGCCGTGTTGTGGGCCAATGCCGGATCCGACGGGTCCGTGGCCAGCGCGGGCAATCCCCTGAGAGGCGTCCAGGGCGGCGAGCCCCAGTGGAATGACGACGGGGACGGGACCCGGGAAGCCGGGGAAGAGACCCTCAACGGAGCCGACGACGCCGCCTCGGGCACCGGACCGGGCTGGTTCGTGGCCCAGGTAACCTTCCAGAGCGAGAGCTACGCGGCGGACAGCCAAGACTACTTCATCGACTTTGAAAAGCTGGTGACCGCCGGCCTTCTGCAGCAAGCTCCCGAGTCCGCTTCTCCCGACAACGGCGGCGGCTCGACCGAAGGCTCCTATAGCTGGTACGTGAAGAAGACCGGACAGATCGAGTCTCTCTTCTATCACTTGCCCAGCAACGGAGTATCCCCCTTCGGGGGCCTGGACCTCCGCAACTTCGTGGACGGGGTGTACCCTTAAGCGGGGCAGCTGGTTCGCTTCCCCAACGCTCGGGGTTTATAGCCCATCCTCCGGCAGCGCTGGAGGATGGGCTTCGTCACCAGAAAACCTAAATTCGGCGGGCAACTCCGCTAGTGTTCGAAGAGTTGCCCACGACACGGCGGGTCGCCGGCCTGGGTGACCGAACCGGAATGGTTGGCGCCCGCTACATCTACTTCAGGGCAGCCCCGGAATCCACGCCGGATACGCTCTCCCAGAAGGATAGTCCCTTGAAACAGTCATTTTGGAACAGGCTCTGGAAGCAGGAGGCCGGCTTCAGCCTGATCGAGGCCGTGGCGGCGACCTTCATCGCGGGCACGGTGGTGGTGGGCAGCGTGGTGGTCATGGGCACCGCCGCCAGAACCGCCGGTGATACCGGAAAAAACCTGGACCTGCAACAGTTCGTCCAGGCACAGATCGAGATCATCCAGAACTCTCCGTTCAGCGCAACCGGGGACTACCCCTCCCTCGTCAGCTTGCCCGAGCGGGTCACCGTGGAGACCGCCGTCTCCGACGCCGGCACCAACTACAGCTACCCCCAGCCCGACGGCAGTACGGTTACCAACGTGGTTCAGGAGATTATGGTCACCGTTTGTGAGGGCGCGACCGAAGAGGGCTGCCCCGACTCGGCAGCCTTCGCGGCCGGCTTTGTGAGAATGACCGTTTACAAGCTCGAGCAATGATGCGTGTGCTAAGACACCAACTGGGAATGTCTCTCATCGAAGTGACCCTGTCTCTGGCGATCACCGGCCTGGTCGCGGTGCCGCTCACCTCGATCATCAGCGCCCAGCTGCGGATACCCGCCAAGATTTCCAGCAACGTTGTCGCCTCCCGGCAGATCCAGAGGACCACACTGGTGCTGATCGAGGACGCTCAAGCGGCCGAGTCGTTCGCTGTTGGGTCCGATCCCGACTACGGGACGTTCTCCTGGAAAGAACTCGCCGGACCGGCCCCCGTAGAGCTGACTGCCCGCATGTTGGCAACCAGCACAAATGGGACAGTTTGGGACCCGAGAGATCAGAGGTGTGGAAGAGCTTGGGTGAGCTGCCTGAGGGTCCGGTTATGAAGTCTTCGCCTATCGATCGTTTGAGCCTTCACCTCCTTTCTGCGCT
>JASLXV010000044.1:0-4680 GCA_030740155.1 Dehalococcoidia bacterium | reverse complement strand
TATTCGCCCAGGTCGTAGTAAGCAGCACCACGGTTGACGTAGGCATCAGCATAGTCCGGGTCTAGCTGTATGGCCTTGTGGTAGTCCTGGATGGCTCGCTGGTATTCGCCCAGGTTGTAGTAAACTATACCCCGGTTGTAGTAAGCCTGGGCTAAATCAGGGTCAAGCTGGATGGCTCTGGTGTAGTCCTGTATGGCCCGCTGGTATTGACCCAGGTCGTCGTAAGCATTACCACGGTTGAAGTAGGCCATGCGATAGTCCGGGTCTAGCTGTATGGCCTTGTCGTAGTCCTGGATGGCCCGCTGGTATTCGCCCAGGTAGTAGTAAGCATTACCACGGTTGTTGTAGGCCAACGCATCGTCCGGGTCTAGCCGGATGGCCGTGGCGCGACGGGGCAGTGGATCTCGGTCCAATGTCGTGTTGTGGGCTAGGTAGGCCCTCTTCTTTCCACCGTCTTGTCCGTGCGCCTGTCCACTCATGCCGGCAACTCCCAGCTCAATTCAACTCCACCTTCGCTTGTCTGACTATTGCTCACCCACTCTGTTTGAATACGTCTTCTTTTGTGTTGGCAAGGAGTCTACCAACGCCCCAGCGGGCCGTCAACGGCTCCGGGCTCCGGGCCCCTATGCCTGTAGCGCCTGGGTGCCTAGTCGGCCGGAGCGGCGGCCCCGGGGGGCGCATTCAGCTGGGCTTCCGGGAGCAGGGAGTCTTCCCAGTTGGAAATCAGCATACGGTTGGTGGGCTCCATGGTCAGCAGTACGCCAGCTCCCCCGAGGCTGGCTAGTGTGGAGACAACAATGGTGATGTCGTACGACCCGGATAGCGCAAACAGGGCCCCGCCAATCCAGCCGCCCAAAGCCATCCCAATGCCCGCGCCAGATTGCTGCCAGCCGAAGGAGTGGCCCATTGGCCCGCGCCCGAAATACTGACGGTTGATGATAGGAAACGCCGACCCTTCGCCTCCATAGCCGATGCCGAACACAACTGCGAACAGGTAGAATTGCCACAGCTCGTGGGTCCAGAACAGCATCAGCACCGGCAATCCCTGGATCACGAACATGGTGGCCATCGTCTGCTTCGCTCCAAGGTACTCGGCGGTCACAGGGGTCAGAAGGCGGGTCGCCACGCTGACCGCGGCCAGGGTGCTCAAGAGTCCAGCGGCCGGCACCGCATCTATCCCCTCAGCGATAGCGATGGGGATGATATAGATGATGACGATGGCGTGGCCGGTACAGCCGAGGAAATGCACCGACACCAGCTTCCAGAAGGCGCTGGTATGCTGCATGCTGGACCGGAAGGCCTTGGCCCGCATCCCGTCCACGACCGGATCGCGCTTCAGGAGAACCGGTTCACTGGCCGGCGCGCCGTAGGGTCGAAGGCCCATGTCTGAGGGATGGCCCCTAAAGAATATGATCAGCCCGAGCATGGTGGTGCTGCCGGCCACTCCAATGAGCCAGAAGGCAGCTTTCCAATCGACCGTGGCGATCAGCGTGGAGACCAGGATCGCCATCACCGCCGGCCCCAGGCCGTGGGACGCCTGTAGCAGGCCGATGCCGAGACCCAGGCGCTTCCGGAACCAATAGGTGGCCGTGGTGAGTATCGGTACGTTGAAGCAGGCCTGGGCTACCCCCAGGCAGATGCCATAGGAAATCCAGATATGCCAAACCTGGGAGGCGGCGCCGGTGATCATCGCTCCGAAAAAGAAGAAAAGGATGCCCACCACGATGACTTTGCGGGCGCCGAAGCGGTCGGTGGCCATGCCGCTGATGGGAGCCAGCGTCGCGCCGATGATGCTGGCCATGGAGTAGGACAGAGTTACCGACCCGGGGCCCCAGCCCATGTTCTCCTGAAGGGGGACAATTAGGACGCCAAAAGCCTGGCGGATGGAGCCGCCAGCCGTATGCATGAACGCCGCGATGGCGATGACGATCCAGGCGTAGTGGATTCCCACCTTGAGCCCAGTAGGCTGGGAGCCCTGCTGTTTCAGCATCAAATAATGATTAACCCCAGGCGGCCAATTCTGAACTCGTGGTACTAGTTTGTCAACAAACCGGTTTGTTCCACTGGCGTCGAAGCAACCGCGCTCCCGGCCCCATGAACTTGCCACCTGCCCAGCTTGAGGGTAGAGTAGGAGCGGTTTTCCTACCTCACCCTGACCCTTCTCTTTGAAGGAAATGGGCCAGGGGTGAGAGTCATTCAGCAGTGAGACAGGAGGGGATGGACATGCGTCTGGATCCGATCAACCTCTACGATTACGAGGCTAGGGCCAAGCAGGTGTTGCCTCACAATTCCTGGGATTTCATCGACGCCGGAGCCATGGACGAGGTCACAACCGGGCGGAATCGGACGGCCTTCGAGGCCCTGAGCCTTCGGCCGCGCTTCCTTCGGGACGTGCGCAATCGGGACATCTCCACGACGGTCATGGGGGACAAGATCAGCCTGCCCGTGCTGCTGGCCCCCTCCGGAATGCACATGCTGGCCCATCCGGAGGGCGAGTTGGCTGCGGCAAAAGGCGCCGGTATGTCCGGCACCATCTTGATGATGAGCACCGCTTCCAACTACAACCTGGAGGAGGTGGCTGCGGTCGCGACAACTCCCCTGTGGTTCCAACTCTACCACCGGGGCTATGACCTTACCGAGAACCTGGTGCACCGGGCGGAGGAGGCCGGCTACACCGTGCTCTGTCTGACCGTGGATACCCCGGTGCCGAGCCCCAAGGAACGGGATATCCGCAACCGGTTTGCTCGCGTGGGTGAGATGGCGAATTTCCGCGACACTGGGGAGGTGAGGGCCGACTTTGGCGGCTCCGCCAGGCCGACCCAGTGGGAGGCGCCCCGTGGGAACGATCTAACCTGGAAGGAGCTGGAATGGCTGCGCTCGCTGAGTTCAATGCCCCTGGTGCTCAAGGGCATACGGACCGCCGAAGATGCCCACCTGGCCGTGGAGCACGGCGTTGACGGCATCTTCGTCTCCAACCACGGCGGCCGCCAGATGGACATGACCATGAGCGCCATCGAGATGTTACCCGAGATCGTGGACGCGGTGAAGGGGCGGGCCGAGGTCTACCTGGACTCGGGGGTGCGCCGGGGAAGCGATGTCATCAAAGCCATGGCTCTGGGCGCCAAGGCCGTGGCTATCGGCCGGCCTTTCTACTGGGGCCTGGCGGTCGACGGCGCGGCAGGGGTCCACGGCGTGTTGGAGATCCTACGGGAAGAGATAGACCGGGCTATGGCCTTCTGCGGTCAGACCAACATCCGGGAGTTGGAATCCGGCCTGGTCAACATTCCACATGGGTGGGGGGCAGGAATGACTGCGCCGTAACCGTCGCCGTTGCCCGGATGGTTGGGCACTGCCGGTTCGGGAGTCGCTGGGCGAGGTCACGCCTGCGGCTGTCCCGAGCTGGTTCCAATTGCAGGTTTGTGAGCCGGTTGGTCCGGCCCTGAATGGCCTGTCCGAGACCCCGACGCCACGTGGACGGAGAAAACGGGTCCCACCCCAGATGACCGTGGCCCCACGGAGGAAGCCTATGGCAACTATGATCGTTGGTTTGCACGATGGCAAGGAGACGGTGCGCCTGGCCGAAATAGAAAGGCCGGTTCCCGGACGGGGCGATGCCCTGATTCGGGTTCGCGCGTCGGGCATCTGCGGCTCCGACCTTCTCATGAATGCGGACAAGACCGAGCCGGACACCAGGCCCTCCGGCCACGAGGTGGCGGGAGAAATCGTCGAGGTCGGAGCGGGCGTGGATTCGGCCAGGATAGGGGAGCGGGTTGCCGTGGACGTTCTCGGTCACGGGAAGGGGTGCACCCGGTGCTACTATTGCCGTATGGGGCAGTTCAGGCAATGCCGGGACAAGGCGCACCAGGAAGGCGGCGGATTGGGCGGGTTCGCCCAGTACATGGTGCGCCGCGCCGCGGGCTGCTATCCCATGCCGGATGGTCTATCTTGGGAGGAAGGTGCGCTGGTGGAGCCACTGGCGGTGTCGGTGCACGCCCTACGCCGGGGTCAGATGCGCGGCGGCGAGACCGTGGCCGTCCTCGGGGCCGGCAACATCGGGCTGACGGCAGTGGCCGCGGCGCGCGCCTTTGGAGCCGGCAAGGTGTTTGTCACCGCTCGCCATGCGCAGCAAGCCGACATGGCAAAACGGCTGGGCGCCGATGACGCCCTGCCCCCCGAGGGAGCCGCACTAGCCGATGCCTTGGCCCGGGTCACGGACGGCCTGGGCGCGGACCTGACCATCGAGACCGTCGGAGGAAAAAGCGAAGCCACCGTCGTCCAGGCCATCGATGTCACCCGGATGCAGGGCCGCATCGTAGTCCTGGGCGGCTTTCGCGCGCCCCTCACCGTGGACTGGCTGCCGCCACTCCTGAAGGAGCAGTCCATCATATTCGCATCATGCTATAGCGTCCTCAACGGCCGCCACGACTACGAGCTCGCCATCGATCTGCTGGCGTCGGGCAAGGCCCCGCTGAAGCATATGGTCACCCATAGGTTCCCTCTGGAGGACGTTCAGCTGGCATTCGAGACCGCTTACGACAAGTCCGTGGGGTCCATCAAAGTACAGTTTCACATGTGACGTGCCTGGCGAGCCCCGGCCTCGTCGGCATGGTGAGTGCTGGACCTTGGGCGCTGTCATGCCCGACCAGGAGGCTGGGCTTGACTATTTGCTCCGCAGGGTCG
>JASLXV010000043.1:0-7721 GCA_030740155.1 Dehalococcoidia bacterium | reverse complement strand
GTGGCACCCTTCACCGTGCGAACGAAGGAGCGGGTCTCCTCGGTCCGAGCTTCTGCTGCATTGGCCTTAATGTTTTCTGACTGGGACACATTTGCTCCTTTCTGGAAGTAATGTACCTTCATTCCAGGAGCTCACGCCACTTCCACTTTCTCGGGTTTTCTTACACCCCAATGTGTCCCATTATCGCTGACGGTCTGCATACCTCGACCTGGTTACCGGCTTCGGCGAACTGTACCGGTTCTTGCGTTTCGCCCAGCGCTTTTTGAACCAACCCGTCGGAGAAGTCTGACGCTGGAGCGCCGGTGCCTTGCCACCGGTCCTCACCCAATAGAAGCTCGAATCGGGCTCGAGCGCCGGCCTGGCAGGACTCTTGACCACGCCGTACCACGTTGCTAGACTCTTTCCCATAGCCGCAGAAGGACAATAGCCCTGGGTGCGGGCCGTTTTGCGTGACGTTCCCGGCTCGATAGCCGGATGGGGCCAGGCCCTCGGATTGCTCGGGGGTGTTTAGCCCACGACCGGCGATGTCTCCCGCGCTAGCCCAGCCGGGTGCAAACCGCCGCCCGGGGCTGGTTTCCGGTGAATAAGGAGGATGGTGCGATGGTTACTCCAGCGTCAGATGTCGTGGTTATCGGTGCGGGTGTAGTTGGCTCAGCCGTGGCTTATTTTCTGGCCGGACAGGGCGTCAAGGTCACTGTCATCGACGGCAACGCGATCGGCTCCGGGGCCTCCCTCCACGGGACCGGGATGGTGTGGCAGCTTATCTGGAACAACAAGACCCAGTACGAGTTGGCCAAGGAAGGCCGCGACTTGATGTACGACGTGGTGCCTCGGCTTCACGACCAGACGGGCCTGGATACCCGCCTGCACACCTTCGACACGCTGCTGGCGATATTCGACGATGTGGACATGAAGTTTATCGAGAGGGACTTGGAGGTGAGCAACGGGGACGTTACCCTCGAGTGGCTCAGCCGGGAGGAGCTGCTGAAGCTGGAACCACGGATCAATCCAGAAGTCAAACGCGGGGCCGTTCTGCGCGGCACCTCGCAGATAGACGGCTACCGGCTGACCCTGGCCCAGGCCCGGGCCGCGGAGCTGCATGGAACCGAGTACCTCACCCGGCAGGCTACGGGGCTGGAAATCCAGAAGGACCGCGTCACCGGCGTATCCTACGCGGGCGGCGTCATCCCGTGTGGGGCGGTGGTGATAGCGATGGGAGCCTGGTCGGGCGCAGCCTCGGAGTGGCTGGGCTTCCCCGTGCCCGTCCGACCCCTCAAAGGGGAGACCATCAGAATCCGCCACCCAGAGCCTTTCCCTTACGCGATCCGCCGGAACTCGGGGGGTGGCATTTCGCCGTTCAAGGATGGCCTCCACAGCCTGGGCGCCACCGGGACCAACCGGTTTGACGATACCGCCGACGACCTGGTGAAGCTTGAATTTGATGCCAGCGGCACTCCCGAGGGCCGTCACCACATGCTTCAGAGATCGCTCTACGTGATCCCCGACCTGGAGAGGGCGGAGATCGTGGAACATCTGGCTGGGCCGCGTCCCCTATCCGCCGACGGCATGCCCGTCATCGGACCGGTGCCGGGCGTGGAGGGGGCGTACATCGCCACAGGCCACCGCAACAAAGGGATCCACCTCAGTACCATTACCGGCAAGATAATCGCCGATTTCATCGTGAAGGGAAGGGCGGAGGTCAACACACCACTGGATATCTTCCTGCCCCAACGCTTCTCCCAGACGGACGTCTCCTTCAAAGTTGCTGGGGTAAAGGTTTAGAGCGCTGCTGCTGGCAACCAGCACAAATGAGACGGTTTGGGACCCGATAGATCAGGGGTGTGGAAGAGCTTGGGTGAACTCCCTGAGGACCTGGTTATGACGTTTTCGGCTGGCGCGTGTCGGAAAGACTTCTTTGTGAGCCCGGCGTGCCTACGACTGGAGAACGAATACCAAGGGAAAGGAACGGGAAAGATGACCGCGACGAGTAAGGACCCGATATTGGTGGTGGTGCAGTTGACCGGGGGGAATGACTACATGAACTCTATCGTCCCCTTCAACGATCCGCTGTACTACGATAATCGCTCCAACTTGGCCGTCCCTCAGGACCAGGTGCTGCCCATTGATGACAAGGTCGGCTTCAACCCGGCCCTGGCTCCCATCAAAGAGCTGTACGACCAGGGTAAGGTGGCCATCATCAACGGCGTCGGCTACCCCAACCCCAACCGGTCCCATTTCCGGTCAATGGACATCTGGCACACCTGCGAGCCGGACAAAGTCGGCAACGAGGGTTGGCTGGGCCGGGTCATCCGGGACCTGGACCCCAACGCTGAGAACGTGCTGACCGGGGTCAACTTCGGCCGGGGACTGCCAAGGGCACTGGCATTGACGGGAGTCCCGGTGGCGTCGGTGGCTGTCTTGGAAACCTACGGCGTTTTAAGCGGCATCACTGGGGAACCGCAGCGGTCCGAAGCGCTGGAGACATTCTCCCGGATGTACACCCCGGCGCTGGGCACGGGCCCGGTAATGGACTACCTGGGGCAGACGGGACTGGACGCGTTGAAGGGCGCCGACATCCTCAAGACGGCCCCCGGAAAGTATCATTCCACGGTGGAGTATGCCAACAGTCCCATCGCACAGAACTTGAAAGGGATCGCCAAGGTGCTGTTCGCCGGCCTGGGGACCCGCATCTTCTACACCCAGCAGATGGGTTACGACACCCACGCCAGCCAGGATCCGGCCCACCCTGGCCTCCTTACCGATCTCTCTCGGGCCATCACCGACTTCTACAGCGACCTCAGAGAGCACGATACCTCGGATAACGTGCTGATCTTGCTGTTCACCGAGTTTGGGCGGAGGGTAAAGGACAACGGGTCCGGCACGGATCACGGCTCTGGCGGCATGGCCTTCGCTGTCGGTGACCCAGTGAAGGGCGGGATGTACAGCGAATACCCGTCGCTGCGCGGGGAGGACCTGCTGGAAGGCGACTTGCAGTTCAACTTCGACTTCCGGGGCGTTTACGGGTCCGTCGTGGAGAAGTGGCTGGGCCTGGACGCGGTCCCCGTGGTCGGAGGCAATTTCGAGCAGTTGGCCTTCATTTAGCGCCGACGATTAACGCCGGCGAGGACACCAGTCCGCCCCGCCGGCGGGCGTGCAGGCGCCTGGTTGTGGCAGCCAGAATAACTTTGTCTTGAATATCTGGGCTCGTGGATGGATGGGCCCACGGCCCGATCGAAGCTTGAACGAAAGGAGGGCTTGAGCTATGCCGGAAACGGACAAAGCTTTGATGGCGCACCTGCTGCGCCGGGCGGGCTTCGGCGCCACCTTCCAAGAACTGGAAGCCTACTGTGACAAGGGCTACGAAGCTACGGTGGAGGAGATCCTTTACCCGGAACTCCAACCGGCGATAGAAGAGGACGTGCTGGAGCGTTACTACATAGACTGGAAGGAAAGCCGCAACATCGAGGGCGCTCTCACCGAGTTCCTCTACCGGATGAACGCCAACGCCAGCGTCCGGCCGCTACAAGAGAAGATCGCTCTGTTCTGGCACGGGCTGTTCGCCACGGGCCTGGCCAAGGTCCTCCACGAAAAAACGGCGCTCAACCAGATCGACATGTTCCGTGCCTACGGCTTGGGCAGCTTCCGTGACCTTCTGTTGCAGCTGGCCAAAGACCCGGCCATGATCTTCTGGCTCGACAACAACTTCAACCATAAGGGGGCCCCCAACGAAAACTGGGGCCGGGAGTTGTTGGAGCTTTTCTCCATGGGCGTGGGCATGGACGGCCAGGCCAACTACACCGAGGATGACGTTAAGGAGGTGGCCCGGGCATTTACCGGCTGGACCATCGACGACGACAACACGGTCACCCCACCCTACGGAAAGATTCCCTGGCGCTTCCGTTACCTTCCAGAAGACCACGATGACGGCGAAAAGACTTTCCTCGGCCACACTGGGCGGCTCAATGGCGAGGACGTCATCGACATCATCGCCCGGCAGCCGGCTACCGCCAGGTTCATATCCAGGCACCTATACAACTTCTTCGTCGCCGACGAGCCTCAGGTGCCGGCCTGGCAGAACACCCCTCCGCAGGACCCCGAGGCGATCAGGATACTGGAGGAAGAGTACTTCCGGTCCAGCTACGACATCCGCTCAATGCTGAGGGTGCTGTTCAACTCCGGCTTCTTCAAGTCGGAGACGGCCCGGTTCGCCAAGGTCAAAAGCCCGGCGGAGGTGGTTGCAGGTACCCTGCACCTGCTGGGCGACTTCAAGTTTCCCAAGCGGGGCATCTTCGACGTGGCCCTGGAGTGTCGTTACATGGGACAGGACCTGGTGAACCCGCCTTCGGTGGAAGGATGGCACACCGGCAAGGAGTGGATCGACACCGGCAGCCTGGTGGAGCGCATCAATTTCGTCGCCGACCAGGTGGGCGACATTCGGCAGCCGGGCGTTCGCGCAATGGTCGATGCCCTGCTGGCCCGGGGTTCGGTGCTGGAGCCGGAATCGATAGTTGACGGCTGCCTGGAGTTGATGGGCTGGTTGCGCCTCCATGAAGATAACCGGCAGCACATCCTCGAACAGGTCCGCCACAGTGGCGGGGTCCGCACCGTAAACCCGGAGGAACGCCGGTCTGCCGAGCAGGTGATCCTCCGCACAATGAAGACGATCGGCTCCAGCCGGGAGTACCAATTCGGCTAGGCCCAGTTGGGAACGAGGATGGGGTGCCATTGGATCGAAGCCCATCCCCGCTGCGGCGATTGCGCTGGAGCGCCAGGAGACGTGAAGATCGCCGCCCATCCCTATGGGGGAGACGCCGGCACCACGTCCCGCAGAAAGAAGGCGGAGCGGCTCAGGCCCGATCCTCGCCCTTCGGGGCGGAGGCACTGCGACCGGCGTTTGCCGAGTAAATCGACGGAGTACGAGCAACCCGGCCCCAGGGTAGGTTTATTGCCAGCTAGGCCGGGGAGCGTTTCGGAGGAGAAAATGACCACCCAAACGCAACAACCCACATCTGTGCGCGGCCTGTACCGGTATCACGACGTGTTCGGCCTACTGTCGTTGGGAGGAGCCGGATTTAGCAACCCCGTTGCCGTCGCCCTGGGCCCGGACGGCCTGGTGTACGTGGCCAACCGGGCCAACCCCAATCAGCCGGACGCAGTGCGGATAACCAAATGCACCAAAGAGGGTGCATATGTCGGTGAGTTCGGCGCCTTGGGCGAGGGGGAAGGCGAGTTTATTTGGGTTACCGATATAGCCTTCAACCACAAGGGTGAGCTGGCCCTGTCGGATGAGCACTGCCACCGAATCACCATCTTCGATGGGGAGTGCCGTTTCCTTCATCGCTTTGGCCATTATGGCGCCGGCGACGGGCAGATGGACCGGCCCTCGGGCGTCGCATTCGATTCAGGAGGCAACCTTTTCGTGGTGGACGCGCTCAACCACCGGGTCCAGGTGTTCACGCCGCGGGGCCGGTTCTTGACCCAATGGGGCAGCTTCGGCGGCGGTGAGGGCCAGTTCAACATGCCTTGGGGCATCGCCATCGACCGGGAAGGCGACGTGTATGTCACCGACTGGCGGAACGACCGGGTGCAGAAGTTCAGCCCGGAGGGACGGTTCCTGACGGCTTTTGGAAGCTCTGGCTCGAGTGAAGGCGAGTTTAATCGCCCCAACGGGATCACTGTGGATGCCGGAGGGGACATCTACGTATGCGACTGGATGAACGACCGGGTACAGGTGTTTGATTCGAAAGGCAACTACAAAGACACGCTCATCGGCCACTCCGGTCTGTCCAAATGGGCCAGAACCTACCTTGACGCCAGCCCGCTGGTGGAAGAAAAGCTGAACCTAGCCACCCAGAACATAGAGCCAAAGATGCGCTTCTACCGGCCATTTTCGGTACAGGTGGACGAGGACGGTATGGTATTTGTCGTGGACGGCTACCGGCACCGGGTCCAGATATACCAGAAGCTCCCCATCTGAGCCGGCACCATTCTGATCTGACCTGTACAGGAGATTTTGGGGAAGTTAAAGGCGACGGGGTGGACACTGGCTGCCATTGCGGATGAGCTAGCAGTACACCGTGACTCTGTGGCGGGGTGGGATGCTGGGAGGCATTCACCGGCCAACACCAAATTGGTAGTGATGGCCTTGGAAGGTCTGTTTCGGAAGAAGAAAGTGCCGAAGAGACGGCGCTACATGAAAAGGCCCCTAACTCCGAAGAGCTAGGGGCTGTCGAAACCAATACCCCGAAGGGTGATGGCCCTATTATTCTATTTCGAGAGGGTTGCTTGACGGAAGGGGTACACCCCGATAGGGGACCCGACTACTGGAGAGAGGTATGGGTGGGGTCGTAGCCAGCATTTCATCCAGAAGGGGACGAGGCTCAAACGGCGAATCCAAAATTTCACACTCAAGTTTTTCTGAGACGGAACTCCGGCGCAGGGGCAGACCCCCGGCATGGCTTAGCTGAGTCCCCGAGACGATGGTGGGTACCCGTGACGACTTTTTTTTCTCCACAAGGCCCTGTGACAACTGAGAGCGCGTCAGCCAAAGCACGATCCCAAATCAGCAACTATTCACCTCACTGGCTTGATTGAGCAGGAGGAGTTGTATGTTGAACCTGCGGTGCAAAGTTGCATGGCACCAAGGCACCTGGGTCTACGATTTTGAAACAGCGTGTGCGCAAACTCGTATTTGTCGACGATGCGATAGCCAAGGCCACAGAGTTCGTCACGAAGTGTACCATTGGGAGTCCGATCGGTTTTTCAAAAGCACGGAAAGCGGTTACTGCCAGCGCTGTAGGCGATTGCAAACCCGTAGTATTGGCTATGGGCCTCCGCCTCCGGTGTAGCGGAGATGGGACTCCGGGTTAGGGGTAGACCCCCGGCCTGGCTTAGCGATTCTCTGGTTACGTTGGTAGGTACCCCTGACGGCTTGATTTCAGTAAAAGGCAGATCGAGATGCGGCACAAGGGGCATCCGTGGGTCCCCTATCCGGGGAGGTAGGTCGTGGCTGCAAACCGAAACCGGTGCTTAAGTGAGGCTCGTGGCAGGAGGAAAGGCCCCTACGAAGGCAAGGCAGTCGCATTTGGGATGCGAGATCATGGCCGGACAGTCTGAACGGTGCTCGTCTGACTGGAAGGAACGCTATTCACAGGATGGCAGTAATCACGAACTCGCAAGCTACGTCGGCACTGACGACCACTGTTGACCTGCTTAATCACATTGCCCAGCAAACTCCCGTGCCTGTATCGTAATGAATGACAGATAGCAATGCGCCGTAACCATCAAATGACTTCACGGCAAGAAGGAAAGCTCCAGCGTGAACCAGGGGCCTTCCAAGCTTGGTGTTTCCTCCTGCCGCTAGTTGGCGGCTCCGCCCTTGACATCTGCCCAGGTATATTAAGCATCGCACCTCCGGGTGTCACCTGCTGGGGCTAATGGACCGAAGAGGTGGAGCCCCGGTCCTGCCCTGCCTCTCCCCCGGCGCGGCGGAGGGCCTTTTCCTCCAGCGCCCGGCTGTGGGCCGCCCAGATGTTGGGCTCGTCCGGTTGCCTCACCTGCCAGCGGAAGCGGCAGCGGTTTGATCCTGCTGGGATCAGGGACTCCAGCACCGTGGTGAACTTGGCCATGCCAAACTTGTCCATGGCCGCCCGGAAAGCACCGTCGCCGAAATAGCGGTGAATGCGGCAGTCGAATCGGCTGAACGTCTTCCCCACCGGGCA
>JASLXV010000042.1:0-10572 GCA_030740155.1 Dehalococcoidia bacterium | reverse complement strand
CGGCATTACTCCTCTTCGACCGAACGTGATACAAGCCCTCCAGGGGTTGACTCGCCCATCCCCTCCGATAAACTATCTTTGTCCGAACCGCCACGCTCCAACAGCGCCCGTAGGAGAAAAGGACCATGGCTGCGAGCTTCTTGAACAGGAGCGCCCCCGCTCAAATGACCTTCGAGGACCTGAGGGGCCTTCGGGCTGAAGGGTACGTCAGAGACTCCAAGCTGGACCAACAGGATGGCTATGGCCCGGATATCCAAAGGCAAAACGAGATACGTTTCGCCGAGTCGTACGGCCTAATTCTCGGCGATCGCTGGTACACCGAATTCGTGAGTGGCCGAAGCGTCAAGAACCGTCTCGAGTTCCGGGGGGCCCTGGGCGATGCCGCGATGGACAGATACGACGTTCTCCTGGTTGACCATACCAGCCGCTTCGGCCGCAACCAGGAAGAGTGTATCCATTACAAGCGTCAGCTTCAGGACCTGAACAAGGTAGTGGTCTTCGTATCCCAGGGAATCATCAGCGGGAGCGAGCGGGACTTCCTGGCGGAGCGGATCAACGAGACCCTGGACGAAGCTTACAGCAGGAACCTCTCCCGCTACGTACGCTCGGGTTTCGCGGCCAAGGCCGCCCAGGGCCATGTGATAGGCCACGCCCCCCTGGGCTACCGTCAGGAAAAGCCTCCCAGCGGCAGGGGTGCCAGGTTGGTGCCCGACAAGGGGACCATGCCTGCCCTCCTGCAGCTTCTGCGGGGCTACGCTTCAGGGGACCACTCATTCCGGACCCTGGCCCAAGACCTGAATGCCAAGGGATACCGCACGGCGGCCAACAGGTCATTCACCGAGAGTTCCATCAGCACGGCCCTCAACAACCGCTTCTACGAAGGCAAAGCCGTCTACCACCTGGGCCGTTCCGATGAGGAGGTGCGCGATGGAGCCCACAAGGTGCCTGAGGACGTGCGGGCGCTTTGGAGGAGGTGCCAGGAGGTCAGGCAAGAACGTGCGGGGGCAGGCCGGGTCAGCCCACCGGGTAAAGAGCAGCAAGTCTATCCACTGACTGGAGTTCTGACTTGCGACGGTTGTGGCGAGCCCTTCCACGGAATTACTCACCGCTCCCATGGCCTCCGATCTTTGCGCATGAGGCACAGTTGGCGCCGCTGCCCGATGCGCCCCCAGTCAGTACCTGCCCAAAAGGTGGAGACGGAGCTGGCCGAAGGAGTCCTGGAGTGTCTCAACCTGGACAATGGCTGGCGGCAGGCGGTGCTGCTGGCCCTGGCCGGCGAAGGGCCGAAGCCTGACAACAGCGTGGACATCAAGCGGACCGAGGCGGCGTTGGCCAATCTCAGGAAACAGCACCTCTGGGGAGTGATCGGTGACGAGGAGTTCAAGGATGAGTACCAGGCGCTCAAGCGCCAGATCCGGGCCCTCGAGCCCCCGCCGTCGCAAGTCTTAACGCCGAACCTGGACCGGGCTGCACAACTCTTGCAGGACCTGCCTGCCTTATGGCACCATGCCGGAGTGACATCACAACAGCGCCGGGAGCTGGCCAGGGAGGTCTTCCTGGAGGTCCGCTTGAGAGAGGGTAGGCTGGTGGCGGTGAAGCCCCGGCCACAGTACGCACCCCTCTTCGCCTACAGCCTCTGGCGCCAGAATGATGTAGGTGGCAAGCGTTCATCCTGAGCTTGTCGAAGGGCGCAGGGCCGGTGGTTCGACAAGCTCACCACGACGTGTGCGCAATTGACCACGTTCATTTCCGTGGGGAATAATCGTCTCGATCATAACGGTCTGGTCTTCCACCGTGATGCGGTCGACCAGCAGCCTACAGTTGAACCTTAGTCTGCCGTAACCACGAGGATCGGCAGGAGTATTAGAGGGATTGACTTGTTGCCAAGTTCTGTCACGCCATCGGCCGCAATACCAATGAGATTTCCCTGCACCATGGTCCGGTCCGCATAGATGACACGTATCCCGTTCTTACACAAAAGTCTCCTCAGGCGACACGCAGCTCCCGGCCCGTATCCGACGCCTGCTTGATCGTGTCAACAAATCGATGCAGGTCAACCGCGACATCGAACGTCGGCAGGCGGCTCTGCCCGGTTCGGATCGCCTCGGCAAACAGGGCATACATCTGACCGACATTGAACGGATCGCCGCGGGGGAAGTCGGCCGGGACATATACGAAACGCTCGGGTATGGTCAGATCCCTCAACTCGTGGCTTCCCCGTGCTCCTTGCACGCCTAACATCTCACCGCGCTGAGACGAGACGCTCCCGGTGGTGACCAGCGTGCCTTCCCGACCGTATATCTCCATTCGAAAGCCGCCGCCGGCCCAGGGGACAGCCGCGACATGGACCGACGCAGACGCTCCGCTCTCTAGCTGTCCGCATACTCGCACGTTGTCCGGGGAGGTGACCTCCACAAATTGCTGAGTATCGGTCTCGTACAATTGCTGTACCTGGGTCGTGACCATGCACGCCACCCGTGTGAAGTTACCCACCACGAAGCGCAAGGCGTCAATCACGTGCCCGTTGGCGATGGTCAGGGTGTTAGCGCCGAGGCTGGCATCGCGCTGCCAAGTGCGGCTGGAAGGGCGTTCCAACGCGCCGTCACGCATCGTGGTGACATGACAGGACAGCACCTCGCCCACAAAGCCAGCGTCGATTTGCTCCTTGATGTATAGCAATGCGGGGCTGACCCGCGATTGCAGGCCGACCGCCGTCTGCACCCCTTTGGCCCGAGCAAGCGCTGCCAGCTCTTCGGCTTCGGCGGTAGTCCGGCCCAGTGGCCACTCAGTGTAGACATGCTTGCCGGCTTCGATGGCGGCCTTCGTTGGCTCATAATGCGATGGCACCCGCACGACCACGGCCACCGCGTCGATCTCTGGCGACGACGCCATCGCCCGGAAGTCGTGGAAGGCGAGCTTCGCTCCAAACGCTTGGCGCGCCTCTTCCGCGCTCTCAGGCCTGGAGGTGCAAACCGCGGTAAGCTCGACATCCGGACTGGCCAGTAGCGCCGGGAAGTGCGACTGGGATGACCAGGTCGACCTAATGTTAGCTCCCACAAACCCCAAGCGAATCTTGTTTGTCACGACGCTTGCTCCTCAACGTGTCGGCATCCCGCATGATTCTAAAGATGGTAGCGCGACGCGTCAATTATTCCTCATATTGGGGCTAGGGAGGTCTATTGGAAATGCCGTATGGAAGTGGACCCCATCAGTTCGACAGGATCGGGGCGATGCAAAACGAGGGTTCGGTCGTTCCGCCATCGTGTGAGTGCTTTACCCTCACTCCAGGGGTTCACGCCGCTTTCCCACTCTCGGGTTTTGTTACTCCTGGTTGTGTCCTATTGTCGCTGACGGTCTAGAACGTGCCACTCCAAGGTACGGTCGATCAAGGTCAATGCCAAGGCCCACTTGGTCTGGTACGTCACGTCTTCGGAGGTACCCGCATCAGCGTTGGCCACCCGTGTCTGTGGACCGTTAGCTATTCATTCCTTGGGGCCGGTCAGCGGTATCGGACCTTCTGCCCCTCGGGCAGAGCGCATTCGGAGTACTTGGCCACCATCACCTCGTCGCCGCTTTCGTCCCGTACGGTGACTACCCACACGTCATAAAACTTGCCACGCTTCTCGTACTTGTCGGTGGTGATTGATTCGGTGCGAATTGTGGTGCCCACCTTCACTGGCTTTATATGTTGCACCTCCGACCAGGCGTGAACGTTGCCGCCGGGAGCGCTGATGCGATAGGCCCTGCACAAGGCCAGGTTCTCGATTACCGCCGGCGGCACGATGGGCTCCCCCAAAGGAGAGCCGTAGCGGTACCAGTCGTCGTTGGGGCTGTCCAGGGCATGGGCGTACCACTGGACCAGCGCGGGAGTGAGTTCCACCTCCATGGGCTCCATTGCTTCGGAGCCTACGGTAAGTTCTCCGAACGTGATCTCTCTTTTTAACATGCCTTCCTCCTTCCGGTATTCTAGCCTATTGGCTGAATGGGGCTGCCCCGTAGCCTCCACCGGATAGGTGTCCTACCCGGATTGGCGGCCGCACTTCCCCGGTTACATCCGTATGGTCCCGCAGCGGTGCTAGCCGCCCGCGCACAAGCAACCGCCGCCCGGCCGGCGATCCGGCCGGTGGTGAGCGCCGCCGACAGCCCGCCGACGTGTCCAACGGTGATGATGCTTCCCACGTCGCAGCCTGCGGTGTACAGATTAGGAAGTTCTTCTGACACGCCGGTAAACTTTCCCGCCGCCCTTGACACTTTACCTCACGGAGGCTTACACATTCCCCCTATTTGCCGTTATGCCGCCTTCTGGCCGGATACCGGTTTCTAACATAGCTGGCGAACGCCGAGGTGACGTGTTCGTCATGCCCGAGCGCTACCACGCCGGCGTCCAAGGACCTTACTTCAAAGATCGCTTTGTCTATAACACTGCCACCATCAGCTACATCTGTCCCCAAGGCCAACGCCTTCCGGCACATATCGGCGTCGCACTCCCAGCTCTGACCCAGGTATGAATTATTGGACGCGTTTTACGCAGCCGCCGGCTAGCTGGCGACCGCGCTTTTCCCCCGCTGCATCGACTTGAGATCCTCGACTGAAATATGGCAGCAAATAAGATGGTCGGAGGAATCTGGCCCAGACCGGGTGGGTGGCGGCGTATCGTCGCATATCTGTCCTACCTTGCGGGGACAGCGCCCGGCGAACGAGCAGCCGCGGAACCGCTCCCGGAGGGTCGGCACGGCGCCGGGAAGCCGGATGGGGTTCGGCGCGGCATCCGGATCGGGGACAGGAGCGGCCGAAAGAAGCGTCTCCGTGTACGGGTGTGACGGTGCGCTCAGCACGCATTCCGCCGGTCCCGATTCCACCACATGCCCAGCATAGAGCACCAGGATATCATCAGAAACGTAGCGCACCACGCCCAGGTCGTGGGATATGAAGATGAACGAGGTGCCGTTTTCACGTTGATGCTCTCCCAGTAGATTGAGCACTTGGGCCTGGACGGACACGTCCAGTGCCGAAACCGCCTCATCGGCGACGATGAGAGCGGGATTGGCCGCAAACGCGGACGCCAATGCCACCCGCTGCTGCTCGCCGCCACTGAGTTCGCCGGGGTGGCGGTCCAGATACGCAGGACCCAACCCAACGGCTTGCATCAATTCCACAGCACGCTCACGGCTATCATGACGGCCCAGGCGCGCGAACTTCCTCAAAGATCGAATGATCGCATGGCGCGTGGGAAGCCTTGGGTTGAGCGAAGCCGTTGGGTTCTGGAACACCATCCTCAGCGCGGCGCGCTGCTCGCGGGTCCGGTCTCCAACCCGCCGGGCGAGTTCCTCATCGCGCAGCCGGATCTCGCCACGATCCTGCGGGACCAGGCCGACCACAACCCGTGCGACGGTGGTCTTGCCGCAGCCGCTCTCGCCGACGATACCCAGCGTCCGGCCAGCCCCAACCTCGAAATCGACGTCCGTTACTGCTCGGACCGGTGTTCGCACCCGGGGGCCGACGAGTACATATTTCCGTTGCCAACGGCCGTAGAACCGTCTCAGCCCTTTTGCAACGAGCACCGGCTTGGACTCACCGTTACGGCGGCGATCATCCCGATCCGTCGTCTCGCCCCATATCTCCGAACCGACCTCATTCCAGAAGAAGCAGCGCGATTGGTGGCCGCCTCCCGCGTCGATCATCTCGGGCGTCTCCGATTGACACGAGTCACGCGCAATTGGGCACCGGGACGCAAACAGACAAGCTTCGCCGGCCTGCTTGCTGGCGGAATAGACGGAGCCAGGAATGCTGCTGAGCTGGGTGACCGACCCACTCTCCCCGGGAGGCGTGGGCACACAGCTTAGCAGCCCCGTGGTGTAGGGATGTTTTGGGTCCTTGAACAGCGGCCCAACGGGCGCCTGCTCGACGGTCTGGCCTGAATACATAACCACCACGCGATCGGCGACCCGCGCGATCACACCCAGGTTGTGACTCACATACAGGATGCCGGCGTTCACACGTTGCTTCAGGTCGACCACCAGATCGAGGATGGTCGCCTCCGTCGTAACGTCGAGACCTGTGGTGGGCTCGTCCATGATTAGCAGGTCCGGGTCGCAGGCCAGCGCGATCGCGATCACCACCCGTTGCTGCATCCCGCCGCTCAGTTGATGCGGATAACGCTTGCCGATCCATTCCGGATCAGCCAGGCCGACGCTCTCGAATAGCTCCACCGTCCGGGCCTGGGCTTGCCTCGAATCCAATCGCAAGTGCTCACGCAGCACCTCTTCCACCTGCGCACCGATCCGCATGGTGGGATTCAGTGAGGTGGCTGGGTCCTGGTAGACCATGGCGACCCGGTTACCACGGAGCAGGCGTAGCTCGGATGTCGGCAGACGGGCAATGTCCTTGCCCTCGAAGCGAATCGCGCCGTCCACATGCGCTGTCCCCGGCAGATAGCCCATCATCGCAAAGGCGACGGTTGACTTCCCGCATCCCGACTCGCCGACAAGGCCCAGAACCTCACCTCGTCGGACCTCGAAAGTCGCCTCGCGCACCGCGCGGACCGTGCCGCGCGGCGTATGAAATGTAACCGCCAGCCGGTCTACTTCGACCAGCGGAGCAAATTCGTTCGGCTGCTCACTCATCACGGTCCTCCCGTTTTGGTAGTCCCCGCGCTTGTCTGAGACCATCTGAGAGAAGGTTGACGCCCACGACCAGGGAGGCAACGGCGCCCGCGGGAACCAGCGCGACCCAGGGGGCATCTACTATGAATCGACGGCTCTCGCTGATCATCAGGCCCCAGTCGGGCGAAGGCGGCTGCACGCCGAGACCGAGGAACCCAAGGGAAGACGCGAGCAGAATCGCGTAGCTGAGGCGCACGGACGCCTCCACCACCAGGACTGGCACGGTGTTGGGCAGTATCTCCATGAAGATGATGTACGGCGCCGGCTCACCCCGCAAACGCGCGCTCTGGACGAACTCCATAGTTTTCAGCGTGAGTGTGGCGCTCCGCATCACCCTCGCCACGCCTGGCGTGAACACGATCCCAATGGTTAGCACGATGTTCTGCCAACTGGCGCCGAGGGTAGTCAGGACGAGGAGGGCCAGCAGCAAAGATGGGAACGACATCAGCCCGTCCATCACGCGCATGACTATCTCATCGGTCTTTCCGCCTTTGTAGCCGCTGCTCATCCCCACCACGGTGCCCAGGATAATACCCAAGGCTGCGCCGGCGACGGACATGCTGATGATGGATCCCGCTCCGGACATGACACGGCTCAATATGTCGCGTCCGAACTGGTCGGTGCCGAGCCAGAATTGCCAGGACGGCGCCTCAAGCTGGCGATCCAAATGTTGTTCGGTTGCGGAGTAAGGCGCCAACCACGAGCCGATGAGAGCCAGGGTTAGATAAAGCAGCACCAACGGCAGTCCAATCCTCCCCGCCGTCGTGCGGAGCGCCAAACCCAGCTCGTTCCGGACCGCCCTCCTTGTCGCGGCTCCCCAACGGCTGCCGGCGCGGAGTGCCCTTTCCCGGAATTTTCCTCTCAACAATTGTGCCGCCATCATGCGTACCTGATCCGTGGATTGAGGGCGGCGTAGCAAAGGTCGGCAGCCAGGTTGCTGAAGGCGAAGGTCGCAGCGATGAGCAGGGTCACGGACTGCAACAGCGGGACATCACGGCTTTGGGTTGCTTCCAACACCAACCTTCCGAGCCCTGGATAGGCGAAGACGTTTTCCACGATGATGAGCCCCCCAAGCATCCAGCCGATGTTCGCCGCGATCACGCTGATGGTCGGCAGCATCGCGTTTGGCACAACGTGACGGAAGAGCACCCGCCGCATGGGAAGGCCCTTGAGAATCGCCGTGCGCACGTAGTTCGACTGCATTGCCTCGATCACGTTTGCCCGGGTCATTCGCATGATGTAGGCGAACAGGACGCCGGTCAAAGTTAGCGCCGGCAGCACCAAGATCTCGGGCCTCGTAAGGGGACTGGTTCCGGGGAGAATGATGCTCGAGGAGGGCAGCCAACCCAGAGTCGAGGAGAAGATGACGATGAGCAGCACCGCCGTCACGAACTCCGGCAGCGAGATGGCCACCAAGCTTCCGATGCTTATGGCCCGGTCTCCCCAGGTGTCTCGACGCACGCCAGTCCAGACCCCGATGATCACCGCCGCCGGGACGGCCACCAGAAACGCGAAGACGGCAAGAATCGCAGAGTTCGAAAGCCTCGGTCTCACGACCTCGGTAATTGGTCTTTTCTGTTTGTAAGAGTCACCAAGGTCGCCGCGGACGGCGCTCCCGACCCAACTCAGGTAACGCTCGTGGGCCGGGCGATCCAGACCCAAATCGCGGCGGACAACTGCCAGGTTTTCCTCGGTCGCCCCCTGGCGCAGGATCATCGTCGCCACGTCACCGGGCAGTATCTCGGTCACCAAGAAGATGGCCAAGGAGACCACCAGCAAGGTGACTCCGATCAGGCTTAAACGCCTGAGAATAAATCGCAACATACAGAGGCTCCAGCCTCAAACAGAGGCTCTTGGTGAGGCCCGCCCGGGTCTGCTGTCAGCTAGTTTTAATGCCTAGCCCGGGACCCCTGTCTCCAACTTTATCGAGACCCTCGACCCCGCCCAATCGGAGCCAGACATGGTCTTCCCTTTCGCAAGACGGGAGGGATTCGCACGCTCCCCTTTGGTAAGGGGAGCGTGCGAAAGGGTACATACCTGGTGAATTTCCATCCACCAGGACCGGATCGGGAACCTCCTAGTTGTCAATCCACGCGTTATTGAGGATCAGCCAGCCGTTTGGATGGGCTTCCACACCACGCACGTTGTTGCGCAAGCCCACGAAGTATGGCTGGAACACCGGGAGAATGCGCGGCACGTCTTCGATCAGGATGCGTTGAATCTCCGCGTAGGTCTCCTTGCGGTCCTCCAGGTCGGTCTGGCTCCGGGCCTTGATGATCAGATCGTCAAGCACAGGGTTGGAGTACCGCGACTCGTTCCACTCGGCATCCGACTGGTACACGATGCTCAGCGCCAGGTCCGGGGTCCGGCCGTTCCAGTAAACGGTGGTGAACGGCTCCGTCATCCATACACTGGCCCAGTACTGGTCTTCGGGCATCCGCTCGATGTTGATCGTGAAACCAGCGGGTGCGGCCGACTCTTTGAGTGCTACCGCCATTTCGACCATGGGTGCCCCCACTGAGGCCGTAAACAGGGTAACTTCAAGCCCGTCGGGGTATCCGGCTTCCGCCAGAAGTTCCTTCGCCCGCGCGGGGTCGTAGGTCGGCACTTTGACATCCGCCGCAAAATGCGGGTCATTGGGCGGAATCGGATGGTCATAGGCGATTGCGCCCTTCCCAAAGAGGGATGCCTTGCGGATCGCTTCCCGGTCGGTCGCGGCCTGCATGGCCTGCCGCACCAGCTTGTTGTCCCACGGCTCGACCCTCATGTCCATTGCTATGTTCATGTAGGATGCGCTGGCCGTCTCCGCCACTTTGGTGTCGGGATGGGCCTCGAGACCCGCGACGCTCAGGGCATCCAACTTATAATAGGCATCCACCGCGCCGGTCTTGAGCGCCTCGACCCGCGTTTCAGGCTCAGGCATATAGATGAAGACCAGCTCGTCGAGGTAGGGGGTGCCGATCTCCCAGTAGTCTGGATTGCGTTCCATAACCGTGCGCTCGCCGGACACGTGCTCAGTCATGATAAAAGGGCCAGTTCCAAACGTCTGGACAGCCAGCTGTCCAGCATCGATGTCCGAGGGAGTGATCCGGGCTTGATATATTGACATGGTATCCGGCAAGAAGGCGTTGGTGCCGACGAGTTCGAAGCGGACCGTGTGGTCGTTGACGGCAACGACGTCCGTGATGATCTCAAGGGTGGACCGGGCCGGGGACCCTACCTCAGGATCGAGCAACCGCTTGAAGCTGTGGACTACGTCGTCCGCCGTGAACTCCCTGCCGTGGGAAAATTTTACGCCCTCGCGCAGCTTGAACGTGTACTGAGTCAGGTCATCGTTGGCCTCCCATGACTCAGCCAGCATCGGCTTCAGCGCGAGGTCGTTCTGCCGCATCAATAGATTGTCGTTGGTGTGCTGGGTGGCAATCACATCGGGCATGCCGAGGAGAAGCGGCGGGTCGAACCCGTAGTGGTCTGCCTCCATCACCACCTTTAGAGAGCCGCCGCGCTTCAGTCCGGATGGCTCAGGGATTGCCGTCGGTGTGGGGACTGCGGTCGGCACTACCACTGGTCTGGAGGTGGCTGTTGGTCCGGATGGAACAGATGTCGCCGTCGGGGCCGGGAGCGCAGTCGGCGCTATGGTCGGCGGTACGGTTGGCCTGCGGGTGGCTGTTGCTTCTCCGCCGCAGGCGGCGCCAATTACCGGCAGCGCCAACACCACGAATGCGGCCAACAAGATTAGGAACGCCCGTTTACGGTCAGTTATCACACTCATAAATACTACCTCCCTATTGGATTGCCGCTCCTCGCACAAACGGCCAAACGTATGCGAAAACGGCGCGGTTGGGCCAAATCCCTTGAATCCCTTATAACGGAAGGGAAACTAACCCTCGTACGGTTTTTGGGCCTACTC
>JASLXV010000041.1:0-66061 GCA_030740155.1 Dehalococcoidia bacterium | reverse complement strand
TCCAGGGCCCGGCCCACCCTGACGGCATCGGCCAGGGTTTCGTATTTGCACGCCCCGTCCCACATCAGGACCATCTTGTCGCCAACTCGCTCGGCCACCCGTTCGATCATCTTGATGTCTCTTGACACCGGGCCCTGCCTCCAGGGATGGATCTTGTAGGCAGGGTAGCCCATCTCCAGGCACCGCTCGGCAAAATCGGCGTAGGCCTCCGGGGTGTCGAGGCCGCCTTTGCCCTCGTCGCCCGAGTAGGTGCTGGCGTAGGTGGGGAGGCGCGTGCGATAGCCGCCCAGCAGCTGGTAGACGGGTGCGTTGTGGAACTTGCCCGCGATATCCCACAGCGCGATATCGATCAACCCCATTCCCAGGCGGCTCACCTGCTGCCCGGCCCTTTTCATGTCGACGTACAGCCGCTCCCGTTCCAGGGCGTTCGAGCCGATGAGCAATTGGGCCAGCAGGCGGATGGCGGCCGCGTCCACCGTCCGGGAGTTGATGTACTCGCCGGTTATCCCTGAGTCGGTGTGGACCTTCAGCGCCACGTTGGTCGTATGGGTGGTCTCGCCGCGGGCGTACTGAAGGGCCCCCACCCGGTCACGCGTCATATTCTTCACTTCAAACCGAAACTCGTGCACCTCGATACCGGTGATGATGGGTGGCTTCGCCATGATTGCCTCCTTACGGGCCGCAAAGTTGGGTGGCTTTTTGAGCCAAAGGTTGTCGCGTTCAAGCGCTGGCAATGATACCAAGTTCTGCACCTTCAATCACCCCCTTACGCTCCGTTGCCCGGCTTCGTTCCCCGGTGTGCTATAGTGCCGGTGTGCTATAGTGAATGAACGAGGCGCCCGGTCCAGGCCCTGCATCTGGTTTTAGGGAACCGGCGCCTTATTTTTTTGCAATTGCATAAGGCGGCCCGACGCGCCGGCCGCCTTCCGCGGCGCGACCTTGCTCGCGACGGTCTTGGCCTTGAGGATAAACTTGGGAGAGTGCCGGGAGGAGGGATTTGCCTATCGCACCCCTGCGAACAGGAGGCGAGACCTTGTTGAACGCTAAAGTCAGGGAGGCACTAGAGAAAGCCCGGCAGGAGTACAAGGAGAAGGTGGCCGAGGTCCTGGACCGTAACGGTGATTCCCCGGAGCCCCCTCACACCACCTCGGGCATCCCTTTGAAGCCACTCTACACCCCGGCTGACGTGGCGGGGTTGGACTACCTGCGAGACTTGGGCTTCCCCGGCGACTACCCCTTCACCCGAGGCGTGACACCCCTGGGCCACCGATCCCGGGCCTGGACGGTGCGGCAGGTGATGGGCGTCGGCACCGCTGAGGAGACCAACCTGCGTCTCAAGTACCTGATCTCACAGGGGCAGACCGGCGTCAGTCTGACGGGGATGGGTTACTTCCCCTTCGAGTCGGCCGACCCCCGGGCCGAGGGGTTGGTGGGGGTCAACGGCGTTTGGATCGACACGCTGGCCGACATGGAGACGGTGCTGGACGGCGTCGACCTGGGCAGCATCAGCATTACCCAGACGGCCAACTCCATTCCAGCCTTCTGCATGATCATGTCAGTCGCGGAGATGCGAGGCGTCCCGCCCTCCCGGCTTCGTGGCACCATCCAAAACACCGTGCCGCCCTGGGGCGAAGGGCCTACCCGGCGCGGCAACCACTGCGTCGACATCATCGAGTACTGTTCCCGCCACCTCCCACTCTGGAACCACACCAGTATCTCGGTGCGAAATACGCGGGAAACGGGTATCTCCGCCGCCCAGGAGATGGCCTTCGGCATCTTCGAGGGCATCTGCGTTATCAACTCCCTTCTGGCCCGGGGAGTGGACATCGACGCCTTTGCCCCCCGCATCTCCTTCTATCTCAGCGCCGAGAGCCAGTTCCTGGAGGAGGTGGCCAAGTTCCGGGCCATGCGCCGGATGTGGGCCCGGCTGCTGCGGGAGCGGTTCGGCGCCAAGGACCCCCGCTCCTGGCGACTGCGCTTCCACGTCCAGACCTCGGGGGTCAGCTTGACGGCCCAGCAGCCCATGAACAACGTGGTGCGCGCGACCATGCACGCCCTGGCCGCCGCGCTCGGCGGCGCCCAGTCCATGTCGATCAACGCCTTCGATGAGGCGTTGGCCACCCCAACCCAGTTCAGCCAGACGCTGTCGATGCGCACCCAGCAGATCATCGCCTGCGAAACGGGCGTCACCTCCGTGGTGGACCCCTTGGGTGGTTCCTACTGCGTGGAGGCCATTACCGGCGAGCTTGAGCAGAGTGCCGCCCGCATCCTGGAAACCCTGGAGGAGATGGACCTCCCTCAAGCCCTCGATTACATGGCGGGACAGTCCAACGAAGCGGCCTACCGGCGTCAGAACGCCATCGACTCCGGCCGGCAGGTTGTGGTGGGGATCAACCGCTTCCGGACGGATGCCGACTCGGGTTATCCGGAGCCGCAGGTGGAGGTGCTGAAGGCGGACCCCGCCTGGCGCCACGAGCAGGTCCGGCGGCTGGAGCAGGTCAAGCAGCGCCGGGACCAGGCCCGAGCGCAAGAGGCGAAGCGGCGACTGGTAAAGGCTTACCTGGCCAAAGAGAACATCGTGGAGCCCACCTTCGAGGCCGTCCGGTCCTACCTCAGCATTGGCGAGATCGTCGGCGCCCTGTCTGAAGCCGGGGACCCCGCCGAGCTACTGCAGCGAGGCGGATTCATCTACCGGGCCTACGGCGCGGACCTCCGGGGGTAGAGAGATATGAAACAAGAACAAACGCGCTTTCTACTCAGCAGCGATACCCCCGGCCACACGGCCGGCTACCACGTGGTGGCCCGGGGGCTTCAAGACGCCGGCATGGAGGTCATTTCCCTGGGCCATGCCGAGCCGGCGGAGGTCGCCGACGCCGCGTTGCAAGAGGATGTCGACTTCGTCGGCTACCGGATCACCGACCGGGACCCGGTAGCCCTGGTGGCCGCCCTTCGGTCGGCCATGAAGGAACGGGGCATCTCCCACATCCCAATCATCGTGGGGGGCGTCGTCCTCAAAGAAGCCGTCCCGGCCCTGGAGGAGCTAGGGGTGCTCGGCGTTTTCGGCCCCGGGTCCCGCATCCCGGACATCGCGGAATTCGTCTACGCCCATCGGGCGCCGGAGGACCCCGAGGGGTTACCCTAGCTACCGTCTGTGGGTAGCCGCACCTCGGTGAACCGCGCGGCATCTTCCCCCCACGATCGTCTTTTCAGCGAAGCCCGGAATCCAAGCACATGCTCGTCTTTCCGGCGAAGGCCGGAACCCAGAGAAGCGTGGACTGGACCCCGGCCTTCGCCCGGGTGACGGATTGGGTACCGGGCCAGTTACGAGACACTAGCCTCGATGATTTCCCGCATCCCCCCATGTTCGTCTTTCCGGCGAAGGCTGGAATCCAGAGAAGCGTCGGCTGGACCCCGGCCTTCGCCCGGGTGACGGATTGGGAATCATGCCGTTTACGAGACACTGAACTAGCGCCCTCTGCAACATTTGCTTTTGGCGTACCCTCGTCCGCCCGTGTGATTCCGGCGCGGGCGCCCCCTCCTTTCGCGTAATGACGGGCATGACTGCTGCGCGTTTTCGTGCGGCTAGCCATTACTATCACTGCGGTATAGACTCAATAAATGAGATGTTTGGAAAGGAGGGAACAGAAGCGCGTGTTTCCAAAGCGTTTTGGGACTTTTCCCCTCGCGGGGGTAGTGCTCTTCAGCCTCGCGTTGGTTGCCTGTGGGCAAGATCCAACCCCGGCGCCCACACCGGCGCCACCCGTGGCGGCGGCGACGCCCACCAGTCCGGCCCCTGCCACACCCGTGCCGGCGCCGCCGGCCACCATCCCGGCAACAGTACCGGTACCCACACTGATACCCACGTTTACGCCAAGCATTATGGCTCCACCAACCGCAACACCGGCGCCGACGGTCGCTCCCACGCCGGCTTCCATGCCCGGACCGTTAACGCTGGAGCTTATGTATCCCGTCAACGGCGCCAGCTCGGAGATTCCGGCGGTCACCATTCTGGGCAAAACCAGGTCCGATGCGGTGGTTGAAATCAATGGAGTCTCCGTGGAAGTCGCTGCCGACGGGAGCTTCCAGCGCGACATGGTGCTGGGAGAGGGGGAGAACGAGTTTGAGGTGACGGTTGAAAGCCTCTCCGGCGAGGCCGAGCTTCAGCCGGTGATGGTCCTCTACTCGCCTCCCGCCGACGGTTTGCCTTTCACCGTGTTCTACCCACCCGACGGGTTGGAGGTTGACCAGCCGAACCTCACGGTAATCGGGGGCACCAGGGCCGACGCGGCGGTGGCGGTCAACGGGTCCCCGGTCGAGGTGAATGTTCTGGGACTCTTTTCCTCGACTGTTACCCTGGAGCAGGGCGCCAACCTGATCGAGGTGTTATCCGCCGATGTTCAGGAAGATGTCCGCTTCGAAGCCCTGGTGGTATTCTACCTGCCGTGAGGTTGGCCGGGGTGTTTGGCGGCCGGTCACTGAGGTTTCTTGTTCCATAGGGTATCTCGTTCGGCGCTGATCGGGGACGGCCTGCTTTTTCGATGATGGCCGCCCGTTCGTCGCCGGTCCGGCCGGAGGCAGCCGGATCAAGCAGGATGGCCCTGCTCGGCTCGGATGTGACGTTGATCACGGACAACCACAATATCCTCGGTACAATTGAGATAACCGCTCACCCGTGAGGGTGGTGCTAGGGCTCGAGGTGAGCCCGGTAAATCCTGAATAATGATGAGTGATACGCAATGGTTATAGCTAGAGTCACGGCCCTGTTGGCCGCCATGGCGTTCTTGATTGCGCTCCCGGCGAGCGTACTGGCGCAGGCGATGCCACCCCATGTGTTTCTCGGGAGTGTCACCGAGGGCGACGCGCCGGTCGCCGACGGGACGATGGTGACCGCCTGGGTCGATGATGCCCAGGCAACATCGACGGCGGTTTCAGATGGCCAATATATGCTCCTGGTGGAACAGCCGGAGAACACTTCTTACGCGGGAATGACCGTCTCGTTCAAGATTGGCGACGCGGCGACCAACGAGACGGCCCCTTGGGAGCAGGGTGGAGCGACCGCGCTGAACCTGACCTCTTCGATTGCCCAAACTCCTGAACCGAGTACGGATGCCGGTGCGGGAGAGCCCAGCCAGGAACCCGATGCCACCGGCGCCGGCGAGCCCAGCCAGGATGATGAGGGCGCCGGTGCCGGTAAACGGAGAAGGGCCTTCGTGGGCGTGGTGGATGTCGAGCCGGGCGCCACCGTGACCCTCATTCGTAAGGCAACCGCGGAGCGAGTTACGGTGCGTCTGGACAGCTACAAACTCCGGACTCCGGGCGGGCCGGTGGCCGGTTCCTTCACCGCCGGCGCCAAGGTGGTGATCCTGGCCCGGAGGGATGGCGACGAGTGGACCGCATTGTGGGTTTTGGTAAAGCCGACGGGGCCGAGGGCTCAGCCGGTGACCGGCGCCGTCGTCGGCGTCGAGGACGGGGTCCTCACCATCATGCGCCGCGACGGGACCACCAAGTCCATCAAGCTCGGCCGGGGAGTTGCCCCGCCTGAGGTTGGAGAGGTGGTGACCGGTTTCGCGGGCCCGGCGGGTGACGGCGAGGCCCAAGATGCCGAGGGCCCTCCGGTGACCAAGGGTCTGGTGAAGGCTGCCAAGGTGCGCGAACGGCTGGAGCGCTTCCTTCGGAACCTGACGACCGAGGACGGAAGCATGCCCGAGGAAGCGGACGGCCACCGCGCCCAGCTTGTTGATGATGTTGCGCTGATACTGGAGAACCATGCCGACCAACGCGTGGACATACTCGAAAAGCTGATCAGAAGGAATTTGCCGCCGCGGGCCGTCGAGGGCATGCGAAGGGCGCTCGAGAGAAACGAGGGTGACCGGGGTCAGGCTCGATCCAGGGCGGCCGAGGCCCGAACCAAGGCAGGACCTCCCCCGGGCCGAGGCCGGGGCCAGAGCGCCGGTCCAGGCAACAACAGAGGCCAGGGCAGCGGGAGGCGTTAGCCACCTGGTCCGGGACCGCTTCACACGGCCTTCGCCGTTGTCGTGGTCCCGGAACAGGTGGAGCGAAGCCGGCGGGCCGTCACGCGTCCCACGGCCGGCTCGCGCTCCATCGTCTGGAGGAAGGCCTGTCATCCAAGAGGCGGACACCGGCATCCGCCTCCCCGTTCCCGCAAAAGGTTGATCGAGGCATCAACCTTTTTGCTATCTGAAATAGGTTAATTGGGCGATGTCCGCCCGGTTTCAGGGGTTTACTATAAGTTCAATCGGATGAATTGGACGGTAGGCAATGACCCACCGGAACCACAAATACGGAGTGTTGAGCACATGTTCTGGTTGAAGGCATGCCCCAAGTGTCAAGGTGATCTCTATGAAAGCAAAGATGTTTACGGGGCGTACGTCGCCTGCTTGCAGTGCAGCCGTTATCTGACTGAGCCCGAAGACACCCTTATCAGGGGAGCGAGTTCAGGTTCCGGCACCCAAGCCGTCGCTGTCGGCCGGGAGGAAGCGGTAGCCGCCTAGGGCCGGACTCGGGGACTGAATCGAAAATCAAGGGGCGAGACCCGAGAAGAGCCGGCTTGCCCTGCATTATGACAACACGGGGGAGGAGGGAACAGGTGATGGGCCAGAGCGAACGAATGGAGGTCTCTCAGGTGCGCGGTGTGGTCAATGGGCTGCTGCGCGGGGAAGCGACGTCATTCGAGAGTGTTGAAACCGCGCGCGGGGCTCTCCAGGGCATGTGCGAACAGGCCGCCGCCCACGGCCTCACCACGGCCGATGTAATCAGGGCTGTGCTCCACCCGGTCTTTGAAGATAAGCGGGGCTGCCTCTGCCCGACATGCACCGCGCGCCGGACCCGCTGGGACACAGAGTCTCTCTGGCGAGGCAGTGTTCCCGTGGCCTAGAACCCCCCGCGCCGTACCGGCCTTCGCCGGGAAGGTGCTTGGTCGAACCTTCGAATCGAGTGGCTTCCGCCCGGCATCATAATGGTTGTCTGATCACACTGTGATGTGGCGTATTCCCGGCGCTTCCTAGCGGCCAGGCCCGCGAAGCTGTGGCTGCTATCTCCACCCGGTCTCCCAAGCAGGGCCACGTGCGTCCCGGCAGTTCACCGCCACCGGGCGCGAAGCGAACACCGAGCCGCGAAACGTTCCGGGACGGCGTCAGCGCGCCCTCCGAAATCGCTCCCGGTATGCCGAAGGATCAATTGACTGAAACCGCCACGGCAAGTCGATTGCGTAGCCCTGAAATGACGCTCGATTGCCTACGACTCAGCCATTCTGCTAGAATAAAGCTTCCTAAAGCGGACACTCGTAACGCTTCACGGCCGTGGGGAAGCGATGAAGAGATTCCAAGAACCGGTATAGCGGGAGGGCGCGACCATCAGCTCGAGAGGAAGTGATTTCCGGATAGACTCTCGCCTGCGCCGATTGTTTTCCGAGTTTGAGGCGGAAGCAAGTATTATTAGCGCCCAGATCGCCAGTCGTTGGAGGTAGACCCATGCCTGATGCTAAAATTACAGTGTACGGGGCGCCCTGGTGCCCCGATTGCAAGAAGTCCAAACAGTTTCTGGGGGAGCAGCGCGTTCCCTACAACTGGGTCGACATCGATTTTGACGAGGAGGGCAGGCGGTACGTCCAGCAGGCCAACAACGGCAAGCAGATCATCCCCACCATCATATTCGAGGATGGCTCGATTCTAGTTGAGCCTACCAACTCAGAGATAGCCGCCAAACTGGGGATCAGCCCAAGGGCCAAGCGAGAGTTCTACGACCTGATCGTCGTGGGTGGGGGCCCGGCCGGGTTGACGGCGGCCATTTACGCCGCCCGCGAGGGAATGGACACGCTCATCATCGAACGTAGCACCGTGGGCGGGCAGGCGGGGTCCACCGAGCAGATCGAGAACTATCCGGGGTTCTCCAAGGGCGTGCACGGAGCGGAGTTGGCCGACGAAATGAAGACCCAGGCGGAGCGCTTCGGCGTCGAGATACTCCCGGCTCGGGGAGTGACCGGCATCGGGTCTGAGGGGGAATACGGGATGGTCCGCACCGATGGCGGGGACGAGTACTGTTCCCGCGCCATCTTGCTGGCCACCGGCAGCCGGTACCGCCGGCTGGGCGTGCCGGGCGAAGAGGACTTCATTGGAGCGGGCATCCACTTCTGCGCCACCTGCGATGGCCCGTTCTACAAAGGCCAGGAGATGGTGGTGGTCGTCGGCGGCGGCAACAGCGGCGTCGAAGAGGGTTTGTTCCTCACCAAATTCGCCACGAAAGTTACCGTGCTGGAGGTGCGGGACCGCCTTGGCGCGAGCCAGATACTTCAGGAGAAAGCGGCCAGCCATCCGCAGATGGAGATCAGGCTGAACACCACGGTCGAGGGTTTCCAAGGCAACGGCAAGCTCAGCTCGGTGCTGGTCAAGTCCGGGGATACCGGTGAGATCGAAGAACTGACGCCGGGACCGGTCTTTGTTTTCATCGGCCTGGACCCGAACGTCGACTTCGTTCGCGGCGCCGTTGACCTGGACAAGTGGGGGTTCATCCAGACCAGCATGAGCCTGGAGACCAACATCGAGGGCGTCTTCGCCGCCGGAGATGTACGGGCCGGCAGCACGAAACAGGTCGCCGCCGCCGTGGGAGAGGGGGCCACCGCCGCCCTGATGATCCGGCAATACCTGGAGAAGACCGAGGGAAGCCGCGGGTACAAAGGAGACTAGCACTCAGTCAGCTTAGCTGTTGGATGATGTCGTTCCGAACGGAGCCATGAACCTCATAGTTACGCTGAGATTCCTCGCCTCGCTCGGAATGGCGATAGTCAGCATCTAGTTTGACGCAGCGCTATAACTCTCTCCAGCTATCGGGGAGCACACCCGGTATTCGTCGGTGGTGGGGCCTAATAGCAGCAGAATTCCCGGTCCCCGGCATTCGTGAAACGCGCAGGCCCGCGCTCCAAAATGAAACCGGCCGTCGCGAGGGTTGCGAGGAATGCTTTTCCACGGGGCCGATCAACTTTGGCGGATGGTTGATCAATGCAGAAATCTGCCGGATGATATAGGTTAGACCCGGTCGGGAGACCGAGGCCTACCGGCCAAAATCATCCCGAGGAGCTGAGCATGACCGACCCCAAGCTTGACGAGCTCTGTATCAACACAATGCGGTTCCTGGCGGTGGACGCCGTGCAGCAGGCCAAGTCCGGACACCCCGGGGCGCCCATGGGGGCGGCTCCCCTGGCTTACGTGTTGTGGGACCGGTTCCTCAAGCACAACCCGGGGGACCCCCAATGGCCGGACCGGGACCGGTTCCTCCTTTCACCGGGTCACGCCTCGGCCATGCTCTATGCGCTCCTGCACCTCACCGGCTACGACTTGCCAATGGACGAGCTGAAGCAGTTCCGGCAGTGGGGCAGCAAGACACCGGGACACCCGGAGTACGGCCTGACCCCCGGCGTCGAGATGACCACGGGTCCCCTGGGCCAGGGATTTGCCCACGGAGTCGGGATGGCCATGGCCGAGCGGTGGCTGGCCGAGCACTATAACCGGCCCGGTCACGATATCGTCAGCCATTACACCTACGCCATCGTCTCCGACGGCGACCTGCAGGAAGGAGTCGCCTCCGAGGCAGCCTCCCTGGCGGGAACGCTGCGCCTGGGAAAGCTGATCTACCTCTACGACGACAACGACATTTCGATAGAGGGCAGCACCGACATCTCCTTCACCGAAGACGTGGCGCAGCGGTTCCGGGCCTACGGCTGGCACGTCGCCGGCCCGATAGACGGGATGGACCCGGGCAGCGTGGATTCGGGGATCCGCTCGGCGCAGGCGGAGACCACCAAGCCGAGCCTGATTGTCTGCCACACCGTCATCGGCTACGGCAGCCCCAACAAGGCGGGCACCGCTGCGGCCCACGGCGAGCCGCTGGGTGATGAGGAGATTCAGCTGACCAAGGCCCAGTTGGGCTGGTCTTCACCAGAACCCTTCACCGTCCCCGAGGAGGCCCTGGAACACTTCCGCCAAGCCCAGGACAGAGGCCGCCACTGCCAGGAGGAATGGCAGGTCCGCATGGAGGCCTACCGCCAGGCCCACCCGGCCGAGGCCGCGCAGCTTGAGGAAGCGCTGCAAGGGGACCTGCCGGAGGGTTGGGCCTGGGGCCTGGACGGGCTGTTCCACGCCGGGGACAAGCCGGTGTCGACCCGGGAGGCTTCGGGCCGGGTGATGAACGCCCTTGCCAAGACGGTGCACTCCTTCACCGGCGGCTCGGCGGACCTGGCCCCTTCGACCAAGACCATCCTCGACGGCCGGGGCCACTATGGGGCCGAGGATCACTCCGGCCATAACCTGCACTTCGGCGTCCGGGAGCACGCCATGGGCGCCATCGCCAACGGAATGGCGCTGCATGGAGGCGCCATCCCGTACACCGCCACTTTCCTGATCTTCTCCGACTATATGCGGCCGCCCATGCGGCTGGCCGCCCTGATGGACCTGCGGGTGGCCTACGTCTTCACCCACGACTCCATCGGCCTGGGAGAGGACGGGCCAACCCACCAGCCCATCGAGCAACTCTTGGCCCTGCGGGCCATCCCCAACCTGGTGGTGCTCCGCCCCGCCGACGCCACCGAGGCGGTTGAGGCGTGGAAAGCGGCCGTCCAGCGCCGAAGCGGCCCGACCGCCCTGGTGATGAGCCGCCAGAACCTTCCGGTGCTGGACCGGGGCGCCTACCCCAAGGCCGAAGGCGTCCAACGAGGTGGCTACGTAATCTGGGAGGCGTCGGACAAGCCGGACGCCATTCTCATCGGCACCGGCTCCGAGGTCCACATCGCCCTCGAGGCGGGGCAGTTGTTGCGAGACCGGGGCGTGATGGCCCGGGTGGTCTCGTTGCCTTCCTGGGAGCTGTTCGACGCCCAGCCGGCGGAGTACCGGGACAGCGTTTTAACGCCCAACGTGCGAGCGCGAGTTTCCATCGAAGCGGCCACACCCCTGGGGTGGGAGCGGTACGTTGGGCTGGACGGTGTCGCCCTCGGTCTCCCCCACTTCGGCGCCTCGGCCCCGATCGGGGTGCTTTACGAGAAATTCGACCTCACCGCCGAGCGGATGGCTCGAGAGGCGGCGAGCCTGGTGAAGAGGAGTTAGCCCATGACCAATCCCCTCCAGGAAGTCCAACTCCTTGGCCAATCAGTCTGGTACGACAACATCCGGCGGGGCCTGATCCGGTCCGGCGAACTCCAGCAGATGATCGACGTCGGGGTGAGCGGTGTGACCTCCAACCCCACCATATTCGAGAAGGCCATTGCCGGCAGCACCGACTACGATGAGGCGCTGCTGGGGCTGGCCCAAGACGCCAAGAGCACCCAGGAGCTTTTCGAAGCGCTGGCCATTGAAGACATCCAGGCCGCCGCGGACCTGCTGAAGCCCGTGTACGACCGGACCGGCGGCGCCGACGGCTACGCCTCCCTGGAAGTGAGCCCGGAGCTGGCCCACGACACCGGGGAAACCATCTCTGAGGCCAAGCGGCTCTTCGCCGCCTTGGGCCGCCCCAACGTGATGGTGAAGGTGCCGGCCACCCCTGAGGGAATACCCGCCATCCGTCACCTCATCGGCCATGGGATCAACATCAACGTGACGCTGATCTTCTCCCTGGACGCCTACAAGCAGGTGGCCGAGGCCTACATTGCCGGGCTGGAGGACCTGGCCCAGTCCGGTGGAGACCTGAGCCGGGTCGCCTCGGTGGCGTCCTTCTTCGTCAGCCGGGTGGACACCGCGGTCGACGGACAGTTGGAGGACGGCATCCGCGAGGGCCGGGAGGAGTTGAAGGGCCTGCTGGGAAAGGCGGCCATCGCCAACGCCAGGTTGGCTTACCGGGATTTCAAGGTGCTGTTCGGTGATGAGCGCTTCGCCGCGCTGCGAGGAAGAGGGGCCCGGGTGCAGCGTCCCCTATGGGCCAGCACCGGCACCAAGAGCCCGGCCTACAGCGACATCCTGTATGTGGAGTCACTGATCGGCCCCGACACCGTGAATACCGTACCGCCGGCGACCCTCAGCGCCTTCCTGGACCACGGCAGCTCCGCCGGCACGCTGGAGCAGGAGGTGGACGAGGCAGCGCGGCTGACCCAGAGCCTGGCCGCCGCCGGCATCGACATGGAGCGAGTCACGGCGAAGCTGCTGGCCGACGGCTTGGCGTCCTTTGCCGAGTCCTTCCGGACGCTGCTGGCGAACATTGAGGACAAGAAGACCCGGCTGCTGGCCCGGCCCCACGCTCACCCCGGCGTCAGCCTCGGGAGCTACTTGCCCGACGTGGAAGCGTCGTTGGCCGAATACCAGCGGCTCGATATAATGGGCCGCCTCTGGCGCGGGGACCATACAGTTTGGAAGCCGGACCCCACCGAGATCACCAACCGCCTCGGCTGGCTCACCGTCACCGACGCCATGGGCGAGCAGGCCTCCGCGCTGGACGCCTTCGCCCGCGAGGTGCGCGACGCCGGTTTCCGGCACGTGGTGCTGTTGGGCATGGGAGGCAGCAGCCTGGGTCCCGAAGTCCTGCGCCAGGCGTTCGGAGGCGCCCCGGGCTACCCTGAACTCATCGTCCTCGACTCCACCGTGCCGGGTTGGGTGCGGGACGTGACCGAGGCCATCGACCCGGCGCGCACCCTTTTCCTGGTCTCATCCAAGTCCGGCTCCACCACCGAGCCCAACACCTTTTACGCCCATTTCAGGGGCTTGGTGGAGAAGGCTTCCGGGCCGGAGCAGGCCGGGGGGAACTTCGTCGCCGTCACCGATCCTGGAACGCCGCTTGAGAAGCTGGCCCGGGAAAAGGGATTCCGGCGAGTCTTCCTGAACCCTCCGGACATCGGCGGCCGCTACTCGGTGCTGTCCTACTTTGGGCTGGTGCCCGCGGCCCTCTCCGGGATCGACATCGGGAAATTGCTCGACCGGGCAGAACGGATGCGTGAGGGCTGCGCCTCATGTGTTCCCGCCCACGATAACCCCGGCGCCTGGCTGGGGACGGCCATGGGCACGCTGGCCCGTCAGGGCCGCGACAAACTCACGCTGGTCACCTCTCCCGGCATCAGCGGCTTTGGGCTGTGGGTCGAGCAACTCATCGCCGAGAGCACCGGCAAGGAGGGCACGGGTATAGTCCCGATAGCGGGCGAACCCCTATCGGCCCCCGGCCACTACGGCAACGACCGCCTCTTCGTGTACCTCCGGCTGGAGGATGACGACAACTCCCCTACCGACGCCGCCATCGACGCAATCCAGGCCTCCGGGCAACCCGTGGTGCGCCTGACCCTCGCGGACCGGTACGACCTGGGCGCCGAGTTCTTCCGATGGGAGTTCGCCACCGTCGTGGCCGGCGCCGTTCTGGGCATCCACCCCTTCGACCAGCCCAACGTCCAGGCGGCCAAGGAGATGACCGAGAGCGTGCTGCAGCAATACCGGGCCTCCGGCAATCTCCCCCCCTCGGAGCCCCCGTCATCATTCAAGAGCCTGGTGGCCGGCGCCGGGCCGGGCCGCTACCTGGCCATCATGGCCTACATCCATCAGACACCGGAGGTGAATGCCGCCCTGGACTCCCTGCGCCTCAAGGTGATGGAACGGTACGGTGTCGCCACGACCTTTGGATACGGCCCCCGCTTTCTCCACTCCACGGGGCAACTGCACAAGGGAGGCCCCGGCTCTGGGATGTTCCTGCAGCTCACGGCGGACCACCAGGTGGATATCCCGATCCCCGGCGAGCCGTATACCTTCGGCGTTTTGGCCGACGCCCAGGCAGTGGGTGACCTGGAAGCATTGCAGGCGGCGGGACGGAGCGTCGCCCGGGTCCACCTGGGTTCCCGCGGCGAGGCGGGCATCCTCGGGCTGGCCGCCGAGTTGGATTAGTATCTCCCTTCGATAATCGGCGTTACCAGCACCGTTTCGATGATGGGCATTACCAACACCGTTTAGATGGTGGGCATTACCAACACCGTTTAGAATGTGGACGTTGCCAACACCGTAGAGATGATGGGCGTTACCAACACCGTTTAGAATATGGGCGCTACCAACACCGTTCGTGGTGAGATTGTCGAACCACCAGCCGCGGGCCTTTCGACAGGCTTCGGAAGAACGGATGATCGTTAACGGCTATTGCCGAAACCAGGAGACAGGCGTGTGAACAGCTTCGACATCATGGTAATCGGTTCGGGCTCAGGCCTGGAGATATCCGCGGAAGCCTCGGACCGGGGCCTCTCGGTGGCCGTGGTCGAAGAAGGACCCTTTGGCGGCACCTGTTTGAACCGCGGCTGCATCCCTTCCAAGATGTTGATCCACTGCGCCGATGTGATGGAGACCATCCAACGGGCTGAACTCTTTGGCATCAAGGCTACCGTGGAGTCGATTGACTGGGATTTCATCATCCGGCGGGCGTTTGAAGAAGTCGATGCGGATGCCGCGGCGATAGAAAGGGGGAACCGGCAAGCTTCCAACATCACCGTGTTCAAGGGCACCGGCCGCTTCGTGGGGAAGAAGGCCCTGGAGGTCAACGGGGAGCGAATCAGCGCGGAGACCGTGGTTATCGCCGCCGGGACGCGGCCCTGGGTGCCCGGCATTCCCGGCCTGAGCGACGTCCCCTACATCACCTCGGACCAGGCCTTGAGGCTGCCGGAGCAGCCACGCCGCCTGGCCATCCTGGGCGGTGGGTACATCGCCGCGGAGCTGGCCCACTTCTTCGGCGCCCTGGGAACCGAGGTGACCCTCATCCACCGGGGGGCCACGATGCTCCGGGCCGAGGACGAGGACGTGGCCCGGCGCTTCACCGAGGTGTACCAGCGAAAGTTCAACCTGCTGCTGAACGCCCAGGTCACCCGGGCGTACCGGCAGGGAGACGAGATCGCCCTGGAAGTGTCGATGGGCGGAAACACCGTGAAGGTGGCCACCGACGCGTTCTTGCTGGCGACGGGCCGGGTGCCCAACACCGACAACCTGGCCGTGGCCGAAACCGGCGTGGAGATCGACGGGCGTGGCTTTGTACAAACCGACCAGTACCTCGAAACCGGCGTACCCGGCGTCTGGGCGCTGGGCGATATCGTGGGCAAATACCTCTTGAAGCACAGCGCCAACTTGGAGGCAGCCTACGCGGCCAACAACATCTTCAATCCGGACCAAAAGGTGCCCGTCGACTACCGCGCCATGCCCCACGCGATCTTCGCCTCGCCCCAGGTCGGCAGCGTCGGCCTGACCGAGCGGGAAGCCAGGGATTCGGGCATCCCCTACGCCGCCGCCACCTACAACTACTTCGATACCGCCTACGGCTCATCCATCAATGACCGGGACGGCTTCGTCAAGGTGCTGGCCAGACCGGATACCGGAGTGATATTGGGGAGCCACATCGTGGGCACCGACGCGTCTGTGTTGATCCAGGAAGTGGCCAACGCCATGCGATTAGGCCTCACCACCGACGCGATCACCCAGTCGATCTACGTGCATCCGGCCCTGCCGGAGGTGGTCCAGCGGGCCTTTGGAGAGCTGCAGTACCCATGACGCATCCCCGGCCATGTTCTGAAAGACCGTACACACGCTCTCCGCAGGGGTTCAAGGACGTGGCGACTAGTTTTTAGTTATTGGGCTGGGCATACTAATAATATGCCCCACCTTCGTCGTTCCGGCGAAAGCCGGAACCCAGGGGCGTAAACTACACTGCAACGTTTGCTCTTGTCACGAAAGGTGCACGTGGATTCCGGCCTACGCCGGAATGACGAGGGTGGGCCAGAACGACGAGGGTGGGCCGGATCGATGAAGGCGGTCAGGCCGGGGAACGGCGGGCAGGCGGTAGGACCAAGGTGAGCAAGGAGGCCGCGTCACCAGCTATTTTAGAAGCTCTCCGAATGAACGGGAACCGGCGCCCGCATCCAGGGCGCATTTTGCCCTGGCTCCCGGCCCTATCGCCGGGGCTATTTGAGGAGCCTAACCCGGACGGGATGTAAGCTGAAACGCCCTTCCTTCGCGCGATTGGCGTCCGGTGAAGAGGGTGTTTCGAGTCCGGCCTGAAGAGGTGCACGTTGATCAGTGCGATCGTGTTCGATCTGGACGGTACGCTGGTGCAGACCGAAAAACTTAAAGCATTTTCTTACGGGGTGGCCGCCCAGCGGCTGCGGGGGCTGGCCGAACCCGATCCCCAGGCCATCGAGGCCTACCGGGAGATAGTGGGCGCCGCCCGGGATGTCGCCTCCAAGCATATCCTGGACAGCCTCGGGCTCGAAACCGAGACCCGTCCGCTGCTGGCCGAGTACGGCGTGGCCGAGCCCTGGGAAGTGCTCACCGCCATGCGGACCAAGATCTACGATGAGATCGTCGCCGACCCTCAGGTCATCCGGGACAACCAATGGCCTCACACCGTCGGCCTGCTGCGTATTGCCAAGGACACCCATTGCCGGACCGCCCTGGCGACCATGTCGTACTGCAAAGAGGCGCTGCATATCCTGCGGGTCCTCGACCTTGAGCAGGCGTTGGACGTGATCCTGACCCGCGAGGACGTGAAGCAGGCCAAACCGGACCCGGAAATCTACCTGCTGGCAGCCCGGAAGCTGGGGGTTGAACCCCAGGACTGCCTGGTGCTGGAAGACTCGCCGAACGGCGTGCGGGCGGCCGTCGCCGCCGGCGCCAACGTGGTAGCCGTGGCCACACCCTTCACCATCGCGGGGCTTCATTCAAGCCAGGCCAGCCAGGTGTTGGACCACGCTTGGGTCGTCCACGACCACGAGAAGCTGCTCGACGTGGTGAAGGAGCGGATTGCCGAACATGACCGGACGGCGCACTGACCCGCTCCGTGCCCGGCGTGCAATTAACGAATCGAAAGGAGGCACACTAATGGACGTCTCAACTCTGGGCTACGGCAAGAACCTTTTCATTCTGCCTTTCGACCACCGAAGCTCATTCGAAGCCGGCCTGCTAGGGATCCGCGGCCGGCCGGCCAGCCCCGACGAGGTGGAGCAGCTTTCGGCGTACAAACGGGTCATCTTCGAAGGCTTCCTGGAAGCTCTCGAACAGGGGGTGCCCGGCGACATCGCCGCAATCCTGGTGGACCAGAAGTACGGCGAAGCAATCCTCGCCGACGCGAACCGGCGGGGCATCACGACCTGCACCTCGGTGGAGAAGAGCGGCCAGGCCGAATTCGATTTCGAGTACGGAGACGACTTCGGAAAGCGCCTGCGGGACGCGGCGCCAACCTTCGCCAAGGCACTGGTGCGGTACAACCCCGATGGAGACGGAGCTGGAAACGCGAACCAGCGCCGCCGGCTGAAGGTGCTCTCCGACCACACCCACTCGGCGGGGCTCAAGTTCATGTTCGAGCTGCTGGCGCCCGCCACCGAAAGCCAGCTGGAAGCGGCGGGGCAGGACAGCCATGTCTACGACCGGGACGTTCGCCCGGACCTGGTGGTGCGGTCCATCAAGGAGCTTCAAGAGGCGGGAATCGAGCCGGACGTCTGGAAATTGGAGGGGGTGGACGACCGGCAAGCGGCGGGCAACGTGGTGGCCCAGGCCCGCGCCGGCGGCCGGGACAACGTTGGCGTGATCGTCCTGGGGCGCGGAGAGAACGAACAGCGGGTCCAAGACTGGCTGACCATCGGCGCCCAGACCGAGGGTGTCATCGGCTTTGCCGTGGGCAGGACCGTATTCTGGGCGCCCCTGGTGGAGTACAAGGACGGAGGCATATCCCGAGCCGAAGCGGTCAGCCGTATCGCGGGCACCTACGGGCGGCTCTACCGGCTGTTCATCGACGCCCGCGCCAAGGCGGCCGCCCGCTAGGCCGCGGGCCCAATGCCGAGCCCCACAAGGAGCAAATTGCCTTCAGAGCCTATCCAGCAGCGTAAATGGGGGCCACTCCCAGTCCTTCGACAAGCTCAGACCGAACGGGGACCTTCCCCCGTCCCCCGTTCGTGATGAGCCGGTCGAACCACCCCGCCGGCTACTGAACAAACTCCAAAAGTCCCCCTTTCGTAAAGGGAGATTAGGGGGATTTCGCCCCCCACCAGCTATCATTCAACAAAGACCAAACCCTACCAACACCCAACACCGTCAAACACGGAGGGAGTCCATCATGGAAATAGGCATAGTCGGCCTGGGCCGCATGGGCGGGAATATGGTGCAGCGTTTGTTGAAGGGCGGGCACCGGGTGGTGACCTACGATCGGAGCCCCGAAGCGGTGGCTGCCAGCCAGGCCCAGGGAGCGGTGGGTTCGTCCTCCCTGGAGGACCTGGCCGGCCAGATATCCCAACCCCGTGCCGTATGGGTTATGGTTCCAGCTGGGCAGCCCACTGAAGACACCATCGACAGCCTGATACCCCTGTTGTCGGCCGGGGACACCGTTCTCGATGGCGGCAATTCCAACTACAAAGACAGCATGCGCCGGGCCGAAAAACTGGCGGGGCACGACATCGATTTCATGGACGTGGGCACCAGCGGCGGCATCTGGGGGCTGGCCGAAGGCTACGCCCTGATGATCGGCGGGAAGAAGCAGGTATATCAGCGCCTGGAGCCCATCTTCCAGACCCTGGCTCCCGGCGAAAACCAGGGCCTCAGCCATGTGGGACCCGCCGGCGCGGGCCATTTCGTGAAGATGGTGCACAACGGCATCGAGTATGGCATGATGCAGGCCTACGCCGAGGGCTTCGAGATCATGGAAGCCAAGAAGGAGTTCGGTCTGGATTTGGGCCAGATCGCCGAGGGCTGGCGCTACGGCAGCGTGGTACGCTCCTGGCTGCTGGACTTGGCCGCCACCGCGTTGGAAGAGGACCCCAAACTCGACAGCCTGGAAGCCTACGTCGACGATTCGGGGGAGGGCCGCTGGACGGTGCAGGAATCGATTGACCTGGCGGTGCCCGCGCCGGTCATCACCCTCTCGTTGCAACAACGCTTCCGCTCCCGTCAGGATGGGCCTTTCGGAGTCAAAATGCTGGCTGCCCTGCGCAACCGGTTCGGGGGCCACGCGGTGAAGCCTGCCCAGAGCGAGGCCGAAGGGAGGTCATAGTCATGGCCGGCGAGACCACCACCATCGTTATTATGGGCGGTACCGGCGACCTGGCCCGGCGCAAGCTGCTGCCGGCCCTGTTTCAGCTCGGGTGCAAGGGCCGCCTCCCCGAGAATCTGCGCATCGTGGGCTTCTCCCGCCAGGAGTACTCCGACGACCGGTTCCGCGACCTCATGGGAGACAGCGTCCGCCAGTTCGGCGATCTGGCACTGCGCCGGGATGAGTGGAGCATGTTCGCCCAGAACATCTTCTACGTCCGTGGCGACCTCGACGAGCCCGAAGACTACGTCGGACTGCGGCAGCGGCTGGAGGAGCTGGAGGGCGGTGACGGCGCCGGTAACCGGTTGTTCTACCTGTCCATCGCCCGCGCTTCTTCGGGACCGCGGTGAAGAACCTGGGAGGGTCCGCGCTCTCTGCTACCGGAGCCGGCTGGCGCCGGGTGGTGATCGAGAAGCCCTTTGGCAAGGACCTGGAATCCGCCCGGTCCCTGAACGACCTGGTGCACCGGGTCTTCGACGAGCGCCAGGTATACCGCATCGACCATTACCTGGGCAAAGAGACGGTGCAGAACATCCTGGTCTTCCGTTTCGCCAACACCATCTTCGAGCCGCTGTGGAACCGCACCTACGTGGACAGCGTTCAGATTACCGCGGCGGAGACGGTCCCGGTGGGTGACCGGGCGGGCTACTACGACCAGTCCGGAGTGGTCCGTGACATGGTGCAGAACCATCTGCTCCAACTACTCACCATGGTGGCCATGGAGCCGCCCAGCGCCATGGACGCCGACTCCCTGCGCAATCATAAGGTCGAGGTGCTGAGAGCAATCCGGCGCTGGACCCCCGAGGAGGCGGCACGGAGCACCGTCCTCGGCCAGTACCGGGGTTACCTCGACGAACCGGGCGTGGCCTCTGGGTCGAGCACCGCCACCTACGCGGCATTGCGCCTCTATGTCGACAACTGGCGCTGGCACGGAGTGCCCTTCTACCTGCGCACCGGAAAAGCGATGAACGACAAGATAACCGAGATCGCGATCCAGTTTCGCCGTCCGCCGCACATGATGTTTTCGGCGAGTCCTGGAGAGGCCCTGAGTCCGAACCTTCTCTCCATGCGCCTCCAACCCGACGAGGGGGTGCACCTCCAGTTCGGCGTCAAGGTCCCCGACCAGGGCATGCTGACGCGTACGGAGGACATGGAGTTCCACTACGAGTCGGCTTTCACCGAGCAGGCCATCCCCGAGGCCTACGAACGGTTGCTGCAGGATTCCCTGGAGGGGGACGCCTCGCTATTTATCCGGAGTGACCATATCGAAGAGGCGTGGCGGATCGTCGAACCGCTGCTGGTGGAACAAGACGGCCGGGACACGCCCACACGGCAAGTCTACGAGCCCGGCTCGTGGGGTCCCGAGGCCGCCGACCGGCTGTTGGCCCAGACCGGACACCACTGGACGCGAGTCGGCGGTACCCATGAAAACAACCACGGCTGAGCCACCCGCCCTGGGTCCGGCTACCGGACTTCCTCACGTTTCCGGAGACGTGGACGAGGGCCTCTATTCCCGCACCCCGCTGGCAGGCGGGTGCCCGGCAAGCCCGCTGGGCTTACCCTTGGATTGACGATCGGCACGGCGGTTGCAATGCTCCTCAAACTCTTTTCTGGGCGGTTGGGTGGGAATTTGAATGCCGGCTCCCAGCCACCAACTCTGAAGCGATTCCTCAGATGGACCGTACCTCCTCAAGGGTTTCCCTCAGCCCGCCTAGCGATTTGAATTTCCAAGGCAGCGGAGGGAGAAGGCTCCTAGCTTTCGACCACCTTGCTTAGGGCAGCCAGCCGCGCCGGCAGAGGTGGGCGCCGGATCAGAGCATAGGCAACCGCCGAAAGAATGGCGGCGATGGAGGCTACCACCAAGGGGACCGAGTAGTTCGCGTGGTGATCGAACCACCAGCCCGCGGCGACGGGCATGACCAGCCAGGCCCAGCTGTAGCTAAGGTTGATAACCCCCCTCAGAGTGGCGTAATACCGCCGCCCAAAGTAATCGCCCAGAGTCCCCCAATTCAGGGGAGTGATCGCCTCGGAGGTCCCGCCGATGGCCGCCGCGAGAGCGATGAGCCAAACCTCATGGGCATTCAGCAGCAGCATGAAAGCCACGACGTAGAGCAGTACACCCACGGCCAGGGTTGTCCGTCTTGGAGCCCGGTGCGCGAAGTATCCGAGGACCAGCTTGGCCGGAATATTCATCGCCACCCACAGAGTGAAGATCAAGCCGGCGGTAGCCGCATCCAGCCCCCGCCACTGGAAAATGGCGATCAAGTGTACCTCTACCCCCGCCTTGGCCACGTGCCGGAGCGTGGTGCCGCCCAGCAGAAACCAGAAGGAGGAGGTCCCCAAGGCCTCCTTAACGGTAAAATCGACCTGGCGTTGGTAACTGGCTCCCCGCCGGGCGGCGGCAGACTGTCTCTGCACCGCGGCCTCTCGAGCGATGGACTCTTCTTCCGGGGTCACTCCATCGGGCAGCAGACCAACGTTTTCCGGAGAGTCTTTCAGCATCTGGGTGAGCGGCAAGATGATGGCCAGGTAGGCCACCGCAGCCATTATCGCGACGGTCCGCCAGGAGTACGCCGCGATCAACATGACCATGATGGGTATCATGATGGATGAGCCCAGGTTCCCCGAAACCTCACGAACCGCCATGGCCCGCACCCGGAACCGGTTGAACCAGGTGTTGACCCAGGCAGACGTGGCGTCTTGGAAAGCCATCGTGGCCCCAAAGGAAATGAACAGCATGTAGGCCACGGCGAAGGCCCAGAAGCTGGAAGCGGTGCCGAAGATAATGAACCCGATTCCCGCGAGTATCGCGCCGACGGTCATCGTCTTCTTGGTGCCGAACCGGTCGACCGCGTAACCCACCAGTGGCCCCCCCATGGCCCCTTCGGAACGGGCCAGCGAGAAGATGAGCGAAGCTCTGGCCCGGCTGAGGTTCAAGCTGGCCTGCACCGGAATCAGGTAGATGGTGGCGCCTCTTTCGAAGAAGCTGCTGTTCAGCGCCACGATAACGCTGACCAGTCCGAGCAGTCTCCATCCGAGGGCTATTCTTCGCGGGTGGCGGAGAGTTGAAGCAATACTACTCATCCGGCCTCATCGCGGCCGGCGAAGAAAGCCGGCCCGTCAAGCCGGCGGGGGCAGCGTCGCGCCTGCCCCGCATATTCATTGAACCCACGGGGAGCACGCGGGCGCGCTCGCCAAAGCTGGGGGGAATGCCTCCGGACGGCGGCCTCCGTCTGGCGTATACCGGGCCGGTCCTGATTGTAGCATTAGGTTGAAGTCCTCGGCGCCAGAAATCCGCGGGCGGACCCGCACCTGTGACCGTCCGCCCGGGCAAGAATCATACCCTGCAAAGCGGGCGAATCAGCGGGGTACGGCGTCATCTTACCACCAGCTTGGCCCGGAGCGGTCCGCGGTTTCGGCAAGAGGAACCGCCCAGCCAACGCCGGGCGGTGATGCAGCCAGGAGGCGAATTGGGCTAATGAGGCGGCAACGGGCCGCTAGGGCACGTCCATCCGCCGCATCTGGCGTACCGTCAGCCAGAAGAACACCACGGTCACGCCGGCCGCACCCACGAGGGCAGCGGGAAACTCGATCACCCTCGAACTCAATGTCTCGAATCCCGGCTCATCGATCCCGTGCATGACAGCCAGGGTGTAGCCCCGCACGCTGAGGTAGCCGACGCCATTGATGAACGAGCCGATCAGCCCTTCCCACAGGAAAACGTATACGAGGGCGAAGGGGAGGGCCCGGCTGGTGACGAGCCCGGCCCAGGTGAAGATGGCCGCGTAGGCCGCGACACCCGCGAGCAGGGCCAGACCGACGGCCGCCGCGGCCCGAGGTTCGGCGTCGAGCCCCACCACCATCGCCACGACTCCGCTCACGATCAGCAGCGGGCCGCTGATGGCCACGGATGCGAGCATTTTCGGCAGCACGATCTGCCACCGGGGTATGGGCTTTAGCACCAGGTAGCTCAGGGTTCGGTCTTCCAGCTCGTTGCCAAATGCCGCCGTTGAAAACGCCATGGTGACGATGGGCAGGATACCGCCGACGGTCAATCCGTCGATCAGGACGTTGATGAAGCCCTCTCTGTACCCAGAGTCTTCGTCGGCGAACAGAGACAGTAGTATGGCCAGGCCGACCGGCAGCGCCGCCAGGAAGAAGACCAGCGCGAGGCGCCACCGCCCTGTCGATTGGCGCAACGACAACCAGAACACGGTGCCCATCTAGCGCTCCACCACGTAGCTGAAAATGCTCTCCAGCGAGTCATCCATGGGCTCGACGCGCAACAGCCGCAGACCCTGCTCCTGGGCGAGCCGGGGGATGGACCTCTGGAGCGCGGTAACGTTTCGGCTGAGGACCACCAGGTCACCTTCGTCGCCCATGCTGACCGAGTCCACCTCGTCCATTCGGACCAACGCCGCCGCCATGGCCCGTGGGGAGTCGGTCACCACCCGGACCTTGTAGGCCTGCTCGTCCAGCTTGGCGCGGATGGCCCGGAAATCGCCCGCCGCCGCCAGCTTACTGCTGACCATCAAGAGGATGCGCGTGGCCAGCGTCTCAACCTCTTCCAGGATATGGGACGAGATGAGGATGGTCCGGCCATCGCTGGCGAGGCGGAGCATGGCTTCATGGAACTCGATGCGTTGGCGAGGGTCGGTCCCGTTGAGCGGTTCGTCCAATATCAGGATTTCGGGGTCGTGGACCAGCGTGGCGGCCAGCCGCGTCCGCTGCCGCATCCCTCGCGAATAGGTGCTCAGCGGGCGGCCCTGGGCCTCGGTCAGTCCCACCAGCGCGACGGCCCGGTCCACCGGCGGTCCCAACGGACTCAGACCGTGCAGCCGGGCGGCGAACTCCACGAACTGCCGCCCGGTGAAGAAGCCGTAGACCGCCTCGTGCTCCGACATGACGCCGATCCGTCGATACAACCGGTGATTATCACGCACCGGTTCGCCGAGCAGCTTCACTTCTCCTTCCGAGCATTTCGCCAGGCCCGCGACGAGATGAAGCAGGGTGGTCTTGCCCGCGCCGTTGGGCCCCAGCAGACCCGTTATGCCGGGATAGACCTGCAGCGAGACCTCGTTGACGGCCACGACGTTGCCGAACCATTTTGAGACGCCGCGCACGTCGATGACGGGGTCCGTGGCGGACGCACCGCTGGAGGGCCCGGTCGTCCTCATGCCGATATCCTCCGATAGCGCCACCAGAGGGCATAGCCCGGACCCGCCGTCAGCAGCAGGTACCAGCCGATGGGGACAATGCTGGGCAACTCCGCCACCCGGTCCGAGTCCCCTTCTTCGTCCTCAACACCGAAGATCATGTCGCTCACGTGCATCGGCACCGCGAACATGGCAACAAGGCTAAACCACTTGGCGGCGTCTCCCGTCAGGGGTTCGCACTGCGCCTCGGCGGGAACGTCCCGGCGCAGTTCGCCATTCTCCTCGCATGCGGTCAATATGTTGCCGGCCGCGTGGGAGATGATGAAGAACCCGATTACAAACGCGGCAGCATAGGCGCGGCGGTTGGTGAACGAGGCCACGGCCAGCGGTATCGTGGTGATGAAGGCCGCTACCACGAGGCCGGCCCCAAGGAAGCGGGGGATATCCAGCCAGTTGTCGCGGAGGTAGTCCCACGGCTCTACCGCGGAGAGGACCAGTCCAATGAAGAGGACAATCTGTCCGGAGTAGACCAGCAGGAGGGTGATTGAGAAGAACGCCAGCCAGCGCCCGGCGACGTAGTCGGTGGCCGTCAACAGTCTCGCGAGGTACAGGCTGATGACGCCATTGCGCCGGTCTGGGCAGAGCAACTCGGGGGCGATGATGGCGGAGAAAAGAATCAAGATTGTCGATACGATTTGGTAATAATTGGAGTGGTCGGGGACAGAGTCGGCCAGGGGTTCGAGTTGGGAGACGACTAGGGCAATGATCACGGCCGGGGCCATGACGGCGGCGAAGAGCAGGATGGGGAGGACCTTGGCCAGAGAGCCGCGCCCAAGACCAAGGGTGGTGCGAAAGCCGTTGGCGAACACGGCCTTGCGGGCGCGCATCCTTCCCTCGCGCGGACCCTAGTAGTGCTGGTAGCCCAGGTCGAACAGCTCACCGCTCGACTGGGTCATTTCCCGGCGCTCCGGAAAATGTCGGTCAGCTGGTGGCGGCGAGGCGCTAACCGTCGCAACCGGGCGTCAACCTCGACAAGGGCGTCGCGGATGTCGTCGTACTGCGATTCGTTCTTCAGCTCAACCGCCAACGAGGGCCCGTCGACCGTGGCCTCGACTCTCCGTTTCGTAAGGGCCGCGACCAGTTCGTCCCGACGGCCGTCGACATCGATGTAGATGGTTTCGGTCTCCTGGGTGAAGCGGGACACGGCCCCGTCCTCCACCACGTGGCCGCCTTCAAGAACGATTATCCGGTCGCAGGTGGTCTCGATGTCCCCCATCAGATGCGACGAGAGAATGATGCTGATGCCGAACTCCCGCCCGGTGCGGCGGATCAGGCGCAACATATCCTCCCGGCCGCCCGGGTCGAGGCCCGCGGTGGGCTCGTCCAGTAGGACGATGGCCGGGTCATGGGCCAGGGCCTGGGCCAGTTTGACCCGCTGCTTCATTCCGGTGGAGTACTCGCCGATGGAGCGGTAGCGCTCCTCCTCGAGCCCTACGTGCCGCATGATGTCGGCGGCGCGGGTCCGGGCGTAGACCGGCGGTATACCGCTGACCTCCGCCATGTGAGCCAGGAACTCAGACGCCGTTATGGCGGAGGACAGACAGTCGTGTTCCGGCATGTAGCCGAGACGCCCTCGGACTCCCACGGAGTCGTAGGGCTTCTCGCCCATCACCTCGGCGGAGCCGGCGGTCGGCTTGAGGAGGCCCAGGAACAGCTTGATCGCCGTGCTCTTGCCGGCGCCGTTGGGCCCCAGCAGGCCGGTTATCCCCTCGTGGACTTCGAAATTTACGGACTCCAACGCGATGGTTTTTCCGTAGTGTTTCGTTAGCCCTTTGGCTTCAAGAAGTGCAGGCACCGAGCCATTATACTCCACGTTTTCTCCGGTGCAACTCGGGATTATTACCGATATTTGCTCATTCAAAAGGCCGATGCAAAAGGCCGATGCGCCCAGCCGCTCAGGCTTCTTACCGGCGCTCAGCGCCACGAGCACCGGGCCGGATTATCGTTTTCACCGGTCACGTTCCCTGCGGCCCGCGACGAATACCGCTATAATGGCGTTGGCTTTCCGGCACCAGTAATGATGGAGATTGCATGAGGGACCGGCCACCCACCAGCGGCACCAGGGGACAACGTAAGATTTTCTACGGCTGGTGGGTTGTGGCGGCGGGCAGCGCCCTCAATGTCCTGGCGGGAGGCCTCTACTGGACCGGTTTCTCGATCTACTTCCTGCCCGTGACCCGTGACCTGGGCCTGAGCCGGGCGGCCACCTCCTTGGCCTACGGCCTGGGCCGGATGGAGGGCGGGATTGAAGGGCCTCTGGCGGGCTATCTGGTGGACCGCCTGGGACCCCGAACGATGATAGCCGCCGGCGGCGCTCTGGCCGGCGTCGGCTTCATTTTGCTGTCTTTTACCCACAGCTTCACCACGTTCATGATTGTGTACGTTGCCGCCGTGACCCTGGGCGTGAACGTGGGTTTCAACCACGGCATCTTCGCCGCGGTCAACCAGTGGTTCATTCGACGTAGCGGCCTTGCCATGTCCATATCGACCATGGGCATGTCCATAGGCGGCGCTGTTATCACGCCGGCGGTCGCCTTGATAGTGCTGAATCTGGGATGGAGGACCGGCGCCCTGATCTCAGGCGTGGCCCTGCTAACTTTGGTGGCTCCCATGGCTTTTGTGATACGCAACTCGCCGGAAAGCATGGGCTTGCTGCCGGATGGAGATCAGCCGCAGGCTATCCCCGTTGAGGGCGTCCCAGTCACCCGGTCGTCGGTGTTCCGCCGCCATTACACCACCGTGGATTTCACCGCGAGAGAGGCGATCAAGACGCGGGCCTACTGGCTCCTGGCGTTGGCCATGGGCCTTCGGATTTCCGCCCACACCGGGGTGTTCGTGCACCTGGTGCCTTTGATGGTGTGGAAGGGACAGTCCGAGGCCACCGGAGCCCTCATCGTGGCCTCCGTAGCCTTCATCACGATCCCCCTCAGGGTCCTCCTCGGCTGGTTTGGCGACAAGTGGGCCAAGCAGAAAATGGTTGGCATCACCATGGCCCTGGGAGCTGTCAGTCTGGGAATTCTCCTGATACCCGGAGGGTCGCTGTGGCAACTGGCCGTCTTCGCCCTGCTCTTCTCTGTTCCCGAGGCGGTCAGCGGCCTGGCCTGGTCCCTGATCGGGGACTTCTTTGGCCGCCGCTACTTCGGCACCCTCCGGGGCGGGATCACCACCGTTTATAGCTTCATGTCCATGGGCGTGCCGGTGTTTGCCGGCTGGGTATTCGACACTTCCGGCAGCTATTACTGGGCCCTCATCCCCATAGTCGCCATGTATCTGGCGGCGACTCTCATCTTCTGGAACCTTCCCCGGCCCCGGACTCCCAGCCGGGAGGCAGGCCCCGTGACGGTAGACGCCTCCGGCGGCCGGTGAGTTTGCCGCCGGGGATGGGTGTCACCGGTTCTTGGAGGGAATGTGAGAATTGGTTGACGGGCGAAATCCCTCAAAGTCTCCCTTTAATAAAGGGAGACTTTGGGTGAGCTACCCTGAGGCGGGTGAGGCTGTGACGGGGCTGTTCGGGATGGTAAAGTAGCCGGGTGCGTTGGGTAGGTGCAGCCTTGGGGATGGGAGTCTTCCGACCGACGGAGGTTACATATGTTCGACCCCGGTTTCCCGATCAACACGTTCACTGTCCTGGGACGTTGCCGCCGGACCGGCCGGCTCGGCATCGCGACGACCACCCGTGAGATGGCGGTGGGCTCCCGAGTGCCCAACGTGAAGGCCCACGTCGGAGCTATCGCGACCCAAGCGAGTTCCGATCCACGGCTGGGGCCCTTGGGCTTGCAACTGCTTGGATTGGGATTCACCGCCACCCGGGTCATGTCCGAACTGGAGGCCAACGATCCCCATATCGAGCGGCGGCAGCTGGGCATCATCGACAGTTGGGGTACCGCGTTGGCGCGGACCGGCAGTTACAACAGTGACTGGGCCGGACACATCATCGGCGACGGATATATCGCGATGGGCAACAACCTGCAGGGCGAGCACGTCGCCAAAGCGATGGCCGCCGCGTTGGAGGATTCCTTCGACCTAGACCTGGAGGTGCGTCTGCTTCATGGACTCGAGGCGGGCACCGCCGCCGGAGGACAGCACGGGGGCCAACGTAGCGCGGCGTTGATCGTGTATGAGACCGAGTCCTATCCGCTGATGTCTTTGCGGGTCGATGACCACCCAGAACCGGTGGCGGACCTGCGCCGGATATTCGACAAGTTCCACCCTCTGCTGCCGTACTATCGACAGCGGCCCATCGATCCGGACCTCCCCAAGGTGTACGATTGGGCGAAACAGCAGGGAATTGAGCTTTAGCCCCGCGTGGCCGGGGGCTGGGATCGCCGGCGCCGGTATCTAGGGATTCAGCTCGGCCATGGTCCGGCCCATCTCCGAGGCGTCATAGCCGCCGAGCCCCTCGACCAGCGTCTTGAACCCGTCGCCGCGTATGATCTCCAGCAGCGGCTGAAGCAGGGGAGATTCGTATTGATCCCGGGGAATAACCAGGTCGTAGCGCTCCTTCAAAAGGGGCACGAAGTCGAGATCCAGGGCCCGAGCCGCCGCCAGAATCCCCAGGCCCGTGTCGGCCGTCCCGCTGGCCACCGCGGCCGCCACGCCGGTGTGGGTGTACTCCTCGCGCTCGTAGCCGTTGATGGATGAGGGGTCGATGCCGCCACGACGCAACTCATAGTCCAGCAGCACCCGAGTGCCGGAGCCCCGTTGGCGATTGATGAAAGAGACGCCGCCGCGCGCCAGGTCGCTCAGGCTCGTGATGCCCTTCGGGTTTCCTTCGGCCACCAGGAGCCCCTGCTGACGGTAGACCAGGTTGACCAACACAACCGGCACGGCGGACAACACCCTCCGGATATACGATACGTTGTATTCCCCCGTCTCCTCATCCAGCAGGTGCGAGCCCGCCAGATGGGCCTCTCCGCGCTGGAGCGCCATCAACCCGCCGAGGCTGCCCACGTTGGACGAAGAGAGGTTGGCCCGAGGGTCGACGCGGTGCAACTCGCTGGCCAGCAGGTCCAGGGTCAGGTCGTGACTGCCGATGGCCACGATGGTGTTGTCGATTTGCAGCGGATGGCGAAAGAGTTCAACATCCACCTGTCCTCCGGCGGCGATACCCTCCGAAAACCGGGGGACCCGTACGATGCCATCGGCCCGCACCATGGACATCATGACGCCGGCTCCCCGGGTAAGCGGCGTCGCCACGTAGCGGCCCCCAACTTTGCCCACGGTGACCCGCAGGAACTCGTCCTGTCCGAGTGCCGAGAACACCTTGCGAGTGATCGCCGCCGATAGGCTGGGCCTCGGCAGGCCGGGCACTCCCAGCATCCGCTCCACGAGGGGCTTGACCAACAGCTCCATGGTGAGCACGCAGGAGACCGGGTATCCCGGAATACCGATTACCGGCTTGCCTTCCGCCACGCCCAGGACCACCGGATGCCCCGGCCTGATGGCGATGCCGTGGACCAGCAGCTCGCCAACGGACTCGATCACGGACGCGGTGTAGTCGTGGGAGCCCGCCGATGACCCGGCATTCAAGACCACCACGTCGTGGGTTTCCAGGGCCTCATTGACCGCGCTCTGGATGGCCTCGAACTCGTCACGGACGATGGGAACCCGGTAGGCGGCCCCGCCCCATTCGGTCACCAGGCGGGCCATGACCAGGGAGTTGGACTCGATGATGTCGCCGGACTTGAACGGCTCGCCAACCGCCACCAGCTCCGAGCCGGTTGGAATGATGGCCACCCGGGGCCGGCGGCGGACCGGCACGGCGCTCAGGCCGGCCGAGGCCATGGCGCCCAGGTCCGTGGCGCGGACCACGTGGTTCTCCGGCAGCACCAGCTCGGTGGCCACCAGGTCTTCTCCCAGCGGGCGCACGTGCTGCCACGGGGCTACCGGGTTGATGATTTCAATCTGGTCATCGCCAACCTTCTGGATGTCCTCGATCATGATGACGGCGTTGAATTGGGAGGGAAGGGGATTCCCCGTGTCGATCCAAGACGCTTGCCCGCCCAGCGCCAGCCGGACCGGTGAGGTCTTGGTGGCGCCGGTGGTGTCCGCCGCCCGTACCGCGGCCCCGTCCATGGCCGCCGAGTGATAGAAAGGCGAAGAGGTCCTGGCGATAACCGGCCCGCCGGTAACCCTCCCCGCCGACTCCTCTATCGAGACTTCCTCCGCCGGAAGGGGACGCGCGGACCCCGTCCCTTCCAGTGCGCCGAAAAGCCTGGACAGTGCCTCGTCCAATGGGATGTCTTCCAAGTAGACCCTGCGTTGCATCACGTCCTACCGGTCCATTAATCTGCTGCCAAGCTGTGCGGGGAATAGGCCGCCGGGATAGTCCACCTTAGGAAAAGGGGGATTCATCCCCCGGTGGAGCCCTCTGTTATGTTAAGCCGCCCGCGCCAGGAACAGCGGTCCAAAAGCCGTGGCTCAGAAAAGGGTGACGGTAACCCGTTCCCCCTCCGGCAATCCATGTTTGTCCAGGGGGACCTGCACCGTGCCGTCCGCCTTGATCATCGTCATTATCAAGTTCGACTCCCCGAAAACCGGCACCGCCCACCGCTGTCCGTCGCGCTCTTCAACCCTCACCTGCACGTAATCTTCGCGGCCGGTGGTGGATGCCACGTTCCGCGCCAGAAAGGCTTCCACGGTGGGCCGGGCCGGAGGATTGGAGGACCCGGCGAGCAGATACAGGGCCGGTGCGACCAGCAAGTCGAAGATCACCATCGCGGAAACCGGGTTGCCCGGCAGGCCGATCACGGGTTTCCCCGCCGCGACCGCCAGAATCGTCGGCTTGCCCGGCCGGGTGGCCACGCCGTGGACCAGGATGCCCGGCTCACCCAGGCCGGCGATGACCCCGGCGGTAAGGTCCCGGACGCTCACCGAGCTGCCGGCGGTGACTATCACCACGTCCGCGCCCTGCAGCGCCCGCTCGGCTGCTTCCGTCAGCGCCTTCCGGTTGTCGGGGATAATGCCCAGTGACCAGGGAACACCGCCCGCCTGCCTGATCTGCGCCGAGAGGGTGTGGGTGTTGATGTCCCGGACCTGGCCCGGACCGATCTCTTCTTCCGGTGGCACGATCTCATCTCCGGTGGAGATGACCGCCACCAACGGACGGGGCGCCACGTCGATCTCGGTTACACCGGCGCCCATCAGGCCGCCCAGGTCTTGGGGCCGCAGCCAGCGGCCCGCCGGCACCAGCAGGTCTCCCCGCCGCAGGTCTTCCCCCACCTGAATGACGTTTTCTCCCGGGGCCACGGGCCGGACAACCTCGATGGTCGCGGCGTCTACCTGCTGGGTGTTCTCCACCATGACGACCGCATCGGCCCCGGCGGGCAGCATGCCCCCCGTGTGCTCGATGGCGGCCTGGCCGGCGGATACGGTGACCTCCGCCTGCCGTCCCATGAGTACCTCGCCGATCACGTCGAGATAGGCGGGGATCCCCTCCGTCGCGCCGTAGGTATCCGCCGCCCGGACGGCGTACCCGTCCATGGTGGAGCGGGAAAAAGCGGGCAGGTCCGAGGGCGAATGCACGTCCCGGCGGGTGATCCGGTCCAGGGCATCGGCCACGGCCACCCTCTCCAGCGTGGCGTTGGGGCTGAGGTGGCCAAAGAAGATCCGTCTCGCTTCTTCCGGCGTAACGACGTTAAATAGCTCCGGCAAGGTTTATCCTCCGGCCAGATAGCGGGCAGTGGCATCGCCCCTCGGGTCTCCGGCCGCCCGTGATCCAACGGGACCGAGGTCGATCGACGGGCAACGAGAAGAGGGCCTCCGCCAGGTAATCATATACTTTCGCTACTCCGGAATCCACCGCGCCGCGGCCAGGCATCGATGTCCTAGATGCGGGATCGTAAACGGATATTTGACACAATCAACGCCGGTCTCGATAATTGAGGCTGACGCAAATTCTTGGACTGGTGTTCTAGAATGCGGGTAACCGTAGAGACGTACGGATTGAAGAAGGGTCTGGTCGCGGACGAGCGACGTAAGGTAGACGTGGATATCGAGCAAAACGCCACGGTCCTAGAGGTGCTGCGCAAAGTGGGCGTCCAGGTGGACCAGCCCTGGAATGCCAGCCTGAACGGAACGCTTGCCGATCCCTCCGACCAGGTGTCCGAGGGGTCTCTGATTCTCGTCTTCCCTCCCATCTCGGGGGGGAGTTAGACCATCCGCTAGCTAGCCAGAGGAGGGTACGCAATGGTACAGGGCATCACCGGCAAGATATTGAGGGTCAACCTGACCGACCGCCGGGTTTCCGTGGATGAACCGGATGAGCTTTTCTACCGAAGGTATCTCGGCGGCGCCGGGTTTGTGGGCTACTACCTGTTGAATGAGATGGAGCCCGGCACCGACGCACTCTCGCCGGGTAACATCCTCATCTTCGCCCTCGGCCCCATGACCGGTGCGCCGGTGCCCGGAGGGGCGCGCAACTGTATCGGAGCAAAGTCACCGTTGACCGGCGGGATGGCCAAGAGCGAGGTCGGAGGCTTTTTTGGCTTCGAGCTGAAACGCGCCGGTTACGACTCCCTCATCGTCGAGGGCCGGGCCGACTCTCCGGTGTACCTCTGGCTCCACGGCGGAGAGGTGGAGATCAGGGACGCCTCCGCCCTCTGGGGAATGACCGTCATGGACGCTCAGGATGCCCTCGAAGCGGAGTTGGGCGAGCGAAATGTCCGTACCGCGACCATCGGGCAGGCCGGGGAGAAGATGGCCGCCGTCTCATGCATCATCACCGACCTGCGCAACGCGGCGGGACGGGGCGGCCTGGGAGCGGTGATGGGGTCCAAGAACCTGAAACTGGTGGCCGTGAAGGGACGGAACGCACCGAAGCCGGCCAACCCCGGCGAACTCCGAGAGAAAGCCCTGTACATGAACCACAACTATATGAACATCGGCGGGGCGGGCGCCTTTCACGAGCTGGGCACCGGGTCGGCCGCGAACATGGTGGGCGGAAACTCGATCGGCAACCTCCCGGTGCGCAACTGGGGCGATGGCTCCTTCGATGAAGTCGAGAAGATCACCGCGGACACCATCAAGGAAACGGTGAGGGTCGGCATGGACGCGTGCCCCGCCTGCCAGATCCGCTGCAAGAAGGTAGTGGAGCTGGAGAACGCGTCCTACAAGGTCGACCGCCGGAACGGCGGCCCGGAATACGAGACGCTGGCCGCCCTGGGCTCGTTCCTGGGGATCGACGACCTGGACGCCATCTGCCGCGGCAACGAACTCTGCAGCCTGTACTCGCTGGACACCATCTCCGCCGGCGGCGCCATCGCCTTCGCCATGGAGTGCTTCGAGAAGGAGATTCTCACCCTCGAAGACACCGGCGGGATCGATCTCCGCTTCGGCAACGCCGAGGCCATGCTTCAGGTGCTCGACCTGATCAACACCCGGGAGGGCATCGGTGACCTTCTGGCCGATGGGAGCAAGAAGGCCGCCCAACGCATCGGCCGCGGCGCCGAAGAGTACGCGATGCAAGTCAAGGGCCTCGAATTCGGGATGCACGAGCCCCGGTTGAAACAGGGCCTCGGCCTCATCTATTCGGTGGCTGCCCACGGCGCCGACCACATGGCGGGCCTCCACGATACAATGTTCACCAAAGAGGGCCCCGGGATGGACCTGGTGCGCCAGCTAGGCGTCATGGATCCCCTGCCGGCGACCGACCTCAGCGTGGCCAAAGTGGCCATGGTGAAGAGCCAACACCTGTGGCGGATGTTCGGGGACTCCCTGGTGATGTGTCACTTCGTGCCCTGGACCCTCCACCAGCAGGTGGATATGCTGCGGGCGATGACCGGCTGGGAGTTCTCGGCAGTCGAAGCGCTCAAGGTGGGTGAGCGCGTGGCGACCATGGGCCGGGCCTTCAACCTGCGCGAAGGGCTCACCGCGGCCGACGACGCCCTCCCCAAGCGGTTCTTCTCCCCCACACCCCGAGGCGCCCTCAAGAACACCGCCATCGACCCGGGGGAGATGGAACGGGCCATCCACACCTTCTACGAAATGATGGGCTGGGACCCGGAGACCGGAGCGCCAACCGAGGAGAAGCTGGTGGAACTCGGCATCGGCTGGGTTTCCTCCCAAGTTGCCACGGCGCGATAATCCACCCACGGCAACGCGGCCCGGAGAGGACTATCTTTCGACAGGCTCATGACGGACGTATAGGGCGCTCCCGCCTCCGTTCGTGGCGAGCCCCTCCGTTCGTGGTGAGCCTGTCGAACCATTTTCTGGGGTGGCGAAATCCCCCCAACCCCCCTTTTAGAAAGGGGGGTGAAGCTGGATTCTCGCTGTCGATGGCCCACCTCCAGCGAGATGCGGTCGAGTGAGAACGTCTGACGGAAACACGGCTCGTCCGCGCCTCAGCCTTCGCGGGGGTTCTTCCCGCCTAGGTCCGCCGGACCGTTGCCGCCGCCAGTGCCAGTAGCGCCACGGCGTAGCCCCCCAACACCGCCATCTCCCGCCACACCCCGGCGAGGGTCTCCCCCGTCAGCATGATCTCCCTGAGGCCTTCCACGGCGTAGGTCAGCGGCAGCACCTTGGATACGGCCTGGAAGTAGCCGGGGAGTTCCTCGACGGGCAGGATGACTCCGGAGAGAAATATCTGGGGCGACAGCACAATGGGAATGAACTGCACCACCTGGAACTCGTTCCTGGCGAAGGTCGAGATGAATATACCCAGGCTCACGGCGACGACGGTGAGCACCATGAGCAGCACGAATATCTGCCAAAGCGCGCCTTGGTATTCGATCTGCAGTGCGAATATGGTGAACAGGAGTATGACCAGCGATTGCAGGGACGCAAACAGCAGAAAACCGATCATGTAGCCCACCAGGATGTCCGCCCGGCTCACCGGGGTGGTCAGCAGCCGCTCCAGGGTGCCCTGGGCCCGCTCCCGAAGGAAGCTCACACCGGTCAGGATGAAGGTGAAGAACATCGCGAAGACGCCGATGAGGGCGGGCGCGACCCGGTCTAGGACGCCACGCTGGTCGGCAAAGCTGAATCCCACCAGGGACATCACGACGATCGGGGCGACGATTATCAGGGCGATGGACCGGCGGTCGCGCACGATCTGGTTCACGATCCTCAGCGCGATGGCGATGGTGCGGTCCGCGTTCACGGCGCCACCCCGCCTCTCACAAAGTGCAGGAAAGCATCTTCCAGGCTGGCGTTTGGAACTCCGGTGGAGGCTCGCAGCTCCCCAGGGCTCCCCTGGGCGATGACCCGCCCTTCCTGGATGAACGCCAGCCGGTGACAGTGGGCGGCATCGTCCATGGTGTGACTGGAGATGATCAAGGTTGTGGCGGAAGCCGCCATATCGCGGAAACGGTCCCAGAAGCCGGCGCGAAGTTCCGGGTCCAGGCCCACCGTGGGCTCGTCCAGGACCAGGAGCGGTGGACTGTGCACCAGGGCGACGGCGAGGCTGACCCGCTGCCGCATGCCGCCACTGAGGCGAAGGAGCGGCTCCTTACGCCTCTCCGACAACGCTACCCAGTCTATCGCCCTCTGAACCGCCTCCCGTCTCTCCGCCGCATCGGACAGCCCGTACATGCGGGCGAAGAAATCGATATTCTGCTCGGCGGAGAGTTCCAGGTAGAGCGCACTCAACTGGGGCATGTAGCCGATGCCCCGCGCACCCTTCGGCGAGGGATGCTCACCGAACACGCGGACCTCGCCGGACTGCGGCTTCAGCAGGCCCACCAGTAGCCGCATCAGCGTCGTCTTCCCAGCGCCGTTGGCGCCCAGGACTCCGAATATCTCACCCCTGGTGACCTGCAACGATAGGCCGTCAAGGACCTTCAGCGAGCCGTAGCTGAAATCGACGTTCGTGGCCTCGAAAACGGGCTGTCTGCCCGGGTCGTCGGGCTGGTCCATCAGCCTACTGCCCAAGGTCTACGGGTGCGGCTTCGTCGAGACTCTCGATGGAATCGAAACTTACCTGGAACAAGAAAGGATACCTCCGCCCGCTCGGCCCCGGGCCTTGCCGTGCCTAGGATGCCAGCTTCTTCATCTGATCCATGGTCTTCAGGAAGCCCTCCAGCGAGACGCCGTCGGGCGAGAACGTTGGGTCGAAACACAACTCGTCCGCGCCGAGGGCCCTGGTGGCTTGGATATCCGACTTCATCTCGCCCAGCGAGCCATAGAAAATCCCGCGCCCGTCCCCCAGGGGCTGGCCCGGTCACGTTGAATTTGGCTCGGCGCGTTTGGCCGCTTGAACAATCGACTCCGGGCTCGACGCTGGACCAGCCGGAGGCAGGAAGGACCCGACTCTCATTATCGGTTCCTAGGATCAATCTTGTATACCCGCTTCCGAGCTCGCAGCCTATCCTCCGGCAATCGGGGGGAAGATGGCCGCCCTTTCCTGGTCCTGCAACACGTAATCGCCCTCTTGGTGACGGCGATTTACAAACGTCTGTTGAGCCTCGGTTGCCGGTATGCCCAGCAACTCCAAGAGCGTGTCAACGGTGGTCCCATCGGGTACGTCCAGCCAGAAGGCGCTGCTTCCGCCCCCGCCGAGACGGTACTTCCGAAGGGTCGCAAAAAGGGCCACCTCGATCGATATCAACCCGGCTTTCCTCGCCGTTCCGGAGCCTCGCTCGCTAGCTAAACACGCTATCTAGCATCGTCTCCGGGATGTTGTTCACCTCATTGAGCGGAGGGAGCGGCTCGTCGGACATGAACTCGGGAAGACGGTCATGGGCGTTGGTAAACCCGGCCATTTCATTGAACTGGCGCTCCTGCCGGAGGATTTCCATCCCGACCCTGTCGATGTCCGCCACCGTCCAGTTGGTGCCCAGTACGCCGTTTACCGTCTCCACCATCCCCTCCATGCCGCTGGGAGTGTCCAGGATGGCGAAGGTGATGAAAAGGCAGTAGCCGTAGGTATCGATGAACGCCGTGGCTGCCTGCATCATGCGCGAAAGCTCCGCTTTACCTTCAACGGTGACCGGGTCCACTTTCCCGCCGACACCCAAGATCTCCTGGGCGTTGGTGTATCCCGCCGTGTGGTCCGCGCCCTGGGGGCTAGTGGCGTAGGTAACCCCCAGCCCTTTCACCACCCTGGGCTCGTAGGCCGGCATTCCCTGGCCTTTGACCACGGGCACTCGAGTGACCCCATAGGCGCGCCCGGTAAAAGCGGCCCCATTGCCAAGGATGCGTCCCACCGGCGAAGCCAGGCCCACCTCGTGGAGAAGCTGGATCGCCGCCTTGCTGTCGCCAAAAGACGCCAGGCCTGCCTCCATGGCGACCCCCAGCGTGACCCCGGCCTCGATGGTGTCCACCCCATAGTCGTTGCAGAGCCGGACCATCTCGGCGATATCGTCCATGTCGTCGACTTCAAGGTTGGGTCCAAGGGCCCAGACCGACTCGTACTCCATCACGGAAACGCGCTCGGTTCCATCGGCATTGGGGTAGATGTTGGAGCATTGGATTACGCAGCCCGGGTGACAGGAGTGTCCCGTCTTACCCACCCCGCCCCGGCTGGCTATGGCCTCTGCCAGGGTCTCGCCGCCGACCTTGTTGGCCCCCGCGAAAGAACCGCTGCTGAAGTTACGGGTGGGCAGCCCGCCGGCCTCACTCATCACGTTTATGAGCACATCGGTACCGAGGGTGTTCAATCCGCCGCCGGGCTTGGTTATGGCGTGGTTGCGTAGCGCCTCCAACAGCTTGCGCTCGCCCTGCCGGAGGAGGTCCTGGTCTTTGATCTCTACTCCGGGAGCACCTGCCGGATCCACCACGATGGCCTTCAGTCTCTTGCTCCCCATGACTGCCCCCAGCCCGCCCCGCCCGGAATAACGGCTGGCCCGGCCCTCGGCATCGCTGAAGCAAATCCCGGCCATCGTCATCCGGTTCTCTCCGGTGGGCCCAATGCTAGCGATGCCGACACTATCCCCGTACCGCTTGAAGAGGGTTTCGTTGACCTCCGAGGTGATTTTCCCCTCCAGGTCGTCCGCCGGCAGCAGCTCGGCGCCGGCTGTGCTCACCCGGAGCAGCCACCAACCCTCCGCGGGCTGGTCCTCGATGATGATCGCCCTTATCCGCAACCGGCCCAGCATCTGAGAAACCGGGGTGCCCGCGTTGCTCTCTTTGGTCCCTCCGGTCAGAGGCGACTTGGCGCCGGCGGAAATGCGCCCGGAGCTGGATGCCACGGTCCCGGTAACGATCCCCGGCGAAAAGATCAGCTTGTTATTGGGGCCCAGGGGATGGCAGCCTGGTGGAATCTCGTCCATGACCACCTGAGCGGTGAGGCCGCGGCCTCCCAGAGTCTCCCATTTGGCGGGGACTGCCTGCTCTGTCACCGTTCGTTTTGCCATGTTGACCCGTATTATTTTCGCCACGGTGTACCTCCCTCTAAGTCATTCCAAGGTGCCACATGCCGCCGGCCGGCGCATCGACGCTCAGGCCGCCGAAGCAAGAGCCCGCCCCGGCATTCTCCGGACAATATGTGGGTGTCCAATGCTGGCAATCCTGATCCTGGGTTGGCCTGAATTCGGATAGGCCTTTTCGCTGTCAACCATCGGGTGCATCCTGAGCGAGTGCGCAATGTTTCGGAAACAAGTGAATCTGTGGGTGGACGATAGCTGGCATACTGCCAAATGGTACATGAGCCGGTTGCGGGAATACAGTTGCCGATCTACTAAATCACATTCTTAACCTAAATGGGCCATGGGTCAAGTACCATCCCACGGCCCGGTCAAACGGCTTCCCAGCCTGCGGCTGCGGATTCGCGAACCCACTCAGGGTCTGCGAACCAGGCTGATCAAGATCGGCGGGGGCTACAGGGGATCATATCTGAGCGAAATCACCGGCGCCCACTCTCTTCAATCGACATGGATCTAGCGGACCAGGGCAGGCGTGGTTCTCGGCCCAATGGATGAAGGTTGACTGCCTCGGTAGAGGGTGTTAAGGTTCAGCCCATCACCAACGCACCAACCATTCGGATGCAGACGATCTCACAAGGGAAAGCTCTCCTCAGACTGTTCACCACTCTTGCCGTGCTGGCCGCCCTCTGGGCTTGCAACACTTCCCCGCAAATCCTCATAGTGGCCACGACCACCAGTACCGCCGATTCCGGCCTTCTTGACGATATCCTGCCACCGTTCGAAGACGAGGCGAAAGCAACTGTACGAGTCCTGGCGGTAGGCACCGGCCAGGCCATCGCCTTGGGCGAACGTGGCGATGCGGACATCATCCTGATTCATGAGAGGGACCGGGAAGAACGCTTCGTCGCTGAAGGTTGGGGCACGCAGCGAAAGGATGTGATGTATAATGACTTCGTCGTCGTCGGGCCCGTCCTCGACCCTGCCGGTGTTTCCGGCGCGGCCAGCGCTGCGCAAGCATTCGCTCGGATTTCCCAGGCGGGAGCGAACGACCGGGCGATCTTTGTTTCGCGCGGCGACCAGTCCGGAACTCACTCGAAAGAGCTTCTGGTTTGGCAGTTGGCTGGTATCGAGCCCAATGGGAGTTGGTACCAGCCCACCGGCCAGGGAATGGGTGACACCCTGACCGTAGCAAATGAGTTCCAGGCCTACACGTTTTCCGACCGGGCGACGTACCTGGCGCGGCAAGATAGGCTGGATCTTGATATCTTAATAGAGGGAGACTCCTCGTTGCTCAACCCGTACGCGGTAATACCCGTGAACCCCGAGCGCCACGCCAGGGTAAACCATGTTCTGGCCCTGGCGTTCGTGGAGTACCTTACCAAGTACGAGACTCAGGAACGCATCGCCAGCTTCGGTCTGGACACCTACGGTCAACCCCTGTTCTACCCCAATAGCGTGGAATGGAAATCCCAGCGATAGCGCTTTATGAGGCAATGGGCCGATCAAGCGAACACGGATAATGGCTCACCGCCAATTGATAGCGCCAGCTCAGGCAAACCCGTTTGAATTCATTTGATCTGACAGACATCCTGCACATTGTGCTGCTTTCGCTGGGGGTCTCTGGCAGCGCGCTCTTGATAAGCAGCGCCATAGGGATACCAGTCGGGGTCTGGCTGGGGTTTCGCAGGTTCTTAGCGAGACGGCTGGCCATCGCATTTGTGTATGCGGGAATGGGGTTCCCCCCTGTGGTTGTCGGCCTGCTGGTATATCTTCTGCTATCCCGCAGCGGCCCCTTGGGCGGGTTGGGCTGGCTGTACACCGCCAAGGCGATGGTCTTCGCCCAGGTAATCATCGCGTTTCCAATTATCGCCGTTTTTACTATGGCGGCAGTCATGGGCGTGGGCGAAGCCGTTCGGCGACAGGCTACCACACTCGGTGCGAATAGCTTCCAGACCACCCTCGTGGTCTTACGCGAGGCGCGAGTGGGGGTCCTGGTGGCGCTTCTCGCAGGTCTTGGCAGCATCGTTTCCGAGGTGGGGGCCGTGATGATGGTGGGAGGCAACCTCAAAGGCTCAACCCAGGTGCTCACGACCGCCATTGTTCAATCAACCCGAATGGGTCTCTTCGAGCAGGCAATCGCTCTGGGAGCCATCCTGCTTGGCCTTTCCTTCCTGGTGAGCCTTGCCTGGATAGCCCTACAGGGGCGCAGTTTGGTCGACCCATGAACGGCACGGAGTATCGCCTGGAAATGCTTAGCAAGGCCTATGGCAAACGGGAGGTTTGCCACGTCGAGTACCTAGAGGTTCCACGTGGCTCGATCACGGTGCTGATGGGGCCGAACGGTGCCGGAAAGAGCACGCTCTTAAGATTGATGGGCTTTCTTGAGTCACCAACCGCGGGTAAGGTGATCTTCGGTGACACCACGTTTCTTGACGGGAAGCTGCCCCCCTTGGAGGTCCGCCGAAGGGTGACCATGGTCTTCCAGACGCCGGTGTTCTTTAGGGGTTCGGTGGAGCAAAACGTGGCCTATGGTTTGAAGCTCCGGGGCGGGGAGAACATCAAACCCAGGGTTCAGCAGATCCTTGAAGCCCTGAACCTTTCTCACTTGGCTAAAGCTAGGGTGGGTTCATTGTCTGCAGGGGAGGCCCAGAGGGTTGCCATCGCACGGGCGCTGATCTTTGACCCAAGCGTTGTATTGTTAGACGAGCCCACGGCCAACCTCGATCCCCAGAATGTGGCGTTGGTGGAGGCCTTGATTGCCCAGGCTGTGAACGAGCGCGGAACCACCGTTGTCCTGGTAACACAGAATGTCTTTCAGGCCGAGCGGTTGGCCAACGACGCGGCCTTTATGCTGGATGGGAAGTTGATAGAGGTTGGCCCAGCGGAAAGTATCTTTGCACTTGCTGAAGACCATCGAACTCGGGCCTTCGTGCACGGGGAAATGGTTTATTAAGCCCATCCTGAATGATTCACAGAGCGCCAGGCAGGCGCCTCATATTGGCGGGTCCTCATAAGCCCGATCCCCAAAATCGGGGCCCGTGCTAGGGTCTCGGTGCCGGTAGTCGAGCAGATGGAAACGGCAGGCCGTGAGCGCCCTCGACGCGGCGGCCGGATAAGGGTAACTGAGTGACGGACCCGCGTAGTGACCGCATATCGCTGTGGCGGGAGCTGAGCCTCCGGGTGCGCAAGCCGGCAGGGCGAGGACACCGGGGAGATGACCCAGGACGGAAGCAGGCCGCGAGGTTCGAAGCCTCGGCGAAGAGGCGCCGGAGCGATGAGCCGGATGTTCTGGTGGACGCGCTGGCGGATTTGCTTCGTCCGGGCGATTCCCTCGTCGACATCGGCGCAGGCATCGGCCGGTGGACCGTTCCCCTGGCCCGGCTGGTCAAAAAAGTAACCGCCCTGGAGCCGTCCCCGGCCATGCTCGCCCGGCTGAGGGAGAACGCGTCCCTCCTCACCAACATCACTGTGGTGGAGTCCTCTTGGGAAGATGCGGAGGTCGGGCCCCACGATGTGGCCCTGTGCTCCCATGCCATGTACTCGAACCCCGACCTGATGGCCTTCGTTTCCAAGATGGAGCGGGTGGCGCGAAGGCTCTGCGCGTTGGCCCTGAGGGTGCCGAGCCACGACGGGATTATCGGCGAGCTGGCCCAGCGCGTTCACGGGCGGTGGCACGACAGTCCCAACTTCATCCTGGCCTACAATATCCTTCTCGACGCGGGCATCTGCCCCAACGTCTCGATGGAACCGGAAGTGCGCTACTGGACCGACGAGACGTTCGACGGCGCGATGGGCCGGGCCAAGCGGCACCTTCGCCTGGGGGAGTCCACGGCCTACGACGATACCATCCGCTCCGTGCTAAACCAGCGGCTCACGGCTCGCGACGGGCAATGGGTATGGCCGGATGGCATGCGCTCCGCCCTGGTCTGGTGGAGCCCTCCTCGGACGTGAGGCCGGCCCGGCTCCGTCCGGCGTGCCGTTGGCCGCACCAGCCCGGTTTTTCGTAAACGGATCGATTCCCGGTCCGTCATCCCGGCGAAGGCCGGGACCCAGCCGGCCCTGCTCTGGATTCCGGCCTTCGCCGGAAAGACGGTGGCCGGCGTGGATGATGCCCAATTTCGCCGATGTAATGCTATCCACATAACAGAACGTTAGCGTTTAGCCAATTTGGTAATCACAGGATGTCATTCCGAGCGAAGCGAGGAATCACTCATGCCCCGATTGAATCGGGGCACCACGGCCGACGAAAATGGACGCCGCCGCGTCATCCCGAGTCCTTCGCGGGAAGGACGAGGGATCTGGGGAGGCGGAGGAGAATCCCCACCCCAGATGCCTCGCCGCTGCGGCTGGCTCGGCATGACATTTCAGGAGCTATCCCCCATGCCGCTTGCGACCGGCGCCACGAAATATGAAGACCGTCCGGCGCCTTTCACCTGGTCCCCGGAGACAGAGGGAGGAAGAGCGGCCCCGGAGGGCATTTTCGACCCGATGGCAAGCATCGGCCAGAATGAGAATTATCCGCGTTAAGCTGGCTAGGTGCTAGGCCTGAGGCGCATCCTTGGGCAACAATTGATACTGAATCTCCCAATTCGCGTTCTGATTGAGAATTTCCAGCATCATCTCCATCTGCTCCCGGCTCCACCGCACCTTGCGGAAGCTGTCCGCGTGCAGGCACATCCGTGGCGAGCTCTCGAAGGTCCCCAGCGTGGCGTTTTCCAGGTTGGCGCCTTCCAGCTGCGCCTGGTGAAAGTTGGTGCCCTCCAGTTTGGCGCCGCTAAGGTCGGCGCAGCAGAGGTCGGCAAACCGGAACTGGGCCTTGGTGCAGTCGGCGCCGCGAAGGGAGGCGTTGCTGAGCTTGACCCCGGCGAGGGGCGCTTCGGACAGGTCGCATCCGGAAAGATCGGCGCCGGACAGGTCCACCTCGGCTCTGGGGTCCCGGTCCCGCAGGCGCTGGAACTCCGCCTTGTCGCTGCGGAGGATCGCTACGAGTTCACTCTTTTCCAAGGCACACCTCCCGGCCGAATAGAAATCGGCCGTTTCATGAAGTTTATCCCCATTTGGCCGGTCCCGGTCGCGGCCATCGCCACCGGTCAACGATCGCGAGACAGGACGCGGCACACCGTCGGCGGTGTCGAGTGTATTCGGCAGCCCGCCGCTGGTCAAGCTGCCACCTCAACAAGACTGCCGGCACGTCCCCGCGAATCTCCCAGTGGACAAGTGGTCTCCTTCAACGTTACCATTCCCCAGTGACAACAAGCGCGGACTCCGGCGACAGATGGCCCGGCCCCGAAATTGAGTAGAAGCCGGTCCTCAACCGAGCGACCCGTGATACCTTGTTCCCGGATACGTCGCGGCAATGAGCCCAGTAGAAGCGGCGATGCCACCTATTTCTGTCTCACGGCCCCGGACCCCATTCCGCCGGAGAAGCCGGAGCTTTTCGCCCGAAGGCTGATGCAGCCACTTAGATTCAATTGAAACTGACCGCTAGATTACATTCGGCAGCACATCCTCTCGCGATCCTGCGCCAGCGCAATTTCGGCCTGGTCTGGTCGGCTATCATGCTGACGGGGATGGGCCAGCAGATGGAGACGCTGGTACTGGCTTGGTTCGTGCTCAAGCTGACCGACTCCCCCTTCTTGCTGGGGCTGGCCGCGTCGGCCCGGATCAGCTTCAATTTCCTGGCCCTGTTCGCCGGGGCCGTCGCCGACCGGGTGCCCCGGCAGCTGCTCATGGCGTCAGCGGCGTTCCTCATGGCCTCCCTGGCCCTGGTGATGCTAGTTCTGATAGCGACCGATTCTCTCGAAACGTGGCACATCTTCGCCATAACCCTCGTGGGGGGGCTGGGCCGGATATTTCTCATGCCTGCCGCTCACTCTCTGACGGCCGACAGCGTTCCGGAGAACCGCATCTCCAACGCCGTGGCCTTGACCAACATGGGGATGAACATCACCCTCATCATCGGGCCGATTGTCGGTGGCCGGCTGTTTGAAGCACGCGGCCCAGAGGCAGCCTACGCCTTGATCGTTATTCTGTACTTCTCGGGTGGGATCGCCGCTCTGATGGTCAGGACCACCCGGTCAGCTATTTCCCGGCAGGCGGAGTCGGTATTCAGTACGGTGCTCCAGGGGTTGAAGTATGTGAAAGGGCAGCAGGTGATCTGGGCTGCCCTGCTGGCCGCCGTCATAATCAATCTCACCGGATTCCCCTTCCATATCAGCCTCATGCCCATCTTCGCCCGGGATGTTCTGGGCAAAGGGCCGACGGAGCTGGGGATGTTGATGTCGGCCTTCGGCATCGGCGCCCTTGTCGGGTCCCTGGTCCTGGCTTCGGTCCAAGACCTGAAACACGCCGGCAAGCTGCTGGGGGTGGCTGTTGTAGTCTGGCACGCGTCCATGGTGGCGTTCGCTCAATCGACCTTCTTCCCTCTTTCCCTGGCCATTCTGTTGGTCACGGGGATGGCATTCGCATCGACCCTGGTGTTGATCCTGACCGTTATTCTGCGGACGGCGCCACCCGAATTTCGAGGGCGCATCATGGGCCTGCGGGTCCTGGCTATCTACGCCCACTTCTTCGGGAGCCTGCTCTCCGGCGCCACCGCCGAGGCCTGGGGTGCGCCCCAAGCCGCTCGCATCAACGCCGTGGTCGGAATCACCCTGATAGGCACGCTGGCCTTCTTCGCACCCAAGCTTCGGCGGGCCTGATCCGAATCCAATAAGCAGCCGCGGTGGTTCGACAAGCTCACCACGAACGGGGGAAAAGCCCGGTCTCTCGGAACGTGCCGAACCCCGGTCCGCCTGAAACTCCGGGATCCCCGCCCGGCAACGCCAGTAGCACACCTTTGCGAAGTGGGAGCACCGAGAGCGGCCGGATGCCGGGAAAATGGGCCGGGCAGTTGCCTCTTCCGCGTCCCCCATGTACACTCGGCCCCACGATGGCCTCTCGTAGGGGGTGAAGGCAATGGCCGTTCAAAAAGAGACCCTGGCCCGGATGATCCGTGACTTTCACGGCTTCGACCTTTCAGACGCGGAGATGGAGCTGGTCGGACTCGAACTCGATAGCTACCTCGCGGAGGTGGAAAAACTTCGAGACCTGGACCTATCCGGCGTAGTGTCCGGCCGCCTCCTGAACGTCGATGAAGGAGGCGAGGCTGATGGCTGACCTTGGACTGCTCAGGCTGACCATTTCGGAGATGGCGCCGAAAATCCGGGCCCGTGAGGTGTCTCCGGTGGAACTCACCGAGGCGGCCCTGGCCCAGGCGGACCGGCTCCAGCCCACCCTGAACTCCTTCATCACCCTGATGCACGACCAGGCGAGGAGCCAGGCGAAGGATCAGGAAGCGGCGCTGGCCCGAGGCGAGTACCGGGGACCGCTACAAGGTATCCCCATCGGTATAAAGGACAACATCGCCACCGGGGGTACTCGCACCACGGTGGGCTCCAAAGTGCTCGCGGATAACGTTCCAGAGGAAGACGCCGAGGTGGTCCGGCGTTGCAAAGAGGCCGGCGCCATCATCCTGGGCAAAGAGAACTTGGAGGAATTCGCCGCCGGAGTCACCTCGAACAATCCCCATTACGGCGCGGTGCACAACCCATGGAACCTGGACCATGTCCCCGGAGGGTCCAGCGGGGGAGGCGGGGCCAACGTGGCGGCGGGAGTCACCTTCGCTTCATTGGGCACGGACCTCGGCGGCTCGGTGCGCCTGCCGGGGACTTTCTGCGGTGTGGTTGGCCTCAAGCAGACCTACGGCCGGGTGAGCCAGCGAGGCCTGCTGGTAACCAGCTTCAACGGCGACCATATTGGCCCGATGACCCGGTCGGTACGGGACAGCGCCCTGATGCTCCAGGCCATCGCCGGCTACGATCCGCTGGACCCCAGCACGGTGCCGGTGCTGGTGGCCGATTACTCAGCCGGCCTGGATGGAGGCCCGCGAGGGATGAAGATGGGCATTCCCTCCAACTACTACTTCGACCTGGTGGACGAGGAGGTGGAAAGGGCCGTCCGGCAGGCCATCGCCGCCCTGGAGGAGCTGGGAGTCGAATCGAGAGAAATCAGCCTGCCCAGCATGAAGTATGCTGGGGCCATGCGCATCGCCGGCATGGCCGACAGCGTGGTGGCCCACGAGCCGTACATCAGGTCCAGCCGCCAGGACTACAGCCCCGACACTTTGTACCGCACCCTGGCCGGCCAGTTCGTCCTGGGCCGGGACTACTCCAAAGCCTTGAAGGTGCAACGGATCATCAAAGAGGAGCACGCCCGCATCCTCCAAGAGGTGGATTTTCTGGTGACACCCACGGCGCCGGTGGCTGCCCCGCCCATCGGCGCCAGGTCCCTCACCCTGAACGGCGCCGAGTACCTCATCCGCGGGCCGGGGTCGGGCATAATTTCCAGGTGCACCGCTCCCATGAACGGCACCGGACTCCCGGCCATTTCGGTGCCCTGCGGGTTTACCCAGACGGGCCTCCCCATCGGGGTGCAGTTTATTGGCCGTCCCTTTGATGAAGGCACCCTGTTTCAGGCAGCCCTGGCTTATGAAGCCATATCCCCCAGCCTCGGCCGGTGGCCTGCCGTCCAAGATGGCAGCTAGAACGGATTTGCCAAGGACGCCGCTCTGACATATCATGCTCTGTGGCGGCCGCCCGGCCGGTCCGGGCATTTGGGTTTGAGCCGGTTTTGAGAGCCGGGGATACAGCAAGGAGTGCAGCATGATAGACATGGCCGACATGATGTCAGTGATCCAGAAACACCGGGGCGATGCCGTGGTGGTGCCGGCACACCGCGCCGGCGTGGCCTGGCCCGAGTTCAGCGACAATCAGGAGCGGGACATTTCCTCCGCTGCCATGAGCAAGTGCTCTTCCCTGGGCCTCGGGGTGTCCCTCGCGCAGCCCGGCACCAAGGTCATCATCATGGACGGCGACGGCAGCCTCCGGATGAACCTTGGCAGCATGGTGACGATCGCCAACAAGGGTCCCAAGAACCTGTACCACTTTGTACTTGAGAACGGGATGTACGCCACCACCGGGGGACAGCCCACTCCCGGAAAAGACATCGTGTCCTTCCGCGACATGGCCCGCGCGGCAGGGTACGCCGCGGCCTACGAGTTCGACGACCTGGAAGACTTTGCCACCCAGATCGGAAAGGTGCTGGGCGAGACCGGCCCGGTGTTTGTCTGCGTCAAAACGGTGCCCAACCCTCGCGGCCGGGGCCAGCGCGACCAGGAGGGCGGCCAGCGGCACCGCCGCCGCAATAACGCCGAGGCCATGCACGGCCTACGCAAGGAGTTCGGCGTAGACTAGTACCGCTTCTAGTGCACTATCAAGACACCTAACCGTAGGGGCGGGTATGAAACCCGCCCCTACGGTTAGGTGTCTTGATGCGCGGTTGCAAAATATCCGCCTGAATCGGCTTCTACTGCTGGAGGTCCTTCGCCTGAAGCGCCTTCAGGATTGACCCGGGGGACATGGGCAGTCCGGGCATCCGGACACCAACGGCATGGTAAACGGCGTTGGCAACAGCCCCCAGCACCGGGATGATGGTGACCTCGCCCACCCCACGCAGCCCGAAGGGGTGGCGCGGGTTCGAGACCTCGATTATGACCGTTTCGATCTCGGGGACGTCCAGGCAGGTGGGCATACGATAGTCGAGGAAGCTCGAGTTGGCCATGGTGCCGTCCCCGGTGTAAAAGTACTCCTCGTTCAGTGCCCAGCCGATGCCCTGGACGGTACCGCCCTGCATTTGCCCTTCCACGAAGCCCGGGTGTATCGCCAGGCCGGCATCCAAGAACGCGGTAAAACGCAGGATGTCCACCTTCCCCGTCTCGGGGTCCACCTCCACGTCGACGATATTGCCGGCGAAGGACGGCCCAACCCCGGTTGAGTTGGCCGAGGCCGAACAGGTTATGGGGCCGCCGGTCCGCATGAGCCGGCGGGCCAGGTCTTTGAAGGTTATCCGGTCCGCCGGGTTCTTGGTGCAGATGAATGTGGCGTCCCGGAACTCGACATCCTCCGCTTGCACCTCCCACAGCAGAGCCGCCCTGGCGCCCATCTGCCGCTTTATCTCCTCGGCCACCGCAATGGCCGCCAAGCCGGTATCAAAGGTGGTCCGGCTGCCGCCGCTGTTCCCGGTGTGGCCGACGGCGTCAGTATCTCCAACGTTTGACGTTACGTCCTCGACATCGAGGCCCAACACCTCGGCGGCCTGCATTGCCACGGTGGTGCGGGTGCCGGACAGATCAACGGATCCGGTGGTGAGGCTGATGGTGCCGTTGCTGTTGACGTTAATGGTGGCCGACGATGCCTGGCCCCCTTGCCAGCGGAATGCCACGGCCACTCCCCGGCCGCGGTTGGGACCTTCAAGGGGAGCACTGTAGTGAGGATGGGCCTTCATGGCTTCCTCCAGCTCCCGGCAGCCAAACCGCGAGTGCGGCACCCCATTGGGCATTCTATCGCCCTCTTTGACGGCGTTCTTCAGCCGCAGGTCGATAGGGTCCATCCCCAGCGTTGCCGCCAATTCGTCGATGACCGATTCAACGGCGAAGGTAGCCTGAGGCTGCCCCGGAGCCCGGTAGCCCGACACCTTTTGCTTGTTGCAGACCACGTCATAGCCATCCACCAGCAAGTTCTCTATGTTGTATGGGGCCAAGCTGGTCATCGCGCCCCCACCCACGGGAGAGCCGGGGTAGGGTCCAGCCTCATAGGCCAGGTAGTGATAGCCCGCGTTGATGCGCCCGTCCTTTTTGGCGCCTATCTTGACCCGCATATGTGTGCCGGAGGCGGGGCCGCCGCCCTTGAACACCTCCTCACGGCTCATCACCATTTTGACCGGACGGTTGCTCTTCCTGGAGAGAACGGCGGCAACCGCGTCCAGGTAGGTGACGGATTTGGCGCCAAAACCCCCGCCAACCTCCATGGGGACAACCGTTACCATGGACTCGGGAAGGCCGAGGATGGCGGCGGTCGACGTCCGGATGGCGAAGACGCCCTGGGTGCTGGTCCAGATGGTGACCCGGCCATCGGCGCCCCAAGACGCCGTGGAGGCCTGGGGCTCGATATACCCCTGGTGGACGGTTTGAGTGTGAAACTCGCGCTCTATGACGACGTCGGCCTCCCGGAACCCTTTCTCCACATCGCCCAGTTTGTGCTGAATGTGGCCGGCCACGTTGCTCTTCTCTCCGGTGTCATCGCCGGCGGCGAACCGCTCAACGCGAAACCTGGTGGTCATGTCATCGTGGAGGAGGGGCGCGTCCTTTTTCAAAGCATCGTGCAGGGTGAGGATCGCGGGCAGCACCTCGAAGTCGACGTCGATAAGCTTCAAGGCCTGTTCGGCGATATGGGCGTTGGTGGCCGCGACTGCCGCCACCGCGTGCCCGACGTAGAATACCCGGTCATTGGCCAGCACGTTCTCCGCCGCTATTCGGGCATTCCCGCGAATATCCGAGAAATCGATGCTCTTGTCCGCGATGATCGGAAAGTCCTTGGAGGTGGCGACGGCGGTAACTCCGGGCAGCGCCTCGGCCTTGGAGGTATCGATGGACCGGATCCGGGCGTGGGCATGGGGGCTTCGGAGAATCTTGCCATGCAGCAACCCGGCCGGGTGAATGTCCGCCCCGAATTTGGCGCCGCCGGTCACCTTGTCCACGGCGTCATGGCGGTCAGGCCTGGTGCCCAAGACCCGGTACTTCCCCGGACTCTTACTGTCTCGATCGACCGTAGTAGCCATACAACTTCCCTCACAGAAAGGTTGCCCGATTAGGTCGGGGTTAACAGACCAGGTGGCACCCCAGTCGGTACCAACGCGGTGCCGGTAATGTATGCTCCTCAGTCTCCGGCGTCAACCCCGCGTGAAGCGAGGAGTTTGGAGTGGCGGGTCGAGGCTGCGATGAATGGGCCCCGCACCAGATTCCTCGTCGCTGCGCTCCTCGGAATGACAAAGTAGCTCCCTTCCTCGGAATCTTTCATGCCCCGGTTGCATGGCGCACCACGGGCCACGAAGATGGGCACTGCCCTGTCATCCCGAGTCCTTCGCGGGAAGGACGAGGGATCTGTGGAGGTGGTGGAGAATCTCTGCCCAGATGCTTCGCCGCGGCGGCTGGCTCAGCTTGACACTTTCGGAGCAATGACGAAGTATCTTCCCTCTTCGGAATGACAATCCTAAGGCAGGCTGATGGTCTTAGGGCAAGAGCCTCAGCCGGGGGCGGCTGGAACGAGTGACGTGCCTATCTTCCCCTCTTCCTCTAGCCTCTGCAACTTCGCCTTTGGCGCGGCCAGCAGCTCGCCCAATACCCAACCGTTGTGCTCGCCCAGGCAGGGCGCGGGACGCCGGACAGGCAGCGGGGACGCCGATAGACGCGCGGCGCTGCTGACGTGAGGATGGGTCCCGGCCTGGGTATGCGCGACGGTCTGGAAGTAGCCGCGGGCCCTGTAGTGCGGGTCGTCCAGAAGCTCCGCCGTGTTCAACACGGCCTGAGCCGCGACTCCCGATCTCTGGAGCGTGTGCATCAGGATGTGGTGATCCTGGTCTTGGGTCCAGCCGGACACTAACTCGTCCAGTTCATCGTTGTGCTGAAGCCGCGTCAACAGGGTTGAGAAGCGAGGATCGTTGGCCGTCTCGGGATAGCCCATCGCCCGGCACAGCCGGTGGAAGCCCTGGTCCGAGTCGACCGCGATGACTATCCAGGAGTCCTCGCCCTTGCAGGGATAACAACCGTGGGGCGCCATGGAGCGATGGCGGTTCCCCTGTGGAGCCAGGATGCGTCCGTTGAACTGGTACTCCAAAAGCACCTCGGGCAGTACGGAAGAAACGGCCTCGCGCTGCGACAGGTCGATTTTCATGCCCCGGCCCGTCTGGCGCCGGTGCCAGAGGGCCGCCATGGCGGCCACCGCGCTGGTGGTGCCGCCGGTGGGATCGCCGTAGTAGGTACCGGTCAGCAGGGGCGGCCCGTCGAGGTACCCGGTGATGCTGGAGAGGCCGGACATGGCTTCCTGGTTTGGGCCATAGGCCACGTAGTGGGCCTCGGGGCCGGTGCCGCCCCAGCCGGGGAGGGCGAGCAGGATGATGTCCGGCCGGAGACGTTTGAGTTCCTCATAGCCCAAGCCCAGACGCTCCAGGACGCCGGCGGCGAAGTTTTCCACCACGATGTCGCTGACGCGCACCATATCTCGCGCCATGGCCAAGCAATCGGCGTCCTTCAGGTCCAGGGTGACACCCAGCTTGTTGCGGGAGTACATATTGAAACGGCCGGACCGGTTGAAGGGCTGCTCTCCCGGGTCGCCGCCGGGATAGCGGCGCAACCGCTCCGGCGGTGGCTTCAACGGGCCTCGCTCAGGGTCGGCGCGGACCGTGGACTCCAGCTTGATCACCTCGGCGCCCAGATCGCCGAGGAGCATGGTGCACATCGGGCCGGCCCAGACCTGGGTGAAGTCCAACACCCGGACTCCCTCCAGCGGGAGGCGTTCCGATGGCGAGGCCGTCACGCCCTCCTCCGGGGCGGCCGGAAGTGGCTGAGATGGTTGGTTTTCGAGGGTAGCCGGCTCAGGGGTATCAGGCCCGGAGCTGCCGGGGATTATCCGGGGGCCTTCGTCAGCCGGGCGATCGATTCCGGATTTCCCGAGCCGCAGCACCTCCTGCTTGCTCAGCCCCAGTATCCCGTGGAATACAGCCTCGTCGTGCTCTCCCAGAAGCGGCGCCCGGCCCAGGGACCAGCGCTCGCCGTCCAGGAGAAAGGGCATGCCCATGAGCGTGAGGGTCCCCGCTACCGGGTGCTCCACCTGCTCCAGAAAGCCCCGGTGGGCCAACTGGGGCGAGGCCAATATGTCCGGCGCGGTACACACGTAGCTGAAGGGCAATCGGACCTTCTGGGCAATGTGGTAGATATGCTCCTTGGTATTGGCTTTGAGCCAGGCTACGTAGGGAGCGACCAGTTCGTCCGGCTCCGGGGCCTGGTCATCAGAAGACGTTGAGGCGGCGGGCGGCGCCGGCTCCCGAGCCAGCGCGGGGTCGCCAATCAGAGCGGCGAAGTCTGGCCGCCATTTGGAGCCCCCGCGGACCATGTTCATCATGTAGCCGTCTCTGCACTGATAGACACCCTGAGGCCAGGGCATCCCCTCCCGGCGCATGGGTGGATGGCCCAGGAAAGAATGCTCCATAATGGCGCCCCCCAAGATGGCGCTGAAGCCCTCGGATAGAGACACGTCCACATGCCGCCCGCAGCCGGTATCTTCCCGCAGGAAAAGGGCGCCCATGGTGCCAAGGAAGCCGTTGAGGCTGCCCAGGTAATGGGCGAGTTCCCCACCTTTCTTTAGAGGCCGGCCCGGCAGGCCCGCCACCGACATCTCGCCACTGATGGCGTGGAGGCCTATCTCCGAGGTCCGGTAGTCACGGTAGGGGCCGCTCTGGCCGAAGGGGGTGATGGAGGTGAGGATCAGGCGCGGGTTGACCTGCCGCAGCACCTCGTAGCTGAGGTCCAGGGAAGATAGCACCCGGGGCCCGGAGTTCTCCACGGCCACGTCGGCCCAGGCTACCAGGCGCAGGAACAGCTCCCGGCCCCCGGCGGTGCCGAGGTCCAGGGTGACCCCCTGCTTACCGGTGTTGAGATAGAGAAACAGCCCGCTCCGCTCCGGATGGGGCACGTCTCCGGGGAAAGGGCCGAGACGGCGGGCGGCATCACCCTGCTCCGGTTCCACCTTGATTACCTGGGCGCCGAGGGCCCCCAACATTTTTGCGCAGAAAGGGCCGGAGATCTCCTGGCCCAGGTCCAGGACTCGTATTCCTTCCAGAGGACGCCGTGACATCAAATGACCTCCCGGGTCGGCAGGGCCACCCCAACGCTATCCGCGTCGAGAACCGTCGGATAGCGTGGTGGGGCACTACAGCAGAGGGTGTTACCAGAGAGCCAGGCAAAATTATGGAGGAGCCGGCTGGGCCCGCGATTGCTTGCCTGACGCTGACGCCCGCCGCAGCGGCTCCCCCTGGTGTCGTGCCCGGCTACACGAAGGGCACTTGGCTCTTATTTGCGCTCCACAAGCTGGAACATGATGCCATGGGCGTCCCTGGGGTGAATAAAGACCATGGAGCCCGCCTCGATTATCTGGGCGCCGTTCTCCTTCAATTGGGCCACCGCCTTTTGGAGGTCGTCCACCGCCATCGCCAGCAGATGGATACCCTCGCCTTTGCGCGCGATGGTGCGTCCCAGAGGAGTTTCGGGTCCCAGGGGTTGCGCCAACTCAATGAACGCCCCCCCATCACCCAGGGGAAGATAGGCATTTCGCAAACCCAGTTCCGGGTGCTCTCCGCCTCCTTCGTTGGCCTTGAGACCCAGCTTCGACTCGTAGTGTTTGACCGCCTGCTCCAGGTCATTGACCGCGATGACCATGTGGTCTATTCCCTTGAACATTCTTTACCTCCTAGTGTTCGGTTTCTCAACGACTCTGCCATCATGTCCGGCGGTTCCGCCGGCCAGCCGGGTGCGCACGGAGGGGAGGCCGCGCCTCTGACCCCGGCGCCGGACAAACCCTGAGACCCCTCGCTCCGCTCGGGGTGACAGACAGGGGCTCGGGGTGACCGACCAGGGCTCAGGGTGACCGACAGGGGTTCCGGATGGCACGAAATTGGGCTGCATGACGGGAAACTTAGCTTTCGCGTTATTCAGTTTGCAGAGGGGGGCAGCGGGCCTTAAGTCCCCCAGGTCTTGCCGAAGTCTGAGCGGTTCACCACCTGGCCGGTGAAACTTTTAGCTGTTTGCCGCGCCAGCCACACCGCCGCGAGTCCCACCACCTCCGGCGGTTCCCAACCCGTCCAGTCGAAGTCAGCGGGGCGCACCAACACCGCCCCCTCGGTCATTATCGGTCCCGGGCTCAGGGCGTTGACCGCGATGCCGTGCTCCTCCAGCTCCTGGGCCAGCCCGAGGGTGATCATGTTTAACCCCGCCTTGGTTACAGAGTAGCTGATGCCCTTGGGCCTCACCCGCTCTCCGGCGCTGGACGTAATGTTGACGATGCTGCCAGATTTCTGTTGGATCATCACCGGCGTCAGGTACTTGCAGCACAGGAACGGGCCGCGCAGGTTGACCCGCATCGTCAGGTCCCAGTGGCGCGTTTGCAGGTCCAGGAGTTCTGTGTTGACCTGGACTCCCGCGTTATTCACCACCGCGTCGATGCGGCCGTAGGTATCGACCATAAGATTGGCCAACGCCTGTACCTGTTCCTCGTCGGTCACGTCGCACTTGACTGCCAGCGCCTGGCCGCCGGCGTCCTTGATATCCTGGACCGTCTGGTGGATAGTGCCGGGCAACCTGCCGCCCTCCTGTTCCGTGCGCGCCACCACCACCACCGTGGCGCCCTCCACCCCACAGGTCTTGGCGATGCCCTTGCCGATACCCCGGCTCGCACCGGTAACGATCACCACTTTTCCATCTAGATCGCCCATGAAACTCTCCTTCAGCTAGTCTGAACCTCGCCTCCCGGCATTATGGACTCGATTACCCAGGCCCGCATAGGCCGCTTTCGTACCGCCGTCAAAACCCGGCTCGGTCCGTCAGGCGGCCACAACCAGATCGATCAATCCGACATCCCATGGAGAGGCGGCGGCGTTTTGTTGAGTATATTAACATCAAACCGAACACCCTCGACCGTCGTCCCACCGGCCTTCGAACGAGCCGCCAAAACTTGCGGCGAGGAAATCCCCCTTTAACCCTCTCTAGAAAAGAGGCACAGAGGAGGATTTCGCCCGTCGATCAATGCTTAGAGAGGGAAGGAAGCATCTAGTCGATCGTCCCCAGGTGCCGGAAGCTGTCCGGTCCCGGTGTGAATCCCTCGAAACGCGCCGGCAAGTAATGCTCCATGGCCAGGTCTTCCGAGGTTTCACCCCGAAGTATGAGGTCGGCGATAAGCTTGCCGGTTATCGGGGCCAGTTGAATTCCCCAGGGTCCATGGCCGGTAGCCAGGTGCAACCCCTCACAGCCGGGCACCGGACCTATAATGGGGCATATGTCGGCAGAGAGGGGCCGAAAGCCTGCCAGGTGCTCTACCACCTCCGCCTCTTCAATGTAGGGTAGGATTTCCATCCCCCGGGAGAGAATTCTAAGCTTGAAGTCCTCGGTAGGTTGGGGATCGCCGGTATCCTCGTATGAGGTCCCAATGCTCGTAAGCCCGTCCCGCCGGGGAACGATGGTACCCAGCTCGAGGATGTTAACGAAGTAGTCGAGGGGTTTCCCCGGTAGGCGCAACCGGAGAATCTGCCCTTTGAGGGGCCGGACCGGGATCGGAAAACCAATCCACTCGGAAGCGGCGCCGGTTTCCGCACCCATGGCCAGGACCACCGCGTCACAGGGAATGGTTTCAGTGGGCGTTCTTACCCCGGTAACGCGGCTGCCCTCCCACTCCAGACCCACGACTTCCCGCTGACGCACGGTAGCGCCCCGCTTTTCCGACGCCGCGGCGAACGCCAGGGTGAAGCGGTATCCGTCCACCTGCGCTGTCCCTTCTTCGTAGACCGCTCCCAGGACCGCCGGGCTGATGCGAGGCTCCAGAGCCAAGGCCTCATCTCTCTCGAGCCAGCGGACCCGTACCCCCCTCTGAGAAACCCATTCCATGTCCGCTGTCCGCTGCGCCAGTTCTTGCTCGTTCATGGCCACCAGAAGCATGTCCCGCTCCTGAAACAGGGTGTCGGTCCCCGTCTCCTCGGCGAGCTGGCCGCAGATGTCGCTGAGAAGGAGCCGGCTGGCGCGGTTGATAGCAAAGGCCGCACCCTTTCTCTGCGTCTCCCTCAGGTTCGAGATAGCCATCCCGGTCCCGTGGAAAGAGCACCCGCTGCCCAGGGCCTGCCGTTCAAGGACCTGGACTCGTGTTCCTTCCCGGCTCAGGTAGTAAGCAACCGCGGCGCCCACCACACCGCCTCCAACCACGATCACGTCGGGCGAACGTTTCACTAGAACCTCCTGTACCGGAATCCGCCAACGACCCTGGTGCCGGGTGACCGCGCCTGCCGGAGGCGGACCACGAAAGCGGGAATCATCGATTCTGAAGCGATTGACGGCATTCGTGAATGATACTACCATACCCCTCGTCAAGATCGGTACCTTGGTTGCGTTCAGGCATTTGAGTATGGGGAAACCCGGCGGAAGACACCGGGGGCTTCGCCGGCGCCCAGCTTCCGGCTTCGGGGTCTGAGCGGGAGGCGTCTTGAAAGACCCAACCCGCGGAATGGCATCCGGGACACCCAACTCCGAGTGACAAGGTGGCATTGGGCAAGGAGGCATGGATATGGAAAGGCAGGCCTTGCGTACCCCGCTCTGCGACCGTCTGGGGATCGAGTACCCCATCTGCTTGGCAGGCATGGGAAGCCGGGGCAGAGCCACACCGCCCAAGCTCGTGTCGGCGGTCTCCAATGCCGGCGGTCTGGGCGTCATCGGGGGTTCGGGACTCAGCCCCGAGCATCTCCGCGCTTGCATTCAGGAGGTCCGGTCCCTGACGGATAGGCCCTTCGGGGTGGATTTGCTCCTGCCCGTCAGCCTGGCCGAAACGGCGGACACCCGCTCGGCCGTCCGTGAACAACTCCGGCGTGAATACCCCAAACACGTGGCGTTCGTCCAGAGCTTGATGCGGGAATTCAACCTTCCGGACGCCTATACCGAGAGGAAGCGGCTTGTCACCCGCAAGAACGTCAAGGAGCTGGTGGAGGTGGTGCTGGAGGAGAAGGTACCGGTGTTCGCGGCGGCCCTGGGCGACCCGTCCTGGGTGGTCCCTCTGGCCCGCGAGCAAGGCATCACCGTCTTCGGCATGGCGGGCTCGGTGCGCCATGCCCGGCGACAGATGGAGGCCGGAGTGGACATCGTCGTGGCCCAGGGACACGAGGCCGGCGGCCATACCGGCAGAATCGCGAACTTCCCCTTGATTCCCCAGGTCGTGGACATCGTCGCGCCCATGCCGGTGATCGCGGCGGGGGGCATCGGAGACGGGCGAGGAGTCGCCGCCGCCCTGGCCCTGGGCGCCGTGGGAGCTTGGGTTGGCTCCGCCTTCCTGGTGGCCGAGGAGTGCCAGATACCGGACCGCCACAAGGAGGACATCCTCCAGGGAGTCACCGAAGACTTCGCCATCAGCCGAACCTACACCGGGAAGACGGTCCGGCAATTCAGGAACGTGGTCATGGATGCGTGGGAGAACTCGGACCTGGAACCGTTGCCCATGCCATTGCAGGGCGCCCTGATGGAAGACCTGGTGGACGCGGCGGAACAAGCGGGACGCCACGATCTGATAAACAGCCCGGCGGGACAGATCGGTGGGATGCTCAAGGAATCCAAGCCCGCCGCCAGGATAATGGATGAGCTGGTCCAGGGCGCCGTGGAGGTGCTGCAACGGTTGCGGGGCTTCGTTGCGGTGACCTAGGCAAGGCTCTCCGCGGTCCCTTATTGCTCCACGACCAATGCACCGGCCGGGGCTCAGCCTCGGGGAAAACCCAGACCCCCGCGGGCTCGTCCGGCGCCCGGCTTCCGGCTTCGGGGTCTGAGCCGGAGGTGTCTGCCACGGCCCAACCGGCGGATTGGCATCCGGGAAACACCTCGCATCAAAATGACAAACCGGGACTGGGCAAGGAGGCATCAAGATGGAAAGACCGGCTTTGCGGACCCCACTCTGCGACCGTCTTGGGATCGAGTACCCCATCTGCTTGGCAGGCATGGGCGGGAGGGGCCAGGTCACGCCGCCCAGCCTCGTCGCGGCGGTCTCCAACGCCGGCGGCCTGGGTGTCATTGGGGGTACCGGACTGGACCTCGCGGATCTCCGCGCTTGCATTCAGGAGGTCCGGCTACTGACGGACAAGCCCTTCGGGGTGGACTTGCTCCTGCCCGTCAGCCTGGCCGAAACCGGAGACACCCGCTCGGCCGTCCGGGAACAGCTCCGGCGTGAATACCCCAAACACGTGGCGTTCGTCCAGAGCTTGATGCGAGAATTCAACCTTCCGGACGCCTATGCGGAGAGGAAGAGGCTGGTTACCCGCAAGAACGTTCAGGAGGCGGTGGAGGTGGTGCTGGAGGAGAAGGTCCCGGTGTTCGCGGCGGCTCTGGGCGACCCATCTTGGATGGTCCCGATGGCCCACGAGCAAGGCATCACCGTCTTCGGCATGGCGGGCTCGGTGCGCCATGCCCGGCGGCAGATGGAGGCCGGCGTGGACATCGTCGTGGCCCAGGGATTCGAGGCCGGTGGGCATACCGGCAGAATCGCGAACTTCCCTTTGATCCCCCAGGTCGTAGATGTCGTCGCGCCCACCCCGGTAATCGCGGCGGGAGGCATCGGAGACGGGCGAGGAGTTGCCGCCGCCCTGGCCCTGGGCGCCGTGGGAGCTTGGGTCGGCACCGCCTTCCTGGTAGCCGAGGAGTGCGAGATTCCAGACCTCCATAAGGAGGACATCCTCCGGGGAGCCTCCGAGGACTTCCCGACCAGCCGGTCCTCCACCGGGAAGCCTGTCCGCCAATACAAGAACGTGGTCATGGATGCGTGGGAGAACTCGGACCTGGACCCGTTGCCCATGCCCTTGCAGGGGGCCCTGATGGAAGACCTGGTGGACGCGGCGCACCAAGCGGGACGCCAGGATTTGATAAACAACCCGGCGGGGCAGATCGGCGGTCTGCTCAAGGAATCTAAACCCGCCGCCAGGATAATGGATGACCTGGTCTTGGGCGCTCTTGAGGTGTTGCAAAGGTTGCAGGGCTTCTCCGCGATGACCTAGGCTGGGCGCCCCGGGGTCTCATGCCGGGGAACTCCGAGACTAGAAAGGGGGCCGTAGCGGCCCCCTTTTCTGCGTTCGGCTTCAATGCCCGCCCGGACCTCAACCTCGGGGAAGGCCCAGACCCCGGCTGGCGATGATGTTTCGCTGGACTTCGGAGGTCCCGCCGCCGACCGTGTGGGAGAAGCTCATCAGCCAGTTTTCCTGGATCCGGCCCCGGAGGGGCGCCCACTTCTCGCCGCGACCCAGTGTTCCGTACAGGCCCAGGATCTCCATCCCGGCCACTGTCGCCCGGTGGAGGGTCTCGCTCCCGAACAGCTTGCTCATGGACGCCTCCCGGTTGGGCACCAGTCCCTTGCCCTGCATGTAGGCCACGTTGTAGGCCATCAGGCGGGCCACCTCGGTTTCGATGAACCCGTTGGCCAGCAGGTTCCGCACCCAGGGGGTCCCGATCAGGGGCCGGCCGTTGCGGGTGGTCTCCACGGCGTACCCCCGAACATCGTCCAACAACCGGTGGGCCCAGGCCGAGTAATCGACGGCGGACCGTTCGAAGTCCAACAGAGTCACGGCCACGTACCAGCCCCGGTCCTCCTCTCCGACCACGTTCCGGCGGGGCACCCGGACGTTATCGAAGATTACCTGGTTGAATTCCTGAGTCCCGGTAATGTTGGTGATGGGCCGCACCTCGATGCCCGGGGTTTTCATATCCACCAGAATAAAGCTGATGCCCCGGTGTTTTGGGGCGTCGGGTTCGGTGCGGGTCAACAGCATCATCCAATCCGCCCGGTGGGCCAGTGTGGTCCAAATCTTGCTGCCGTTGATGACGAAGTCGTCGCCATCCCGGATGGCGCGGGTGCTGAGGGAAGCCAGGTCCGACCCAGATTCCGGCTCGCTGAACCCCTGGCACCAATTGACCTCACCCTTGGCAACCCCGGGAAGATGGGCCTGCCGCTGCTCTTCGGTGCCGTTGATCATCAACGTGGGAGCCAGCATCCGGACCCCGAATATGTCCCGGCCCGGAGCCCGCATGTAGGTCATTTCCTCGTTGAGAATGGCATTGCGCACCGGCGACGCGTCCTGGCCGCCAAACGACTCCGGCCAGTGCATGGTCAGCCAGCCCCTGGCCGCCATCTTCTTGCGCATCCGCCGGGTAAGGTCCCAATCGTAATCATCGGGCCACCGGCCGGGGCCCTCCCAATCGGATGGAAGCTCCGCTTGTACAAACTCTCGGAGTTCCCGGCGAAAGGTGTCGTCTTCCGTGCTGAACTTGAAATCCACGCTGACTCTCCTGTTCGATAAATAGGGTTCGACTACTCAATAGTCGCATGACGACGGGCCTTTGGGCGCGGTCCTTTCCCGCTCCGCGGCCAGCGGCCCGCCCGGACCTCAGCCTCGGGGAAGGCCCAGGCCTCTGCTGGCGATGATGTTCCGCTGGATCTCGGAGGTCCCCCCGGCGATCGTGTTGGAAAAGCTGATCATCCAGTTTTCCTGAACCCGGCCCCGGAGGGGCGCCCATTTTTCCCCACGGCCCAGCGCTCCATAAGGGCCCAGAACCTGCATCCCCGCCACCGTCGCCCGGTGGAGTGTCTCGGTCCCGAATACCTTGCTCGTGGATGCCTCTTTGTTGGGCACCAGCCCCTGACTCTGCATGTAGGCCACGTGATAGGCCATCAGGCGGGCCGCTTCGCATTCGATGTACCGGTCGGCCAACAGGCTGCGCACCCAGGGGGTGTCGATCAAGGCCCGGCCCTGGCGGGTGGTCTCGGCGGCGTACCCCCGCACGTCGTCCAGCAAGCGGCGGGCCGCGGCCGAAAAGTCGATGCCGGACCGCTCGAAGTCCAGCAGGGTCACGGCCACATACCAACCCCGGTCCTCCTCCCCGACCACGTTCTTGCGGGGGACCCGGACGTTATCGAAGATTACCTGGTTGAACTCCCGGCCCCCGGCGATGTTGTCGATGGGCCGCACCTCGATTCCCGGGGTCTTCATATCCACCAGGATGAAGCTGATACCCCGGTGCTTGGGGGCGTCGGGGTCGGATCGGGTCAACAGCATTATCCAATCCGCCAGGTGGGCCAGGCTGGTCCATATTTTCCTGCCGTTGATGACGAAGTCGTCGCCATCCCGGACGGCGCGGATGCTGAGAGAGCCGAGGTCCGACCCCGTCTCCGGCTCGCTGTACCCCTGGCACCACTGGACCTCACCTCGGGCGACCGGAGGGAGGTGGGTCTGCTTCTGCTCCTCGGAGCCGTGAATCATCAAGGTGGGGGCCAGCATCCGGACCCCGGCATGGTCCCGCCCCGGAGCCCGCAGGTAGGTCATTTCCTCGTTGAAGATGGCCGTGCGCACGTGCGAAACGTTTTGACCGCCGTACTCCTCCGGCCAGTGCATGGTCAACCAGCCCCTGGCCGCCAGCTTCTTGCGCACTTGCCTGGCAAAGTCCCAATTTTGAACCTCGGGCCGCCGGCCTTGGCCCTCCCAATCGGGAGGAAGCTCCGTTTCGAGGAAACCTCGGAGGTCGTTGCGAAAGGTGTCGTCTTCCGGGCTGAACTTGAAGTCCACGGCGGCCCTCCTGCCGGAGGAATAGAGCGCAACCACGGAATGGTTGCGGGACGGACATTCGCGGCTCGAAGTGTCGCAAAACGACGCGCTGGGGCACGGCCAAGGCGCCATCTCCGACGAGGGCCATGGTAGTATCTCTCACCAACGCCGTCAACCGGCCTGGAGCCGGCCTGGCTTCCGCGAGTTACCCCCCGCAGCCCTTCGCCAAGTCCTGCACCGTTCGGATGATGTCCCGGTGGTCGGTGCCCGGGCCAAACACCGCGGCTACACCCATGGACTTCAGCGCCGGGATGTCCTGCTGGGGAATGATGCCCCCGACAATCACGGTGATATCGCCAAGTCCCTGTTCTTTAAGAAGCCCCAGAATCCGGCGGCAATGCCCTTCATGTGAGCCGGAGAGGAAGCTCAAGCCGATGATGTCGACATCCTCCTGGAGGGCGGCCGCAACCACCATCTCCGGGGACTGGCGAGGCCCGGTGTACACCACCTCCATGGCCGCGTCCCGCAGGATGCGGGCCACCAGCTTGGCGCCCATTTCATGGCCGTCCAGGCCGGGCTTGGCCACCAGGACCCGAACCGGTTGCGCCCGCTTCGGTTGCAATGGGGTGGTCATGGTCCCTGAGACCTCCTGCTAGAAGGTTCCCGAATGAACGTGCTCGCCGAAGGCATCCCGCATCACGCCGAAGATCTCGCCGACGGTGCAGGACGCCTGGACCGCTTCCAGCATGGCGGGAACGGTGTTGTAATGGGGGTTCTCCACCTTCCGCTGGCAAGCGTCCTCTAACCGCGCCAGAGTCTCCTTCGCCCGGGCGCCGTCCCGCTCCTGGCGGAGCCGCACAACGCGCTGGACCAGGCGCTGCTCCGTCTCCGGATGGACCTGGAAGATGGTCACGGGCTGCTCCTCCTGCTCCTGGAACTTGTTGACTCCGATGACAACCCGTTCCCCACTGTCCACCTGCCGCTGGTACCGCACCGTCCCCTCCACCATTTTCCGGTCGTAGAACCCTGCCTCGATGGCCGGGATGGCCCCGCCCATGCCGTCAACCTGGTCGAGGATGAGGCGAGCCTCCTCCTCCAGCTTGGCCGTCAGGTCCTCCATGAAGTAGGAGCCGGCCAGGGGGTCCACCGTGTTGGTGACACCGCTTTCGTGGTGGATGATTTGCTTGGTGAGCTGGGCAACCCGGGTGGACTCGTAGGTCGGCAGGGCCAGAGCTTCGTCGTAGGCGGGCGCCCAGATATGCTCCACGCCGCCCAGCATGGCCGCCAGCACGTGCAGGGTGCTGCGAACCACATTGTTGAGGGGCTGCTGGGCCGTCAAACGGTGTCCAGAGGTGTAGGTGGAAAGACGCAGCCCGGCGATTCCCGGGTCGTCAACGTTGTACCGCTCGTTGATGAGCTTGGCAAAGAGCCGCCTGGTGGCGCGGAACTTGGCTACCTCTTCGAAGATGTCCCCTTCGGTGGACATGTGAAGGTCCATGGTGGGCACCAACTGTTCCAGCTTCAGCCCACGCGCCAGGCCCGCCTCCACGTAGGTGAGAAAGTTGGCGATGCCAAAAGCCGTCTCCTCGGCGGGACCCACACCGCCCCATCGTACCTGGGTGCTGCACACGTACTGAGGGACCCAGCCGGGCAGGTTCTCGATGACGTACTCCACCACGTCCATGGACAACTCGAGGGCCATGCGGATGGGGAAGATGTAGGTGCCTCGCCCCGTGTACTCCTTTATCGGATCGTTCTGAAGACGCACCCGCATCCGCCGCGGGTCGTAGCCCTTCACCTGGCCGACCGACCGGAACAGGGCCAAGACGTAGGGTCCGATGCAGTTACCCACGGTGCTGATGCCCACCCGGTCCAGCGGAACGCCCTCCAGCAGGTCCTCTGCGTCCCGGAGGGAGCCGACGGCCACCCCCACCCTTCCCGGTTCCCCGGCCGCCATGGGGTGGTCCGGGTCGTATCCTAGCTGGGTTGGCAGGTCCATGGCCATGGTCAGCGAGGTTGCGCCGTGGGCGACCAGTTGACGGTACCGCTGGTTGGCGTCCTCGCCGCCGCCATAGCCGGTATAGAAGTCGTGGGGCCACTCGAAGTTGCGGTAGCCCGCGGCATACCGGCCCCGGGTGAAGGGGTACTGACCCGGAAAACCGACGTCCCGCAGATAATCCGCGTGCTCGGCGCCGGCCGGGGCGTACAGCCGCTCCACCGGGTACTCCCCGCCCAGGGTGCGGAACTCCTCTTGCCTCTCCGGCTTCCCCTTCAACTCCGCCTTGAGTACCGTTTGCTCCCACTGCCGTTTGGCCGCCGGGTCAAGGGCCGAGCCTTCTCTTTTGCCGCCGGGGCGTGGTTTGCCCTTGGCCTGCCGTGCCATAATCGTCTCCCGAAAGTTGTCAGGGGTGAGGTAAAGAGGCCGGCCACCGGTCTGAGTGTATGGGAGGCCCGAGCCTACCGTGCTCCCGGTTGAAATGGGCGCCTGGGTTGCGGACAGATTCCGGCTTAATGGGTTGCTCGTCCGGCTTCTTGCCCTTCGACGGCCCCGAGCACGGCCTATTGGAAACGACGGCCCGCGGCGGGAGTGTACATCCAGCTCTTCGCGCCAGTCAACGCCGGGGTCCGTTTCACGGCGCTTGGCGGGCGGCAATCTGCCATTAAGAGCAGAGACGGCTACCCGCTAGGTTTGCTCACAGGCATTTTGAGGCTAGATCAAGCGAGGGTTCTGTCTCTCCCGCTGCCAGCCCATACCCTGATAGTAGCCCCGCAGGTAGGCAATCTGGCCGCCGTGGGCGATGTTGTCCCAGACCAGGATGCCCAGGGCGTCGCCAACGGAAATCGTGTCGGGGGGAGCGGGAAAGTATATCTTCCGCTCCAGGCCGGACGCCGTGAGAGGCCGGAGATAGTCCCGGGTTGCGGAGTTCGCGGCTTCGAAGTACTCCACCAGCACCTCCCTACCCGGCGGCTGCCAGGCAGCCACCTCCTCCAGGCTCCAGCCCATGCCGAAGTCGTGAGGGTCGGCGGGCATCCCGAACTTCCCGTGCCAACCGTCCTCGATCCACAGTTGCGGCGCACCCTTCAACCGGGTATGGATGAAGCGGTCAGCCACCCTGGTCATGTGCCACAGCAGCCAGCTAATGGAGTTGGATTGATCGTTGGGGCGGCCGGCCATGGTCGCCTCGGTCATGCCCTCCAGCGCCCAATGGACCATCTGCCAGTTGCGCTCCAGGGCGGAGAGTGTCGTTTCAGTAGCTGAGATGGCTTATCTCCTTTTGCTCATCGGAGCCGCCGGGAATGGGTCCTCGTGCCGCGATTTCAATCCCCTTGCCTACCCCGGCGGGCGCTTCATTTAAGCACCGCCGAAAGGCAAACGGGCGGCATCGGTGGGCTCCCTTCCATCGCCGGACGGGTCACCCGCGGCGCCGGTGGCTTCCTCCCGCGCCATGGCTTGAAGCTTCGCCTGGAACACTTGAAACCGCTCCAGCACTTTGGTGAGCCGGGACAGCCACTGGTCTCCCAAGCGCCGCACGGACATGCTGATCTGCTTGTGGCCGACGTTAACCAATGGGCCCATGGCCCGCTGCAGGGGGGTCCTGGCCCCACCCACCGAAGAACGTAGCGTCAGCACAACCGATTCTCCATTGTGCTGCATGGACTCAACGCCGACGTGGGCGCCCAGGGCCCGAAGGTCGGCCAGCAGCAGCAGGCTCTCCACCTCCGGGGGCACGGGTCCGAACCGGTCGAGTAGCTCGTCCCGAAGCAGCGGCACGCCCCGCCGCTGGGCGACGCGGGCAATCTGCTGGTATACGGACAGCCGGGTGGGCAGGTGCGCGATGTAGCTCTCGGGGATGCGGGCTTGGATGGGCAGCTCCAGCCGTGGCAGCTCGGTGGTGTCTTGTTTGGGCGCCGGGACTTCCAGGCCCGTTTCCTCGGACAGCTCGCGGACGGCCTCCTGGAGCAACTGGCTGTAGAGGTCCAGGCCCACTTCCTGGATGTGGCCGCTTTGCGCCGCACCCAGCAGGTTGCCCGCGCCACGTATCTCCAGGTCACGCATGGCGATGCGGAAACCGGAGCCCAGATCGGAGGCTTCCAGAATGGCCTGGACCCTCCGTTCCGCCGCCTCCGTAATTCGCCGGCCCCGGGGGATGAGCAGGTAGGTGTAGGCCCGGTGATCGCCCCTGCCGACCCTTCCCCGGAGTTGGTAGAGCTGGGATAGGCCAAACCGGTCGGCCCGGTCCACGATCAACGTGTTCACGTTGGGCATGTCCA
>JASLXV010000040.1:0-55616 GCA_030740155.1 Dehalococcoidia bacterium | reverse complement strand
CTCCTGGGGCAGGGGCCCGAACCGGTCCCGCAGCTCGTCCCGAAGCTGGGGGAGATCCCGCCGCTCGGTGGTACGGGCCAGCCGCTGGTAGGTGGCCAGACGCGTAGGCAGGTGCGAGATGTAGCTCTCCGGAATACGGGCCTGAACGGGCAGGTCCACCCGGGGCAGCTCGACGGCCGCCGGTTTGGGGGCTAAGGCCCCTTCTCCCTGCTCCTCAGTCAGCTCCCTGACCGCCTCCTGGAGCAGCTGGCTGTAGAGGTCCAGCCCGACCTCCTGGATGTGGCCGCTCTGCGCCGCGCCCAGCAGGTTGCCCGCGCCGCGTATCTCCAGGTCACGCATGGCTATGCGGAAGCCGGAGCCCAGATCGGACGCTTCCAGGATGGCCTGGACCCTCCGTTCCGCCGCCTCGGTAATTCGCCGCCCCCGGGGGATCAGCAGGTAAGCGTAAGCCCGGTGGTCGCCCCGGCCCACTCTTCCCCGGAGTTGGTACAGCTGGGAGAGGCCGAACCGGTCGGCCCGGTCCACGATCAACGTGTTCACGTTGGGCATGTCCAGTCCGGACTCGATGATGGTCGTGCACATCAGCACGTCGGCCTCGCCTCTGGAAAAAGCCATCATCACGTCTTCCAGGTCCCCCTCGACCATCTGGCCGTGAGCAACCAGGATACGGGCCTGGGGCGCCAGCTCAAGAATCTCAGCCGCCTTCTGCTGGATGGTCCTGACCCGGTTGTGCAGGAAGAAGACCTGGCCGTTGCGTTCCAGCTCCCGGAGGATGGCCTCCTTGATGACCTCCTCGCTGTACTCGGAGACAAAGGTCTTCACCGGCAGGCGCGCCTCAGGGGGAGTGTCCATGGTGCTCAGGTCCCGGATGCCGGAGAGGGCCTGGTTCAGGGTGCGGGGAATTGGAGTGGCGCTCAGGGTCAGGACATCCACCTCCCGCCGGAGCCTCTTCAGCCGCTCCTTATGGGAGACCCCGAACCGGTGCTCTTCATCGACCACCGCCAGGCCCAGATTCTTGAAATGGATGTCCTTCTGCAGCAGGCGGTGGGTGCCGACTACGATGTCGACCGTGCCGTCTTTCAGCCCTTGGATAACCTCTTGCTGCTCCTTGCGGGTGCGGAACCGGCTGAGGACCTCGACCCGCACCGGAAAGGGGCTCAGGCGCTCGCTGAAGGTGGCGTAGTGCTGTTGGGCCAGCACGGTGGTAGGGACCAGGAGCCCGACCTGCATACCGTCGTTCACCGTCTTGAAGGCGGCCCGCAGCGCGACCTCGGTCTTGCCGTAACCGACGTCTCCGCAGATCAGCCGGTCCATGGGCTTGGTCCGCTCCATATCCGCTTTCACTTCGTTGATGGCGTTGGCCTGGTCGGGGGTTTCCTCGAAGGGAAACGAGTCTTCCAGCTCCTGCTGCCAGACCGTGTCCGGGCCGAATTCGTGGCCCTGGGCGGCCTGGCGAGAGGCGTGGAGCTGCAGCAGCTCCATGGCCATCTCTCTGGTGGCCCTTTTGACCCGTTCCTTGACCCTGGCCCAATCGGCGGCGCTGAGGCGGGTCAGGTTGGGCGGGCGGTCCATGGCCCCAACGTAGGCGCTTACCCGGTCCAGGTTGTCGGTGGGCACGTAGAGCTTGTCCTGCTCGGCGTATTCCAGGACCAGGTATTCCTTTTCCTCGCCGTCCTCTCCGATCTTGGTGGTCCCGGCGAAACGGGCCACGCCGTGGTCGATATGGACCACGTAGCTGCCGGGGACCAGGTCGGAGAGGACCACCGCCGGGCCGTGCTCCGCCCTCTGGACCCGGCGGTAGCGCCGCTCTTTGACCGTGCCGAACAGCTCGGCGTCGGTCAACAAAGTGAGGGAGCAGGGCGCACCTTCCCGGTTTTCCAACCCACTTTCTGAATGGGGACCATCGCCGTTGTCCCTGGCAGCGCCGGATGTTGGGGCGTCGATGGTCCAGCCTTCCCGCAGCGACCCGGACACCAGGTAGACGCGGCCGGGTTGGGGCGGTTCTTCTAGCGTCGTGGATAGGGTAACCCCGGCGCCGGCCTGCTCCAGAATTTCGGCCAGGCGGCGGGCGTGCTGCGTCACCGCCACCACGGCCCGGCCTTCCTGTTGGTGACGCAGGACATCGCCGGCCAGTTCCTCCAACCGCCCGTAGTAGGGGGCCACCGGCTGGAAGATGCGGTCGTCCTCGTCATTGACCCAGGTCTGGAGCAGCAACCGGGGACGCTGCTCCAGCTCCGCGGTGAACTCCGGCCAGGGCAGGTATGGGGTCGGAAAGCCGGCGGGAAGCTCGCCGCGATCCTCCCGGTTGGACCGCATCCGGTCGAACCGCTCCTGTAGCTCCAGGGCTTCGGCTTCGATCTGGCTGGCCCGCTCCAGGACTATCCGCCCATGCTTCGGCAGGTATTCGAGCAGGTTAGCCGAATTCAGCAGGCCGTTGTAGAAGGAGATGGTCTCGATGTTCGGCCCGGTGAACAGGGCCGCGATCTCCTCTTCCATCCGTTCCTGGATGTCCTTATTGCAGCGGGTGAAGTCGATCCCCGAGACAAGCTCTCGAACCCGCACCGGGCTGGTCAGGTTCGGTAGTTGCTCCCTGGCGGGGATGAGGCGCACCTCCTCCACGCCGCGAACCGAGCGCTGGCTGTAGGGATCGAATTGCCGGATAGTGTCGATTTCGTCGTCCCAGAGTTCGATGCGATAGGGCAGGTCGGCATGGGCCGGATAGACGTCGATGATGCCGCCCCGATGGCTGAAGCAGCCGGGCGCTTCCACTACCGGCTCGTTGCGGTAGCCCAGGTCCACCCAGTGGGCCAAGAGCTGGTTGAGCCGCACCTTCTCGCCCACGCCGACCCGCCAGAGACCGCTCTCTCCGCCCCCGGCGCCGGGGCCAACCATGACCTCGAAGGGCAATGTTTTGATCAGCACGGCGCCCACGGAGGCGACGACCAGCGGGTGTGAGGAGTCCTCACTGTCGCGGTTTGCCGATGACGAAGCCAGGGCTGCCAGAGCGGCCAGCCGCTGGTTGCTGGTGTTGGCATCCACGGAGAGCCGTTCGAAGGGAAGCACCTCCGGCTCCGGAAGCAGGTAAACCTGCTCGCCCTCTCCCAAGTAGGTGAGGAGCTGGTCGTGGAGCCGCCGGGCATCCTCCGAGCGAGGGGTGATGACCAGTAACGGTCCCGGCTGGTGACGCCACAGGGCCGCGATATACCCCGGACGCGCTCCCTGGCGCACCGCGACGCGGGGCGGCGCCTCCGGAGTGGGGGCCGTCGCCATATGGCGCAGGTACTCCGGGTGACCGCTGATTACGGAAAGGACACCATTCAAAGACATGTATTCAAGTCCTGGCCGGTTGAGCCCTCAGGCGCTGCTCGAACAGCCCCGAAAGGGCTCCCAGCCCCGCAAAACGTCCAGAAGGGGCTGACCCAAAGTGCCAGCCCCGATCAAACCATTCTATTGAATTCGGGCCGCCCGCACAAGAAGCCGGTGGCCCGGCAAAAGTGCCATGTTATAATAAACGACTGACGAGGAGTTCCGAACCTCCTCCACCGCCTCTGGCTATCCACGATAAGGACTCGCCCCAATGCCCAGCACCGGTCAGCTCACTGATTCGTCTATGGACTCTACCGCGTCGGAAGGCCTGCGCCACCGGAGAATCGTGGTCAAAGCCGGTACCAGCGTGCTGACCGAGGCCCCGGAGCATCGATGCCTTGACCTGAAGGTAATGGGCGACCTGGCGCGACAGATCTCCCAGCTGAAGGGGTTGAACGCGGAGGTGCTGTTGGTGACCTCCGGCGCCATCGCCGCGGGCCGGGAGTTGTTGGAACCTGACCAGGACAACGGGGATCGGGACATCCCAACCCGGCAAGTCCTGGCCGCCGTGGGCCAGAGCCGGCTGATGCACACCTACCAGGAAATGTTCGCCTCCCACGGGTCCCAGGTAGCCCAGACGCTGCTCACCGTCGACGACCTTTCGGACCGCCAGTCCTACTTGAACGTTCGTAATACCCTCCGGGGTTTGCTCGACCTGGGGGTGGTGCCCATTCTCAACGAGAACGACGTGGTGGCGGTGGACGAGATCGGGGAGGTGTTCGGAGACAACGATCGCCTTTCTGCCCTGGTGGCCAACCTGGTGGACGCCGACCTGCTGGTGATACTGACCGATACCGATGGGCTCTATACCGCCGACCCCCACACGGACTCCGAGGCACGCCTGATTCCCGTGGTGGACCAGGTCGACGCCGCGGTGGAGGCCCTGGCCGGCAGGGACCGCAACCCTTGGGCTCGAGGCGGCATGGCCACCAAACTGGATGCAGCCCGGCTGGTGACCACCTCCGGCATTACCATGGTCATGTGCCACGGTTTGGCTGAAGACGCCGTGAAAAGGGCGGCACGGGGAGAGGCCATCGGCACCCTCTTTCGGCCCGGCGCCGAGAAGCTGGAGGCCCGCAAGAGGTGGATGCTAGGCGAGATCTCCCTCCGGGGCGACATTGTGGTTGACGCCGGGGCGGTTCGGGCCCTCGTGGAGAGCAATGGGAGCCTCCTGCCCGCCGGAATCACGGGCGCAAACGGGGATTTCCGCCGTGGCGACATCGTTTATGTTCTGGAGCAAGGGGGCCGCCGCGTCGCCTGCGGCATCGCCAATTACAAGTCAGAGGATGTAAGACGAATTCGAGGGGTCCGCTCCGACCACATCCAGGGCATCCTCGGCTACCACTACGGCGAGGAAGTGGTGCACCGCAACAACCTGGTGCTGCTATGAGGCGCGTCGGCCCGGACAGGGCGTTTGGGCCTGGCTAAGGTGAGCTTGGGCGCGCATGGCCCAACTCATTGCTGCAAGTTCCGGATGCCGCCACCGATGGTTGCGAGGACAAACCAGGTCAGAAGAAGCGGGCAACAGAGTCATAAACCCAAGAGGGTAGCAGGATGACCACCTTTCGTTACTCGATAGAGATCGGCGACGCGGCCGGGCAGCACTTCGAGAGTGTGGGTGCCCGGGTCGATACGGGCGCCAGCTATACGTTGGTGCCTCGGCCCGTGATGGAACAGTTAGGACACTCGCCTACGCATCACCGCCCTTTCCGGCTAGCGGATGGCAGTGTCGTGCAAATGGGCTTGTGCCAGGCGCCGGTGCGTATCGGCCAGGAAACTGCTATTGTATCTTGCGTTTTTGGCGATGCCGGGACTGAAGCCTTGTTAGGGGCGACCGCCCTAGAGGAGTTCGGCCTGGGCGTTGACCCAGTCAACCACACCCTGGTGCCCGTTGTCTTCAACCTGCTGGGATTCACGGCGGAGAAACCATGACCATCGAGACCGTTGACGCGCTTGTGGCGAAGGGCCGGGCGGCCCGGGCGGCCAGCCGGCAGGTGGCCCGTCTGTCCACGCGGATCAAGGACCGGGCGCTGCTCAACATCGCGGAGGCGCTTGAAACCGGCCAGTCTCCCGTTCTGGCGGCCAACCGGCGGGACCACGAGGCTGCCCGAAGTAACGGCCTCGACGAGGCGATGCTGGACCGGCTGCTCCTGACTCCGGAGCGGCTCCAGGACATCGCCCGTGACGTGCGCGCCGTGGCGGCCTTGCCCGACCCAATAGGCGAGACCATGGACATGACCACCTTGCCCAACGGCCTGCGGGTGGGCAAACGCCGAGTCCCCCTGGGCGTGGTGGGCAGCATCTACGAGAGCCGTCCCAACGTCACCATCGACATCGCCGTCCTGTGCCTCAAATCGGGCAACGCCTGCCTGCTGCGGGGCGGCAAGGAGAGCCTCCACTCCAACACCGCCCTGGTCAAACTGGTGCGCGAGGCCATCGCCGAGGCTGGGGTGCCGCCGGAGGCCGTCCAATTCATCGACAACCCGGACCGGGCCCTGGTGGACGCCATGCTGCGAATGAAAGAGCATATCGACCTGTTGGTGCCCCGGGGCGGCGCGGAGTTGGTCCGTTTCGTGGCGAACAACGCCGCCATGCCCGCCGTCACCGGGGGCATCGGCGTGTGCCATACCTACGTGGATCGGGGTGCAGACGTGGGGATGGCGGCGGATATAATCTTCAACGCCAAGGTCCAGCGCCCCACAGTGTGCAACGCCCTGGACACGGTGCTGGTCCACTCCGACGTTGCGCCCCGGTGTCTGCCCCGCATCGCCCGGGAGCTGGCGGCGGCCGGGGTGGAGCTGCACTGCGACCACCGGGCCCTGAGCATCCTGGGGCCGAGCCCCCTCGGTGAGGGAGAATTGCCGATGGGCAAGGTGCTGCCCGCCGTCGAAGACGACTGGGGACAGGAGTTCCTGTCGTTGACCGCGGCCGTCAAGGTGGTAGACTCTCTGGAAGAGGCTCTGCAACATATCGAAACCTACGGCTCCGGCCATTCGGAGGCCATCATTACCGAAGATTATTCGGCGGCGATGCGGTTCCTCGAAGAGGTGGACGCCGCGGCGGTGTTCGTCAACGCGAGCACCAGGTTCACCGACGGCGCGCAGTTCGGACTGGGCGCCGAGGTGGGCATCAGTACTCAAAAGTTACACGCCAGAGGACCCATGGGCCTTCGGGAACTCACCTCATACAAGTGGGTAATCCTGGGCAACGGCCAGGTCAGATACTAGACCGGGAGGTGGGCTGTGGGGGACTTTAGCTTCGAGCGCGAGGTCCGGACCCCTTATTCCGAGGCTTATACCATCCGTGAGGACGACCGCCCCGTGGGGCGGGTGGATATCCATTTCGCAAACGGAGTGGTCCACCTTTCCGTCGCGGTGGACGAGAGCCTGACTCAAGACGCCATTCAGGAGATAATCGACACGGTGGACGAGGACATGGTGGACGCCGTGGGCATCGACCGCGAAGGGTTCGTGGTGCACGTGTTCCAAGGCCGGGAAACGGGCGTGTTCAGCGATGACGGGTTCACCGAAGACGGCAGCGAGAACTAACGCACTGTCTTGCAAGTAGCTTCCCATGGGCGAAACTGCGCGGCATTCTAGCCTCCCGCCCGTCATCCTGGCGAAGCTGACTGATCGCTAGCGTACCGTCCTGCAAATAGCCTCACATGGGCGAAACTGTGTGACAGACCGCCCCTACACCCGTCTTTCCGGCGAAGGCCGGAATCCAGAGCGGGGCTGGCTGGATCCCGGCCTTCGCCGGGATGACGGACCTGGGATCAACCTATTTGCGAGACCCTGGGCCAGGTACCGGGCGGGCTACAGCTCGATAACCTGGGTGTCCGGAGCAACACCGGTGAAGAGGTCGATCATCTCCGGGTGACAGGTGAACACCAGGACCTGGTTGGTTCTCGAAAGCTCCACGAAGGCTTCGGCGGCGCGCCGGGCCCGGTCTGGGTCAAAGTTCACCAGCACCTCGTCCACCACCACCGGCAGACACTCGTTCCGCTCCCCAAACTCTCGGATCAGGCCGAAGCGCAATGCCAGGTAGAGCTGCTCTCTGGTGCCGCGGCTGAGTTCCGAAGGTTGTTTGCTGACGCCGTTCTCGTCGATCACCGTAACGGTCTGCTCCCCAATTGGAGCGTAAAGCCGGGGGTACCGCTGGCCGGTGATGGCGCCGAAGAACTTTTGAGCGTGCAGAATCACTCCCGGCTGGCGTTCCTCCTCGAATTTCGTGCGGGTCCGCAGCAGTAAATCCTCAGCTATGGTTAGTTTCGTCCACTCCCGTGCTTGCTCCCGTAGCTCCTCCATGAGCGCGTTCCTCTTCACCCGCAGCGCCGACGACTCTGCTTCGCTGGTTAGCTGGCCCAGGAGGGTCCTCTTTTCTCCTTGCTCACGCAACAAGGTGTCTCCGATTTCCTCATTTGCTTCGATTTGCTCGGCAAGCTCGCGAGAGGTTTCTTCCAGAGCCTGCGGGCTCGCCTGGGCCAGTTCTTCCTTGAACCGCTCGAACTGCTCACCGGGGCCGGTCAATCGTTGGAGGTTTGTCTGGTATCCACCGCGCTTTCGCTCCAAGTCGCGACGTTCGTCGTGCTGCGCGGCCCGTCGCCGGAATTCCTCGGGGTCATCGGTGCCGCCGGCGCCGAGGAGTTTCACCACAACCTCCTGGTACTCTTCGAGCCGCTTCTCAAGCCGCCGGACTCGTTGACCGACATTCTCGGCCTCTTCTCGGGCGACATCCCGCCGGTTTACTGAATCACCCACGGCAACGTACCGCGCTATCAGAGCGTCCGCCGCCGAGGCAAGCTCGCGGGACACCCCGGTCTCAATCGGTGTGCCGCCAATCGGTATGCCAAAGGTGCCCGCGAGAGGAACAATCAACTCCTTGTACTCGTCAATATCCTTTTCGATGGCCTTGATCCGGCTCCGCATGGTCCGGACTTCCCCCAGAGCGAACCGCGCCGTCTCCACGCTGCCCCGGAATTCGACCATCGTCTCCGGGGTAAGCGTCTCGGCTAGGCCACGGTCCACCAGCCAGGTCCGCCATTCCCCCTGCACCGCCTCCAGCGCTTCCCGCGCCGATTCCCGCGCTTGAGCCGCGTCATCCGCGCGGCCTTGTTGCTGCCGCACCGCCTGGGTGGCGTCGGCGAGCCGCTGCCGCAGGGCCTCCCAGGCGCGAAGGGCCTCGCTGACAGAGTCCAACTCCCCTTCAACGACATCCAGGGCAACGGCGTCAGGCAGAATGAGACCAAGGGGCGCCGCGGCCTCTTGAAGCTCTGCCTCCGCCTTGGTTTCAGCAATCTCGGCATCCCGAACCAGGCCCGCCAATGCCTGATTGACCGGGCCACCAGCGCCCGAAGGTGTCCGCTCGCCTCTTATGAGGATGTATCCAATTACGCCGAGCAGCACGAAGCCCGCGAAACCGCTGATAATCAACGCCTCCTGCCCCAGGAACGCTCCGGCCGCCATCAGCACGACCGCCGCGAGAGCCAGCAGCAGCGGCAAGCCCATCCTTTGCAATCCGCTGCTCTGCCGCCCGACTTCCGCCGGGCCCGCGGAGGATTCGAGTTGACCCCGGAAATCCGTGTGGCGCTGGCGTTGCCTGGCGTATTCATCCAGTCGAGTTCGGGTGGCCCGCAATGCCGTTCGTTTTTGTTCAACCGCCGCGGCATCGAGGGACGGGCCTTCCTTCTCTTCGACCGCGTTTCGGGCTCGAAGCTCGACTTCCCGGTGTTCCTTCAGGAGGCCCTGAAACTGTTCCAGACGGCTGGTGCGTTCTCGCAGATCGGCATGACTCCCGGCCAGCGTCTGCCGCGAAACCTCGATGTGGTCTCGGGTGCCTATCGACGTATCAAAGGAATCGAGGCGTTCCTCAACCCAATCAGGGCCGAGGTCCCGGAGCCGTTCACCGAGGGCGGCTTCCAAACTTTGTAGCTCTCCCTTGCGGTCGGGCAGGTCCCGCACCGATGCGTCGAAGCTGGCCCGCCCTCGGCGAATACGCTCGACGTTTTCCCGATGCTCCAGCAGGCTTTCATCGGCGATCGATTCCTCGGCTGATTTCTCGGCCAGTTTGAGTTTTTCGGCGTCCTCTTCCAAATCCCGTTTCCCGTTGCCCGCCCGCTCCTGGGCGGCTTCAAGCCGGCCGACGGCATTTTCCGGGAAACCGTCGAAGCTGGGAAGCTCGTTCAATTGATCGTCAACCTCAATGAGGGCAACCCAGTCGTCCCAGCCCTCCTGCAAGCGGGCCACTTCCCCGGATTGCTGCTGCAACTTGGCGCGATCGGATCCCCCGGACTCTATTTCCTGGCCGATCTCCGACAGCCGGGCGACGAGACTGCCATACTTGGCGGCGTTCCCCTGCGCCTCATCCAGACGGCTGCCGACCACTTCCAGTTCTGCGATCAACCCTGCTATGGCGTTTCTCCTTCCTTGCCTGCGGAAGATTTCGTTCTTCTTGTTTCTGATTGCATTGAGCGCCCCCGGCAATCTGGCTGCTCCCATCCCGGCGCTGTATATCTGGTTATCTACATCGGCATTCTGTAGTGATTTGTCCTCCTGGAGTTCGTCGAGGCTAAAAGCGAACACATTCTTGAAGACATCCGATGAGGTATCGCTGAGAAGCCGGCGAAGGTTCGCCTCGTCAGCCGGGGCGCCATCCCCGGTCTTGATGCTGACCGGTCCGCCATGGGTACCACGGAATCTTTCAACGATGAACCGGCGCCCGCTGCTATCCACTAGCGTCAAGCGGCCGCCATGCTGACCGCCGGCCAGTGGAGGGTAATGCCTATCCGGTAATCGGGGGAACCCAAAGAGGACCATCCGAATGAACGCGAGAAGGGTGCTCTTTCCGGCCTCGTTGACTCCGTGGATAACGACGATGGACCCCGTAAAGGGCCCGACCTGTTTGGCGGCGAAAGGACCGAATCCCTCTATATGCAGATCTTCGACCCTCACGCGTTGTCCTCCTCCAACAACTCCGCGAGGCAAGCCGCCTCGGCGCCGGCCATCAACTCCAGCAATTCCTCATCGGTAGGCAAATGCTCCCGCAAGAAACGGCCCGCGTTGCCCCTTCCGTATAGCTCCTGCAGGTTTTCACGGATTTCGCCGAGGCAATTCGGAGTCTTCTGCCACTCATCACGAAGCCGGACCAGATCTCCCACGAAGTCGCCTCGATGGCGTTCTTGTTCACGATCGATGAGAGAGGCCGTGGATACCTGTATTCGCTCGCACCAGAAAAAGGGACGCTCCTGAGACCCGGTTTCGTTGATCCTCTCCAGCAGATCGTCGACAAACCCTGGGCGGATCAGCGAATGATGAAGAGGGCCCCGGCCGCCCAACACCAGCCTGAAGAGCGTGCTCCGGCCATCGGCTTGGTCCCGGCGGGTGGCAAGCTCCTGCTCCAGCCGGTCAAAGAGCGATTGCTCGGCTTCCAGTCCACTTATGTCAAGTTCCAGTCTCGCCCAGCGGACCACGTCGACGGGGCGAAAGTCGAGATGCACCTGCCCGGAATCGCTCACCTCGACGAGGTACACGCCGCGGGGGCCGCGCTCGTTGGGATGCCGGCCCTGGGGATTGCCGGGGTACACGATCGAGGGGCCGGTCTCGCGGAGGACCCGGCGGGTGTGTACGTGACCCAGTGCCCAGTAGTCTATAGCGGCCGTCCGCTCCAGATCGCCCAGGCTACAGGGGGCGTAGGCCTCGTGGGCCGGGTCGCTGTCCACGTTGGCGTGGAGCAGGGCTATATTGAACGGCCCGCGCTCCACGCCGCCGAATCGCGGCACCAGATTCTCCCGGACCTCCCGCCGTGGGTAGCTGATTCCGTAGACCATAGATCGACCCGGATCATCCGCGAAAACGGGAAACCCTTCCACCTCGGCAGCGAACCGGTGGGACCCCTCCGGGAAAGCAAGCCGTGCCTCCCATCCGTTGAGCGGGTCGTGATTGCCGTGGCAGACGAACGATCTGATGCCGGCATTGCTAAGGCGGTTCAATCCGTCAACGAATTTCAGTTGGGCTCTGAGGCTCCGGTCCGCCCCATCGAAAATGTCGCCGGCTATTAGTAGGGCGTCGACCCGCTCCGAGACGCACAACTCGATGATGTTGCTGAAGGCGTCGAACGTCGCCTCTTGCAAGGCGCCGGCGATGGCGGGTTCAACCGTTCGCAGGCCGGTAAAGGGACTGTCCAGATGCAGATCGGCGGCGTGTACGAATCTCAAGCGTGCCATACCCGATACCCCCGCCCCAGTCTAGCGCAATCTTGCCACGGCCGCTATCGCCGGAACCTGGCGGCCGGCGCCCGAGGAATCGGAACAGGGGCAAATACTGCCTCAGATCGTATCCAGAATTTCCAGCAACTTCTCCATCGTCGGGCGGTCGTGGGGTGCGGGGCCCCGGTGCTCAAACCGGACGACGCCCTGCTCATCGACGACAAAGTCACCGCCCCCTTGCCGCAGGTCGCTCCGCTGGAATCGATACCGCCGTCCCCGGCCCACAAGCTTGATGTAGGTCCAGATGGTCCCCAAGCCGAACACCTGTCTCAGGCTCCTTCTTCCCAGCCGGTAGGCCCGGTATACGTCCCGCTCCGGATCGGACAACACGGGGAAGGGCAACCCCATCTGGCGGGACAACTGAAAGAGCCGGTCCCGAGGCTCGAATGAAACCGCCAGTACGGCGCCATTGCGCGCTTCGATCTCAGGGTGGTGCCGCCGCAACTGCGACAGGTGATCCCGTCAAGGCAGTCAAGCGTAGTGGCGAAGGAACACCAGGAGCACCTTGCCGCCTCGAAAGTCCTGAAGGGACAGGAACCGGCCGTCGGCCGTTGGCAAGGTGAAATCGGGCGCGACATCGCCCAGCAAGAGACCGGCTTTGCCAGCAGGCTGCTTGACCACGCCAGGGATTCCGGGCTAGGCCCGGTTGCGCCCCAGGAACCGTGCCAATGCCTCCGGTCCCTGGATGCCGCGCCGAGCCCTCGTGGGACGAGGGATTATCTGACCCGCTCTCCTGTTGCTGCCTATGGTGGTTGCTCCCAAACCCAATACCCCTTTTCGAAATCTAGAGGTCCACCGGTCCACTCATTCGAGGGCGGGCAAATTCCAGCCTGCTCTTGCCGGATGTCAAGAACACCCACTGGCGGACGGCGAACGACACATCTATTATAATCTTGTGGGAGATCCCATGATAAACGAAAAGGTAATCGACAGCCATTGCCACATTCTTCCGCCCGGCTTTGCGCACCGGCGCGCCGAACTGCTGGCGCGCGATGCAACCTTTGCCACCCTCTTCCCTGAAGCGGGCGCAACCATGGCCACCGCCGAAGCGTTGATCGACGCCATGGACCGGGCCCGGGTCTCCCGAGCCGTGGTCATGGGAATGGGTTGGTGCGACCGGACGCTGGCCGAGGAAGTCAACGACTACATCGCCGAATCGGTGGCCCGGTTCCCGGACCGGCTGAGCGGCTTCTGCTCGGTCAACCCGGCTTGGGGAGACGGGGTCGCGGCTGAATTGGAGCGTTGCGCCGTGGCCGGACTGCGGGGGGTCGGCGAGCTGCACCCGGACACCCAGGGCTTTGACATCACCGATAGGCCCGGCCTGGCTCCCCTTATGGATGCGGCCCGGAGGCTTGGCCTGCCCGTCCTGGTGCACTCTTCGGAGCCGGCGGGCCACCAGTATCCCGGAAAGGGCCGGACCACGCCCGGCAAGCTCTACCGTTTCATCGAGAACTTCCCGGAAAATCCGATCATCTGCGCCCATTGGGGAGGCGGACTTCCCTTCTACGCGATGATGCCGGAGGTACCGGAGGTTATCCGGAACGTCTACTTCGACATGGCCGCGTCGCCCTTCCTGTACCAGCCCCGGGTTGTCGCCACCGTGGCCGGTCTGGTCGGCGCGGACAAGGTCCTATTCGCCACGGACTATCCGCTTATTGAACACCGGCGGATGATGCGGCAGGTGGAGGAGTCGGGCCTGGATTCGGCGGCCCAGGAGGCCATCCTCTGGGGCAACGCCGCCCGCCTCCTCGGGTTGTAGGAGTTGTCTCCTTCCGGCGGCGACGCGCAGGACCGGGCCGTGCCGTGCGGCCTCCCCCAAGATGAAAGCCTTCATACCCTGCCGGACTACCTGGAAGAGGGCCTGGACATCGTGTTCGTGGGGTTGAACCCCTCCGAGCCCTCGGTCAAGGCGGGCCACTACTTCGCCAACCCTCGCAACCGCTTCTGGGCGGCCCTGAACCGGTCCGGGTTGGCCGGCCGGGAGATGTCGCCCCAACGGGACGGGGAACTGCTCCAGCACGGCATCGGCTTCACCGACGTTGTGAAGAGGCCTACCCGGCAGGCATCCGGGCTGCGGGCCGCCGACTATCGCCGCTGGGCGCCGGTGCTCCGGGAGAAGCTGCTCAAATACCAGCCGCGCATCGCCTGCTTCCAGGGGGTGACCGCCTATGCAGAGTACCTCAGGCACGCCGAAGCGATCAAGGACAAGCCGGAGCTGGGTCTGCAACAGCTCGAAATCGGACAGACCCGGGTGTTCGTCGTGCCTAACCCCAGTCCGGCCAACGCCCGCTTCTCGTTGGATGATCTTGCCGGGTGGCTCGATAAGCTCCGGGAGTTGCGTGAGGGGCTGGACCGTTGACCAAAACGGGAGAACCCATACGAGCCTTCATTGCCCTGGCCATCTCAGCCACGGCGAAGTCGGCGCTGGCCGATGTCATACAGCGCCTAGCCGTTCAGGCACCCGCCGGGGTCCGGTGGGTGAACCCGGCGGGCATGCACCTTACGCTGAAGTTCTTGGGAAATGTGGAGCCTGGTTTGGTGGACGGCATTATCGAGGGGATGGCCCGGCCGGCGGCAGAGGCGTCTCCCTTCTCCATTCACCTGTCCGGATTGGGAATGTTCCCGAATGAAAGAAGGCCCAGGGTCCTTTGGGCCGGGGTGCAGGGCGGTTTGCACCCCCTCCAGCGGCTGCGGGAGCAAATCGAGGAGACCGTGTCCCCGCTGGGCTTCCCTCGGGAGCAACGTCCCTTCAGCCCCCACCTGACGCTGGGCCGGGTGCGGGAACCGGTTTCCAGCGGCTTGGTGCAGCGGATCAGCGCCGCCGTAGCATCCACCTCCCTAGAGCCCACCGAACCCTGGCTGGTGGACTCGGTGCACCTGATGCGCAGTATCCTGACGCCGGGCGGGGCAAAGTACTCGGCGCTGGCCTCGGTCCCGTTGGGGAGTGCCGGGAAGACCGGCGAATAATCGGAGGTGCACGGAGCACGTGATGGACAATACAACTATCAAAATCAAGCCTACCGCGCCCTTCGACTTCGAATTAACCGCCGGCTACCACACCTACTTCCAGGGCCACTATGGGACCGATTCCCTGACCGGCGGAGTGTACCGAAGGCTGTTGGACCTGGGCGGAAAACTGGTGCTGGCGTCGGTGCGGTCGGAGGGCAGCGTCCTGGAACCGGAGCTGGCGGCGGAACTCCAGGGCGACGGCCTGTCTGCTGCCGATGTGGCGCTGGCGCGAAAACAGGTAGCATGGCTCCTGGGCACCGGCCAGGACCTGGCCCCATTCTATGCCCTGGCCCAGGGAGACCCGGCCCTGTCGGGCATCGTCGACCGGTTCTACGGTCTGCACCTGCCCCACACTGCCTCGGTGTTCGAGGCTATGGTGCTGGCCATCCTCGGGCAGCAGATCGCCACCACCGTGGCCCGGATCATCCGCACTCTGTTGATCGAGACCTACGGCCCGCGCCAGACCTTCGACGGCCAGACCTACTACGCCTTCCCGCTCCCCGAGACGCTGGGCGACGCCCCATTGGAGGAACTGCGCACCTTGAAGCTGAGCCAGCACAAGGCGGAGTACGTCCAGGGCATCGCCCGTGAGGCGCTGAACTCCTCACCTCGGGGCTTCGAGTATCTCCACCAGATGTCCGATGAAGCGGTGGTCCAAAGCGTTGTGGCGATACGCGGGGTTGGGCGCTGGACGGCCCAATGGGTGCTGATCCGGGCGCTGGGGCGTCCCGACGCCCTGCCCCTTGGCGACCTGGCGCTACGGCGGGTGGTCTCCAAGGTGTTTTTTGATGGAGCAGACCAGAACGACGCGCAGGTGGAGGAGTTCGCCGCGCGGTGGTCCCCCTGGCGCACCTACGCCACGGTTTACCTGTTCACCGCCATGAGGCAGGGGATGGGGTAGGCCAGGCGAGTCCGAGCGGCAGGCTTGGTAGCCCTTGGCTATCTTGCTACAATGTTCTGAAGCGAGTCCACCTAGAACACGGAGTTATTATGCCCGCATTCAAAGAACGCTATGTCGTGGATGAACAGGGAGCGCGAGTTGGGGTGCTTCTAGAAATAGAGGACTACCACAAGCTCCTTGAGGCTCTTGAGGAATTGGATTGCATTCGCGCATATGACGATGCCAAAGCTTCTGGCGATGAGGCCATCCCATCCGAGGAGGCAGTTAAGGAGATTGATCAGAAGCGCTCATGAGTTATGCGGTTTCCCTTCTTCGACGAGCACAACGGGAGTTAGCCCGGTTGCCAGGATCGGACTACGAGAGGGTTCGTGATGCGATTGGTGGTCTTGGCCAAGACCCCAGGCCCTCGAGTTGTCTTAGATTGACAGGCCGAGACGGGTGGCGCATCCGAGTGGGCGTCTACCGGGTGATCTACTAGATAGACGACACCCAAGAACACGTGACCGTGCTCCACATTGGCCATAGGCGCGATGTTTACCGATGATCATTCAGCGGCTAAATTCTTACGATGATTTGTGCCTGTTGCTCCTTGGTTCTCCACCTACTGAAACATTTTCAGCAGGTTGCGGGGGTCCCGGGACCGGGACAGCTGGCGGACCATCTTTTGGGCCTGGCGGAACTGGTTCAGTAGCTGGTTGATGTCCTGGGGCGTGGTGCCGCTGCCCTTGGCGATGCGGCGCTTGCGGCTGCCGTCGAGGATCTCCGGCCGGTGCCGTTCCGCCGAGGTCATGGAGCGGATTATGGCCTCCACCCGTTTGATCTGCCCCTCATCCAATGCGCCGGCGGGGAGCCGCTTGCTCAACTGGCCCATTCCGGGGATCATTTCCATGATCTGGCTCAAGGAGCCCATTTTCTTGACGCTCTGAATCTGCTGCAGAAAGTCTTCAAGGTCGAAGGTGGCCTGGCGAAACTTGCGCTCCATCTCCTTGGCCTGCTTCTCGTCCATCGCGTCCTGGGCCTTCTCGATGAGGGTCAGCACGTCGCCCATGGCCAGGATTCGCGAGGCCATCCGGTCGGGGTGGAACGCCTCCAGAGCGTCGGGGCGTTCTCCGACGCCCACGTACTTGATCGGAACACCGGTTACCCGCGTAACCGACAGGGCGGCGCCACCCCTGGCGTCGCCGTCCATCTTGGTCAAGATCAGCCCGGTCAGGGAAACCCGCTCGTGGAACTCCTTGGCCGCGTTCACCGCGTCCTGGCCGGTCATGGCGTCCACCACCAGCAGGACCTCGTGGGGCGACACCGCAGCCTTGACCTCTTCTATCTCCTTCATCAGCTCGTCGTCGATGTGCAGGCGGCCGCCGGTGTCGACGATGGCCCAGGTGAGGCCCAACTGCTCCGCGCGCTTCACCCCGGCGCGGGCGACCTTAACGGCCGAGGAGTCCGCCGGGTCTTCCGAATAGACCGGGATGTCTAGCTGCTTGCCCAGGGTTTCCAACTGCAGGATGGCCGCCGGACGGCGGAGGTCGGCGGCCACCATCAGCGCCCGGTGCCCCTGGCGGCGCATGTTCAAGGCCAGCTTGGCGGCGCTGGTGGTCTTGCCGGAGCCCTGGAGTCCCACCAGCATCACCACCGATGGCGGCCGGCTGGCCGGGGTCATCCGGTGGTCGCCGCCGCTGAGCAGAGACGTCAACTCCTCGTGGACCACCTTGACCACCTGCTGGCCGGGGGTCAAGCTCTCCATCACATCGGACCCCATGGTCCGCTCCTTGACTGAGGCGACAAAGTCACGGGCCACCCGGAAGTTGACGTCGGCCTCCAAAAGAGAACGCCGGACCAGGCTCAGGGCCTCGTCGATGTCCTTTTCGGTCAAGCGGCCCTTGCTGGTTAGCTTCTGGAGGATACCGGTGAGCTTATCGGTCAAGTTATCAAACATTATTCACCCTGAAGACGGGGATGATTGCGGGCCGGGCGTGACGCTGATTGCTTGTCACTCGATTCGAGTCTATTTCGCCAGTCTATCTCGCGAGTCTGGTTTGATTGTAGGCTCGTGACACGAGCGGGTCAAGAAATCGGCCCGGCGTTGCGGATGCCACAAGTTCTTGCCGAAGATTACTTGCGGCGCCGGGTCCCACCTATTCCCACTTGAACAGCCGCACCGCGATCGCGAAGCTGAGGGCCAGCCATACCGTCAGTCCGAGAACGTTCCACCCCTGGGACCAGAGTGCCTCGCCGTCGATTGCTATGTTCCGCATGGCGTCGGCCAAGTAAGTAAGGGGCAAGAAGTCGGTGATTTCTTGCAGTATCTCCGGCATGGCGCTCCTGGGGAAGAAGATGCCGGAAAGAAACATCATGGGCAGGGCGATGACGTTGGCGATGGGCGCGGCCACCTCCTCACTCTTCGCCCAGCCCGAAACGGCGAAACCCATGCTCACGAACACCCCGCCACCAAGCACGGCCAGCAGCAGAATGGCGCTCAGGCTGCCCGCCAGATGTACGTTGAAGAAGATCACCGCCACACCGACAAGCACCAGGGCCTGGATGATGGAGACGGTCAACCGGGTGAACACCTGGGCGAAGAGGAAGCTGGCCGGGTGGACCGGCGTGGCCAGCAGGCGGCGCAAGATGCCCCGGCTTTTCAGTTGCACGAAGGCGAAGGCCACGCTGAACAGCCCCATCTGCATCAAGGACATGGCGACGATGCCCGGCATCAGGAAGTCGATGAATCGGAGGTTGCGGCTGTTCACCGGCTGGGCGTCGATGGGGAAGCGGCGAGGCGCGCCGGCCATGGCGAAGGTCATCTCGTCCAGAAGCTGGCGCACGATGGTCCGGCCAACCTGGGTCTCCCCGGGCTGGCCATCGTTGTAATAAAGTTGCACGGTCGCCGGGACGCTGGAGTGCCCGAACTCCTCGGGAATGATCAGCACCAGGGCCCGGTCGCCATCGGCCAAGGCCTGCCGCTCTTCCTCCTCGGTACCGTGCAGGGATACGTCAAAGGATTCGATGTTCGACAGGTTGTTGACGAAGCTGCGCGACGCCTCGCTGTCGGCCAGGTCGATTACACCCAGGTCCACCGCCCCCAGGGCGCCGAAATTGAGCATGCCGAATATCACCATGATCACCAGGGGGAGGAAGAAGGTCCAGAAGATGGCCTGCCGGTTGCGAAACCACATCTTCAGCGAGGCCACGGTCAGCGCCAGGGTGGGGTTAGTCCTCCACATTATTCGTCCCGTAGAGCGCGGCCGGTCAAGTCCAGAAAGACGTCTTCCAGGTTGGCCTGCTTCTCCACTCGCTCCTTCTCGAACCCTTTAGCCAGCAGATTGTCGATCAGGCTGTCCGGGGGGTCCATCGCCACGATGCGTCCCCGGTCCATGATCGCCACCCGGTCGCACAACTCCTCCGCTTCCTCCATGTAGTGAGTGGTCATCAGGACGGTGCGCCCCTCCGTCTTGAACCTCTTGACCAGCTCCCACAGGTGGCGGCGCGCCTGGGGGTCGAGGCCGGTGGTCGGCTCGTCCAGGAACAGCAGCAACGGGTCGTTGACCAGCGTGGTGGCGATGGAGAACCGCTGCTTCTGCCCGCCCGAGAGTTCCTTGAAATCGGATTTGGCCTTGTCCTCCAGCTCGACTTCGCGGAGCAGGGCTTTGGCGTCCACTCGCCGGTGGTAGAGGCTGCCGAACACCTCCAGCAACTCAGCCAGATTGAGCTTTTCGAAGAAGGAGGAGGACTGGAGTTGGATGCCGATCAAGGCCTTCACCGACCTGGGGTCCTTTTGGATGTCGATCCCGTTGATCCGGGCGAACCCGCTGTCGGGAAAGCGCATTCCTTCCAGTATCTCCACCGTGGTGGTCTTGCCGGCGCCGTTGGGGCCGAGGATGCCGAAAACCTCCCCGCTCTTCACGGAAAACGAGACGCCGTCCACCGCCTGCAGCGAGCCGTAGCGCTTGCAAAGCTCGTGTACTTCAACCAGATTGTCGTTATTGCCGGTTTCTCTTGGCATACCGTGCCGCCGCCCGGAAATTCACCGCGACGTACGCGAAGATCGTAGACTACTAGCATAAACCCTCATCAGCCCTCGTGCCTCATTCCTTAGCTGACTTTTCTGTTGTCGCCCGCCCACTCACCCCCGTCATTCCGGCGAAGGCCGGAATCCAGACGCGTCTCCAATCACCTGTGCGAGTGTCGCAGACAGACCTGGTCGGCTGGATTCCGGCTTTCGCCGGAATGACGGAGCGGGGGCGCCAGCTTCGTGGAGCGCCCTGTTCTTAGGGCGGAGAAATAGACGCCCTCGCCTTGGGTTCGAAGGGCGTCGACCTTACCCGGCTCGATGCCCGGCGGATGCACCAGGCGGCCTGTGCTAGAATGGACGCGGCTAGCCGGGGGGTGAGGAATCATCGTGCTTGACGGGCTTGTGGCTCGAAACCGGGATGGGGCTGGCCGCCCTCCATACACTGCCGCCGAGGCGGCGCCATGATACCCCTGCGCCTGAGTTTGAAGAACTTCCTCTGCTACCGGGAGGACGTACCGAGCCTCGACTTCACCGGGATTCACGTGGCCTGCCTCTGCGGTCCCAACGGACACGGCAAATCGGCTTTGCTCGATGCCATCACCTGGTGCCTGTGGGGCCGGGCCCGGGGCAAGACCCACGACGACCTGATCTCCTACGGCGCCGACGAGTGCCGCGTCGAGTTGGAGTTCCAGGCCCGGGACACCCCATACCGCGCCGTGCGGGCCCACGCCCGGGGCGGGGGCCGGCGCCGCCAGGGGGTCACCGACCTGCAGCTTCAGGTCCTGAGCGCCGGTGAATCCAAGCCCGTCACCGGCAATCAGATCCGGGAGACCCAGGCCCGGATCGACCAGATCGTCGGCATGGACTACGACACGTTCATCAACTCCGCCTTCCTGCTTCAAGGGCGGGCCGACGAGTTCAGCAACAAGACCCCCGCGGACCGCAAGGCAGTGCTGGCCAAGATCCTCGGGTTGGCCGCCTACGACCGGCTGCAGGCCCGCGCCAGGGAGTGGCTGGACGAGAGCCGGAACGCCTCCGCCGAGACGGAAGGGGCCTTGGGCCAGATGCGCCGCCAGGTCGAGGAGATTGGGGACCCCTCCGAAGAGCTGGCCGGGATCGAGTTACGTTTGCAGCAGGTCGACCCGCAACTGGAGGAGCGCCGCCGCGAAGTGGAGGAGCTGGTGCGGACGGTGGCCGATCTCGAACGAAAAGGTGCTCAGCTGGACGAGCTGCAACGGCAGATGGAGGGCATCCGCCGGGAGGCAGTCCACCTCGAATCCGCCGTGGCGGCCGGCCGGGCCCGGGTCGACCAGTATCAGGACCTGCTTCTACAGGCGGATTCAGTCCGGCAGGGGGCCGTCCGGCTGGACGAGGCCCGGCGCCGCTTCATTGCCCTGGAAGAGGCCCGCCAGGCCTTCGATACGCTCGTTGAGGCCCGGCAAACTCTGACGAGGGCCATCGACGGCGCCCGCGCCCGCCTGGAAGCCCAGGGGGAACAGCTTCGGCGCCGAGTGGAGGTGGAGCTGCCCGATAAGGCGCGGGCGGAAGCGGACCTGGTCAAAGAGCTGGATAAGACCCGGCTCCGGCTGCCGGCGCTGGAAGTGGAAGAACAGGCTCTTCGCACCCGTCGGGATGACCAGCAAACCCTGGCCACCCGCGCCGGTGAGGCCCAGAGCGTCGCCGAGCGTTACGAGGCGGAAGGGAGGGAGCTTCGCGCCAAGCTGGAGTTGCTTCAACGCACCGGCCACCAGGATGCGATGTGCCCTCTGTGCCAGTCTCCCCTGGGTGAAGACGGCTGCGGACGCCTGTCGGAAACCTACCGAGTAGACATCGAAGCCAAGCGCGATCTGTACCGCCAGAACGCCTCCAAGCTGCGAGAGCTTGAGGCCGAGCGCGCCGCCCTGGAGCGGGACCTGCCCGGCCGGGAACGGGCCTTGGCCCAGGCTCAACGGGAAGCCGGGGTCAAGATCAACGACCTGGAGCGGGCCATCCAAGAGTCGCGGGCGGCCCGGGAGGAGTTGGACCAGGCCAAGACTCAGCTATCTACCACCTCGGCATCCCTGGCCTCCGGGGATTTCGCCGCCGATGAGCAGGGCCGGCTCGCGGCGCTGGACCTCCGAATCAACACCCTCGGCTACGACGAAGCGGCTCGCCGGCAGACCTACACGCAGATTCAGGAGCTGGAGCCCTATGCCGCAAAACTCCGCCAACTCTCGGATGCGGAAACCAACCTGCCCCAAGAGCAGGCGTCGGTCACCGGGACCGAGGAGATGCTGCGGCGTCGAAAGAGCGAGGCAGAGCAGCTTCAAGAGCAACACCGAAGCGACGAAGCGGCAACAGCCGCGCTGCCCCAGTGGGAGGCCAGACGTAAGGAGGCCGAGGCAGCTCAGAAAGAGTTGGAGGGGCAAAGACAGCACGCCATCGACCGCCGGGGTTACCTGCGGGGCCAGGTGGAGCGGCTGGAAGGTCTCGAACTGGAGATGGCCGGCATCTCGGCCCGCCTGTCCGGCTCGCAAGAAGACCAGGGCATCTACCAGGAGCTGGTCACCGCCTTCGGCCGCCAGGGTGTCCAGGCCATGCTCATCGAGACGGTGGTCCCCCGGCTGGAGGAGGAGGCCAACGGGCTGCTGGGACGCATGACGGACAACCGGATGCAGGTGAAGCTCGAGACCCAGCGGGAACGGCGCACCGGGCGCGGCGACCCCATCGAGACCCTGGAGATTCAGGTGAGCGACGAGCTGGGCCCCCGCAGCTACGAGATGTACAGCGGCGGCGAGGCCTTCCGCGTCAACTTGGCCCTGCGCATCGCGCTGTCCAAGGTGCTGGCCCAACGGATGGGCGCGCCCATGCCCACCCTGTTTATCGACGAGGGGTTCGGCACCCAGGACACGGCCGGTCGGGAGCGGGTCCTGGATGTGATCGGCGCGATCCAGAGCGACTTCGAAAAGATCATCGTCATCACCCACCTGGAGGATTTGAAGGAGATGTTCCCGGTCACCATCGAGGTCCAGAAAGGGGACTCCGGCTCCACATTCTGGTTAAGCTAGCCGGGTGTGCTATATACCGGCCTTTGGGTGGATGGCTAGACTTGATTGGGGGAGGAAATCCCCCCAAGTCCCCCTTTTATAAAGGGGGACTTGAACGGGACCAACTCTTCGTCGGCTTTGCCAATTTGATCGCGGCACTGTGACCGGGCGTCCACCTTTAGGTCTCAGAGCGGGCCCCGGTTAACCTCTGCCTTGCAATGGCGAGGCCCAAGGTGAGCAATCTGCTTTCGGAGAAGGAATGGCGAAAGACCAGCACCCAGAAGTATGTGTGAGGCGGGCCGTTTCGGGTGACCTGAATACCCTGGTGGAGTTCAACGCGGCCATGGCCTGGGAGACCGAGGGGAAGACCCTGGACTTGGCGCGGCTGCGGGACGGCGTCACCGCCGTGCTCGAACAGGACGCCTTGGGCTTTTACCTCGTGGCGGAGCTGTCGGGACGGGTTGTGGGCCAGTTGCTCGTTACCACCGAGTGGAGCGATTGGCGCAACGGCCTCTTCTGGTGGATACAGAGCGTATATGTCGAGGCCGGCCACCGCCAGCTGGGGGTGTACAGCACGCTGCACCGCCACGTTCAGGCAGAGGCCCGGCGTCAAGACAATGTGTGCGGCCTGCGGCTCTACGTTGACCGGGACAACCACGTGGCCCGGCAGGTGTACGACAGCCTGGGAATGCAAAACGCCCACTACGACATGTTGGAAATCGACTTCGTGCTGGAGCGGTAGAACACAGGAGGAGGTCAGATGCAAGACAAGGTACGGCAGTTCGTCGCCGAGCACCACCGCGGCGTGCTCACCACCTTTCGCCGGAATGGAGCGGCTCAGATGAGCATCATCACCTGCGGTCCAACCAGAGATGGGGTCGGCTTCACCACCACCGAGGACCGAGCCAAGCTGCGAAACTTGAAACGGGACCCGCGCTGCTCCCTGCTCGTCTCCACGGACAACTGGCGGAGCTTCTTCGTGCTGGAAGGGCACGCCGAGCTACTCACCCCCGGCAACACCGACGCCGAGGAGCTGCGGCTGGCGCTACGGGACGTATATGTAGCGGCCGCCGGCCAGGAGCACCCCAACTGGGAGGAGTACGACCAGGCCGTTCGCGACGACCAGCGTTCGGTGGTGATAGTGGTGCCCGAGCATGTTTATGGGTTGAGGATGTAGGGGGGGCAGGCTGCCGCGCCAGAACACGTCCGATTACGCGCATTGACACACTGACATGGGCAGCATACCGTAATATATGCATATAGGCTGACTCTGAACTGTCCCCTTCATGGGGTGCGTGCTTAGGGCTGGGGTGAAATCTGAGGAGGAAACCCGGAATGCTAAGAGTAGGAGTCAGCCTTCACTATCGTGGCCATATCCGGAAGGTGATTTCATGCCTAACTAGATAATTTCGTAGGTTGTCGCCGTCGGGCACCTGATACCTACCCCCGCCAACACCGACGCCGGGGAACTGCGGCTGGCGTTGCAAGAGGTATACGTGGCGACAGCCGGTCAGGATCACCCCGACTGGGAAGAGTACGACCAAGCCGTGGTGGACGACAAGTGTTCCGTCATTATCGTGGCGCCGAGGCATATCCATGGGACCAGCGTGTAGAAGAATAACTAGAAACTCAGTGCATACTGCCGGTTGACAGTAACTCCGGAGTATATTACAGTATCTACAGTCTACTAAGGAGGTGCTGTGTGCCTGAACCTGCCAAAGTTTTCTTGCTTGCTTACAGGTCGCTGCCGGAAAAAGATCAGCAAGACGTGGCGGCGCTTCTCTTTGATGAACCAGCCGCACGACGAGTCTTCGTCCACAAATTTTCAGAAATCTTAATGGATGGATCGGAAGACGCAACTCTTCCGCCTAGTTATCCAGCTACCCCCATCAGGTCAAATCGGCGGATCGTTTACGACACTCCAGGAGAGTTATCTGGCTCCATCAGAGGTCACCAGGTTTCAGTTTCGCAGTTTCCCGGCCGCAATTTCAGGACCATGATAGACGGAACGGATTATAGACGACTCCCGATGGACCTGGTGGAGGGTCAGCTGGGGCTCCAGGTGAACCGCAAATCGGACGGCGGGAATTCAGAAACGCATGCACGTGCTATCTACCGACACTTTGTAGATCGCTATAACGGCGGGGACCAAACTGTGGTGATGAGCCCTTAGACTCATGACCAGCTCCTGTTAGTCGCCCTTGCCATGGGCACTACCCCTGACACCCTGGGCAGAAGCAGGTGCCGCGGACGCGGATGGCGTCGATGGGGCATCCACAACGGGGGCAGGGGTCGCCGGGTTTGCGGGGAATGGTCCAGGCGTTCAGTTCCGTGGGAGGGTCGGGCTGGCCGTTGGCCCGGCTTTTGTCGTATAGGGCCACGGCGGCGCTGAGGGCGGCCACGATGCCGTCCCGGAGCCGGGAGATTTCATCGCCGGACAGGTCCGAGGCGGGGCGCAAGGGGTGAATGCCCGCCAGGAACAGGGACTCGTCGGCGTACAGGTTGCCGATCCCCGCCGCGATAGACTGCTCCAGTATCAGGGCCTTGATTGGAGCGATTCTCCCGTCAAGGCTCCGGGCCAGGGTGTCCGCGGTGAAGTCGTCGCCCAGCGGGTCCGGGCCGAGGACGGGCAAGACATCGTCGGAGTCGGATGCCAACCACAACTTGCCGAACTTACGCCCGTCCACGAACCGCAGCTCGCGGCCGTCGTCCAGGTAGAAGGTGTGGCGAAGCATCCGGGGTTCGGGCTCGGACCTTGGGTGGACCTGCAAGCCGCCGGTCATGCCGAGGTGGATGATGAGGGTGAGGGGGGTTCGCGAGTCGCCCCTACGCAAGGGCAGGAGCAGGTACTTGCCCCGCCGGTTGACGGCCTGCACCGCGCCGCCGGTGAGCCCCAGGACAAAATCTTCCAGGGAGGGCGTCCGGACGGTCTTGGCCCAGCCGATATTGGCGCCGGTGAAGGTGCGTCCGGGCAGCCCCGCCTGAACGAGATAGCACCTGGCGTTTTCGACCTCGGGTAGCTCAGGCATCGCCGTTTCAGACCCGCCGGACCCCCAGCGTCACCTCTTCGCCGTTCACCTTCACGACTTGCGCCCTGACCCCTTCCGGCGGAGGCTCGTCCCGCAGGTCTTCGCTAAGCGTTTCTTTCCGGATGTACTCGCCGGTGCTTGCCGCCTCCAGCACCCGGCGGATGGATGCGGGCGCCTGGTAGTAGGTGACCACCCGGTCGGTAATCTCGAACTCTTCGGCCCGCCGGTAGTTTTGGATGTGATGCGTCAGCTCCCGGGCGGTCCCCTCGTCTTTCAGCTCCGCCGTGATGATCACGTCGAGGCCAACCATGTAGCCACCCTCGAGGGCTACCCAATAATGTCGCTCGACCCCTTCCGGGGGAGTCCAGCTCACTTCAACCACGCACTCGGTTTGGTCTCCGGCAGATTCCAACGCCCGCCGGTACAGGTCTGAGGATTCGTCCAGGGGGACAAGCTCTTTGACGTTGAGTTCGTCCAGAATTTGAGGGCTGATCCACGCGAGATATTTGTCTTCTTCCTGGGATCTCGGTTTGACTAGAACGTTCGCCAGAGGCTGACGCACCTTTAGCCCGGCCCGCGACCGGACGCCCCGGCCCATGCTGGCGATCCGCATGGCCAGCCGGGTGGCTTCCATCAAGAGGCGGTCGACCAGCAACGGGTCGGCCGCCGGGAATTCCGCCAGGTGCACGCTGTCGGGAGCTTCGGGGTCCACCGAGCAGACCAGTCCCTGGTAGATTTCCTCGGCCACGAAGGGGGCCAGCGGCGCCATCAGCTTGGCCAGGGTGACCAGGCAGGTGTACAGGGTGATGTAGCCCGAGAGCTTGTCGCCGTCGTTCTCGCTCCGCCAGAACCGGCGGCGGCTGCGGCGCACGTACCAGTTGGAGAGCTGGTCGATGAACTCCTGAATCCGGCGACCCGCGTTGGTGGGGTCGTAGCCGTCCAGGTGGGCGTCCACCTGGGACACCAGGGTGTTCAACTCGGAAAGGATCCAGCGGTCCAGCTCGCCCTCCGGCCGCCAGCCCTCGGGTGTTTGCTCGGGATGAAACTTGTCGATGGACGCGTAGTTGGTGAAGAACGAGTAGACGTTCCACAGTGTCAGCAGGACCCGCCGCAGCGTCTCTTTCACCAGCCGGGCGGAGAACCGCCGGGGCTCGCCGGGGTGGGACGCGGTGAACAGGTACCAGCGCAGGGCGTCGGCGCCGTGCTCGTCGAGCACGCCAATCGGCTCCACGACGTTGCCCACCCGCTTGCTCATCTTGCGGCCCTTCTCGTCCAGGACCAGGCCCAGGCAGATGACGTTCTTGTAGGATGGCTCCCCGGTCAGCAGCGTGGACAGAGCGTGCAGGCTGTAGAACCAGCCCCGGGTCTGGTCCACCGCCTCGCAGATGTAATCGGCGGGGAATTTCCCCACCTCCTTGAGTTTATCCACATCGTCATTTCTGAGAACGTGCCACTGGGCGAAGGGCATGGCACCCGAGTCGAACCAGGCGTCCATCACCTCGGGGATGCGGCGCATCCGGCCATTGCACCCGCCGGCGGCGCAATCTAACTCGATTTCATCCACGAAGGGCCGGTGGAGGTCCAGTCCGTCCAGCCGGTCCCGGTGCTCCGGCGCCGCGTGCTGCTTCAACTCGTCGACGCTGCCCACGCAAAGCTGGTGACGGCAACTCGGACATTGCCAGATGGGTATCGGGGTGCCCCAGTACCGCTCTCTGGAGATGGCCCAGTCCACGTTGTTGCGCAGCCACTCGCCGAAGCGGCCGTCTTTAATGTAGTCCGGATACCAGTTGATCTTGCCGTTGCCGTTGACCAGCTTATCTTTGAAGGCTGTCGTGCGGATGTACCACGAACTCTTGGCGTAGTAGAGCAGGGGAGTGTCGCATCGCCAGCAGAAAGGGTAGGTGTGCTTGTAGATGTCCCGGTGGAACAGCAGCCCCCGTTCCTTGAGGCCGGCCATGATGTCTTTGTCGGCGTCTTTGACGAACTTGCCGGCGAACGGGTAGTTGCCCGTAACCTTGCCCAGCAGGTCCACCGGCTGGACGAAGGCCAGCTCCTTTTCCCGGCCCAAGTTCAGGTCCTCATCTCCGAAGGCCGGGGCGATGTGGACGATGCCGGTGCCGTCGTCCATGGAGACGAAGCCCGCGCCCACGACTTGGGGCGCCAGCCCGGTGGCCGGTTCCAGGTCCACGACGGTGCCGCCGCCGCGGGCCTCCCGCCGGACGAACCGTCGGAACTCCACGCCGTATTCCTCTGGAGGGAACAAAGGCTGGTACCCGACGCCCACCAGGTCGGACCCCTTCAGGGTAGCGACTACCCTGTAGTCCTGGCGGAGGTTGGCTTCCAGCAGCGGGGTGGCCAGCACCAGCCGCTGCACGGTTTCATCCTGCTCCAGCTCCACCACCGAATAGTCGGACGCCTCGTCCACGGCCAAGGCCGTATTGCCGGGCAGCGTCCACGGCGTAGTGGTCCAGGCCAGCAGGTAGGTGGGGACTTGTGAATTCAAAATCCCCCTTTCTCCCCCCTTTAACAAAGGGGGGTTGGGGGGGATTTCCACCCGGAATTTCACGAACACCGAGGGGTCCGGCGTGTTCTCTTTGTAGCCCAGGGCCACTTCATGGGAGCTGAGGCTGGTGACGCATCGGGGGCAGTGGGGGGTGCCCCGCATGTTCTGGCTGAGCAGGCCCTGGTCCCAGAGGGTTTTGAGTATCCACCAGCCGGACTCGATGTAATCGTTATCCAGGGTCACGTAAGGGTGGTCCATGTCCACCCAGTAGCCGATGCGGTCGGTCAGGGTTTCCCACTCCTTAAGGTAGTGGAAGACGCTCTCCCGGCACTTCTGGTTGAATTTCTCGATGCCGTACTCTTCGATGTCCCACTTGCTGGTGAGGCCCAGGCCCTTCTCCACCTCCAACTCCACCGGCAGCCCGTGGGTGTCCCAGCCGCCTTTGCGCAGGCAGCGGTACCCCTTCATCGTCCGGTGGCGGCAGATGACATCCTTGAATACCCGGGCCAGCACGTGATGGATGCCGGGACTACCGTTGGCAGTCGGCGGCCCCTCGAAGAGCATGAATAAGGGGGCGTCCTGCCGCTCGGTTTCGGTGCGGTGGAACACGTCCTTCTGTTTCCAAAGCTGGATGATGCCGGCGTCCAACTCCGAAAAGCTGACGCGGCTGGAGACCGATTTGAGCATGGACAGTTTACCTCTGATCTTGGCGAGTCCTCAGACAGTCGCGGAGTGCGTTTGGCTCACAGACGGCCATTATACCGTAACCGTAGGCCCGTGCGCCGCTCTCACCTCGTGTTGGGGGAGTGTGGGGTGGTGTTTACGGAGCACGTGCAACTTGACGCCCGGCCTGGAAACCCCATCCTAACCTCCCCCTTCGTAAGGGGAAGGAACCGTCCTCTCCCCCTTGCGAAGGGGGAGATAAGAGAGGGGGTCAAACGATACAAACCGGGCGCATAGGTAACGCTTCATACCCGGCTTGTGCCCCCACCAGAGGCCTTCGTCCCCTAACCTACTTCCACAGCTTATAGAAATGGTTGAGGGGGCCGTGACCCCGGCCCAGGGGAAAGGAGCGGCGGATGGCCTCGGTCACGTAGTTCTTCGCCAGCGCGACCGCCTCGGCTACGCTCATCCCTCGAGCCAGTCCGGCGGCGACGGCCGAGGCGAAGGTGCACCCAGTGCCGTGGGTGTTGCGGGTATCGATACGAGGGGCGGAAAACTCCTGGAAGCGGGCGCCGTCGTAGAACAGATCGGCGGCCGGGCCCTCTCGGTGGCCACCCTTGACCACCACGCTATTAGCGCCCATCTCGACGATCAGTTCGGCGGCGCGCCGCACCTCGGCGTCGGAGGATATCTTCATCCCGGTCAGGGTCTCAGCCTCGGGAATATTGGGCGTGACCACCGAGGCCAGAGGCAAGAGCCGGTTGCGCAGGGCCTCGACGGCATCTTCCCGAAGCAATGGGTCGCCGCTCTTGGCCACCATGACCGGGTCCACCACCAGCCAAGGGACCCCATGCCGCTGCAGCGCGTCGGCGACGCACCCGATGATGGGGCCGTTAGCCAGCATGCCCGTCTTGACGGAATCGGCCCCGATGTCGTCGAGCACGGCATCGATCTGGGAGGTGATTATTTCGGTGGGAATCTCGTGGACGGCGGTTACGCCCACGGTGTTCTGGGCGGTGATGGCGGTCAGCGCGGAGGCGCCGTACACCCCCAACGCGGCGAAGGTCTTGAGGTCGGCCTGGATACCCGCGCCGCCGCCGGAGTCGGACCCGGCGATGGTCAAGGCTTTGGGGATGGAGGTCATTCCGGCCACCGCTCGTCCTGGCAGGCCATCTCCCAGAAGAGAAGCTCGTAGCGGAGCACGTCCCGGAAGATTTCTTGCCAGCGGGCGCGGTCCGCCGGCGTGGCCGGGGCGGCGTCGAGCGTTTGGCGCAGCCAACCCACGAAGCCGATCATGCCCTCGCCGGCGTGGATGTCGATCCAGGTCTGATAGTAGTAGTTGTCGGGCCGCTTGCCCTCGGATTCGAGCCACTGGGCCCAGTCCAAGTAGGGCCACTCCACCGCCAGCAGGGTGGCCGCCAGGTCCAGAAAGCTGCCTTCGTGGGCGATCTTGCGCAGATAGCCGCTGTAGTGCAGGGTGGTGGGCCGGTACTCCAGGTCGGCTACTTCTTGGGGGGACAGGCCCCGTTCCCGGAAGGCCCGCTGGAACAAGCCCTCTTCGCCGCCGAGCCCCAGGTGGAGGAAGCCGACCAGTTGGCGGGCCGCGTCGAAGTCAGGCGCTTTGGCCGTGGCCATGCTGAGCAGGATGGACCAGTCTCTCAGAAACAGATAGTCCTGGTCGAAGTAGATATTGAAAGTCTCTTGGGGCAGCGTGTTGTCGCCCAACCCGGTCACGAAGGTATGGTTAACCACCCGCTCCCAAACGGCTTGGACTCCGGCCCGTAATTCGTCGCTCAAGCCCATACCGCGCAGGGCCTCCTGAAAGACGGTTCGCGCGCCTGTCCCGCCCGGCGCCACGTTTGCGAGCCAATTGGGTTCGCGCGCGGCCATGCCACTGGATGTAGAGAACGGCCTGTTCCTCTCCACCGAAGGCGGAGCGGCACAGGCCCCCTTCCCTCTTTATTCAGCGACGGACTTGGTAAACTGTGCAAGGCAGTCTTCAAGCATCGTGGCGCCCCGTTGCAATCGGGGTCCGTGGGACTTCTTCGCAATCTGATTCGCGCCCTATTCGCCCGGGGGCTGGTGGACCGACGTGGACTGCGAGGCAGGCTCGTCTTGCGACCTATCGGTGAGAGAGCCGATGGCGATGGCCGGGAGGGTCTCGATGTGCAGACCGGTCCGAACGCCCAATGCAAGGGAGAGCCGGGCCACGGAGTCGTTGTCGTTGGCCTCGACCATCATGAGGTAATCGTATTTCCCCAGCACGCCATACTGCCCGAGAAACTCGGCGCCCTCGACCTGGATAGCGCGGGTGGCGTTCACTATCAGATCCGGGTTTTCGCGGACCATCTTCTGGCCCGCGTAGGTGAGGGTTCCCAGCAGAAAATAGAGCGACATTATCAACCTCTAACCGGTATTCCGGTGACGCCGACTGGGCCAAGTATACCACCAGGACCGGGTCGCCGACGCTCTCATAACCTCATGAGATGGCCGCGCCGGCGCCAATACTCGACACTACTGAGCGCCGGACACGAAGCTGTTGTCGAAGGCCGCCAGGGCGTCGCCTTCAGAGGTAAGCAGCCCGTTTTCCTGCATCCACTTGGCGAAGCTCACCCAACGTTCTTCCTCCTGCCAGCCAAATACACCGGCGCTGGATGACCAGAGCGGGGCCAGCAGGTCCACTCCCGGTTTTTCGATGTCCAGGTCCACCTCCGGCCTGAGCCGTTTGAGCAACTCCACCGCTCCCTGGGGGTCCGCGATGGCGTCCTGGTAGCCCCGTATGGACGCCCGGACGAAGCCCCGGACCTGGTCGGGCTCCTTGGCGATCTTTTCCTCGTTGGCCACCATAACCAACTCGTAGAAGTCCGGGACACCGTGCTGCTCCATGCGCATTATGTTCAGTTCGAACCCCTGGTTGGTGGCGGAGATGGACTCGTGGACCCAGTAGGCCCCCACGATGGCGTCGACCTTCTTGCCGATCAGGGCGGGGACCAAGTCGAAGCCCACGTTGACCAGCTCCACGTCATCCAGGGTCAACCCCTGGCTCTTCAGCATGGTGTCCAGCAGCGGCTCGTTGTCCGGAATGCCGGGCCACCCGACGGTTTTGCCCGCCAGGTCTTTGGGCTCGGCGATGCCCGATTCTTTCAACGTCATCACGGAATTCAGGGGGTGCTGCACCAGGGCCATGATCGAGACCACGGGGATATCCTGCTCCCGGGCAATCATCACTCCGGTCTGGTAGTTGATGCCGAAGTCGTCCCGCCCGGCGGCCACAGTTTGCAGGACGGCCGAAGGGTCCGCCGGCGGGTGGATGTCCACCTCCAGCCCTTCCTCGGCGAAATAGCCTTTGTCCAGGGCGATGTACAACCCGGAGTGGTTGGACCAGGGGAACCAGTCCAGGGATACCGACACTTTGGTCAAGGGCACGGGCGTCGCCGTCGGCTGAGGGGCCGGCGTCGGCGTCGCGCTAGAGCCACAAGCGACCGCCGCCAGCATCAGGACGAGGGTGATCACAATCAGACCAGCCATTCTTTTCATAGAGCTTCGCTCCTCACTCTCCAAGATTACCAACCAGACTATTTGCGGACCGGCGCTGGTGGGCGATGCGCCAGATAGCTTCTTCCAGGCAGGACGTGCCGGGTCATTCCCGCCCGAGGGCCTTGGCTTGTTTTTCGGTGTGGTACCAGGGCAGCAGCAACCGTTCCGCCAGGCCGGCTAAAGCGAAGAGGGTCATGCCCATGACCGACAGCACCACGATGGCGGCGAACACCCGGGCGGTCAGGAACAGCGGCTGGGAGTAGGTTATGAGGTATCCCAGCCCGGCGCTGGCGCCAACCCATTCGCCGATTACCGCCGCGATGACGCTCACCGAGATGCCGATCTTGATCCCGGAAAACATGAACGGCAGTGACGTTGGCACCTGCAGCTTGGTGAACACCTGCCAGCGGGACGCGCCCAGGGTGCGCATCATATTGACCATATCCGGATCGATGGCTTTGAGGCCGTCCACGGCGTTGACCGCGATGGGATAGAAAGCGATCAGCGCCACTACGATGATTTTCGGGGTCATCCCGTAGCCCACCCAGATCAGCAGCAACGGCGCGACGGCGATAATCGGTATGGTCTGGGAGGCGATGACTATGGGGTAGATGGACCTTTCAAGTATCCTCGAGTAGGCGATCAGGGCCGCCAGCGCCACGCCGGCGGCCAGGGCGACCATGAACCCGATCACGACCTCTTCCAGGGTGATCAGAGTGTTGTCCCAAAGCAGCGCCCGGCTGTCGGCCAGCTCCCGCCCGATGGCCGATGGTGCAGGCAGTTGCCATTTGGGCACGTCCCTCACTTGAACCCAGAGTTCCCAGGCGCCCACCAGCGTGGCCAGAATCAGCAGGGGAATCGCCCACAAGAGGACGCGGCTCAGGGCGCCGCCGGGCCGGCTTCCCGGTATCGCCGTAAAGGGACCGGGCGCCGGAGACGGGTGGGCCTCGGGTTCCTCCCGTTCGATGTGTTGCCCTGCTCTCACCGGGTTAACGCCCATCAGCTCCGCTTCCCAGGCTGCAAAATATCCTGCTTGGAACTCTCGTCGTGCAGCGGCGCCAGCAGGCGAGCTTTGAGTTCAACGAATGCCGGCTGGGTGACCTCCATGAAATGTCGAGGCCTGGGCAGGGATATATCCAGGACCATGGTTATCCGCCCCGGACGGGCGGTCATCACGTAGACCCGATCGGACATCAAGATCGCCTCGTCCACGTCGTGGGTGATCAAGATGATCGTCTTTCCCAGAGTGCCCCAAAGGTCCAGCAGCCACTCCTGCATCTGGACGCGGGTAAGGGCGTCCAGGGCCCCGAAGGGCTCGTCCAGCAGCACCACTTCCTGGTCCAGCAGCATGGTCCGGAGAAAAGCGGCACGCTGGCGCATGCCCCCCGACAGAGCGAAGGGGTATTGATGCTCGAACCCTTTGAGGCCGAACAGCTCGGTCAGCTCCAGTGCCCGGCGGCGAGCCTGGCGACGGGGGGTTCCCCGGAGTTCAAGGCCCAAGGCGGCGTTGTCTACCACCGTTCGCCATGGCAGCAGGAGGTCCTTCTGCTGCATGTATCCGATGCGGCCCAATCTCTGACCGGCCGGGTCTCCGTCGATCTCCACTGTCCCGGCGTCGGGCTGGTCCAGGCCGGCGATGATGTTGAGCAAGGTGCTCTTGCCGCAGCCGCTGGGGCCGATGATGGCGACGAACTGGCCGGGACTCACGTCAAGGCTGACCCCGGCCAGGACCGGCTCCCGGCGCCCGTCCACGGCGAAGGACTTGTCAATGGAATCCGCCCTGACCTTTGCCCTATCACTTGGATCAGGTGTGGCTCGATTGTCCATACGCTCCGCGACCCTGCCCACGGCAAAAGAAATAGGCCGCCGGGTTAATTCGCCCAGCGGCCTAACGTTGACACCAATATCATAGCCCGATTCCCTCCGCTGGCATTACCCAGATCAGGTTCGCAAGGGTCGGTGACATTGAGGGTCGCCCTCTCAGCCCGGCTCAACCGAGCTCCCCTACGTGCCTCAGCCTATTCGATTGTTAAGTGAGGGAATTATAGAAGTGGGGAAGCGCGGGTGTCAACCGGCCGCCCTTATCCAACAGGGCAACCGCGTCCTAGCCAGCCTTTGAATCTACGGCTATGCTTGATCGAGACCTTGGTTGCTGGACCTGATCTCCCTATATCCTCCTTATATCCTACTTGCGCACCCTCGTCATTCCGGCGTCACCCTCGTCATTCCGGCCCTTCCGCGGAAGGGGAATCCAGGCGCCCCATCCGTGACAAGGGCAACCGCCGCGGAGAAGCTCCTGTCTCTGTGTTCCGGCTTTCGCCGGTACAACTCATGCTACACCATTTTTGGGCCATGCATTATCCCCAAGATAAGGGATTCGACGCGATCGCCATGCAATTGGACGGCGCCGGGGTTCGGCGAGCCGATGTATGTTAGAATGGCCTGTGCCTGGGAGCCTGGCCAGGAATAACGTAGGGCAAGAACCAAATGGTTGACGTCACACGTCCCACTTTGTTTGCCATATTATGTGCCAATTTGTTTGAGCGGAGGCGAGAGTAATGATCGAGCCGGTGGAGATGATGCGAGTTATCGAAAAGTTGCGAGGCGACGCCGTGGTGGTCCCGGCGATGCGGGCCAACGTGGCCTGGACGAGCGTGTCCAACAACGTCAACCGGGACATTCCCGTCAGCGGCGCCATGAGCAAGACCTCGTCTTTCGCCCTGGGCTTCTGTCTGGCCCAGCCCGAGACCAAGGTCATCGTCTACGACGGCGACGGCAGCCTGGTGATGAATTTGGGCACCCTGGTGACCATCGGCAACAAAGCGCCCAAGAACATGTACCACTTCCTCATGGAAAACGGGGTCTACGCGACCACCGGCGGCCAGGATGTGCCCGGCGCCGGGACCACGGACTACGCCGAAGTGGCGAGGGCCGCGGGCTACGCGCACACCTACACCTTCGACGACCTGGAAGACTTCGCCACCCAGGCAGAGCAGATTCTGAGCCAGGAAGGGCCGGTGTTCGTGTGCGTCAAGGCCGTTCCCAACATCCGGGGTGCGGAAGAGAGAGCGGCGAGCCAGGGCGCTCCGGCCCGGCGGACTCCCGAGGCCATCATCGACTTGATGCGGGAATTCGGCACCGGCAAATAGGGACCACCAGCTTGGTTTTGACGGACCGCGAGGAACCCCATCCTGACCTTCCCCTTCGTGAAGGGGAAGGAACAGTTCTCTCCCCCTTGCGAAGGGGGAGATTAGAGGGGGTCACCTCGCCCTCACCTATACAACCGGGCCGCCCGGCGGGTGATTCCGCCTGGCGCCACCACCATCGAAGGACCGGATCTATGAAAGTAACACAAGCAACGACGCGGGTGCTTCGCACGCCGGCGGATCACCCGTTGGTGGTCGGGATTCCCCAGGGCAACGCCAAAAGGGCTTTCGTTACCTTGGAGATGGACACCGATGAGGGCGTTCAGGGCATCGGCCTCACCTTCGCTCCGGGTCTCAGCGAAAACCCGCTGACTCCAGCCCTGAAAGCAACGGTGGATGCCCTCTGCCAGGTGGTCGTAGGCGAGGACCCGATGCGGGTGGAGGCCGTCGTCAGCAAGCTTCGAGGGGTGGCCGGCGCCGCCGGGCCGGGGGGCATATTCACCCTGGCCCTGTCGGCCATCGACATGGCCCTTTGGGATATCAAAGGCAAAGCCATGGGACAGTCGGTCTGCTCTCTCCTTGGAGGCTATCGGGACCGGGCGCCTACCTACGCCAGCGGCGCGTTAATGCGCACCCACAACACGGAGTACCTGAAGGATGCGGGACCCCGGATGGTGGAGATGGGCTTCAAGCAGATGAAGACCCAACTGGGGGCCGAGCCGACGGTGGAAAAAGAGTTGGAGCGGATCAGGGTGCTGCGCGAGGGCATCGGCGAGGACATCGACCTGATGTGCGACATCAACCAGCTTTGGGACGTGCGCCAGGCCATCTCGATTGGAAGCAGGCTGGAGGAGTACCACCTGTTCTGGCTGGAGGATGTGGTGGCCCACGACGATTTCGCGGGGCAGGCCCGGGTTGCCGACGCCCTGGCCACTCCCCTCGCCGCCGGAGAGTACCACTACGGCATCATCCCGTTCCGCCACATGCTCGAGGCCCGGTCCATCGATATCGTGATGATCGACCTGTTGCGGGTGGGAGGCATCACCCAATGGCAGAAGGTGGCGGCGATGGCCGAGGCCTTCAACATGCCGGTGGTCAGCCACCTGATTCCCGAAATCCACGTCCAACTGGTGGCGGCCATACCAAACGGCCTGACTGTGGAGTACATGCCCTGGACCCTGAAGCTGTTCGAAGAGACCCCTGCCCTGGTTGACGGACAGCTCGTGGTACCGAACAAACCGGGCCTCGGACTGAAGTTCAGCCAAGACGCGATCAAGCAGTACGAAGTGACGTAAAGCTGTCAGCTGATTGCTGACAGCTCATTCTAGTACGGAGGTGGCTCCACATGGTCTCTCAGTTGCGCATCTACACGATCAACCGGGGAATGATGGACTCCTGGCTCAAGGTGTTCGAGGAGAAGCTCCGGCCCCTGCACGCCAATCTCGGGATACCGGTGGAACACACCTGGGTCAACGCCGCGCGGACCGAGTTCATCTGGACGCGCCGCTTCAACAGCGCCGAAGAGATACCGGAAAAAGAGGCCGCCTACTTCGCCTCGGCCGAGCGCAAAGCCATTGGCGACCTGCCCCAGACCCACATCGCCAAGATCGAGGTACGGGTAGTCGAGGCGGTACCGGCGAGCTGAGCCGGGCGGGTGAATCACCGCTGAGGCGCGGAGAGATAGAGAACACTATGGCCTCCGCGTCTCCGCGGTTAGTCGTTCTTCGCTACAACGTTTTCCGCATCTCCACGTGGGGGATGTTGACCTCCAGGAAGGTCTCGCCGTGCTCCCGGTAGCCGCGGCCCGCGTAGAACTCTTTTACGTACTCTTGGGCGTGGAGTACGCCGAGGTGCGCGCCCTGGGCCCGGGCGGTCCCTTCCAGGAACTCCAGAATGCGCCCGCCGATCCCCTGGCGACGCCATGCCGCATCCACCGCCATGCGGCCAATCCTGACCGTGGTGGTATCCACGCCGACGAATCGCCCGGTGCCAACCACCTGCCCGTGATGCAGGGCCACCGCGTGGGTGGCGGTGGCGTCAGCCTCGTCAAGCTCTTCCTCGGGCGCTATCGCCTGCTCGCCCACGAAGACCCGGAAACGCAGCGCGATGGCCGCCGCCAGGTCCTCTTCTCTTTCCGCCAGTTTGATTACAAGCTCTTCCAACTCACTCCCTGACGTTAATCGTCCTTCTTGTTCCGGCAGCCCGTGATTACCCGTGGCGCGAACTAGCCCTCAAGGGCCCCTCCCCAGGAAACAAAAGTGGGGCGAGTGGTGGTCCGCCTCCGGCGGACCGGTTATTGTTGTGCCTCTGGGATCCGGCGGCAGCCCGCGCTTATCATGGGTCCATAACCGTTCCGTGGCCAGAGCCCCAAACCTGGTATCAGCGATCGCGGAGAACATCGGGAAATCGGTTCAGAGCCGGTCGCGGCTCCGCGCCCTCTGCGGGCTTGAATACTCGCTCAGTGCAGAAACCGGGCGGAGGCCATGGTCCCCACCGCGATGAGAGTGAGAACGGCGGTGGTGCGCCCCAGAAGCCTGAGAAGCGCACCCTGTTTGGTCAAAGCAGCTATCTCTTCGGGAGCTGGAGGCCGGCCCTGAATGGCGGCGCCCATGCGGAGCATCTTCTTACTCTGGAACGACGTTGTGACCCCTGAGGCATACGCCAATACCGTCGCGATTATGCCGATTAACATGGCCCGGCCCCAGCCACTATCGAAGAAGTAGTCCGTGTCCACCCAAAGCTTTTCCGTTAGGTACCCGCCGCTAACCAATGTGATGGTGGCGCTGATTAGCATCACCGGAATTAGAACCGGGGTCAGGGCCGCCATGACTGGTCCTTGAATCGCGGGCCCCAAGGCCCGGAGCCGAGGCTCCAGAATCACAGCCATGAACATCGCGGACCCCGCCCAGAACCCGCCGAATACAATGCGCAGCAGCCTCGCCACGACAAACTCAGTTTCCATATCTCTATCTCCTCTGGGACGGCTACAAAAAAGCTGACAGCTGAAAGCTGAGGGCTAAGAAAACATTATCGCGCCCCGGCCCACCTCACCTTGGTCCATGTCGCCATAGGCCTGGTTGATCTGGTCCAGGGTGTAGTGACGGACGACCAGATCGTCTAGGGGCAGCCTGCCGGAGAGGTACAGTTCCACCATCTTGGGCATGTCTACCTGGGAGCGGGCGGAGCCGTAATAGGTGCCCCGCAGCGTCTTTTCCATACGCACCAGGTCCACGGCGTTGATAGGGGCCTCGGCGCCCGCGGGGGCGAGACCCACCACCGTCACGGTGCCCCGCTTGCCGCACATGTCATAGGCGGCCTTGGTGGTGTCGGCGGAGCCGAAGACCTCAAAGGTGTAGTCGGCGCCCTTCCCGCCGGTAATCTCCTTCACCTGGGCCACCGGGTCCCGGTCGGAGGCGTTCACCGAGTGGGTGGCCCCGAACTTCATGGCGAACTCAAGCTGGCTCTCCCGAATGTCCACGGCGATGATCTTGGCGGCGTTGACCAGCTTCGCCCCCATGATTACGTTGAGGCCAACTCCGCCGCAGCCCACCACCGCCACGGTGCTGCCGGGCTTGACGTCGGCGGAGTACAGGACGGCGCCGACCCCGGTGGGGACGCAGCAACCGATCATCGCGGCGATGTCCATGGGAATCGTAGCGGACATCGGAACGCAGCCGGTCTCGGGAAGCACCGCGTATTCGGCGAAGCAGGCGACCTTGCCCATATGGTGGATGTCCTGTCCTCCCTTGTGCAGACGGCAGGTGCCATCATACATAAAGGCGCCGGTGGCCATGTGGGTGTCGCAGAGGTTGGCGTTGCCCTCCCGGCAGGACTTGCACCGTCCACAGGCAGGGACGAAAGAAAGGATTACCTGCTGGCCCGGCGTGAGCGAGGTGACCCCCGGCCCCACCTTTTCCACCGTGCCGGCTCCTTCATGGCCCAACACCACCGGCAACGGGATCTTGGCGTCGCCGTGCATGAAGTGGCGGTCGCTGCGGCAGATGCCCGCCGCCCCGATCTTGACCATCACCTCCCCTGCCTTGGGGTCTTCCAGTTCCACATCTTCGATCACCAGGGGTTGACCTGCCTCGTAGAGGACAGCAGCCTTCACAATAGTGCCTCCTACATGGAAATCGGGGCCATCATCTCGCCCAGGGCGGTTTCTGTCAATGGAGGGGTGGCCACCCATGGGGTGTGAGCGACCGCCGATAGCTGGCACGCTACCCCTCAATCTTTTCCAGGGGGGCAAAGCTGAGCAGTAGCCGTTTCACGCCGACGCCGTCGCTGAACTCCACGGTGATTTCGTAGTCACCCGCCACCAGGTCACAGCCCATAACCACCCCTTCGCCGAAGGCGGTATGGCGGACCAGATCGCCGACCTGAAGCCTGAGCCGAGCCGGTGCGGTGGCGGGCGGAGCGGCGGATTCCGATCCCCAATCACTCCAGGCAGACCGTCTCGGCGCCGGGGTCGAGGCGGGGGCGGCCGGCGCCCGGCCTGCGGCCAGCAGGTACTCGGGAATGTCGCGCAGGAACCGGGAAGCGATGGTGGGCCTGCCGCCCATGAATCCCCGGCGGAAAGCTCGCAGCAGGTAGAGGCGACGCTCGGCGCGGGTGATGCCCACGTAGCACAGGCGGCGCTCCTCCTCAAGCTGCTGCTCGTTGTCCATCGACCGGCTGTGGGGCAGAAGCCCTTCCTCCATCCCGACGATGAACACCACCGGGAACTCCAGCCCTTTGGCCTGATGCAGGGTAATCAGCGTCATCGATTCTTCGGATTCTTCATAGCTGTCCACGTCGGCTACGAGGGAGACCCGCTCCAGGAGGCTGCCCAGGCCGTCGGGTGGTGTTTCGGCGTTGAGTTCCTGGGCGGTCCTTCGAAACTCCTGGATGTTCTCCCAGCGCTCGTCGGACCGGTCTTCGCCGTTCTGGATGAACCGGCGCAGACCGCTATCCTCCAGGACCCGGTCGATGAGGTCCACTATCGGGAGTTTAGTGGTCTGGGTTACCAGGCCTTCGATCAAGGTGACGAAGCCGGTGATGGCGTTGACGGCCCGAGGCGTCATGGAGACGGGGGGCGGCTCCCCCGCCGGCCGGGGTGCGGCAACCCTCTGCATGGCGGCGAACAGGGAGATGCCTTCCCGCTGCGACCAGTGGGACAGGGTCTGCAGCGTCTTGGCGCCGATGCCGCGAGGCGGCACCCCGGTCACCCGGGCCAGGCTGACCTCATCCGCGGGGTTGTAGAGCACGCGAAGGTAGGTTATCAGGTCCTTGACCTCACGCCGGTGGTAGAAACGGACGCCGCCCACCAGCCGGTACTTCATCCCCCGCTGGAGACAGGCCTCCTCAAGGGCGCGGGACTGGGCATTGACCCGGTACATGACCGCGCAGTCGCCAGGCTGAAACTTCTCTTCGCGGACCAGGCGGATCACCTCGCCGACGACCCGGGAGGCCTCTTCGTTCTCGTCGTAGGCCTCCTGCACGTCCACCGGCACCCCTTGCTGATTATCGGTGAACAGGTCTTTATGCAGCCGCATCCCGTTGGCCGAGATCAAGTGCTTGGCCGCGTCCAGAATGGTGCTAGTCGAGCGGTAGTTCTGCTCCAGGGCGATGGTGATGGCGTCGGGGTAGTCCTGCTGAAAGCTGAGGATGTTGCGGATGTCGGCGCTGCGCCAGGAGTAGATGGACTGGTCGGGATCGCCCACCACGCAGATGTTCCGATGCTCACCAGCCAGCAGCCGGGCCAGCTGGTATTGGGCCACGTTGGTGTCCTGGAACTCGTCCACCATCAGGTGGAGGTAACGGCGCTGGTAGTTTTCCCGCACCTCCTGGTGGTTTTGGAGCAACTGGACCGCCCGCATGAGCAGGTCGTCGAAGTCGAGGCCGTTGTTCCGGGTCAGTAGCTCTTCGTAGTAATGGTAGACCCGGGCGCAACACTCCTCGAAGTAGTCTTGGCTACGCCGGGCGAGTCCTTGGGAGTCAAGGAGGATACTCTTGGCCCGGGAGATGACGCTCCGGACCGCCTGAGGAGGATACCTTTTGGGGTCGAGTTCGGCCAGTTCCATCGACTGCTTGATAACCGAAAGCTGATCTTCGGCGTCGTAGATGCTGTAACTGGGCGAGATGCCCAAGTAGGCGCCGTCCCGGCGGAGCATTTGGGCGCAAAATGCGTGAAAGGTGCCCACGCTGAGCCCGTCACCGCCGGGGCCCACCAATCGATGCAGGCGGTCCTTCATCGCCCGGGCCGCTTTGTTGGTGAAGGTTACCGCCGCGATACGGTAGGGGCTGACACCGCAGACCCGCACCAGGTAAGCGATGCGGTGGGTGATTACCCGGGTTTTGCCGCTGCCCGGCCCGGCCACGATCAGCAGGGGGCCTTCGGTGGTCTGGACGGCTTCTTTCTGGGCGGGGTTCAGTCCATCGAGGAGATCGGTGCCTGTAGTCATGGCGAAATTATAGCATGGGGCGGGCCACGCGCCGCCCTTTGGAGCGGCTAGTTCAGGGCCGCCAACACCTCTTCCGAGTTGGAAATGGTGGTCAGAAACGGAAGCGTCGAGGTCAAGGCCGAATCGTGGACCTCCTGGGATGCCGAGGCGCAGCAATCCCCGACGATCACCACGTTGTAGCCCCGGTCCACCGCCTCCCGGGCGGTACCCTCCACCACGAAGTTGGTGGCCACCCCGGTGAGCAGCAGGGTGGTGATGCCCCCGGTGGTCAGCAAGGCGGCAAGGTCCGAACCAGTAAAGGCGCTAATGCCCCGCTTGCTCACCACCGGCTCACCCTCTTTGGGAGTTACCGCCTCATGAATCGTCGAGCCCCAGGTGCCCTCCACCAGGGCGTTGGCCCCGACCACCGCCTGGAACATACCCGCGTTCTGGGGTCTCTCCGGGTAGCCCGAGCGGAACTTTACCGAGGCGTAGATCACCTTCACGCCGGCTCCGCGGGCGGCGTCTAGCAACCGGGCGGTCTTGCCCAGCACGTCGTTCTGCTTCACCATCTGGGCGAAGCCTAAATCCTTGAAGGCCCCGTTCTCGTGTACGATGTCGTTCTCGAAATCCATGGCCAGCAGTGCTGTATGTTCTCTGTCGATGGAGAGAGTCATTGGTGGCCTCCTGTTCTTCTTATCGAGACTTTCCGGGCCAGCGGGCCATCCTCCTAGACGTACGCCATCCGCTCCAGGGCAGGCCGGTCTTTGATGGTGATGCGGCGATGGGAGGTTAGCAGGATGCCCTGGCGGCGGTAGCCGTTGAGCACCCGGCTGACGGTCTCCCGGCTGGCCCCAACCAGCCGGGCCAGCTCTTCCTGGCCCAGGGTCAACTCGATGGGACCCTGCCACTCGGCGTCACCGGCGGAGGTCTCCGCCATCTCCAGAAGCTGTTTGGCGACCCGGGTGGGCACGTCCAGGAAAGCGAGGTCACCCAGCATCTGGTTCACGCTGCGCAGCCGGCGGGTCAGCAAGCCGGTGGTATCCACGGCCACCTCAGGGTGCTTGTCGAGGAACTCCAGGAAGTCTTCCCGGAATAGAGTCAGGGTCTCCAAGGCCTCCATCGCCGAGGCCGTCGCCGAGCGCGGCGACCCGTCCAGCAGCGCCATTTCGCCGAAGCACTCTCCCTGCTGAAGCAGTGCGATGTCCTTCTCCCGGCCGTCTTCGGAGGCGATTGATATCCGCACCTTGCCTTGGACAATTATGTGTAACCGGTCTGCCGGGTCGTCCTGATGGAAGATGACCTCGCCCCGCTGGTAGCGGCGCCGGTGCAATTTGCCGATCAGGGGCAGAAGCTGTTCCGGATTCAGGTTTGAGAAGATGGGAACTGTGGTCAAAAACTCTGCATCGGCCATAGCGGGCACATTATAACATCCCCATGCTATCCGTCCCATACCATCCTTGCCGGATGATAGCGACCCTCGGCGCCGGCGAGGCCGCGCATTTCAGCGCAGCCTACGCCCTCACCCTCGTTCCCTCTCCCAATGGGAGAGGGATGCCTCTGAAGCAGTCTGAGGCTGGGTGAGGGCGGTTCTCTCCATGGCGGGCAGTAGGGCCAGATGCTATAATTTTCTTGCCTGGTACCGGTGGCGAACCCCTTCCCTTGGCCAGAACCGGACCGGGTCCCCCCAGGACCGGCTTAGGTTCAAAATGGCGGCGGGCAGACTGGGAAGTATCTCACTGGACCCCATGGGCCAATTGAACAAGTGGCAGGGAATGGCATCAGCGGAGGAGCGGAGAAGGCATGCTAAGACTTTCCAGGCAAAACCTCAGGACCCCAGGACCCACACCCGTGCCGGACGACATAATGGAAGCGATGACCAATCCCATGATCAACCACCGAGGCCCCGAGTTCTTGGACCTGATCACCCGGGCCACGGAGCAGCTCAAGCAGGTGTTCCTGACCAAGAACGACCTGTACATTCTGACCGCGTCGGGGACCGGGGCGTTGGAGGCCTCGATCGTCAACACCCTCTCCCCGGGTGACAAGGTGCTCTCAGCCACCGCCGGGGCCTTCGGAAACCGTTACACCGATCTAGCCCGGGCCTACGGAGCCGAGGTGCAGCACCTGGATTTTGAATGGGGCGCCGCCGTCGACCCGGACTCAGTCCGCCAGGCTTTGCGCGCCAGCCCGGACATCAAGGCCGTGATCATAACCCACAACGAGACCTCCACCGGGGTAACCCACCCGCTGGACGCCATAGCCCAGGTGGTCAAAGGCGAGTTCGATAAGCTGCTGCTGGTGGATGCAGTCAGCAGTCTGGGCTGCGTTCCCGTGCTGGTGGATGGCTGGAACTGCGACATGGTCGGGACCGCGTCTCAGAAGGGATTCATGATCCCGCCGGGCTTGTCCTTCATCAGCGTCAGCGCTGCCGGCTGGAAGGCCCAGGAGACGGCCGCCATGCCCCGGTTTTACTTCGACCTCAAGGCGGCCCAGAGCTACCTGGAAAGGGGCCAGACACCGTGGACCCCCAACCTGTCCACCCTGTATGGCCTGTCCCTCGCCCTGGATAAGCTGCTGGCCGAGGGGATGGAAAACGTGTTCCAGCGCCACGCTGACATCGGCCAGTTCACCCGGGACGGGGTCAAGGACCTGGGGCTGGAGCTACTGGCCCGGGACGAAGCCTACGCCTCCAACACGGTTACCGCCATCAAGATTCCCGAGAGCGTGGACAGCTCCAAATTCATGGGCATGATGCGAACCGAGGAAAATGTCGTGTTGGCCGGCGGGCAGGGTAAACTCACCGGGCACATCTTCCGCATCGGGCACCTGGGGTCCGTATCTCGCGAGGATATCGAAGAGGTGCTGAAGGCCCTCAAGGTGGTGCTGCCCAAGGTCGGTTTCAGCGCCCGCTAGGCTGAGGCCCCTTCGCTGTCCCTGAATCCGGGTTCTTGCAAAAAGGTCCTCCAAGCGGAACTCAGAACAAAGTGCCCCGAAGCTGGTTGATCACCAGCCCCGTTGGTAACTTAGGGTAGAAGAACGTGGACTTCCGCGGCAGCCGGTGGCCTTCGCCAACGATCGCCTCGAACTGGTCCATCGGAAACGGCTTGAGCAAGAAGGCCATCTGCCGGGCGCCGGAGGCGACCTGCTCCAGCGCATCGGCGGGGTCGTGGATGTAGCCCAGGTGGTCCAGGGTGGCGTCGCCAAGGACCGGCCTCAGCACATGCTCCTCCAGAATCCAGGCTTCAGACACGGCCTGTGGCCCCCACTGAGTCCAGTTGACGCCCTCCCGCAAGGTCAGGAGGAACGGGCCTTCGGCCTCCGGCCCCACCAGTCCCACTGCGTGCCGGTCGCGGCCGTGCTGAGCCACCTCTTCCGCCAGCCTATCGGCCCGCTGGTCCCCGGCCAAAGCGAGGGGCTGGAACTCGAACGTCCGGTGGAGCCTTTCTTGGACCTGTTTCAACCGGTCCGGGGGAAGTCCCCCGACCAGGCGGTGATACGGCAGCACCGACAGGCCCGGATCGTCGAAGCCGATCAGGGTCATCATGATGAAGTTGTAGGCCGCGCCGGGCTGGGCCGGGCCCTTTTCCCGCTCCCGGTGCAGCTGCGCGAACTTCAGGGCCGCCTCGTACCGGTGGTGCCCATCGGCGAGAAACACGGGCCGGTCCGAGAAGAACCGGCTGATGGACGCCTTGATCTCGGGGCCGGCGATTCGCCAGAGCGCGAACTCCTGCTCCGACTCGTCCCGCGCGTCCAGAACCGGGGCGCCGGACATGACCTCCTGGAACACCGGGGCCAGCTCCGCCGCGGTGTCGCGGTACAGGCTCATGATGGGGCTGAAATTGGCGTCGCATTTTTCCATTAGCGACACACGGTCTTGAATCGGCAGCTCCTCGGTGTACTCGTGGGGCAGCACCTGCCTGCTCTCGTACCCTTCCAGCCGGACACAGGCGGTCAATCCCAGGCGGGTCCGTTGCCGCCCCTGGTCCTGAAACCGGTGCCTTTGCAGGTAAAAGCCCGGCTCCTGGTCCCGCCGCAACACCCCCTGCCCGGTCCACTGTTCGAACAGGGCGGCGGCACTCGAGTACTGGCCCTCGGCCGGGGAGGCCCAATCCAGTCCTTCTCCCGCTTCCAGGTGCACCACGTTGTAGGGGCTGCGCCGGCGCAGCGAATCTTGAAGCTCCGGAGTTACCATGTCGTAGGGCGGGCTGAGGACCGAAGCCGGGTCCCCAACGACGTCCGGGTCATATCTCCAGCCACGGAAGGGCCTTAAATCAACCATGGGATCAACAATCTCCAATAACAACGATCTCTCGTAACGATTATAGGGTGAGCGGAATGAGCAAGTCCACCGTGGTTGCCTCCGGGGACCCGCCGTCGTTGAGCCACGGCCAGGGTCCGGCGTCGCTTTAAGGCGGCTGGCCGCTGTGATATACTCCTAGCCGGCGCGATTCCAGAATTCGTGACTAGCGTGACTAGTAAGGAAAGGTTCCCATGGCAGGTGCGATCGACTTCCTGGAGGGCGGGACGGTAACCAGCGTCCAGGGCTTCCTCGCCGGGGCCACCTACGCCGGGCTGAAGACCTACGCTGAAGACAAGCTGGACCTGAGCCTGCTTCTCTCCGAAGCCCCCTGCGTCGCCGCCGGTGTTTTCACCACCAGCACCATAAAGTCGCCGTCGGTCAACGTGACCCAAGATCACCTTGTCAAGGGGCCGGTACGGGGGCTGGTGGTCAACGCGGGCATCGCCAACACCTGCGTCGGCGAGCAGGGTTACAAAGACGCCGAGGAGATGACAGGCCTGGCCGCCGAGCGGCTTGGGGTACAGCGGAGAGAGGTGTTGGTCTGCAGCACCGGCATCATCGGCGTGGAACTCCCCATGTCCCTGATTCGCGACGGCATCCAAACCATCGAGCTTTCCCAGCACGGTGGTTCGCAGTTGGCTCGGGCCATGATGACCACCGATACCCGGCCCAAAGAAGTGGCGGTTACCTTCACACTCGACGGCAAGCAGGTCCGCATGGGCGGAGTCACCAAGGGCTCCGGGATGATCCATCCCAACATGGCCACCATGCTGGCCTTCATAACCACCGATGCTGCCGTTGATAGGGATTTCTTGCAGGACACGCTACGCGAGGTGGCCGACGCCTCGTTCAACATGCTGACCATAGATGGTGACACCAGCACCAATGACACCCTGCTGGTACTGGCCAACGGGCTGGCGGCCAACCGGCCGATTACCGCGGGTTCACCCGACGCGGCGACCTTCAAGGGCGCCCTGACGGAGGTCTGTGTTCACTTAACAAGGGAGATGGCCCGCGACGGCGAGGGAGCGACCCGGCTCATCGTGGTCGAAGTGACGGGGGCCAAGGATATACCGGACGCCCGCAAAGCGGCCCGCACCATCGCCTCTTCCAGCCTGGTAAAATCGGCGGTCTTTGGGGCCGACCCCAACTGGGGAAGGGTGCTGGCCGCCCTGGGCCGAAGCGCCGCCGCCGTCACCGAGGATAAGATCGATCTGTACATCAACGGGGTCTGCATCATGCAGGAGGGCAAGCAGATCCCCTTCCACCGGGACGCGGTGGTGGTGTTGATGCGCGGGTCCGAGGTGACCTTCAAGCTGAACCTCAACCTGGGAGACGGCCAGGCCACCGCCTGGGGATGTGATCTCACCGAGCAGTACGTGATCATCAACAGCGCGTATTCCACCTGAGCCGGGTGCACCTTGGCCTTCCGGAAGGCAGTGCCGGCCGCTACTCTCCATTGCACAGCTAACCTGCTGTCTATTCCCTTGGCTCATTCCGCGACTATGCTTTATTCACCTGGGCAACATTTGACCGCACATTTCACCTTCGCTAATTGGGAGGTGGAATGCCTGGCCCACCGATAGTCGTGAAAATCGGGGGCAGCACCCTGAGCAATCAAGACACCAGCCTGAAGGACCTGGTAACCCTTCAGCAGGAGGGAGTTGCCCTGGTGGTGGTCCACGGCGGGGGCCCGGTAATCTCCCAGTGGATGCAGCGCCAGGGTCTACGGCCGCGCTTCGTTGGCGGCCTGCGGGTCACCGACGAGCCGAGCCTGGAAATAGTCGTGGCGGTGCTGACCGGATTGATCAACAAGGAGCTGGTCGCGCGGGTCCATCATCTGGGCGGCCGCGCCATCGGCATCAGCGGCATCGACGGCGGCATGCTGGAGGCCCACATCGCCAATCCCGAATTGGGGTTCGTTGGCGAGATTTCCAAGGTCGACGGCGAGCCGTTGCAGGCGATCCTGGACAGCGGGTACATCCCCCTGGTGGCCCCCCTGGCCGGCCATCGCCAGGACGGGTCGGAGCATTCCGGGGCGCCCCTCAACATCAACGGCGACACCGTGGCCGGGGAGTTGGCCCATGCCCTGGGCGCGGAACGCCTGATCTTCCTGACGGACGTGGAAGGAATCCTGGACGGCAACAACCGGGTGATCCGACGGCTGGACCGGCGCCGGGCCAGCATCCTTGCCCGATCCGGGGTGGTTGGCAGCGGCATGATTCCCAAGCTAGCCGCTTGCCTTCGGGCCCTGGAGCGTTCGCCTGTAGCCGACATCATCGACGGCCGGAGGCCGGAGGCGTTGCTGGAATGCGTCCGGGGGGTTGCCTCCGGCACCACCATTACCGCCTAGCGCTGGCTCAGGAGATGCGTTCTGCCATCGCGCACGAGGGCTTGAATGCCGCCGTTCGAGGGGGTTGAAACCCGCCCCTACACCTCTTCGTGTCCCCCAGGCGAGATAGGATAGAAAGGGTGGGTGACACCCCGAACCCACCCTTTATTCAGAGGGGCCAAGCATGCTTGACGGCTGCCCGGTCGATTCAAACCCTTCGATATCCTCCTTTCCAAAAGGAGGACCAAGGGGGATTTACGCCTCGCGGAGCTTGGCCGTCGAGTCCGGTAACTTTGGGGGCGACGGTGGCGATCGGCCATGAGCTACGATCTCACCGACGACGCTGAAATAACCCCAAGTCCAGGGGTTCCCGGTATTTCCGCGGCCCAGCTCCGCCTGGCTCGCCGCTGGGCTCTGGCCCTCGTCGCCCTGGTCTTGCTGGTCTTAAGCCTGTGGTGGGTCCGCGCCGTATACACCGACTGGCTGTGGTTCGACCGGCTGGGTCTTCTCAGCGTCTACACCAAGCTCCTGATCCTGAAGGCGTGGCTCTTCCTGGGCGGCGCCCTGGCGGCTGCGGCCTTCCTTTCCGGGAACATGTATCTGGCGGTCCGCTTCTCCCGGGGGCCCTCGACACGCATCTTGAAAGACGATGTGGTCCGGTCGCTACGGGCGCTGATATTCGGAACCGCCGGTCTCACCGTGTTGATCGCCGCTCCCATATTCGGCGCGGTTGCGTCCGGGCGCTGGGAGACTTTCCTACTTTACTTCAACAGGGCGCCCTTCAACGCCACCGATCCCCAGTTTGGCCTGGACATCTCCTTCTACGTGGTGACGCTCCGCCTGCTTAACTTCATCCAGGGCTGGACCATGGGGCTGCTCATCGTCACCATCGTGACCTGCCTGGCCCTGTATAGCTCGCGATACGGCCTGCGCGGCCTCGGGTTGGTCCTGGCTCCCCGGATGATGAAGCATGCGGCGGTTATGGGTTTGCTGCTGATGCTGAGTATCGCCGCCGGCCACGCGCTGGACGTGTACGAGCTGGTGCTCTCGGGCAAAGGGGTGGTTTTCGGCGCCACCTACACCGATGTCCACGCCCGCATCCCCGTCCTGTGGCTCTTGACCAGCGTCGGCATCCTGGGGGCAGTCGGCTTCGGCGTCAGCAACTACTTCGGCGGCCTCCGTTTGATGGCCGGCGCCTTCAGCCTGTGGGTTATCGTGGTGCTGCTGGCGGACTTGGCCTACCCGGCCCTGTTCCAGCGATTCCAGGTGGAGCCCGACGAGTTCACACGGGAGCTTCCCTACATCCTCCGCAACCTGGAAGCGACCCGTGCCGCCTATCAGTTGGAGTTGGTTGACCCGGTCCCCTACCCGGCAACCGGCACGCTGGACGCCCTGGCGTTACGGGACAACCGGGCCACCCTGGACAACATTCGGTTGTGGGACCCTCAGCCATTGCTGGACGCCTACAATCAGCTCCAGTTCATGGAGCTGTACTACCGGTTTCTCGACCTGGACTCGGACCGCTACGTGGTGGACGGCCGGCTGCGCCAGGTGCTGGTGGGGGCCAGGGAACTGGACTCGCAGAACCTGCCGCCGGACGCGCAGAATTGGGTAAACCGAAAACTGCAGTACACCCACGGCTACGGCGTATCCATGAGCCCCACCACCGGGTTCAGCCCCGGCGAGGGCCGCCCCCAGTACTTCCTCCAGGACATCCCCATTCGGGGTGAGTTCCCGGTGTCGCGGCCCGAGCTGTATTACAGTGAAAGCCCCGCAAACTTCACCATCGTCAACAGCACCATGCCGGAAGTCAACCCCAGCGCCGGCTTTCAGCACTACGATGGCGCCGGCGGGATATCCCTGGACTCAGCGCTACGACGCCTCGCCTACGCCTGGCAGTTCTCCGACATCAACATCCTGCTCACCGACCAGGTAACCTCGGACAGCCGCATCCAGTACCGCCGCCAGATCCGGGAGCGCGTGGGAGCCATCGCGCCGTTTCTCGAACTCGACGCCGACCCCTACCCGGTGCTGGACGGCGAAGGGCGCATCTGGTGGTTGCAAGATACCTACACCGCCACCGACCGCTATCCCTATTCCGCCAGACTGGACGGCGAGCTTAATTACATTCGCAACAGTGTCAAAGTGGCCGTCGACGCCTATAATGGGGAGGTTCATTTTTACGTTCTCGACCCGGAAGACCCGTTGCTTCGGATGTATCGAAAGGCGTTCCCAGACCTGTTCGAAGACTTGGAGGCGATGCCACAGGACCTGCAAGACCATATGCGCTACCCGGTGCGCCTTTTCTCGGCCCAGGCCCGCACCTATTTGCGGTACCATGTAACCGACCCCCAGGTGTTCTTCAACCAGGCGGAGCAGTGGGCCATTCCTTTGGAGACCCGTTTCGGCAAACGGGGAGTGGAGGTGACCCCTTCCTACCTGGTGCTGCAGATGCCCGAAGAGGAAAAAGAAGAGTTCGTGCTGATGGTCCCTTTCAGCCCGGCGGGGGAGAAGAAGAACCTGGTAGGCTGGATGGTAGCCCGCAGCGACCCGCCCCATTACGGGCGGCTCCTCGGTTTCCAGGTGCCCAGCGACCCGCAGATTGACGGGCCCAGCCAGGTGGAGGCCCGGATCGAGAACGACCAGCGGATTTCCCAGCAGTTCACCCTCTGGGAAGGGGCCGGCTCGCAGATCATCCGGGGCCAACTGCTGGTCATTCCGGTGGCCGGCGCGATAATCTACGTGGAGCCTCTCTACCTCCAGTCGGAGGGGCTGGCCTTCCCGGAACTGAAGAAGGTGATACTGGCCGACGCCGGCAACGTGGTCATGGCCGACGATATCGAGCAGGGGCTGGCCATGCTGGTAGGCGACAAGCCGGCCCCGCCGGAATCTTCGGATTCAACACCGGCCGTCGACGGTGAAACGCCGCCGGGCCTGGAAGAACTGGACCGGATTGGCGAAGCGGTGTCCGGTTTGGACGCCGCGGTAGATGAACTGGAGGAAGCACTGGAGAGCCTGCGCGAGTCTTTGGGAGGTACTACGAAGTGAGCAAGAGCAGCGAGTGGATCGACATCGAAACCAAATACTACGCCCAAACGGTGCGGCGGCAGCCGGTGGTCATCGTCAAGGGCGAGGGGACCCGGGTCTGGGACGCCGACGGTAAAGAGTACCTGGATTTCGTGGCCGGCTGGGCCGTGAACAACCTCGGCCATTGCCATCCCGCGGTGACGGAGGCCATCGTCGCCCAGGCCGGCACGCTGGTGCAGACCTCCAACCAGTTCTTCACCGTGCCCCAGCTTCACCTGGCCCAGATTCTCATCGATAACAGTTGCCTGGACCGGGTGTTTTTCGGCAATAGCGGCGCCGAGGCCAACGAGGGGGCGTTGAAGCTGGCCCGCCGGTACGGCAAGCTGCACCGGGACGGCGCCTTCGAGGTGATCACCGCCTACAACTCTTTCCATGGCCGGACGATGGGTACGGTGGCAGCCACCGGTCAACCCCATTACCAGGTGAACTTCACCCCGCTGCTGCCCGGCTTCGTCCACGTGGACTACAACGACGTGGAAGGCATCATGAGCGCCACCACCGACAAGACCGCCGCCGTGTTCCTGGAGCCGGTCCAGGGCGAGGGCGGCGTCAACATACCCGATGACGACTACTTGATCCGGGTCCGCGAGTGGTGCGACCGCCAGGGGATTCTGCTCATGCTGGACGAGGTGCAGACCGGCATTGGCCGGCTGGGCAGCCTCTTCGGCTACCAGGAGTACGGCATCGAGCCCGACGTGATCACCTTGGCCAAGGGGCTCGGCCACGGCGTGCCCATCGGCGCATTCATGTCCAAAGAGTTCTGCATGGCCCTGGTCCCCGGCGACCACGGCTCCACCTTCGGAGGCAACGTCCTCACCACCGCCGCCGCCTACGCCGGGACCAAGTTCCTCGTCGACAACGACATACCGGCCCAGGTCAAGGTCATGGAGGGGTACCTGCTCGGCCGGCTGAACGAGTTGCGATCCCGCTTCTCCTTCGTGACCGACGTGCGAGGCAAGGGGTTGCTGGCCGCCGTTGAATTCGAAAGTGATATCTCCGGCCAGGTCTTGACCCACGCCAACGAGGCCGGGCTCTTGCTCAACGGCGTGAAGCCCAACGCCGTCCGGCTAATGCCGCCGCTGAACATCACTCGTGAGGAGATCGACGAGGGCGTGGGCCGCCTGGAGGAGGCGCTGGGGAAGATTTAATAGTCTGCTGAGGTGAGGGCATTATCCGGTGTAGCACTGAGCCAACTTGGTTTTGGCAGAATGTCATTCCGAGGAGCGGAGCAATGAGGAATCTCAGCGTAATAACGAGATTCCTCCCTGCGGCCGAAACGACAAATGTCTGCATCGGGTAGACTGACAGCCAACGTCTCATAAACGGCTTGATGCCCGGTCCGTCATCCCAGCGAAGGCCGGGATCCAGCTAGCGCTTCTCTGGATTCCGGCCTTCGCCGGAAAGACGATCCAGGAGAGGAAAGGTCGCTCAACCTAGCCGATGTACAGAGATTTGCAGGACGGTACAACAGGTCGGATCGCTCCCAGCGCCTTGGTTCATAGTAACCGGCAAGTGCGCCGGAGGCGGAGCACCTCGGGCCCTACCTTCGTCCCTTGGGAGAGGTGGCGCTCACCACCCTATTCTTGAAACGATGAAATAGACCCGATAAAAGCAGGAGGCTCCATGTCACTCGAGGAAAACAAGGCTCTTTTCCGCCGCTTCATCGAGGAGGTCGAAAACGCCAAGAACACTGACGCCGTTGACCAATTCTTCGCGGCCGATTATCTCGACCACAATCCGCCGCCCTTCGGTGAACCGGGCATGGAGGGCTTCAAACAGGCCCTCGGGATGTTCTTCGCCGCCTTCCCCGACCTTCACGTTGAAGTCGAAGACCTGATAGCGGAGGGCGACAGGGTCGTAGGACGCATGAGGACCACGGGAACGCACCAGGGCGACCTTATGGGTATCGCTCCCACCGGAAATCAGATCGACTTGGCGGAGATTCACATCGTCCGCATCTCCGGGGGAAAGGTGGTGGAACACTGGGGTATGGAAGATAATATGAGCATGATGCAACAGCTTGGGGTAATCCCCGAGTAGGGCTTGCTTGCGATAATCGGCGTTGCCGCCGCCGTTCGTGGTGAGCTTGTCGAACCACTAGCCTGGCGCCCTTCGACAAGCTCAGAGTGAGCGGGAAAGAGGCCTTCCCCCGTTCATGGTGAGCTTTTCGAACCACATTTTGAAACAGCTTCTAGAATACGTGGCTCTCAAGAAATCACGCGGGCAGGCGCGGGGACGCCCCGAGCGCCGGGCGGCGGAACATCACCGCCCGGCCAGTTCTTGCACTGTGGACAGGTAGCAGTGGTAGGCGTACGGCGTAAAGCAGACGAAGGTCACCTCTTCAACCGACTCGTTCGTCCGCAGAAAGTCCCTCGTCTCGATGACGGCGATCAACGTGGCCCGCTCCAGCGGAAAGCCGTAGACCCCGGTGCTGATGGCCGGGAACCCGATAGAACGCATTACGTTACCCTCGGCCAAGGCGAGGCAACTGCGGTAGCACCGGGCCAGCAACTCATCCTCGGAGTGTCCACCGCCCCGCCACACCGGCCCAACGGTATGGATCACCCAACGCGCGGCCAGGTCATAGCCCCGGGTGATCTTGGCCTCGCCGGTCTCGCAGCCCCCCAGGCCCTACGGCGTGTGCCGGGACCACTCCGACCCCGTGCCTAGCTTCGAGTTCGTAAAGTCCTTGCACCCACTGGTCGATTTCCTCATCGGTGGCGTTGGGATCATAGATATGGGGTTTGTTTAAGTCCTGAGTCATCGGGGGGCCTCCGCCTTATTGGATGCTCCTTACCTCACTCTGCGGGAGGGGAAGCAGCAACATGGTCTTCCGCTCCTGGCTATAGCTATTCCGTTCAGAGTGGGCTTTGTCCCTAACGCGCTTGGAGCCTGACAAAACTGCAGTGAACCCTGCCCCCATCCAAAGATCGAGCTTGACCCTGTGGAGATTTGCCCAACCCCCATTTGGAGAGTGGTCGTGGATCCTCCAGCCCCACATCGGACGCTCCGCTCGGAGTTTAGGGAGCAGGCTTTGCTCAAAGAAATTCTAGCGCATTTCGGCTTTACTACGCGTATTCGAAGTCATATCTAACCTCCAATATTTTCGACCGGTTGCCGTTTTTGCATCATGCACACCTAACGCCGACAGAATCCTGACTTCCACTTAGCTCGTGGCAAGGTCAATCAACCTCTGACGTTTCTCCGGATCCTGGAGAACACCATAGTTCCCATTTCTTAAAGACATGATCCTTCATCTCCTATGGTGAATAACCCCCCCAGAGTGACCGTGCAAATCAAAGCTGCAGTGCATAATCCTCAAAATTGATCACACGCTTTACCTCATCTGGCCATTTCGGCAAATCACAACCCGGTGCTGAATCGTAATAGTCGCCCGGCATCCTACTCTTAGAGTTGACAACTACGGCGTTGACCGGCAACGATAGACGCCCCTTATTTTGGCGGGATGGGAAATTGGGATTCACTAGCCGCCTCCCTGACAAAGTCAAGGACGGAATTCAAACGTGGGCTGTTTTGGACGTAGTCTGAGACCCGGCCGCAATAATTAGCGTAATTCTCCTCTAGGGATATGTAGTGATCCGGTAGAATATTCTTTTCCAAGCACCAGCCGGTTGTGTACTGGTCGAACGGGACCATCGTGTTTCTATTAGCCGAAAATATCAGCCCGCTAGCGATGACCAACCCCACGCCGTCGAGGTTGTCGAGTGCTCTGAGCAGTTGATTCGGGTCGGTTGCCCATTCTTGAAAGCAGCTGGAGATTACATCTTGCATTCCGATCATTCTGTCACGGTGGACCGGCGAATATTCCATGAGAGGCCAAACTTCATCGAAGAGCCATAAAATATCTGCTGAGACAGGTTCTGTAATCAAGGCAGCCTTCTCCTAACTGGATTTGACGTTGTTATCTTCATCTCTTGGTCGGTGTTTGAACTCTAAGCTGCAGCTCATGAACCGCCGCCGAACTTGTAAAACCCTGAATTCAAATCAAACACAGATTCT
>JASLXV010000039.1:0-4715 GCA_030740155.1 Dehalococcoidia bacterium | reverse complement strand
ATAGCCAACAACACCGCCAGTCCTCGTTTCAGGCCGAGTTCCACTCTGCTCCATCTCCCCGTCCGATCGGTTCGCCTGATACTCGTCCGCCGTCGTCATTTCATTGAGGAAAGCCATGTTTCGACCGACAGTACGCGAATGCCCGATGATAGAATTGATGTAGGTGGCGCTTGCTCAACCCAGGGTGAACGGATGACCATAACGGCAATTATCGATACCAGGCACTAGGCTAGCCGCCTTGCCCGGTGGCGCAGATGTCCTGGAGACAGCATCCGGAGCACCTGGGCGTTTTGGCGCAGGCCACCTTGGCGTGCTCGTCTAGCAAGGCGTGGTACTCGTTGAAGAGAGAGACGTCCCGGGGTAAATTGTCCTGGAACATCGCCTGGTAACCATGGTAATCGGCCTTTCGGGTCTCGGGCGCCAGTCCTATTCGATCCAATATCCTGCGGGTGTAGGTGTCGATGACGAAGGAGGGCTGCCCGGCGGCGTAGACCAGGATGTCATCGGCGGTTTCATGGCCGATGCCATGAATGGAAAGTAGCTCCTCGCGGAGTGGGCCCAGGGGTTTGCCGAGAAAGGCGGCCAGGTCGCCTCCGTAGTGGCAGACGACGTGTCTGGCGAAGGCCTTCAGCTTCTTGGCTTTGGCGTTGAAATAGCCGCAAGAGCGGATGATGCCGGCCAGTTCCTCCTGAGGCCGCTGGTGGACCGCTTCCAGGGACCAGCACCCGGACTTTTTCAAGGCATAAATGGCCTTCTCCACATTGGTCCAGGCTGCCGACTGGGTTAGAATCGCTCCAAACACCACGTCCAACTGCTGCCCGCCGCCGGGCCACCAGCCTTGGGGGCCGTACCGCTCGAAGAGCCGCCGGTAGATTTTCGGCAGCCGGGGGCCTCGGCTATCGTCCGGCATGCGGCGGGTCTATCGGCCCGAGCCGGACGGGTATCTCCGGGCCCAATGATATCGATTCTTCGGTAACCCGGCAGCCGTAGGCGAACACCTCGACGCCTGAGGCCATTCCTTCTCGCAACGCCATCCCAAACTCCGGGTCTGCCTTATCGTGGGGAGAGAACACCAGGGCGTCGTCCCGCTGGACCACAAACACCGCCGCCGCCCGATGTCCGGCGGCCACCGCCTGGGCCAGGCTCCGGATATGCTTGGCTCCCCGCGCTGTGGGCGCGTCAGGAAACAGGCCGGCCCCATCGACCACCAGGGTAACCGACTTGGCCTCCAGGTAACATCGCCCACCGGGGCCCTCCAGCAGCAGGTCGAGGCGGCTCTCGCCGAAGGTGACCTCCCGCCGAACCTCGGGGTAGTCCCGGAACTGAGGAAGGCGTCCCCGGAGCAGCGCCTCCTCAAGGAGGGCGTTGGGTAGCCGGGCGTCGGTTGAGGCCAGCGTGGTTCCGATGTCGACCAGGGCCAGGTCGAAACCGGTCTTGCGGTGCGGCCCCGGACGACGCGTGATCAGCACCCGGTATCCCGGGACCAGTAATTCCCGCATACGGCCCGTGCTCGGCACGTGCACCGTCACCTCCCGGCCGTTAACGTCTACCAGGGCGAGAAACCGGTTGAGCCGTGCCTTGAACCGGCCCTCCACCAGCTTTGAAGCAAAATCCACGCCTATCTCCGCGAGAACAGATTCGGCTTATGTTACCAACCCCCGGCGGCAACGGCAACCGGCGTTGAGGCAGATAGCCGTGGCCGAGAAGTTGGCGATATAATGGCTGCAGCGATCGCGGGAGTACTCTTGAGGCGAGATTGCTATGAACCGGTGTGGGGTTAGCCACGGAGCCACAGAGGCTCAGAGGAATAGATAGGACGTAATAGCTCCGTCTCTCCGTCTCTCCGTCTCTCCGTGTCTCTGTGTCTCTGTGTCTCTGTGCCTCTGTGCCTCTGTGGCCACTCCCTCGTGAATCGCTTTTAAAGCAATGCCGATCAGAGGGGTCAATCGGGAGATGTTATGTCAACATTCCTGACTCGCCTGGAACGGGCCTGCGAGTCCAACCGGAGCCTGGTCTGCGTGGGCTTGGACGTGGACCCCGGTAAGATGCCGGTGGCCGACACCTTCGAGTTCAACCGGGCCATAGTCGATGCCACGGCAGACCTGGTCTGCGCCTACAAACCCAACTTGGCTTTTTTCGAGGCGCTGGGGATACCAGGCCTGGAAGCCCTGCAGCGCACCGTGGAGTACATTCATTCGGTCGCGCCCCAGGTGATAGTCATCGGCGACGCCAAACGGGGCGACATCGGCCCGTCGGGCCAGGCCTACGCGCGGGCCATGTTCCGGGTATGGGGCTTCGACGCCGTGACAGTGAACGCGTGGGGCGGTCAAGACACCATCGCGCCTTTTCTCGAAGACCCGGACCGAGGGGTGTTTATCTGGTGCCGGGGTTCGAATCCCGGCTCAGCGGACCTGCAAGACCTGACCGTTGACGCTCCCCAGGGCCGGGTGCCGCTGTACCAGCATCTGGCCCAGGCTTCTCTGAGCTGGAACGGCGCGGGCAACCTTGGCCTGGTAGTGGGAGCGACGAACCCGGACCAACTGCAGACCGTCCGTGGTATCTGCCCCGGCATGCCCTTGCTGATACCTGGCATCGGCGCCCAAGGCGGCGAATTGGCGGCCGCGGTTCGCATGGGAACCGACCATCGGGGGCGTTTGGCCATCGTCAGCTCGTCGCGAGGCATCATCTATGCCTCCGGCGGCCCGGACTACGCCGAGGCGGCGCGGCGGGAGGCATCCCGTCTCCGGGAGGCGATCAACCGGATCTTGGACGCGGAGGGCAAAGGATGGCCCTCAAGCTGAAAATCGGCGACGTGCTGCGGATGAAGAAGGCCCACCCCTGCGGCAACCACTTGTGGCAGGTCCGGCGCTTGGGGGCGGACATCGGCATTACCTGCCAGAAATGCGGCCGCTACGTGATGCTGCCCCGGTCCTATCTGGAGCGCCGGGTTAAAGAGATCGTCTCCGGCGGCCGGTCAAGCCAGGTGGCCGACGAACTCGAATAATGCCAGGCCCCTAGGGAGTGGCTCAGGCAAAAACCGGGCCCGCTAGGAGTCGTTGACGCCTACCCGGGCCAGATCCGGTGCGGTATCTCTGATGCTTCGCTGGAACCACACTTCGGGGTTGAAGCCGCGCAGGTGGCCCTCCATGATTTCGAGGAAGTTCCGCACGGCCCGGCCCAAGAATTTCCCTCTCAAAGTGCACACACCGATATCCATGCGGGGGAACAGGTGGTCCAGCCGGATCACCCCCAACAGGCCGTGGTCCTCCGGATGAAGGGCGTAGTCATTAAAGACGGCCACACCCTCACCGATCTCCACGTAACGCTTGACCGACTCGGAGTAGTCCATCGACAGATGCAGGTCATAGGTGAGCCCCTCGGCCTTCAGCGTTTGCTCCACATGCTGCCTGGTCAAGCTCCCCGGAGCGCCCAGGATCAGCGGCCAGGCCGCGATATCCTTTAGATCGACGACGGACTTTTCCAACAAAGGGTGTTTGGGCGGGGTTAGGAGCACCACGTTATAGTGAAACAGACTATCGAACTGGAGGTAGGGCGCATCGATGGGAGGTGGCGCGCAAAGGGCCACGTCGACTTCCCCAGACTTCACCAGTTGTATCAGCGGGTCGTAGGGGCGGGCCAGGAGCCTGATTCGGACGTCGGGGTACAGGCTGCGAAACGACTGGATGCTCTTTGGCAGGTAATGCATGACCAGGTCGGAGTAGGCGCCCACCACGAAGGTGCCCCGGCGCTCCGCATAGTCCATTTGAGTCTTGAGCTTGTCCACCGAGTGGACCACCGGGGTCACCAACTCCAGGAGGGTAGCCCCCTCTGATGTCAACTGAATGGGGCGTCTAATACGGTCGAAGAGGGTGATTCTGAATTCGTCTTCCAGCTTCTTCAGGTGGGTGGTAACCGTGGGCTGACCCAACTCCAGCGTCCGCGCCGCCTTGGAAACGCTGCGAAGCCGGGCCACGTGATAGAAGCTAACCAGTTCGCGAAGTTCCATACTGCAACCCCCCAAACGGCATCAATAATTCTGATATTATATATCATATCCTGATGCTTGACAAAATTTCAGGTGATATCGAGAATTAGGAACATATCCCGAATCCAGGTTGTCCCCTTGAGACGAACGTCGAAGTGACCCGGCACCTCGCCTCTCCCACCAACGGAGCCCCATGCCATTCGTGATTACCGAGCCCTGTATTGGGGTCAAGGATGGCGCGTGTGTCGATGTTTGTCCGGTTAACTGCATTGCGTTCTCCGCCAAGGCCGAAATGTTCTTCATCAACCCCGAAACTTGCATCAGTTGCACCTACTGCGAGTCGGCATGCCCGGTCAACGCCATCTTCGACATGTTCACCGTCCCGGCCCAGTGGCGGCACTTCATCACGAAGAATCGGGAATTCTTCAACGGAAAAAAGTAGGCGCAAGTCATAGGGGAAAGTAGCGGGCCCCAGCCCGGCCGCCTCTTTCCTCCCACCCGCCGCATCCACTCCCCTTCAGCGCTGGATGCTTTCTCGTCCCGCCCCCTCCGCCGTTGGTTTTCCGGTCTCGCTCTCCGCCGGCCGCACCGTGTCAACTCACGAAAGAATGTTACCGAGAGAGGGTTGTTCACTCATTTAGGAATGTTACCGAAGGGATGGAGCCTTCTCCCTTCGAGGTGCCTGTTGCATCTCGGGTTTTTGCCATAGGCGCGCCAAAGCCTGATAGAT
>JASLXV010000038.1:0-164955 GCA_030740155.1 Dehalococcoidia bacterium | reverse complement strand
ATCTATCAGGCTTTGGCGCGCCTATGGCAAAAACCCGAGATGCAACAGGCACCTCGAAGGGAGAAGGCTCCATCCCTTCGGTAACATTCCTAAATGAGTGAACAACCCTCTCTCGGTAACATTCTTTCGTGAGTTGACACGTGGTGGAAACCCAGCAGCGTGGTCGATTGGGAGGGATATGGGGATGATCAAATAACTAACTTGAAAGGTGGTTCAACAAGCTCACCACGAACGGGGCAGGCGCACCCGATCCGTTCGTTCTGAGCGCCCTATCCATTCGTCCCGAGCGCCTTATCCGTTCGCCCTGAGCCTGTCGAAGGGCCGCTGGAGCCGGCACTCAAGGCTTTGGGATAGCTACTAAAGGTAACCCCGGATGAAATGACGCGAGTGTTAAACTTCATTATTGAGGCAGGGCCACCGGTGGCCTATTCGAGGAGGAAGACATGGCCAGCATAGGGGAGGTACCGCCAAGGGCTACTCCGGACAACGACAGCGGCTACCTGGATGAGCTGACCAAGGCCATTTTCCGGTCGGGGCTCAGCTGGCAGGTAATAGCTCAGAAATGGGGCAACTTCCGAGAAAGCTTCGGCGGGTTCGATGTCCTCAAGGTGGCCGCCTACGGGCCGGATGACGTCACGCGCCTGTTTAATGACGAATGTATAGTGCGCAACCGGCGCAAGATACTGGCCACCGTGGACAACGCCCAGACGATGCTCGATCTGGCATCAGAGCACGGCTCCTTCCACGGCTACCTCCGGTCCTTGGACAACCTGGACTATTCCCAGCGGGTCAAGGTTTTGACCGGCCACTTCAAGGGCCTGGGCCGTACCGGGGCCTTCGTCTTCCTGCACTGCGTCAATGAGGAAACCCCCGAATGGCACCAGCGGTAGCCCCTCCCTGGCCCAGGCTACCCCACCGGCAAAAGGCACTCGGGAGTGTCGTTACTTGGGGAGTTGACCAGGGTGGAAACCGGGTAGGCTTCCAATTCCGGCGCCGGATAGGGGACCAGCAACCGGGTCAGTGCCACGGGGTCATCGATGCCCCGGTCCAGCCAGGCGGCCTCCGCCTCTTGAGTCAGAATCACCGGCATTCGGTCGTGGATCGGCTCCATCAGACTGTTGGCCGAGGTGGTGATGATGGTGCAAGAGTGCAGGGGTTCGCCGGAAGGGGTTTTCCACGTCTCCCATAGCCCCGCCATACCGAAGGGCTCCCTGGACCGGGAAGCGATGTACATGGGGACCTTCGCGCCCCCTTCCTTCTTCCACTCGTAAAAGCCGTCGGCCAGTACCAGGCACCGCCGCTTCCGTAGGGCCTGGCGAAATGCGGGCTTTTCCGCCACCGTCTCGGCGCGGGCGTTTATCATGCGGGAGCCGATGCGGGGGTCCTTGGCCCAGGAGGTGACCAGGCCCCAGCGCAAGAACCCGGCCCGGTTCCGCCCGTCGTTCACCACGGCAAGCACCTCCTGGGTCGGGGCGACGTTGTAGCGGGACCGGTACACCAGATTCCCGGCCTCGAAGTCGAACCGGGCCTGGAGGTTGTTCAGTTTCGACGTAAGGCTGTAGCGTCCGCACATCGGGTCTGCCTCCTTCGCGCCGGGCTGCCACCTCAATGTTATCAAACTTGGCCCCGATCGATGAGACATCCGGGCCGGAAAACGCCGAACCTGCCGGCAAATCTTAACTCCAGCCTTACTGCTTTGCCTGCCACCCAACCAACCATGACGACCGCCACTTGCGTCACAAAGCCTGAAAAACGGTGGCGCATCGCCATGATTTAAGGTAGATTGAACGGGTCAAGTGGGGCAAGGTGGCCTGTATTTCCGATTCATCCACACCCACAGGAGGGAGGCATGCCGGACTCGATAACAGACGCTTATATTCGAAAGAACCCCAGATCGGCGGAGCTACACCCCAAGTTCAAGCAGGTCTTTCTTTCGGGCGGCGCCGGTCATGACGGCCAAATCGCCGGTCCGTTCCCCATTGTGATCGATCGAGGCCAGGGGCCCCGCAAGTGGGATGTGGACGGAAACGAATACATCGACTTCGGAATGGGGTCGGCGTCGTTGCTGTTGGGACACGCCCACCCGGAGGTGGTGGAGGCCCTGGTACGGGCGGCGCCCCAAGGCTCCCACTACGGAGGGCCCGTGGAGAAGATGCTGGAATGGGGGGAGCGGGTCTGCACCTTGATGCCCTGCGCCGACAAGGTCCGCTTCGTCGGGTCGGGGGCCGAGTCCACCATGCTGGCCATGCGCGTCGCCAGGGCCTTCACCGGAAAGGAAAAGATCATCCGCTGGGAGGCCCACTATCACGGCTGGCACGACTATGTGATGCCGGGCAACGTGTCTCCTTTCGACGTACCCGCCTCCACCGGCATCCCAAGGGGCGCGGTGGAATCGGTCATCGTCCTGCCACCAGACCTGGATGCCCTGGAACGCACCCTGGCCAACGACAAGAACGTTGCCGGGGTCATCACCGAGGGGTCCGGAGCGTCCTATGGCACCGTTCCTCTGCAGCCCGGATTTGTGGCAGGGGTGCGAAAGCTGACCCAACAGTACGGGGTCGTAATGATTCTGGACGAGGTTATCACCGGATTCCGCTGGAGTCCGGGCGGCCTGCAACAGAAACTGGGAGTCACTCCCGACCTGTGCACCATGGCCAAGGTCCTCACGGGCGGCCTGCCCGGCGGCGCCGTGGGCGGACGGGCCGAGGTGATGCAGGTCATCGAAACGACCGGCGATACCCATCACGACCGGTTCGATCGCGTCTCCCACGGAGGCACGTTCAACGCCAACCCCTTGTGCGCCGCCACCGGCAACGCCGCGCTGAAGATCGCCGCCACGGGCGAGATGCAGGAGGCCGCCGACCGGATGGCCGACCGGCTTCGCCGGGGTCTGCGGGAGATCGTGCAACGCTACGAGGTGGCGGCCTGCGTCTATGGCGAGGCATCAACCTTCCACCTGTATTTCGGGGCCCGGTCAGTCGAGGGCCTGGACGCCAACGCCCTCAAGTCCATTCCAGGGGAGATCCAGAGGGGGTTCCGCCAGGCCTTGCAGGTCCGGGGCGTCGACCTGATGTCCCGGTGCAGCGGAGTACTCTCCGGCGTCCACACCGAGGCGGACATCGACCAGAGCCTCGAAGCTTTTGACGGGGCCATCAAGGCCATGATGGAAGAGGGTCTGGTCAGCTATAGCTGAGGCTCCGGCCTCGCCGGTAATGAAACAGTTCAGAGCCTATCCAACGACTCCATGGGAGGCCGCCCTCGGTCCTTCGACAAGCTCGGGATGAACGGGTTTCCCCACTTCGTGTGGATCTTCCCCCGTCCGCGGTGAGTCGGTCGAACCACGGGCTCCGGCTATCGGATAGGCGCTAACCGGCCGGCCCGCCACAAGTGGGTGGACCGGGCTGCAGCGGCGGGCGGCCACGGCGCTTTGAAATCCCATCGCCGTGCGCCGATTATCATTCAGGGTCATGACGCGGGGGCGTGGAGGTTATTGTCGTGGAACGCATCGGGGTAGCCTTCTCCGGAGGCTTGAGTCCGACGGACGTGGTCGAATGCGTCCAACTGGCGGAGGAGTTGGGATATGAGTCGGCGTGGATGTCGGAAGGCCACGGCGGCGACCATTTTTCCGTGCTCACGGCCTGCGCCGTGGCCACCAGCCGTATCCTCCTGGGGACGGGAATTACCAGCGTCTTCGTTCGAAGCGCGCCCACCATCGCCATGGCCGCCGCCAGCGTTGACTACTTCTCCCGGGGGCGTTTCATTCTGGGGCTCGGTACCAGTCACAAGGTTCAGGTAGAGCCGGAGCACGGCCTGGTGTTCTCCCAGGCGGTGCCCCGTTTGCGGGACTGCGTCCGGGTGGTTCGGGACCTGCTGCACCAGGGTGAGGTCTCCCTGCAGGGCAGCGTGTACAACATCGAACACTTCGACCTGACCTTTCAACCACACCGGAGGGAGATTCCCATATACGTGTCGGCAGTGTTCCCCAAGATGCTGGAGGTGTGCGGCGAGATTGCCCAGGGCGCCCTGCTGACCTGGTGCACGCTGGAGAACGCCCGGACCGCCGTCCGCCACGTGGCCATAGGCGCCGAGCGGGCGGGCAAGGACCCTAAAGATGTGGACGTGGCCACCTTGATCCGTTGCGCCATCGACACCGACAAGGACCAGGCCCGAGACTCGCTACGCCACAATACGGCCCTCTACGCCGCCAAGTTTCCCCGGTACCGAAAACTGATGGCCGACGCCGGGTTCATGGACGAGATGGAGGCGGTCCGGCGGGCCTGGCATGCTGGGGACCGCGAGAAGGCCAAGCGGCTGGTACCCGCCGGCCTTCTCGACAAGATGGCGCTGCTGGGCACCCCCGAAGAGTACCGGCAGAGGCTGCGGGAATACCGGGACGCGGGCATCACCCTGCCGATAATATCCCCCAGGGCGTCGGGACCGGACCCCAAGGGACAGGCGATGCACGTCATCCGGTCCTGCGCTCCACAATAGGTCGCCAATAGGACGGATTCGGCTCAAAGCGGTCGTTCCGGGGAGCGACGAGGAATCTGGCGCGGGTTTCTTCGTGGAATCATGGACACAGCACCTCGGCCACTCGCTTCACTCGGGGTGACATTCTTCAGGATGAATTTGAGGAGAGCCCCGAAAGGACTTGGAAAATGGATTTTGAATTTACCGAAGAGCAGAGAGACTTTCGTAATGAGGTCCGCTCCTTCCTGGAACGGGAAGTCCCCCCGGAAGACCAGGAGGTCTTCGGCGTCGAGACCGAGGAGCAGCACCGGCGAGCCCATGCCCTGGCTTTGAAGCTGGCGTCCCGCCGGTGGCTCGCCATCGGTTGGCCGGAGGAACACGGCGGCGGAGGCCGGGGTCCCATCGAGCAGGGAATCGTCAACGAGGAAATGGGCTACCGGATGGCGCCCCGCAGCGGGTCCATCGGCCTGGGCCTGGTGGGCCCCTCATTGATGGTGTTCGGCACCCCGGAGCAGAAGGAGCAGTTTCTGGGCCCCATCGCCCGAGGCGAAGCCGAATACTGCCAGGGCTTCAGCGAACCCAACGTCGGCTCCGACCTGGCCTCGCTGCAGCTACGGGCGGTGCGAGACGGCGACGAGTGGGTGCTCAACGGCTCCAAGATGTTCACCAGCCACGCCTTTCAGGCCAACTACATGTACCTGCTGGCCAGGACCGACCCCCAAGCCTCGAAGCACCGGGGCATCAGCGTGTTCATCGCCGACCTGGAAACCCCGGGCATATCCCGGCGTCCCTTCCCTTACATCAACGGCGCCGTTGCCGCCCAGACCTTCTTCGACGACGCGCGGCTCCCGGCCACGGCGTTGCTCGGTGAGGAGAACCGGGGGTGGTACCACGCCATGACGAGCCTGGACTACGAGAGGTCCGGGCTGGAGCGCTACGGCCGGACCCGGCGGGCCTTCGACGATTTCGTGGAGTTTTGCCGGGAGACTCGCCTCAGCGGAAAACTTCTAGCGGCCAACCCCGTGGTCAAGCACAAGCTGGCCGAACTCAGGCTGGGCATGGACATCTGGGGGCTGCTGTGCTGGAAGGTCGCCTGGATGCAGAGCAGCGGGATCATCCCCAACGCCGATGCCTCCGTGGCCTTCCTTCACGGGAGCGAGGAGCGGCTGCGCTTCGCCCAAGCGGCCATGCAAATCCTCGGCCCCTACGCCACGCTGCGCCACGAGTCGAAGTGGGCGCCCCTGCGGGGGACCATCGAGGGCATTCACCGGGAAAGCATGCACCTCCACGGGGCCGGCACCAACGAGGTCCACCGGAACATCATCGCCCAGCGAGGCCTCGAGATGCCTCGCTAGCCCAGCCTTCGGTTTCGAAGGGTCTGGCCGCCTCCACCGGCATCCGCCGATGCGGGCCACGAAAACCAGCATCACGGCTCTCGTCCATCCTTCTCCCGCTGGGGGAGGGGTTGGGGGTGAGGGCCCTATTTTCGGAGCAAAAACATGGACTTGGGGCTGAGCGAGCAGCAGGAAATTCTAAAGCGGACGGCCCGGGAGTTCCTGGAAGCTGAGTGTCCCACCTCCCTGGTCAGGGAGCTGGAGTACAGCGAGCAGGGGTATTCACCGGAGCTGTGGAAGAAGATGGCGCACCTGGGGTGGCTGGGGCAGGCTTTCCCTCCGGAGTACGGCGGCGAGGGCGCAAGCCTGATCGACCAGGTGGTTCTCTTCGAGGAGATGGGGCGGGCCTTGCTGCCCGGTCCCCTGCTGCCCTCCGCCGTGCTATCCGGCCAGGCCCTGGTGCGTGCCGGCAGCGAAAACCAGAAGGCAGGCCTGCTTACAGGAACGGCCCGTGGCGAGACAATCGTTACGGCCCCCTTGCCCGAGCCGGAGACCGGCCCCGGCGAGGGCGGCCTGGGCCTCGCCGCCGCCGATGGCGGCTACCTGCTCAATGGCGCTCTGCTCTTCGTTCCCTACGCCCACGTGGCCAACTACGTGCTCTGCGCCGCAAGCTCCAACGGAGACGGCCGTGCGACGGAGGACTCCCGAGCACCCGGAGTCACCCTGCTTCTGGTGGACACCGGGAGCCCCGGGGTGACGGTCAACCTCATGGAGTCGGTGGCCGGTTACAAGCAGCACGAAGTACTGTTCCAAGACGTTAGGGTGCCCGGAGATCGCGTCCTGGGCCAGGCGGGCCGGGGAGAGTCCCCCCTGGCGTCAGCCCGGGAGTGGGCCACGGTGGTCCAATGCGCCGAGATGGTGGGCCGCGCTCAGAAAATCCTGGAGATGGTGGTGGAGTATTCGAAAAACCGGGTCCAGTTCGGCCGTCCCATCGGTGCCTTCCAGGCGGTGCAACACCGATGCGCCGACCTGAAGTTGGCGGTGGACGGCGCCCAACTGGTGACTCACCGGGCGGCGTCGAAGGTGGCGCAGGGGTTTCCTTGCCCCGAGGACATCGCCATGGCCAAAGCCGCCGCCGGGGCCCTCAGCCGCCTGGCCGTAACCGCCGGGCACACCATCTTCGCCGGGATCGCCTTCACTCTGGACCACGATATGCAGCTATACACCCAAAGGTCCAAGCTGGCCGAGGCAAACCTGGGCGACACGGACTTTCACCTGGACCGGCTGGGAGACCAAATGGGGCTCTAAGGGAGCTTGTTCAGCCCTATCAAACCCTCTAAGCGGACTACCGGGCAACGGCGCTAACCCCGTGGACCGGACGAAGGGGCACTATGAATCAAGGTGCGTTAGACGACATCAAGGTCCTGGAATTGGGCACCCAGGTCTCCGCCCCGTACTGCGCCAAGCTGTTGGCCGATTATGGGGCCGAAGTCATCAAGGTAGAACCCCCAGGCGAGGGGGACCCGGCCCGGCGGGCGGGCCCCTTCCCCGCAGACGTTCCCCACCGGGAGAAAAGCGGCCTCTTCCTGCACTTGAACGCGAACAAGAAGGGTATCACCCTCAACCTCCAGTGCCGCGATGGGGCCGGTCTACTCAAGGAACTGGTCCGCGAGGCCGACATCCTGGTGGAGAATTTCCACCCCTCCTTTTTGCCGTCGCTGGGCCTTGGCTACCAGGACCTGGAGGCGGTGAATCCTCGGCTGGTGATGACCTCCATCACTCCTTTTGGGCTCACCGGCCCGTACCGGGACCACCTGGCGACGGAGATAGGCGTCTTCGCCATGAGCGGGAGGATGCACATTCACGGCCAGGCGGATCGGGAGCCCCTGCGGTATGCGCCGGACTCGGCATGGTATCAGGCCGGGGCCACCGCCGCCATCTCGACCATGGGGGCCTTCCTGGCCAGCCGGGCCTCGGGCGTCGGCCAGCAGGTGGATGTGTCCGCCATGGAAACCCTGGTGGGCAACGTGGACAACCGGCCCCTCTTTTACGCCTACTCCGGGATCAAGTCGGAGAGGGGCAACTGGCCCGGCGGATATCCCCAGGGGGCCTACCCCTGCGAAGACGGCTACGTTGCGTTCGGGATTGGCACCAGCATGTTTTTTGGCCGCCTCTGCAGGGCCATGGGCCGCCCCGACATCTTGGAAGACCCGAGGTTCGCCACCCCGGACGCGCGGTCCGAGCACCAGGGGGAGTTCGAGGAGGTCCTTCTGGGCTGGACCATGACCCTCACCAAGCGAGAACTCTTTCGGATCTGCCAGGATGCCGGGGTGCTTTGCGCGCCGCTTCTGGGCCCTGATGAGCTGCTGAGCGACCCGCAGCTAACGGAGCGGCAGTACTTCGTGGAGGTGGAACATCCCCAGGCCGGCAGGCTAACCCAAACCGGGCCCGCTTTCAAGATGACGAAGACACCTCCGGAGATGCGGAGCGCCGCACCAATGTTGGGAGAGCACAATGTTGAGGTCTACCGCGACACATTGGGTTACTCTCCGCAAGACTTGGTCCAGCTCCGGTCCGCCGGAGTGATTTAGGGCCTTCGCTCGAAAGGGCGGCAGGTTATCGGACGTTATCCAGTCCAGTATCTCGTAAATGGCTTGATGTTCGTCCGTATTCCCGGCGAGGGCCGGGACCCAGCCAACACTTTTCTGGATTCCGGCCCTCGCCGGAAAGACGAGCGTGGGGGGAGGGGGAAGGTCGCAAGATTTCGCCGATGTACAGCTATCTACGAGATAGTACACTAGGGCGTGATCCAGGACGTGATCCAAAATGAAGCTGCCGTTGGAAGGAATAACGGTCATTGACGTTGCCGAGGTGTGGGCCGGCCCCATGGGCGCTTCACTTCTGGGGGACCTGGGCGCCACGGTAATCAAGGTCGAGTCGTTCCCCCGCACCGCCCACACCAGGCGGCCCGGCTCCGCCATGGCCAAGGGCTACACCAACAACGACCCGTGGGCTCCTCGTCCTTGGGAGCGCTCGGCCACCCACAACATGGCGAACCGCAACAAGTACGGCGTCACCCTCAACCTGACCCATCCGGCGGGACTGAAGACGTTCAAACGCCTGGCGGAGCTGGCCGATGTCCTCGTCGAGGCCTTCTCGGCGGGAACAGCGGAAAAGCTAGGAATCCACTACGAGGCGATGAAGGAAATCAAGCCGGACCTCATCATGGCATCCATGCCCGGCTGGGGGGTGCAAGGACCGTACCAGGGCTACGTGAGCCTGGGAAGCGGCCTGGACGGGTTCAGCGGCCACTACGCCCTCAGGGGCTACCCCGACAACGACCCCAGCATGACACCGGTGGTGAACCATTGCGACGCCATCGGAGCAATCACCCTGTCTTTCGCGGTCCTGGTTGCCATCCACCACCGGAACCGGACCGGTGAAGGACAGTGGATCGACATCTCCCAGGTGGAGGGCTTCTTGCCCCACCTGGGCCGGCCGCTGATGGACTACGTGATGAACGGCCGGCAACCGGGGCCCATTGGCAACCGGGACCATTATATGGCGCCCCACGGTTGCTACCGCTGCCGGGGAGAAGATAACTGGGTGGTTATCACCGTGTCGTCCGACCAGGAATGGGGGGCCCTCCGCGGGGCGATGGGCGACCCGGAGTGGGCCGGGGAGGCGGATTTCGCCGGCTCGCTGGACCGGCACGAGAATCAGGACCGGCTGGATGCCTTGATCCAGGAGTGGACCCAGGGGCTGAACAAGAAAGAGATCATGGAGCTGTTGCAGAGGGTAGGAGTGCCCGCTCAGGCGGTGCTGAACGACGAGGACCTGTACGCCGACCCCCACCTGGGGGCCAGGGGTTTCTTCCAACGGGCGGGGCATCCAACCATCGGCGAGTACAGTTACCCCGGCTATCTCTGGAAGCTCGGCAAATCGCCCCAGCCTGCGTACCGGCCAGCCAACGGCCTGGGTGAGCACAACGCGTTCGTGTACGGCCACCTGCTCGGGATGAGCGACGATGAGATTCGGCGCCTGGAAGAGCAGAGCATCATCGGCGACCAGCTCCTTTAGGCGGCCCGGCGGCCACCGGTTAACGGTCACCAGAACCGGAAATGAGGGGCCCTGGTCCACGGGCGCCCGGCAGCGGGAGACGGGGTCATACGCGTCGCTTCCGGGAAGATGGACCAGGGAACCGGGGATTCTGAGCGGATCCGGCAACTCCAATGAAGGCCACTTAGGTCCTTCGACAAGCTCAGGACGAACGGCTTTTCTCCATTAGGGCGGCTTTAGGGCGGCTTTTTTCGTTTCAGCGCAGCTTTTCCCGTTCCAGTGGGCCTATCCCGTTCTAGTGCGGCTTCTCCCCGTTCGTGGTGAGCCTGTCGAACCACTGCGGCCGGTGGTTCAGTACGGTGCCCGCAGCCCAGAATCGATGCTGCAGTCAGGCAATGAAGGGCGCCCCTGGTTGCCGGGGACGCCCCATTGTACAAGCGGGGGCAACCCAATATAATTATCCCGGCAGCAGCATTCCAGGCACGAGGAGCCCCGATGACCAGCTTGCCCCCCATCACACCCGAAACGCTGAAATCCCTTGGCCGGATTCCAACCCAGACCCTGATCGACGCGCTGTGGGTCAAGGGCTGGCCGATGAGCTTCATCCACGGAGCAAAGCCTTTGCAACTGGGCCAACAAATGGCCGGGCGGGCCGTGACCCTCCGGTTCGTCCCCCACCGTCCGGACCTGGCCGAAGACAAACCCAAGGGGGAACTGTCCGCGGAATACGTCGCCTTCGAGCTGTGCGGGCCGGACGAGGTGGTGGTGATCGATGCCATGGGCTGGCAATACAGCTCCATTGGCGGCGACATCAAGTTCATGCGGCTGATGCAGCGGGAGGTCGGGGGCCTGGTGTCCGACGGCGCGGTGCGGGACAGCGTGGCTCTCAAGGAGTACGGTTTCCCCGTCTACTCGGCGGCCACCACCGCCAAGCAGGGACCCGCCGAGTTCTGGCCCTGGCAGGTGAACGACGCCATCCAGTGCGGAGGTGTGCTGGTGCGCCCCGGCGACGCCGTGGTGGGCGACGACGACGGTGCGGTGGTGGTGCCTCGCTCGATGGTGGACCAGGTCATTGAAATCGCCCGGGAGCGGGAAGAGGTCGAGGAGGTGGTCAAGGCCCAGTTGGAGATAGAGCGGTGCTCACCGGGGAAGTACTACCCATTCAACGACCGCACCTGGAAGCTGTTCGAGGAGAAGACCGGCAAGAAGCGCCGGCTCTAGGCCTTCTGCTATCTTTGTGGTAAGCGGGACCTCGCCAGAGCCCGTCCGGCGGTCATCGGCCGCGATTGGCCGCCCGCGAAATCCGTTTGAATGTGAGTTAGCGTAGGTTGTTGTTGCAAGGATTCCCATGGGGAGCAGTAATGGGAAAACGAAAATTCACCGGCTCGGCCCCGATAAGACACTGGCCGGTTGTCGTGGCGGTCGTCGTCCTCAGCCTGATCCTGGCCTCCTGCGGCGGGTCCGGGACGGCAACGCCGGTGGCAGATGCCGTCTTAGCCGATATTTCTTCCACTAGTTCGCCGGACACCCTCGGCCCACTGTCCATCGAGTCGTTGGACGCGGACGCAATCGTGGCGGCCCAAGAAGAGGTGATGGTCCGCATCTATGAAAACGTGCTCCCCTCGATAGTCCGTATTACGGTGAGGCAGCGCGTCGACGGAAGTCCGGACTCCCGCGGGCTCCCGGATGTCCCGGGCTTTCGCTTCCCCGATCTCCCGGAAGATTTCTTCGAACGTGGCGAAGGGTCCGGGTTTGTATGGGATGAAGAAGGCCACATCGTGACCAACAATCACGTTATCCAGGATGCCGACCGGGTAACGGTGATCTTCGCCGACCGCACGGAGATTGAGGCCCGGGTCTTGGGCACCGACCCCGACTCCGACCTGGCGGTACTGGAATTGGATGAATCGAAAGACGACGCCCGCCCGGTGACCCTGGGCGACAGCGATGCCCTCCGGGTCGGCCAGATGGCGGTGGCCATCGGCAATCCCTTCGGCCAAGAGTTCACCATGACCTCCGGCATCATCAGCGCCCTGGGACGCACCATCCGCAGCGGCAGCAGCTCTTTTACAACCCCCGAGGTGGTCCAGACCGATGCCCCCATTAACCCGGGTAACTCGGGGGGACCGTTGCTCGACCGCAAGGGCCGGGTGATCGCGGTAACCACCCAGATCATCAGCCGCAGCGGCGTCAGTGCCGGCATCGGGCTTTCCGTTCCCATCAACGCGGCTAAACAGGTTATCCCAGCGCTCATCGAGGATGGTAGCTACGAATATTCCTGGCTGGGCATCACCGGAATCACTCTTCGTCCCGAGGTGGCCGAGCGGATGGACCTGCCCCGAGAGACCGGGGGCGTTCTGGTGATTCAGGTCGCCGACGACAGCCCGGCAGAACGGGCCGGCCTGAACGGTAGCGACTCCACGGTCTCCATCGAAGGCGTGCCGTATCCGGTGGGCGGGGACATTATCGTGGCAATAGAAGGCACCGCCCTCCCGCTGATGAGTGACCTGATCGCCTTCTTGACCGGCAACACCCGGCCCGGTGACAAAGTGGTCCTGGACATCATCCGTGACGGGGACCAGCGGGAGCAGCTTGACGTGACCCTGGGCAAACGGCCCGACTCCGGTTAGCGGCACGCCGGCGCGCCGTCCGTCGCTACAGCGGCCCGGCCGGCGCGGTGCGAAAGCCGAATCGGCGAATGTCAATCTTCGTCGGGTTCGGCGAGTCCATGGTCGAGCGCCGGCTTGAGGGTGATGGCCCTCGTCAGATTTGTTGCGCGGAACCATTAAAGGATTGTCCGACAACCAGTTGCCGTGGTTCGACAAGCTCACCACGAACGGGAAATATCCGCACGAACGAGGAATTACTCGGACAAATGGGGACATATTCATGCGATCGGGGAGAAATCCGTTCGTCCTGAGCTTGTCGAAGGACCAACAGGGGCCTCTATTAGTATTGTCGGGTCGGTCCCGCGTCAGGACTTGAAGAATCAAGGGGGAAGGTTAGTATGCGAGAGAACCGGGTCAAGAGGGTAATACGTGAGGGGGGGCTGGCCATAGCCAGCCACATCGGATTTTCCGATCCCGCGGTGGTGGAGATCATCGCGCTGGCGGGGTTCGATGCCGCGTTCATCGACATGGAGCACAGCAGTTTCGATCTGCAGCTGGTGGCGGAAATGATACGGGTGGCGGACCTGGCGGGAATTACCTCGGTCGTTCGGGTGCCCGACAACGACGCCAAGCTTATCCTGCGGATCCTGGAGATGGGCGCTCAGGGCATCCAGATTCCCCACGTCGCGGGGGTCGAAGGCGCCAAGCGGGCCGTTCAGGCGGTCCGCTACCCTCCGGTGGGAGACCGGGGAGGAGCGGGCAGCACCAGAGCCGCCGGCTATGGCTCGGTGCCGTGGAAGGACCACATGCGGACCTCCAACGATGAGATACTGTTGGTCGTGATGACCGAGGATCAGCAGGGTTTCGACGAGATCGAAGCCATCGCCGGCGTTGAGGGCGTCGACCTTATCGCCCTGGGCCCCACGGACATTTCGTCGGCGCTGGGATTTACCGATCCCGGTGACCCCAGGCTGCGGCAGGCCGTCGAGGACATGGCCGCCAGGGTCAAGAAGGTCGGCAAGGCGAAGTTGTACATCCCGGTGTACCATTCAGCCCTCTACCTGACGCCCCAAGATCTGATACAGATGGGGGTCAGCTACACGTCCGTGGCGCCGGCGCCGCCCATCATCGTCTTGAAATCCCTTCAGGAATCGGCCAAGCGCATCCGGGAGGCGACACCCCAGAAGGCTGGGGCGTAAACGGGCAGCGGGGACGCTCCCGGCCTTCGCCGGGATGACGGACCGGATATCAAGCCGTTTACGAAACGATAGGCTTAGGCGGCAGCCCGGCCGGCCGCCTCCTCCAGCGCCCGGCCGGCCAGCACGTGGGTGAGATGCTCCCGATACTCCTCCGAGCCGTGCTGGTCACCCAGAAACTCGATGCCGGCAGCCGCCCGCCGCGCCGCCTGACTCAGGTTCCGCGCCGTAGGCGCTTTGCCCGTCAAGTAGCGTTCCAACGCCCGGCCCCGTACTGCCTTGGGACCGGCGCCGGTTACGCCGATCCGGACCCTCCGGCAAAGCCCCCGTTCATCAAGGGTTACTAGAGCCGCAACCCCAACCACGGCGAACCGGGACGCTTTGTTGGCAAACTTCTGGTAGGAAACCCCGGTTTGCGCAGGAAGCTGGGGGACGAAGACCTCGGTAATGATCTCTGTTTCTCGTAGCGCGGTGGTAAAGAGGTCAACGAAAAAACGGCTGGCGGGCAGGCTGCGGGCTCTTCCGCCCCCGGAGGTCCTGATTCGGGCCTCCAGGGCCAGCATGGCCGCTGGAAGGTCGGCGGCGGGGTCGGCGTGGGCGATGGAGCCGCCGATGCTCCCCTTGTTCCTGACCTGCAAATCCGCCACTTGAGCCGCCGTTTCCGCCAGCAGCGGCGCCAATTCTCTTACCAGCTCTGATGCCTCTAGCGTGTAGCAGGTGGTCACGGGACCGATCGCGAGACCCTCGTCCCGCTCCGTTATGTAATCCAGATCTCCGATCCGGCCCAGGTCCACCACGTGGGAAGGCTGGGCGAGCCTCAGCTTCATCATCGGCAGCAGACTGTGGCCGCCCGCCAGCACCCTGGCATCACCGGGGTGCCTCCGGAGGATGGCCAGTGCTTCTCCCAGGGTTGAAGGAGCGTGGTATTCGAAGGCGGCGGGTATCATATCTGGCTCTTACTCATCTAGGTCCGGCTCTCTTGCATCTTGGCGGCGGCGTTTCGGGCCGCCTTCACGATGTTGTAGTAACCGGTGCACCGGCAGATGTTGCCGGCGATGCTGCGCCGGATCTCGTCGTCCGAGATGGCCGGATCTCGCTCCAGGGCCTGGTAGAGGGTCATTATCATGCCCGGCGTGCAGAAACCGCACTGAAGGCCGTGTTCCTCCCAGAACCCCTGCTGCAATGGTTGCAACTCCCCATCTCCGGCCAATCCCTCGATGGTGGTGACGCTGGAGCCGTCGGCCTGGACCGCGAGGACGGTGCAGGACTTGACCGCAAGCCCATCAACCAGGACAGTGCAGGCCCCGCACTGGCTGGTTTCGCAGCCCACGTGGGTGCCGGTGAGCCCCAGCACATCCCGAAGGAAGTGGACCAGGAGAAGCCGCGGCTCCACGGCATGAGTGTAGCTGACACCGTTTACATCAACGGTGATGGAATGGAACATCGCTTCTCCCCCCAGCCAGATAGAAGGCAACCCCGGCAAGGGGCATGTTATCCAGGCCAAGAAAGCGTGTCAACCGCCGTTGGATGCCCGCGTGCGCTACGGTTCTTTAGGAGGGGTTTCTGGGGGACCCTTTCTTGGAAGCAAGGGTCCCCCAGACGCTCCCCCCAGTGAGCCGGCTCGCCTCCATGAATGCCTCCGATTGTAGTAGTATATGCCGTGTAGACCTCTCATAGCGTATTCGTAGCAGCGGACCGCAAACCCCTGCTATCCCCGCGAGTTGCCGCCGGCAACTCGCCGATGAGATTGTTAACCGAGCCTTGGCACCGGCCTTTTCCTCCGATAGGAGAGCCGCCGGGGTGAGGGGTCGCGCTCGTGGGCAAACCGGAGCATGACCCACTGATGAAGGACTTCGTTTGAACCGCCTCGCAATAGATCGCCCCCGCAGAATCTTCTACGGCTGGTGGCTGGCCGGAGTCGCCGCCGCCGTTATGGCCCTGGGCAACGTGCCTTTCTTCCAGGGCACCACGGTCTGGAACCCGGTCCTGGAGGCCCATTTTGGGTGGGGCCGGGGCCAGATGTCCTGGGCCTTCGCCTTGGCCAGGGCCGAGGGTGGTCTGCTGGGTCCGCTGGAAGGGTTCTTGATCGAGCGCCTGGGGCCCCGGCGCATGGTGCTGATCGGCCTGGTAATCCTGGGAAGCGGCTTCGTCTTCCTGGGCAACATTCAGCAGATCTGGCACCTGTACCTGTCCTTCCTTGTCATGAGCCTGGGCGTGGGGCTGGGCACCTGGCTCCCGATGATGACGGCGCTCAATAGCTGGTTCATCCGGCGGCGGGCAACGGCAATGGCCCTGGCCATGGAGGGGTTCTCCCTCGGCGGGGTGTTCCTGATACCGGCCATGGCCTGGGCCATCGGCAGCATCGAGCCGGGGGAACCGGACCGGTTCGGCTGGCGGGCCACTGCCCAGGGCATAGGTTTCTTCTTGATGGCCCTGGCCTTTCCCATCTCCCACCTCGTGCGAAACCGGCCCGAGGAGTACGGTCAGCTTCCCGACGGAGATAGCTCGAAGCGCCCTCCGGTGGCGACCCAACAGGCAGAAGCTCCTCCGCGAAGCAGCGAGGAACAGGACTTTACCTGGCAGCAAGCCGTGAGAACGCGGGCTTTCTGGCTGATTACCATTGGCCACGCTTGCTCCACCACCGTCATTGTGACCGTGGCGGTGCACCTGGGACTAATGCTGGGAGATCGGGGGTTCTCGTTGCAGATGGTCGGCTGGGTGGTTTCGACGTACACCGCCGTCGGCGCCGTGTTCACCCTCGTGGGCGGGTACGTGGGCGACCGAGTGCCCATACGTCTGGCGCTATTCGGGTTCTCCGCGATCCAGTCGGTGGCGATCGCCATTTTGTTCCTGAACGAAAGCACCTATATCGCCTTCGTCTTCGCGTTGCTCATGGGCATCGGCTTCGGAGGCCGGATACCCCTGACCACCGCGATCCGCGGCGTCTACTTCGGCCGCCGGGCTTTCGCCAGCATTACCGGTATCTCCATGCTGCCGATGAACCTGTTCCTGGTCGCCGCCCCGCTGTTCGCCGGCTACATGTTCGACTACACCGGGAGCTATGCGACGCCCTTCGTCACCGTGGCGGTCGTAAGCTTCTTGGGCTCCGTTCTGTTCCTGTTCTTGGGAAAACCGCCGGGGCCGAGACTGGGATCGGATTAGGCGGTCCGGGTCTGGGACGCCGGCTAGCTCACGCTTCCGGCCAGTAACTCTCTCAACTCCTCGACGGTGGCTTCGATCCAATTGCCGGCGCGGGCCGACGTGCGGGCCCGCCGCTCCCGGCTGAACTCTTGATCGTTGATCTCCGGGTTCTCGGCGCGAATCGCCGCCTCAATCTCCCCGGTCTCCCGGCTGGCCATCGCCGGACGCTCGATCCAATGACAGATGTACCGGTGGTCCCGGGTGTAGAATACCGCCACCGGAATGGACATGAACTCGCCCCGGTTCAGGAACTCATTCATGATGTCGCGGTTCAGGTCTCGGGGGAATATGCGCAGCTCCATGCCGCCGGCCTCCGCCACCCGGGCCAGCACCGGCAGACCCCGAACCACGTCGCCGCACCAGTCTTCGCCCAGGACCAGCATCTTGGCCGGTCCGTTGGGGCGATCCGCCAACTCCCGGAACGTGGCGGCATTTTCCGGTTGTATCCGGCACCCGTCGTAGAATCCATCGAACCGGGCCTTGTTCACTTCTATATGGGCCAGGTACGCATCATAGGCGAACCCTTCCGAGAACCGTTGAGGCGTCACGACACTGGTTTCACGCGCCATCTCTCGCTCCTTCGCTCGGCAAGCCGATCGCTCGCCGATTATTCCGCCAATCTCGCTCCAAGATCCGGACTGCCACGGGGAATCACCGGGACAGGGAAAACGGGCAGCCAAGCTCGGGGAAAGGAACCGATGGTCAAGATAAGCCCCGCAATGATTCCGGCTGAACTCGACGGGCTTCCAGCCCATCAGCCGATCTCTCAACCGGTTTTCCCTTCGAAACCGATCTCCACCCGACCGTCGGGGTGAATAATGATGGGTACCGTATCCCCGTACTCCAGCGCCGCGTCCAGCGTCTCCTGGCTCTGGTCGACGCGCCGCTCCTCGTAGGCGATGCCTTGCCGGCACCAGGCGTCGCGCAAGGAGTCGCAGGCGGGGCAAACGGTCAGGGTGTAGACCACTGGAATATCCGCCATGGAAGACCTCCCCTCGGCTGGTGCAGCCATTCTACAGCGTCCAACCCCGGGCGTCACCCGAGCCGGGAGCCATGGGCCGCCCACGGTCGGTTTCCGACGGTCACCGGGGGCCGTGGGACGCCCTTCGTCGTCCCGGCCCGAACCGTCTTGTGCCCGGCCGCCGCCCCGACTATAATGGCGCTGGCTTGACGAGGGGCGAAGCGCTCTCGCCAAACGGCCGCGCGGGTGCAAGCGCGTCTGCCACATCATCTAGGTACCGAGGAGAAAACATGATTGCGCTGATCGTATCCATCAAGATCAAGAAAGGCCACAAGGAAGCCTTCATGGCGTCCATGATGGGCGACGCCCACGGCTCCAACAACGATGAGCCCGGATGCCTTCGCTTTGACGTTTTGCAGGACAACGAGGACCCCAACCGGATCCACCTGTATGAGGTATACAAGGACCAGGCGGCCGTCGACGCCCACCGGGCAGCGCCCCACTACACCAAGTGGCGGGAGACGGTGAAGGACTGGTTCGACGGAGAGATCGGGCGGAGTGTCGCCACTCCCATCCACTACGCGGGGTCTGTGGTATAAGGGCCTGATTGGGCGACGGCGCGACGGGCAGTTTTCGCGGCGGCCCCGCCGCGTTCACCGCTGGCGCGCCAGCACACGCTTGAACGCCGCCACGAAGATGTCCACTTCGGCCTCGGTGATAACCGTGGAGAGGGCGCCCACCAGGTTGGACGCGGTCAGGATACCCTCGTTCAGCAGGCCCAGGAACACCTGCCCTCGGAGCCGCGCATCCTCGGCCGCCACGTCCCGGTAGCCGCGGACCGGGCCCTCGGTGAAGTGGATGCCAAACAGTGAACCCAGGCCGGTGACCTGGACCGGCACCTCCAAATCGGCGCAGACCTGGCTGATTCCACTTCGCAAGCGCTCCGTCAGCTCCGCCAGGCGGCGGTAGACCTCCGGGGTGAGCTGCTCCAGCGTCACCGCCCCGGCCAGCATGGTAACGGGGTTGGCGTTGAAGGTCCCGGCGTGGGACACCTTGGCGCCTTTGGAGGGGTCGTACAGCTCCATGATGTCCCGGCGGCCTCCGAAGGCCCCCACCGCGAAGCCACCCCCGATGATCTTCCCCATCGCTGTCATGTCCGGGGTAATGCCGTAGTACTGCTGCCCGCCGCCGGGCGCCACCCGAAAGCTGATGACCTCGTCGAAGATCAAGATTATGCCGTGTTCCCTGGTAAACTCCCTCAGCATGGCCAGGAACTCGGACGAGGCGGGAACCATGCCCACCGAGCCCATAACCGGCTCCACGATGACCGCCGCCAGTTGGTCTTTGTTCTCTTCCAGGAGCCGAAGCGCCACCGCCGTCTCATTGAAGGGAATGATTACCACCTGGTCCAACACCCCTTCGGGAAGCCCGGCGCTGCTAGGCAATGCCGCCGGACGCAAGGCGTCCCCGGCTTTTTCGGGGTCGACCCGGAGGCTGACGGTCACCGCATCGTGGGTGCCGTGATAGCCACCCTCTACCTTGGCAAAGCGGCTCTTCCCTGTGAAGGCCCGGGCGGCCCGCAGGGTGTTCATCGTCGCCTCGGTGCCGGAGTTGGTGAACCGGACCAGGTCGAAGCTCGGTATCCGTTCGCAGAGGAGCTTGGCCAGCCGGATCTGGTTCTCGCTGGGCGCGTTGTAAACCACGCCCCGGTCCAGTTGCTCCCGGACCGCTTGGACCACCGGCTCGGGCCCGTGGCCCAGTATCAAGGTGGTCATGGTATTGATGAAGTCCAGCCGGTCAACCCCATCGGCATCCACCACGTGGCAGCCAGAACTGGAGTCGACGAAAATGGGATAGGGTTCCCAAAATATCGAGTGACGGCTGTCGCCGCCGGGGAGATATTCCGCCGCCTCCTGCCAGAGGGCCCGAGACTTTGGGGTCAGTTCCAGATAGCGGATCAACTCGGTATTGGCCTGGGTCATGGCGGCTCCTCCGGAGTGGAATGGCACCAGTGTACCAGAGCGGACAGAGCTTGGTGAGCTTTCGCCATCGCCCGCTGTGTTGACATGCACATTGACTTAATATATAATACTCAATACTTGATGCGTTTTACCTATTTGATATAGCGAGGAGGGAGCTAAGTTGCCCAAGTATATGGATGTCCATGCTGACCTGAAGCTTCCACCGGAGATGGTTGACCGGCTACGGAAAGAGACCGCCGAAAAGAAGGCCGACCAGTTCGGGGTCACCCAGTTGGAACTCTACTACAACCAAGATGGCATGGTGTATTGTCTGCTCGACGCGCCAGACCAGCAGGCAGTGCGAGACCACCATCAGGGAGCCGGCGTCGCCTGCGGGGACATACACCTGGTTGAATCATTGCTCTGAGCCAACCGGGGCCCGACGGGTCCAAGCCGAACCGGACGAATCCCCCAACTCCATTGAAAAGAGAAGTTGAGGGATTTATTGCGATCTAGCCGAGCCGCAAATTCAACTTGTGCCGCTTCTTGCCGGCCCGGCTTGCCGGACGGGCCGGAGACTAAGGAAACGCCCCCCCCGCTGCTAGTCCAGTGTCTCGTAAATGGATTGATAGCCAGCCCGTCATCCCGGCGAAGAGCCTGCCCCGGACTGGATCCGGGGCCGGAATCCAGCCAAACCTTCTCCGGGTTCCGTCCCCGATGCTCTCGGGGACGATTGCGCACAGAGAATATCGCACAATTTCGCCTAGGTAAGGCTATTTATGAAACAGTGCGCTGGCGCAAGACAACCTGGTGAATTATTGGGAGGGACTGAGGTTCGAGAAGGGGCAGAGCCAAGTGACGAGGGCTTTTCCCCCGCCAGTGGCCCTCGTCAAGCCTGCCGCGCCGAGGTACTTACAATCTGTCGGCGGGAAATGTGGTATAGCGGCCCATTCTCAGACCATCACGCCGGGCCACGGTTTGGACCATGACCTGCGAAGTCCAACCGGCAAATATCTCCAGGTCCCATAGCTGGGAGTGGAGCCACATTTTTGTACCGGTGTCAGGTTGATCCACCACACCTCACAACAGCTTGCCTTGATACCGACCGATTGATCCTCTGAGCCCACGGTGAACCCCCCTGCCCCGGTAGATATTGGGTCAACCTCCTACCGGGTTACCCAGACATTGGGACCTCAGCCTGGGTGAAGCCGGGCACCAACCGCCGCCCCCGGACGCCTTGCCCGCCGGTGTTACAATCTAGGGGCCGTGGGGACACTTACCCTTTCCCAGGCACGAAGACGATAGAGGGCCCAAACGGGCGGGGGCGGTTCGCGAACCTCCCCGGCCAAAACACGGAGGTACCGATGGCAGACTACAGCTCGTACAAAGACCTATTGATTGAGATCGAAGACGGCATCGCGCTCTTGACGATGAACCGCCCCGAAAAGATGAACGCCACAGGCTTCCAACTACACAACGAGTTGAGCCGCATCTGGGTGGACCTGGGCCAGGACCCGGACGTAAGGGTGGCTGTGATCACCGGCGCGGGACGAGCCTTCTCCGCGGGAGGCGATTTTGAGATGCTCGAAGCGGCCATCGGCAACTCAGAGGTGGTCGCCAGCAATATGCAGGAGGCCAGCGACATCGTCCACAACATGATGAACCTGGACAAACCGGTGGTCTCAGCCATCAACGGCGTGGCGGTGGGTGCGGGACTGGCCGTGGCCCTCCTGGCCGACATATCCATCGCGTCGGAGAAGGCCCGGTTCACCGACGGCCATATCCGGCTGGGGGTGGCGGGTGGAGACCATGCCACCCTGATCTGGCCCCTCCTCATGAGCATGGCCAAGGTCAAGTACTATTTGTTGACCTGCGGATTCCTGGACGGGATAGAGGCGGAAAAGCTGGGCCTGGTCAGCTTGGTGGTGCCCCCCGATGAGCTGATGCCCAAAGCGATGGAGGTGGCCCGCAACCTGGCCGCCGGTCCTCAGCCTGCTCTCCGATTTACCAAGCGGGCCCTGAACCAATGGTTGCGGGTTGCCGCCCACACCTCCTTTGACTATTCGCTGGCCGTGGAGATGCTGGGGTTTCTCGGTGAAGATGTGAAGGAGGGCTACGCGGCGCTCAAGGAAAGGCGCGCGCCCAATTTCCCGTCAGCCCAGTAGCCACACCCCGGCGGCCGCACTCTCGCCGCGGCCGCCTGCCGATAAAATACCCCGCGGGTCCTCCCCGAAGAGGCGGGACTCGTTGACCGCGGGGCCACGAGATTCAAATGCCCGGTAAGCCGGGGGCGAAGGGGACATGGAGAGTTTCACCGAACAGTTGCGTGCCGAGGCGGAACCCATCTGGAGCCGTATATTCGCCCAGCCGTTCCTCTGGGAAATCAAGGACGGCACCCTGCCGCTGGAGAAGTTCCGCTACTACCTGGCCCAGGACTACCTGTACCTGGAAGGGTTTGCCCGGACCGTTGCCTTGGCGCTGGCCAAGGCGCCGGACTCGCGAACGTTGGAAGAGCTTTCCCACCGGGTGTTGACCCCGGTGGAGCGTCCCCTCCACCGCAAACTGCTGGTTCAGGCGGGGTTAACTCCGGAGGATATCTACCGGGCCGGGCGCTCGCCCACCAATGTGGCTTATGTCAACCACATGCTGAAGACCGCGGCGCTCCACGGCTTGGGTCCAACCGCCGCCGCCTTGCTGCCCTGCCCCTGGACCTACCATGAACTCAAGAACGCCGTTGGACCGTCGGAGCACCCGCTGTACAGCCAATGGACGGATTTCTACGTCGCCGGCCTGCTTCAAGACAGCGTGGACGCCTGGCGTGGATTCGTCGACGCGGCGGCCCGTGAGGCTGGAGCCCAGGAACTGGACGCCATGCGGGAGGCTTTCCTGACCAGCAGCCGCTACGAGTACCTGTTCTGGGAGATGGCCTACCGGCAGGAACAGTGGCCGGTGTGAGCCACCCCAACCGGCCCCGCCCCCGGCTATCAGCTGGCGGCCATGGGGCCGGGCCAGTGCTGAGTGCTAATCAGCTAATCTAACGGGGCGCACCCCTGCGTCTGCCCGGCTTCACGGAGGACGGCCACTCCCGGTTTGAGTAGTAGCGGACGCCCGGAAAAGGCACCCGATAGGACCAAACGCCCACCCCAGGCTCCTCCGGCTCAGAGACCCGCTCAGCCTCCCGGACGATCTCCGCCAACTCCCTCGCTATCCAGTCATCCAGGTCTGCCGGCCAGTCTTCTGCCTCTCTAGCGCTTTCCCGCAGTGCTGACTCTGCCATCACAGTGCCTCCTAGCTAGCCCTAGATAGGTGCTTCTTGCCAGTTTTCACCGCCTAATACAATTCTCACCCGTCGTGGCCCAAAATGCTAGAGTCTAACGGCTCTTCTCCCGGTGGGCTGGCGGGCGGACCGGCTTTAGTCCGTGGTTCTTGTCCCATTTGAGTAGCGCTGCCGCGGAGACGCCGAGGCCGCGGAATGATATAACATAGTCATTCTAAGGTTTTTTCTCCGCGTGCTCAGCGACTCCGCGGTGATTGCGTCGCCGCGGAACAGCCTATTAGGAGGTCCACCATGCCCAAAGCGCCGATCAACGGCATCGAGCTTTACTACGAGTCCCACGGCGAGGGACCGGCGATTGTCTTCGCCCACGGCAGGGGCGGCAACCACCTGAGTTGGTGGCAGCAGGTCCCGGTCTTCTCCAAGAACTACCGGTGCATCATCTTCGACCACCGGGGCTGGGGCGCTTCCCTGGAGGCGCCGGGCGGCCCCGAGCGCAAGGCCTTCGTCGAAGACCTGAAACAGCTACTGGATCACCTGGGTGTAGAGCGTGCCTTCCTGGTGGCCCAGTCCATGGGCGGGCTGACCTGCCTCGGGTTTGCCATGGCCTACCCGGAACGGACCCTGGGCCTGCTCCTAGGCGACACCACTGGGGGCGTGGGTGACCCAACGGTGCTGGCGGCGCTGGAGGAGACCAATCCTCCTCCCCAAGGCCCCCTCCGGGCGCTCTCGGCCAGCACAATCGAGCGGCGTCCCGACCTGACTTTCCTCTACCAGGAGATCGGCGGACTCAACCCGGAGCGTGGGAGCAACGGGGTGCTGTCGTCCTTCCGGGACCCGGCCGGCCCTCAAGCCGCCGATCTCGCCAGGCTGTCCGTGCTCACGCTGCTGATCGTCGGGAAAGAAGACGTGATCTTCCCGGTGAAGGCGATGCAAGCGGTGCACCAGCTGATTCCCGGCTCCAGGCTGGAAGTGGTGACGGAGGCGGCCCACTCGGCCCATTTCGAGCAGCCGGAGGTGTTCAACCGGCTGGCCGGGGACTTCTTCGCCGCTGTTCTGTCCGGCAAACCGGCCACGGCGGGCTAAAGCAGGGGGAGTCAAGCCCGGTGGCCGGACGGGGCTGGTTCCCGGCGATCCTACCTGGATGGGTGGGAAAAGCGAATGCTAGCTGATAGACTGGGCACCTGGCCGAGAGCCTATCCGAACCCTCCGACGCGGGCCATGTCTCGTCCTCCGGCAAGCTCGGGACGAAGGGTATTACCCCGTTGGCGGCGAGCCCTTCGGCGGCATCGGGGCGATTCGCGAATCGCGCCTACCGGCCGAGCCACTGCGGCTTGCTGTGGATAGGCTCCGAGCCGATATGCTTCCCGTGCAGGAGGTCACCCATGCCAAAAGCGCCGGTCAATGGCACTGAGCTTTACTACGAGTCCCACGGCGAGGGGCCGGCGATAGTGTTTGCCCATCAACGCGCCGGCAACCATCTGACCTGGTGGCAACAGGTGCCGGTGCTCTCGAAGAAATACCGGTGCGTCACCTACGACCAACGGGGGTGGGGCGCCTCGGTGCAAGGGGCGGGCGGCCCGGGGCTGAGTGCCGGAGTGGAAGACCTGCGGCAGCTTCTGGACCACCTGGGGATAGCACGCACTTTCCTGGTGGGCCATTCGATGGGCGGGATAACCTGTCTGGGTTTCGCCCTGGCTCACCCGGAGCGGACCCTGGGCCTCATTCTGGTGGACACCACCGCCGGAGTGGGAGACCCGGCGGTGTTGGCGGCGATCACGGACCTGGTAAACCTGCCGGCCGGGGACGTGCCTCGGACCTTGTCGGCCCGTTTCATCGAACAACGCCCGGAGTTGACCTTCCTCTACGAGGAAATCTCCGGGATCAACCCGGAGCTGAATCTGGACATCAGGTCGGCCTTCCACAATCCGGCCGGCCTCCAGGCCGCCGACCTGGCCAAGCTATCCGTCCCCACCCTGCTGATGGTCGGGGAAGAGGACGTGATCTTTCCGGAAAAGGCGATTCGGGCGATGCAAGGCATGATACTCGGCGCCAAGCTGGAAGTGGTGCCGGGGACGGCCCACGTCCCCCAATTCGAGGTGCCGGACGTATTCAACCGGCTGGTTGGGGACTTCTTCTCGGGTGTCCTGTCGGGCAATCCAACCACAACCGGCTAGGAGGCCGGAGGCGAAAATCAAGCCCGGCGCCTCCTGGAATGGACTGCCCATAACCGCCGGGGAGCAATCTAGGATCTTGTAGGGGCGGTTCGTGAACCGCCCACACGGGTGATGCCTTACCGCCCGGGCAACACCGGCTGCTACGGCGCGGTCGTTCCCGCTCCCCAGCCGTGGGGAATGTTGACCAAGCCGGACTCAAGCTCCCGGATGTTGGTCTGACCGCAAAAAGCCATGGCCCGGTCGATCTCTTCCCGTAGAATCTCCAGCACGCCGTGGACCCCTTCGGCGCCGTCGACCGCCAGGCCCCAGTAGAAGGGCCGGCCGATGGCCACGGCCTTGGCGCCCAGAGCCAGGGCTTTGATGACATCGCTGCCCCGGCGCACCCCCGAGTCAAGGTAGACCTCGGCCCGCCCCTGCACCGCGACAACGATCTCGGGCAGCGTCTCGATGGCGCTCATGGTCATGTCCATCTGGCGGCCGCCGTGGTTGGAGACGAAGATGCCGTCGACCCCGTGCTCCACGGCCAGGTGGGCATCTTCGGCGGTCCGTATGCCCTTGAGCACCAGGGGCATGGAACTCAACGAGCGCAGCCATTCCAGCTCTTTCCAGGTCATCGGGAGAGACCCTGACCGGTTTGGTCCCGCTCCCCTCGGCCGGGTCGCGCTGCCTCCCAGGTCACGAAAATTCGCCTCGTCACCGACACGGGCAAACCGGTTGCGTACGTCCCGCTCCTTGGGGCTGGACGCCGGAGTGTCGACGGTCAGGCAGAGGACCGTATATCCGGCTTCTTCGGCCCGGTGCACCAGGTTTTCGGAAAGGTCGAAGCCCCGGTGGTAAAGCTGGAACCACAGGGGGTTGCTGGCGGCTTCGGCCACTTCCTCGATGGTGTAGTTGGAAGGAGTGCTCAGAATCATGGTGGTGTCGGACATACCGGCGCCCCGCGCCGTGGCCAGCTCGCCCTCGGGATGGGCCAGCATGTGGGAGCCGCAGGGAGCCAGCATCACGGGCAAGCTGATCTTGTCTCCCATGACGGTGGTGGAGATGTCCCGGTTGCTCACGTCCCGAAGGAAGCGAGGCCGGAGGCTCAGGGCGTCGAAGGCCGTCCGGTTCCGCCGGGTGGTGACCTCGTCCATGGCCCCGGCGTCGATAAAATCCCAGGCGTTGTGAGGCAATACCTGCTGGGCTCTGGCCTCGTACTCGTAGAGGTTGATCGGATCCAGGCGCATGTCTACCTCCTTTTGACTTGCTGGCGTATGATCCCCACTCCTGGCCTTTCGGGCCGATGAAGATAGGCGAGGAGTGGAGGCTGAAAACCGCCCCTACTCTACGCCCAAGCTGGGCTGGTGGCAAGTTTCGGGGGCCGGGGTGGCGCTTGCCGTGCCGCCGGTGGGCCAACCATACGTGTTGACAACCCAGGACCGCGAGTTCAGAATTGACCGGCTGGGGTTTTTCGTTATTTGATGCTCGTTATTTGATGCTAAAGAAGCGCGGCTCCCGGCCCACCGGGTTCAAGGTGGGCATCCACTACGCCTGGATCATCATCGCCATCGCGGCGGTGATGCATATGGCGGGCGGCTCCATCCGCCAGGCTTTTGGCGTCCTGGTGGTCCCCCTTCAGGATAATATGGGCTGGAGCCCCGCGGCCGTCACGCTGGCCTACTCCATAGCCTCCCTGGTCGGCGCCTCGCTGGCTCCCATCAGCGGCATGGCCACCGACCGCTTCGGCTCCCGCAAAGTCATCATGGTGGGCATCCTCTTCTTCTTTTTTGGAGCGATGATCACCGGCGCCGCCACCCGCATTTGGCACATCTGGGTATCCTACGGCATCTGCCTAGGGGTAGCCCAGGCCTGTTTCAACGTACCGATACTCACCGCGGCCACCTACTGGTTCCGAAAGCGTTTGGGGATTGGCATCGGCCTGCTGCAGGCGTCCCACGGCTTGGGACCGGCGGTGTTGGCGATCCTGGTCTCCGTCCTGATTGCGACAGTGGAATGGAAGGCGGCTTTCTGGATTCTCGGGGTGGCCGGCGCCAGCATCATGCTGACGCTGATGATATTCTTCCGGAGCCGTCCTTCGGATATAGGCTGCCGACCCTATGGCGCGCCGGCCACCGAGCCGATCCCGAAAATGCGCGACCCGGTCGCCGACAGGCTGCGGTCCAAAGCTTTCCGGCTCAGCATGCAGGGCACCAGCGCCTTCTGGAAGCTGGTGTCGGTGCACTTCCTGGGATGCACGGGACACGCCATCGTCATCGTCTATATCATTCCCATCGCGATGGCGGAGGGGATAGACGCGGTGCCGGCCGCCGGACTCTTCAGCACCTTGGCGGCAGTCAGCGTGGTAACCCGCTTCACGACTCCGGTGGCCGCCGAATACCTGGGAGCAAAACGGACGATGGCCGTCATGTTCGTCGCTCAAGGGTTGCCGTTGCTGATGCTGTTCTGGACCCACGAACTGTGGCAATTTTACCTGTTCGCAGTTGTTTTCGGCATCGGCTACGGAGGCGAGGGGTCGGCGTTTCCCATCATCAACCGCCAATATTTCGGGCGCGGGCCGATGGGCCGCTCCTTCGGCTGGCAGCAGGCTGGCGCAGGCATGGGTATGGCACTGGGTGGCTGGATCGGCGGTGCCCTGTTTGCGTTATCCGGGTCGTACGACATCACTATTGTTGTCTCGTTGTTGGCCAGCCTCGGGGGGGCCGGCGTCCTGCTGTCCATGGAGCCCAACGACCGCCTGCTGATTCCCAACTGGGAAGACTCACTGCCCCCGGAAGTCCGGATGACTCCGCCCCAGGCAGCCGCTCCGGCCGACTAGGCGCCCTGCCTAAAGGGAACCAACCCTGTTGCCACCACTTCTCCCGGCTCTCGTCCACCTGGCCCTGGAACAGGTGGGCGAAGCGGCCCCGGCGGGTCAGACACTCCTCCACCAGCTTCCGCCTGCGCCTGCCCCGGGCGATGGCCCGCGACGCCTCATTGAGGATCACCTCGCCGTGGATGATCTCGCACCGGACCCAGAAGCGTCTCCACGGGGCGGCAACCCCAACGCTCCGGTTACTTGGAGTCGAAGTTTCACCCCTTGGTACAGGGCTCTATGCCGTGGAGGAAGGTGGGGACGGCCATCGTTGACGGCCCTCCGTAGCGTTGGTAGACTCCTTGGCAATAGACTGGACCACGCGTTCAAACTCCGCCCGTTGACTGGAATCGCTTGGCAGGGAGTTCCTCTACGTGGAGCAGAAGTTAGGTTTCTGTACAGCTTCAGACGGCGTGCGCATCTGCTATGCGACTGTTGGCGAGGGTCCACCTCTGGTCAAAGCCCCCAACTGGCTGACCCACCTGGAATTTGAATGGCAGAGTCCGGTGTGGAGCCACTGGTGGGAAGAGCTGGCTCAAAGCCACTTCGTTGTCAGGTTCGACCAGCGCGGCTCCGGCCTCTCGGACTGGAATGTAGAGGACTTATCCTTTGACGCCTGGGTCAGGGACCTGGAGGCCGTGGTAAGCACCCTGAAGCTGGAAGACTTTGTCTTGTTGGGGATCTCCCAGGGAGGCGCGGTAGCCATCGACTACCTGAAGCGAAACCCGGGCAAGGTCAGCAAGCTGATTCTGTACGGAGCGTACTCCAGGGGCTCACTGAAGCGCGGGGAGCCCATCGAGGAGTTCGAGGCCCGGATTACCTTAACCAAACACGGTTGGGGCCGGGACGACCCCGCCTACCGACAAATGTTCACATCCCGGTTCATGCCTGGGGCCACCGCCGAACAGGCGAGTTGGTTCAATGATCTACAGAGGATCTCCACTTCACCGGAAAACGCCGCCAGGATTCAATGGGTTACGGCCAATATAGACGTGCTGGACCGGGTGTCGGAGGTATCCGTGCCGACGTTGGTTGTCCATGGCCGCCATGACCGCCAGGTCCCCTTCGAACAGGGCCGGCAGCTAGGGGCCCTGATACCGAACGCGGGGCTGGTGCCCCTGGAAAGCTTGAACCACTTGCTGTTGGCGAGCGAGCCGGCGTGGCAGGCTTGCCTGTCGGAAGTGCGCCGGTTTCTTGGCGTGGAAGATGAAACCCTGCAGGTCACCGCTGCCCAAGATACAACCATGACCTACCCCGACGGCCTGACCCATCGGGAGGTGGAGGTGCTGCGCCTGGCCTCCCTGGGCAAGACCAACCAGGAGATAGCCGAAGAGCTGGTCATCAGCCTCAGGACGGTAGCCAACCACGTGACCAGCATCCTCAATAAAACGATCGCCTCCAACCGCACCGAGGCGGCCGTCTATGCCACGCGGCACGGACTGGCGTAGCGTCCCTCTGGTAATCCCGCCAGAGCCCGCCTAGTAACTTATTCCCATCCCCTCCCGAGACCTCCTTGGGCCTTTAGTAATTTCTCTCCCTGTGTTCCCCGTTAGTAGCCAATTTTGCCCACACCGAAAACGGTCATATCTGACGATGTGTGCCGTTGTCCTTGATGGCTACCATGCGGACAAGACAAACGCATGGAGGTGGATCATGACAACCACGACGATAGCAGTCCGCCCCGCAGAGCAGTACTCGGAGAACAATGGGTGGAACCAGGTGGCCCAAGCCGTTGGGCGAGCCGGACAAAACGCGGCAGGTCTCTTCGGAAGGGTCGGGAAGACCCTTTGGACAGTGTCCGTGGAGCTACAGCCGTTCCAGCGGAGTTTCTCCCCGCCCCACGGCGTGGCGCGCCGGAACTCGAAACACGTCTGGCCCACGGAGCAGGCGTCGATCGACAGCATCATGATTGGATCGTAAGACCCGAGCCGATCCCTTTTAAGAAACAGGGGCCGGTCTTCTTGGGATTCCCGCCATAATCTGGCCGCCAAGAGTCGCCAACAGGGGTGGTTTCAATGGCTACATCAACTCTAACCAGACCCAGCACCATCGTCGGATTCCTCAGCCTGAGATCCAGCCGCCACGTTCTCTCCGCAGGTGTATCGGTGTTCCTGGTTTACCTGTTTGGCGGGCTGGCCATTCAAATCGGAGTGCTGACCCAGCTGGGACTAACCGGAAGCGAGGCGAGTAGCTGGTTCTTCATCACCTGGCTGACCACGGGGCTGTTCTCGCTGGTCCTCGCCCTGGTCACCCGGCTACCGCTTTCGATCAACCTTTCCATTCCGGCGTTGATTTTTTTGGCCGGCTCAGCCGAGGGCTTCACGCTTCCGCAGATCCTGGGCGCCAATCTAGCGGTTGGCCTGGCAGCCGTCGCCTTGTCTGCTCTCCGGCTCACCGACGCTTTCGCCCGTTTGGTACCCAGTCCCATTGCCATGGCTGTATTTGCCGGAAGCATCCTCGCGTTCCTATCCAAGACTGCCGAGTTTGCCGTCACCGACCTCACTGCTGCGGGCCCGGTCGTTGCCGGGTATGCAATCGGCTTGTTGATCACCCGGAGCCAGTTGGCAGCCGTGGGCACGGCAGCCGCGACGGGGTTCTTCGGCGTGGTAGTAACCGTTGGGCTGCCTGGGGCCGGTGACTCGATGTCGTTGCCGCCGGTTGCCCTGCCCGCGATAGAATTCAGCCTGGCGGCCATCGTTGCCCTGGGGATACCCATTCTCATACTCACCGCAGGGGTGGGCAATATCCAATCTCTCGCAATCGTCCGGTCCGAGGGGTATACTCCCAATGGAAATCTCTTTGGCGTTGCCGCGGGCGCGGCGTCGGTAATCAACGCCCTGGGCGGCGGCCACCCAGCGGCCATTGGCGGCTCTGTCACGGCAATCGCATCTGGGCCAGCCGCCGGTCCGCGGGAGTCCCGCTTCTGGGCCATCGTTCTATCGTCTCTTCCCGTGGTCGCAATCGCGCTGGCGGCGATCCCGGTTATCACTATCGTCCAACAGATTCCAGTCGCCTACACACTTTCGGTGGGTGCGCTGGCCCTCCTCGCACCGTTCCGCCACGTGATCGGGAAGACCTGGCACGGGCCAATGCGGGCAAGCGCCGTCACATCATTCGTACTGGCAGCGCTCCCGTTCCAGATCGTGGGGATGCCGATGGCTTTCTGGGCAATCCTGGCAGGGGTCGCCGTCGTATCGGGGATTGAGGCTGGAAGGATGCTTCAACGCCGGAGGCCGGGCAAACAGTCTGCGGTCTACCAAGAAAAACCGAGGACGGGTCTCGCGCACCCGGAAGCGAAGGTCAGAAGGTCCTACAGCCAATAATCTCTGCCGAAACCTCGCTTCAGCCGGCTTGATGGAGTACACCTACTCCAAGGAATATCAGTTTTGGGTATATCCATTATTGTCATTTGGGGTTATACTTGTGAAAAGAATCACTAATGGAGGTGCCTCATGGCAATGCCAACGATTGAGGACCCGAAAGATGTCTCGGGCCAGGAACCGAGCGAGCTGGAGAGTGCGGCGCGGGAACAGGTCATCCCATCAGAGAAAGGCAAGCAGATCTTGGCGGCGATTGCCACGGAGCCGCCCAACACCACCGGTGGGAGCGGACCACTGGGCCGGATAGGCGAGCTGGTACTGGCTTTGCGAGTCTGGCTGGCCGGAAAGCCTCTCTCGCAGCGCGACCGCTCAACGAGCGCCACGTTCTATAACCAGCACAATTGGGCCAACTACTGGTAGCCCTGACCCACGGACACTGGCTTGAGTCGCCCCCACCCGCTCCTCCATCCAGCTCTCCACAGGCACCCTGAAAGGCATAACCCCAGGGATCCGCCGCCGCCGAGCGAGGCAAACAGCCTCTTCGTTACGCCGAGGTTATTCGTCCCTCGGCCGGCTTCTTGCGCCGTAGCTGCAGGCCCGCTAGAATTGGAACCACCACCGAGGGTCCGATACAAGCGTCAACACATCATGGGGGATTCCGATGAGCCAAGAGGCAAACGGCCTGCCGTTGCAAGGGATTCGCATCGCCGATTTCACCTGGATCATGGCCGGGCCAACCTGCACCCGCCACCTGGGGGCCATGGGGGCCGATGTCATCAAGGTCACCAGTCAGCGCCGACTGGACCCGACGGCACGCAAGCCCGGCGGGTGGGCGGGGCTCAACTTCAACAAGCGGTGCTGTACCTTCAACATCTCCCAACCCGACGGCCTGGATCTGGCGCGCCAGTTGGTATCGGTCAGCGATGTGTTCATTGAGAACTACGGCTTCGGTGCCATGGACCGGGTCGGCCTGGGTTACGAAGAGTTGCGCCAATGGCGTCCCGACCTGATCTACATCTCCTCCTCCGGCCAGGGCCGCTCGGGCCCAGACAAGGACAAGTTGGCCTACGGAAGCTTGATCGGCTGTTTCACCGGTCTGAGTTCCATCACGGGCTACGAGGGCGCCGAGCCTTTCGTCCCGGTTCACTGGGCGGACCCCATCATCGGAATGGAGCTGGCCTTTACCATCCTCGCCTGCCTGTACCGCCGCCAGGAGACGGGTCTGGGGCAATACGTGGACATGTCCATGGCCGAGGGCGTGACGGCCCTGATCCCTGAACCTCTGATGGACTACGCAATGAACGGGCGCGTGCAGGGGCTCCAGGGCAACAAGGACGAGTACATGGCGCCCCACGCCGCCTACGAGTGCCGCGGCCACGATGAATGGGTGGCGGTGGCGGTGGGAACCGACACCCAGTGGGAAGCGCTGTGCCGAGTGATGGAACGCCCGGACCTGGCGGAGGACCCGGCCTACGCCACCACCCGGGACCGGTGGCTCCACCAGGAGGAGCTGGACCGGGAGATAACCTCGTGGACCAAACAGCACAGCCATACTGAAGTAATGGAGCTTCTCCAGGCGGAGAAGGTGCCCGCCGGCATCTCCGCGTTCGCGGACCAGTTGCCCGAAGACGACCACCTGAAAGCCAGGGGCTTTATCGAATGGGTGGAGCAGGACGGCGAGCTGAGGCCCGTCGCCGGTCTTCCCTGGCAGAAGGAATCGGGTCCCGCCTGGCGCTTCTTCCCCGCTCCGGGGGTGGGGCAGGACAACGAATTCGTAGCCCGCGACCTCCTTGGTCTCTCCGGCGCCGATATCGAGCGGCTGGTGGAGACTAAAGTCCTCTACTAGGAATAAGAATGCCTGGATTATTTGATGGCGTCACCGTTCTCGACCTGGGCCAGTATATCTCGGCTCCCTACTGCGCCCGGGTCCTAGCCGACTTGGGGGCATCCACCATCAAGGTTGAGCCTCCCGCCGGTGATGTGGCCCGCTCCATGGGACCCTTTCCCGGCGACATACCACACCCCGAAAAGTCCGGCCTTTTCCTGGCCCTCAATGCCAACAAGCATGGCATCACCCTCAATCTGCACGCCGCCGAGGGACGGAAGATTCTTCTCCGAATGGCCGAGTCCGCGGACGTGATCGCGGAGAACTTTCCCAGCGACTACCTGCCCTCGCTGGGGCTGGGCTACGATGTCCTCCGAAAGGTCAATCCGGGATTGATTCTGGTTTCAATCACGGCCTGGGGCGCCACCGGCCCGCGCCGGGATTGGGCGGCCACGGACTTGACTCTGTTCCATGCTGGCGGCTACGGGACGCAAATGCGAGAAGGCGCGGGCCTGGAATATCCCAGCGCGCCACTCCGCCCCGGCGGCCACCAGCTTGGGTTCCTGGCCGGCTGCTCCGCGTTGACCGCCGTCGCCACCGCCCTTATCCAGAGGCGTCGCACCGGGGAAGGGTGCCACATAGACCTTTCGGAATTTGAATCGGTGCCCGGCGTGTTGTTGTTCGGGTCGATTACTGAGTCGGGTTACTCCGACACCCCATCTCTGGCCGAACGGACCAGGGCACGCCGAGGCTTCCGCACCGCCATCATCCCCTGCAAGGATGGATATGTTGCGCTCTCCACCCGCGAGGAAGCCCAGTGGGCTCAGTGGCTGGAGATCATGGGCCACCCTGCCTGGGCCGAGGACGAGCGGTTCCGGACCAGCCAGGACCGGGTTGAGCACGGCGAGGAGCTATTGCAGCTTGTTTCGGAGTGGAGCCGTACCCAAACCAAGTACGATCTGTACCTGGCGGCTCAGGCCCACCATATTCCCTGCTTCCCCGTCAACACCACCGCCGACCTGTTCAGCAACCAGCAGCTCCAGCACCGGGGCTTCTTCCACGAACTGGACCACCCGGTGGCCGGGAAGCTCCCCTATCCCACCTTTGCCGCTCATTTCTCCAATGCCACGTGGGAGCCCGAGAAGCCTGCTCCCCTCCTGGGCCAGCACAACGCCGAGGTGCTGGTGGACTCAATGGGATATTCCCTCCAAGACCTGACCCGGCTAGCCGCCGCGGGCGTGCTGTAAGGGGCCTCGCCCGGAAGCTTCGGTCCCAACGCGCTCGAACAACCTCGAACCGGACCCAACCAGGTTTGACCGTGGCCTGTCATCGCCGGCGGTCCACAGTGATATGATTGGGCCGCCAAATACGGCTGAGGAGGCGCCATCATGCCGCTCGAAGGCACTGACTGGCTCGCTTTAACCCCGGAACCCACCCTGGAGCCGGAGATTCCGATCTGCGACCCCCACCACCACCTGTGGGTGCACCGGCCCGAGCCTCTGGCCTATCAGCAGTACCTGCTGGCGGACCTGGCGGCGGACCTCAACAGCGGCCACAATGTCCGCTCCACCGTATTCATCGAGGTTCGGGCCGAGTACCGCACCGAGGGCCCCGAAGAGTTGCGCCCGGTGGGCGAGGTGGAGTTCGTGCAGAAAATAGCCGATGAATGCGCCACCGGGGCCCACGGACCGGTCCGCGCCGCCGCCGCCATCATCGGCAAGGCCGACTTGAAACTCGGTGAGGGAGTGCGCCCGGTCCTCGAGGCGCTCCAGGCGGCCAGCCCCAACCGTTTTCGCGGCGTCCGCCACTCGGTGGGCTGGGACCCCAACCCGGAATTGGCGGTCCGGGAGATACAGGGCGTCCTGGCCACCGATGGCTACCGGGCGGGCGCCCGGGTCTTGGCGGAGATGGGCTTCCTGCTGGAAAACTCCCTGTATTTCCCCCAACTCGGCGAGCTTGCAGAGTTCGCCAACGCGATACCCGAACTCACCATTGTGCTGAACCATATCGCCGGGCTGGTGCGAGTCGGCTCCTACGCCAACCGCGACGACGAAGTCCTGGCCGAATGGCGACGGGGTGTGGCCGCCGTGGCCAAATGTCCCAACATCGTCATCAAGCTGGGCGGCGTGGGCCAAGCACGGTACGGCTTCGACTGGCCGGCTCGGGAGATCCCCGTGGGGTCGGAAGAGCTGGCTGGGTCGCTCGCGCCGCTCATGAACTACTGCATTGAGCAGTTCGGCCCCGGCCGGTGTATGTTCGAAAGCAACTTCCCCGTCGATAAGGTGTCGTACTCATACAACGTGGTGTACAACGCCTTCAAACGGTTGTCCAAGGACTACTCGCCGGCCGAGCGCGCCGCCATGTTCCACGACAACGCCGCTCGCGTTTACCGCATCGACGTTTGATGCCCGGACGGCCAACAGTGATCCGCCCGATTGGCCGACCGGGTCCACCTCGCTAGCCCACTCGATACCGGCTCAAGAACTGCACGTTCAGCTCGTAGCCGATTCCCGGCCTATCCGGTACCGTAGCGAAGCCATCATCGTCGGGCTTCGGCACCGGCTGGAACATCTCAGCTCGCAGCGGGTCCGCCGCTATTTGATGGGGATCTGCACGTACGGCATGTTCTTGGCTTGGTCGATGGGCCGCCGCTCGATAAACGCCAAACGCCGTTCCTGGCACTCGTCCGAGGCGAAGAAATCCGGGATATGATCCTGCACCGGGGATCGCTCGGGCACGATGAAATGGTCGTGTTGGTCGTAGGAGATTCTCTGCATTTGTAGAATGACCGGGCTCACCCTCTTGATGTCGGTTATCCACCGGTCCACCTCCTCCCACAGCTTGCTCGGCTCCACCACCTTGTTGACCAGGCCCATCTCATAGGCTTCCTGGGCCGTGTATTGGCGGCAGATCATCCACATCTCCCGGGCCCGTTTTTGTCCGATACGGCCGGCTAACCGGGCGACGGTGTGCCCGGCGGCGGGGCTACCCACCCGGGGCCCGGTCTGGCCGAAACGGGAACGGGTGGTGGCGATGGTGAAGTCACTCTGGTAGGCGAGAATGTTGCCCGAGCCGATGGCGAAGCCATCGACCGCGGCAATCACGGGCATGGGCATCTGCCGGATAACCTCGCCGTAGGTCACTGTAGCAAGCCCCCGGTAGTCCGCCCGTTCCACCTCGGGGTCATAGCTCTGGTCGTTGCCCGTGCAGAAGCCATTGGGCCCGGCTCCGGAGATAACCACGACGCGGATGTCCGGGGTCTTGGCGGCGTCCAGCAGCGCGTCCGCCATTTCGTCCATCGTGATGCCACGCTTGGCGTTGTAGGTCTCGGGCCGGTTGAGCATCAACCAGGCGACCCCGTCCCGCTTCTCGTAAATTACGTCCGAGTAGCCCTCGGAATCGATGATGGGGCCTAGATAGCTGGAGAACCGCTGGTCAACCATGTCCAGCGCCTCCTGCAACACCTGAAGAAGCTCGGGTACCGAGAGGTCCTGCCGGGCCGCGCCGGTAATCTCGTCCTCTCCCAAGGTGGAGCGGATACCCTTGGTGCCGAGCCAGCGGGAGTAGCCCCGGGTGAAGTCGTGAACGGCGGGGCAGGCCTTGTGGGAAAAATCCAAGCGCCGGCTGGTCTTCAGGTCGTCGATGGTGAGCCTGAAGGCCGCTTGTTCTTCTCCCGGAGAGGTCTTCAGGCTGAAGTTGAACCCGACCCCGGCCCGCTCGTAGTTTACGCTGCTCTCGAAAAGAACGTTGGATGCCATAGTTCCCCCTCTTGCTTTTGATAGTCTCGAATGCGAATCGCTCTGGCCCGGTTGACGCCGCGACCGGTCCTTGCCGCCGGCAGCGGTCACGGTGGGCTCGGGTTGGGCTCACCTCCGGACCGCGTGGGCCGGCGCACGGACCATGGGAAGCTCCCTCATGGGAGGTTCCGTGGTGGACGGTGGCCTCGAGGAGCGGGCGCGCGAACCCGCGGCAAACCCCTGGCAGTATACCTCGATAACCCTACGACCTCCAACCGGCGACGGTGGCGGGGAAAAGCCCCTGCGGTCCGGCCTGCCTTGAACCGGCCTTGGTCTGGTGCCTCGTAAATAGCTTGATACCCAGTTCGTCATCCCGGCGAAGGCCGGGATCCAGTTAGCGCTTCCCTGGATTCCGGCCCCGATGCAATCGGGGACGATTGTGGGGAGGGAATGCCGCACAAATTCGCCGATGTGAAGCTACTTACGAGGCAATACACTAGCTACGAGGCTCCCAGGAACGGGGCTGGAAGCAAGTAGCATCCATGCCGGTTGAAACGTCATTTCCGATGGAGACCGGCATTTCCCTCATAACCCCAGCAGCCGCCGGGCGTTTCCCCCGTTGATCAACTCCCGCTCGGCTTCGGTGCAAGCCAAGCCGTCTATCATTACGTTGAATTCATCGTAATGGGCGAATGGGTGATCGGTTCCGTACAGCAGCTTTACCGCTCCATAGCTTCTGTAGCAGTAGTCCAATGCCTCGGGGCTGTGGGCCACCGTGTCCACGTAAATCTTGTCGAAGTAGTTGCGGACCGGTTGGGAAAGCTTCTCCCACTGATCCGGCGGTGTCCAGGCGTCGATCATCCGCCCCACGCGGCCACTGATGTAGGGCACGAACCCGCCCGTGTGGGGCACAATCAGCTTCAGGTCCGGCACTTCCTGGAACAGACCGCTCATCATCATTCGCACCGTGGCCAGCGAGGTATCGAACATGAAGGCCATACCCGGCCCCAGGGGCCGTTGGTCGATGCCGTTCATGTTCAAGGGGGCCGTCGGGTGCATGTTCATGGGCACCCCCATTTCCGCCACGTGTTTGTAGACCGGCCAGAACTCCGGGCTGTCCAGCGTCTTCTGCTTGATGTTGGAAAACAGATATGCTCCCTTGAACCCCAGTTGGTTCACGCACCGGTCGATCTCGGCAATGGTGCGTTGGGCACTGCCCCATCCCAGGCTGGCCCAAGCGGCGAACTTGCCGGGATGCCGGGCGACGACCTCGGCCAGATAGTCGTTGATGCGGGAGGCCCAGTCGTCGGCCTCATCCCCGCCCAAGAGTTCGGGGCCGGGTACCCCATGGCTGAGGACCGACGTCCCGATGCCCAGGTCCTCCATGGCCCGGAGCTTGGCATCCTCGTCGATGGTGGCCACCGCCGAGGGATGCCGGTACCCGCCGGCGCAACTCACGAAATACGTTCCGCCTTCGAGGACGGCCTGGGGCAGCGAACTGCGCCCCGCCAGGTATTTCAGGTAGTCAAGAAAAATCAGGTGGCTATGGACGTCGACGCGCATGGACTCTCCGAAATGGTTGTTCGGTTCTGGAGCCTATCCAGTAACCAGGCGCTGTGGTTCGACAAGCTCACCACGAACGGGGGAAAATCCCTTCATCCCGAGTTCATGCCTTCATGCCAAACTCATATCCCTTCATACCAAACTCATATCCGTTCGTCCTGAGTCTAAATCCGTTCATTCTGAGCCTACATCCGTTCATTCTAAGCCTAAATCCGTTCGTCCTGAGCTTGTCGAAGGAGCGCAGTGGCCTTCTTGGGAGATGTTGGATAGGCTCTCGGTAGATAGCCCGGGACAGTGAACCTTATCGGGCCAATGACCCCATGGGGTCCCAGGCGGGCAAGACTATGGGATCAAGCTCCATGGCAGCCTGCAACTCGGGGGGAAGGTATTCCTTGGGTACGGCGATTTCAAACATGTACTCGGCAAACCAGGAGTCGTTCATGAGGAAGAAGCCCTTGTTACCCACCTTGTCGTCCCAGCTGTTCTCCACCCGCCAGCGCCGGGGGACCCCGTCCACCACGTCCACGCCGGTGAACATCATGGCGTGGGTCATGCTGGTCTGGTGATACTCCAACCGTGCCGCTTTCTCCAATGAGAAATCGGCGCCGTACACACCGGCGTAGTCGAACAACTCCGAGTCCCACAGGCCCAGGTCGCGGTGCATCTGCTTCCCGGTGTCGCAGCCCATCCACACGGGTTTACCGTCTTGCAACATGCGTTGGGCGATGTCTTTCATGAGCTGGATGTCGACATTCAGATATTTCACGGGCGGGGCATCGACCACGTTCCCCAGATAGGCTACGGTGAAGGTGGCCCCCACCGGGCTCGACTCCCTGGGATCGTGGACCAGGCTAACGTAGTCTCCGATGGGCGTCGGCAAGAACTTCTCGGCAAACTCCAGTGGCGTTAGTTTCCCCACCCGGGTGAATTCGCCGTCTTTGTCTTTCCATTGCCAGTCAATAATCGTGGGCGGGGTGCCCAGGTGGATGCACAAGATGTCGTGAACGACTTTAAGCACGCCGGTCTTGATTCGGCGTAGCTCGTCGATACCGGCTTCCCCCGCATAAGCTTCCCGGATACTCTTTGCCCCTTGACGCATCTGGTAGTTCAGGCTCGAGTTCAGGCGCGCCGAGTTCCCGGAACTCTCGGTCTCCGGCATGGCGGTTTTGGGAACCACCCCATGCTTGGTCACCAGGGCGGTGAACATGTCCCATTGTCCCCCGTCGGAGATCGGGGCCTGCAAGAGCCAGGAGACCGTGCGGTCATCCAGGGGTTTGTCGGCCGTCTCGATGATTGCCTCCAGGACGAAATTGGCCCGCTCCAACTTGTCCCAGAACATCAGATAGTTTTGGCTGAATTCAAAGTCCTTGACCTTCAGCAATGTCCTGGTATCGGAACGGCACACGTTCAGTCCGGCGAACATCCAGCAACGGCCCGACCTGGCCTGGTTGGTTACCGACCAATCGTCCAGCATGATCGAGAAAGAGTGGGGCGATTCGGCTACCACGGACCGGTTTAACGCCACGTCATTGACATCGTGCTGGGCTACAACGTTCTGCAGCAGCTTTCTGGAGGCATCGGCCGCGAATTCCTGGCGAAACTCCTCCAGAATTGCTGGGGACAACTCCGTGGTCCCGTGAGAGCTTGCGGCCCGGCTTGTCGGCTTGTTGTTATCCATTTGCAGTCACCTGGCGGTTAAAGTTTGATTCAGGGAAACTATTCTACTCCATGAACGGGGGCCGTGGGTGAGACCGTATCTCTGTTCCGCGGCATCGAATGGGCTTTCGGTTATTCGATTGCTTCCAGGCCGCCCTGGCCAGCTTGGCAGCCCAATCACCATGGGTGGGACCCAGCCGTTCGGAGAAATCCGGCTTTTTCCCCCGATCTCGCTTTTGCGGTTGCCATCAGACTAATGTCGAAGCCCGCTCCCGACGGCAGCTCCTTGCGCCCCAGCCACGGAAAGCGCATAATCCGGCCTGTCAGAAACACCTTCTGGCGAGCCCGGCCTTCGCCCGCTCTTCGCCAAAAGAGCCGTCTTCGCGATCCAAGCCCGACAACCCGCTTGGTCCGCTTTAGGGGTGCGGGACGTGCGGAGATCGCGACGTCACGACGCCGGCGGCTAGTAATCAGTCAACCCGGTTCTTACTTGAATGACAAGTTCCAGCGCGCGGCCGAGCGACGGCGGGGTAAGCTGAGGCCCGATGAGATACCGGGCAGAACCTGTGATGGAGGCATGTAGTGGTCGTTGAGAATGATGGTTTGACCGAGCAACTGGTTGACTATACTCTGGGCCTCACCTACGAGAGCATTCCTCCGGAGGTGGTGGACCGGACCAAGCAGTTCTTCCTGGATTTTCTGGGGGTTGCCCTGGGCGGGCGGGCCTTTGCCGATTCCAGCGGCCCCATAGTACAGGGTGTGGGAGACCTACTGAACGGGCAGCGGGGCTCCTGCACCGTCGTGGGGGAGGTGGATCGGTACCCCGCTCACTTCGCCGCGCTGCTGAATGCCGCCTTCGCCCACAGCATGGACTTCGACGATACCCACCGGGCAGCCATCATGCACCCCGGGGCGCCAATCTTCTCCACCCTAATGGCCCTGGCCGAGGAGCGCGGGTTATCCGGGAGGGAGTTCCTGACAGCGGCGGTTGCGGCCTACGACGTGGCCAACAAGATCAACCGGGCCATCGGGGAGGGTGTCCACAAGCGAGGATTCCACCCCACGGCGACCACGGGAATCTTTGCGGCCACCATGGCGGGCGCCCGGCTACTAGGCTTGAGCCGGGAGCAGGTCCTCAACGCCGTGGGCTTGAACGGCAGCCAAGCGGCCGGCTCCCAGCAGTTCCTGGAGAATGGGGCCTGGAATAAGCGGCTCCACGTGGGTCTGGCCGCCCACAACGCCATCTACGCGCTGGTCATGGCCCGGCATGGCTTCAAAGGCGCTTCCCATCCCCTGGAGGGGCGCTTCGGCTACTTCTATAACTACTCCGCCGATGGGTGGGACCCCGACAAGATCACCGGTCTGGGTACCGACTTCGAGGTGATGTACACGGCCATCAAGCCCTATCCGTGCTGCCGTTACAACCATGGGCCCATCGATGCCGTGCTGGATCTGAGCCGGGAGAACCGGCTTTCTCCCCAGGACATCGCCGCCATGGACGTGTACTGCAGCCCCCTGGGCTGCGATCTGGTGGGGCAACCGGAGGAGTCGAAACGGAATCCCACCAGCGAGGTAGCCGGGCAGTTCAGCGTCTATTTCGCCACCGCAGTGGCTGCGGTAGACGGGGAGTACACTTGGCAGAGCTACGACAAGCTTCAGGACCCCATGGTGAAGAACCTTATGGAGCTGACCACCTGCCACCCCTCTCAGGAGATGAAGGGGATGGGTTGCCGGGTGACCATCACCACCGGGAACGGCCGGAAGCTCAGTAAGGATGTCCCCCTAGCTAAGGGAGAGCCGGAGAATCCCCTGACCCGAGACGAGATCGAGGCGAAGTTCGCCACCCTGGCTCACCCGGCACTGGGGAAGGAGCGGGCTGCCGACGTCATCGTACGAGTCCGGGCCCTCGAGGGTCTCGAGGATTTGCACGAGTTGGCCACCGCCCTCCGGCCGTAGCGGAGGGCCTCCCGAATAAAACGGGACCGCGATAGTCGGCCAGGAGTCAAACCCGCCGGGTTGGCCCTGGCTCAATATCGCGGTCCGATTGTCGCCGTCGCCGGCGGTCTGCACCCGTCCTCTACTGCACTGTCCATTAAATAGCTCTACACCGGCAAAGTCATGCGGCATACCCACCAGCGATCGTCCCCGATTGCATCGGGGCCGGAATCCAGAGAAGCGTTAGCTGGATCCCGGCCTTCGCCGGGATGACGGGCGGGATATCAAACCATTTACGAGTCAGCAGATTAGCCGACCTTGATCACCCCCACCCCATCTTCCACATCCACCCTGGTCCCATAGGGCGCGGAGAGCCGCTGGAAGAGGCTCAGGACCTCCTCGGCCACTTTGCCATCGGCCAGGGCGGGCCGTCCCCGTTGGGAGCGCGGCCGTTTGAATCCCAGATCTATCGGGTAGAGCCGTATCTCCAAGAGCTGTTTGGCTTTGAAGGTGATGGTGGCCACGGCGTTGCGCCACCGGAAGGGCTCGACGGCGAACCCTGCCCACTCGTCCAGGTGCTCCCTGCCCGACCTGAAATCGAAGAAGTCGGCGGGGGTTGCCTCCCATCCCAACCCAACCCGGGTCATGTTATCCCATGGCATCTGGGCGACCGTGTCGTTCTGGAGCGTAAGGTGACCCAGGGCGTAGAAGATCGGCTTTCCGTTGTAGATTTCGATGCCCCGGTCCACGTGGGGGCCGTGGCCCGAAAAGACGTCGGCGCCGGCGTCGATCGCGGCATGGGCGAAGGCGACGACCAGGTCCGCGGGATCATCCGAGGTGTTGCCTTGCTCGTGGGTGTGCATGCTGACGATGACCCAGTCCGCCTGGCGCCGGGCGTCACGGATACGCTGGAGGTTCCCTTCAACGTCTTCACGATCAAGGATATGTTGCGTTTCGAAATTCTCCCCCAGGGTGAATAGAGTACCGTTGGGTTCCGGGTACTGCCACTCATTATTCAGGCTCGGCAAGAAAAGCTGGTTGTCGTCGTCTTCAGCAAAATTGCCCTGCCAGGGGTTGGCCCTGCGATGGGCTTTGAACCTCTCGAAGCCCAACCCCTCGCTGAGGCGGCGTAGCCCGTCGAAAACAGGCTTGTCCACGGTGTACTGGGTCATATAGCGGAGGACGTTGGCTCCGGGGCGCCCGGCCCCATCGCGCCACTGCTCTCCCGCCCGCATCGCCTGGGGCCCGGAGGAGGTGACTGAGATGAGGGCGATTCGACCCTTTGGCGTGTCCAGATAGGCCGGCGAGCGGGCTTCCGACAGGTTGCGGCCCGTACCCGCGTGGGGCATGCCATACTCATCCAGGTTGCGGATATTGGTGAGGATGCCGTTCTCGCCAAAGTCGTAGGCATGATTGTTGGAACAGGACACCATCTTGATGCCGAGCCACTGCAGCTCCTTGATAATCTTGGGATCGGCGCGCATGTACGTCCCCCCCGGTCTGCCGGTAGGGGGATCTTCATAGTTGTGAAATAGCATCTCAGCGTTGGTGATCGCGACATCGGCGCCGTTGAGTAACTCCACCAAGTTCAAGAAGCGCTTTTCCTTGAACACCGACATGCTCCGGCTGATGATCGAGTCCCCAGAGATGGCTATCTGAATATCGTTACTCTCCGCCTCGTACAGCAAGGCTCCTCCTTCTGCTACCTATGCCGGGCTCGACGCACCCCCCCGGGGATGGTCTGGGCCGCCGGCAAGAGAATTAATCCGGGCCCTCGGCTCGAGAGCGACGGGTTCTACGGGCGCAACAGTGCGGTCACCTCCCGCAGGTCGCCCACCGATTCCAAGTTACGCACCAAGCTGATCAACTGCTCCACGCGTTGGGCGCCGAGGGGCTCCGCAGCCAGGCTCCTCACTTTGGACTCCAAGTCCTCCCAAGAAACGGGATTCTCCGGCTCTCCCTTGGGGTAGGGAACATCGAGGGTGAGCCGGTCGCCCCTCTTGGTGCGGATCGTCACGCTGCTTTGGAAGCCCCGCAGGGAGTCGTCGGGCCGGGCCGTGACCTGCTGCATCAGGGCCCGCACCGCCGGGTCCTGGAGCAACCGGTAGGACTGCCAGGAATAATCGCCGCCCACCAAGGCGGCGGCGCTGCCGAAATACACGCTGAACTGGCCCTCCACTTCGGTAGTGGCGGCACGCTTGAAGTCCACCGGTTCCCCCACAACCCCGTAGGCCTCCGGTGAGAGGGCCACCTCCACCTCCGCCACGTCCTCAGGCGAGAGGCGATGGGCCTTCCGGATTTCCGTCACGGCGTCCAGGGGGCCGTGGATCATCCGGCAGCAGGGGTAGGGTTTGATGGCCGTGTTCTGCACCTCGAACTGGTCTCCCAGCCCATCCACCGCCAGCTCCAAGGCGGGCCGATCCTCACCGGCGAAGCAGTGATACAGCCCGGCGCGCCCTTCCAGGGGGCTCGCTGAGCCCAGGAACCCCAAGCCGGCAAACGTGAGAGCGTAGATGGCGTTGTGAGCCGCCAGCCCCACGTGCAGCCGCTTGGTCCAAGCGCCGTTAACCAGGAACTGCTGGGTCCCCGCCGCCTGGCTGATGTTGATGCCCAGCGCGTTGGCGGCTTGCGCTTGAGAGAGGCCGAGAAGCCGGGCCCCGGCGGCGGTGGCCCCGAATATCCCCACAATCCCCGTGGGATGGAAGCCCCTCTGGATAATGTTTGGGCCGGGCACCCGCCCGATCCGGCAAGCTACGTCGTAGCCCACCACGGCCGCCGTGAGGAACTCCGGCCCCCCTTTCCCTTCCGCCTCGGCCAGGGCCAGGAGGGTGGCGAAGACCGGTGCTCCAGGGTGGAGGTAGGCCGCCTGGTAGGTGTCGTCGAAGTCCATGGAGTGCACCAGGGCGCCGTTAGCCAGCGCGGCGTACTGGGCCGTGTAGCCACCCTCCTCCCCAATTATGGTGCTGGGGCCGGAACCGGACCCCGCGAGGAGCTTGGTCCCTTGGAGAATGACGGAGGACGACTCGGCCAGCCATCTCCCTCCCACGGCGACAGCCAGAAAGTCCAAGAATAGCCGCTTGGCAGCCTCGCGAGCCTCTGCTGGGATGCGTTCTTCCGGCAGGGCGATGGCATGCTCTACCAGTTGTTCGGTGACTCCCTGAGCAACGATGGTCATATCGGACCTCCCAGTTGGGCCGATGCCCGTTCATTGTGGGGAGCCGGTGCCTCCCCCGACGCAAGAATACGCATCCCTCTGAGTGGCTGTCAACTTCAACGGCACTTCTGGTGACCGGGAGACGCCCTTCCGTCGGAATCCCGCGGAGGAGGCCTGGGCAAAGGTTTTGTTTGCTATGAGTGGTTGGCCCATGTTAGGCTCATTTAATGCGCTGCGGAACCAGATCATTTAGCTACTTCATCCTCTCTGCGGCCATAAAATCGGCGGCCGGCTTCGTGACCCGAAGTCGTGCCGCACACATCGGGGCGCTGAGGTTCTCTGAATCGGCTTCCGGAGCGTGGTTACCCCAGAGGATACCGCCGCGTAATGTCTCTGGGCGGATGAGGTTATGAGCGACAAGCAACAGAACATCTCACATATTTTCGCGGGCAATCCACTGGACCGGGGAGATCGGGAGCGCCGTGATGAAAAGTGGTTAGCCGGTAGAGCCAAGGACCCCGGGAGTAAGTTCCTACCGCTGTGGGACCTGAAGGTGCTTATTTCCAACGGTTCGGACGACAGCCTTGGTTGGTTGGGTTTCGATGGACTGGATCGATTGGAAATCGAGGCAACCGCAATCTTTCTAGGCTTGCGCGGCCAGACGGCCCATTTCGCCATCGATATATCCAAGAACGGCGATGCGGCACGAGAGCTGCAGGAGAACGGGGCCTGGAAATTTGAGGACGCCCGGGCGGTTACCGAATATCTCAATGGGCCGGACTCTGGGATAGTTGCCCAGGCACGGGCCCAGATCAACTGGCATAACCGCAACGGATTCTGCTCGATATGCGGTCACGACACAATTATGAAGCGTGGCGGGCACGTGCGGCTATGCTCGAACTGCGATACCGAGCACTACCCTCGCACCGATCCCGTGGTCATAGCAGTGGTGGCAGATAAAGACCGCTGTCTGCTGGGTCAATCTCGTGGCCGCCTCTCGCGTACGAACCGGTACTCCGCTCTGGCCGGATTCGTGGACCAGGGGGAAACGATTGAGGAGGCCGTGGCCAGAGAAGTCATGGAGGAGGCGGGCATCAAGATAGCAGACATCCGCTACCACTCTTCTCAGCCTTGGCCTTTCCCGTCGTCACTGATGATAGGTTGTCACGCCGACGCAGTGACGACGGAGATCTCGATGGACGATGAAGAGATGGCGGACGTGAGGTGGTTCCAGCGAGACGAGGTTCTCCTGGCCCTGGAGGGCAAGAGCAAGAACCTGGCGGTTCCCGGACCGATCGCCATCGCCCACCACCTGATCCGAGCTTGGGCCACCGGCAGCGGACCGTAGGGGGACGCTAGGGCAGGCCGGCAACGATCACGGCCATCTCCTCCTCGGTGAACGCCCTCATCGTCGTTGTCTTCACGTTGCCCTGGGCGCCTACGGCCAGGGCGTTGGCGGCGGCGGCCTCGTCGCTGGGCGCCTCGATAATCGTTACCGCATCGTACTGCCCCATGGTCAGGTAGAAAGCATGTATCTTCCCTCCGAAGGCCTCGACGGCCCGGCGGGCCACCGCCACCCGCTTGGGGGCATTCTTGATGTCCTTGATTCCCTGCTGGGTGTAGTTCAGAAACGTTATGTACATCGGCATAACCGTTACTCCTTTCCCGCAAGATCCGATGGCCGTGTCGCGGGCCCGTAGGCCTGCCGGGACCATCGCTGAGAACACAGGGATCTTATCCGGTCTCCCAATCCGGGTCAATGCGACGGATTACGACATGACCGTCGCGCTGGGAACCGCGGCTTATAAGTCCGGGGCCTGGGGGTAAGCAGGACGCGCCGGTGGGTGATGGCTGGTGACACATGAGTGTTGAGGACCGCAAAACTCATGTGCTATGGTCGTATTCATTCGGGTAGATGAGAATCATCTAGCCGAAGCGGCGACCATTCATATCGGGGCCCTCGCGAGAAGGTCTCACAGGAAGAGATGAAAGTTCTCAGCGGGTTGACGGGAGGAGGATTCCAGCAACAGCCCAGAACGGGTCCGGAAGCTAGTTGCGGAGATGTCGGCAATAAGAGCAGTAGGGGCTGGTTCGATACCTTCCCCGACAATGCGGCGCGAAAGGCGGTGCTTTGATGTCCTATGACCCGGAACGCCATCACCGCCGGTCCATTCGGCTTCCAAGCTACGACTACGCCCAACCCGGGGCCTACTTCGTGACAATCTGCGTGCGGAACAAGGAGTGCATCCTTGGCGGAGTAGAGGATGGCCAAATGGGGCTCAGCAGGCTCGGCAAGATTGTCGACGAGTGCTGGAGGTCGTTGCCACGCCATTTTCCCAACGCAGCGATTGATGCCTTCGTGGTTATGCCCAATCATGTCCACGGCATCATCTGGATTCTTTCACCGGATTACGCCGGCCCCGCCGTAGGGGCGCAGCATGCTGCGCCCCTACACCCTGCCCCTACCTATTCCGCTGGGTTGGCCCGGATACTCCGGAGGGTTGAACCTACTCCTCGTCCTTCACCCGGAAGGGGATCAGCCCCGGTATCCACCACTTCTCCCAGGTCTCGTCCACCTTGCTCTGGAATAGCGCGATGTCCTCCGGGATGAGGTGGGCGAAGCGCCCCTGGCGGATCAGGTACTCTTCAACCGGCTTCCGCTTCCGCATGCCCCGGGCGATGGCCCGGGACGCCCCGTTGAGGGTCAGCTCCCCGTCGATGATCTCGTACTGGACCCAGAGGCCGGTCTCCACCGCCAGCATCCCCAACTCGTGGGAGTACTTGGGGTCGAAGTCCCAACCCTTGGGACAGGGATTGATGCTGTGGATGAAAGTGGGGCCGCCGATGGTGAGGGCCCGCCGCACCTTGTTGGTGAAGTCCAGCCCGTAGGAACCGCAGGCCGTGGCCACGTAGCGGACGTTGGGGTGCCCGGTGGCCAGCATCGGCGCGGTGTTCTTCTTCCACCGGTTGTTCATGATGCGGTGAACCTTCCCCGGCGGGCTGAAGGTGGTATTGGCCCCCCAGGGGGTGCTGCCCGAGGCCTGGATGTCGGTGTTGGCGTAGGACTCGTTGTCGTAGCAGAGGATCAGCAGGTTGTACTCCTCATGCTGGAGGGCGGCCGAGATGGCGGAGAGGCCCATGTCCACGCCGCCGCCGTCGCCGCAGAAGGCGATGACGTTGATGGGTTCCTGCTTCATCTTGCCCTTGCGCATCATGGAAGACAAGGCTGCCGCGGTTCCGGTGGCGGCAGAGCCTGACGACCCCAGCTGAGTGTGCATCCAGGGCACCACCCAGGGGGTGCTGTAGTAGGTGGTGTTGGCCACGTACATGCACCCGGTGCTGCCCAGCACGATGCTCCGCGGTCCCGCCGCTTTGATCATCAGCCGCATCACCAGGGCCGACTCGCAACCCTGACAGGTGCGGTGGCCTGAAGTATAACCCTCTAGCAAGGGTATGTTCTTGACACCCCTGATCTGGGGTAGGTCTTGCACGGTGGCCATTCTTACTCCCTCACTCCGATCCAGGTTGTTTCCTGCTCGACTTTACCGGTATCGACGGCCTGCTGGGTGATTTCGACCATTCGGTCCAGGTCCCGCACCCTGATCTCCCGGCCGCCCAATCCGGCGATGAAGTTCAACGTCATGGGGCGCTTCTCCAGCGAGTACAGCGCCGACCGCACCTCGTTGAATAGGACGCCGCCGAAGGACGGCGAGCCGTAGGAGTAGTCGCGGTCGATGATGCAGACGGCTTTGCAGTCGCCGAGGGCCCGGCGCACTTCCTCGGTGGCGAAGGGCCGGAAGAACTTGAGCCGCAAGAACCCGACCTTCTTGCCCTGTTCCCTCATTTTGCGAACGGCGACCCGAGTAGGCATCGCCAGGGTGCCCATGCCCACGATGATTATTTCCGCATCCTCGGTCATGAACTCTTCGATGAAGGGACTCGGGTCGCCCCGGCCGAAGAGGGCTTTGAACTCAGCGTAGGCTTCCTCGATCACCGCGACGGACCGGCGCATTGCGTCATCCGATTGGCGGCGAATCTCCATGAGCCAGTCCTCGTTCACCTGGGGCGCCACGGTGATGGGGTTGTCTGGGTGAAGTTGAAGCCGGCCCCGGTCGTATGGAGGCAGGAACCGGTCCACCTGCTCGCGGGCCGGCACCTGGACGATGGCCTGAGAGTGGGTCAGGAACGAGCCGTCGCAGCTCAGGGCGAATGGCAGCAAGACCCGAGGGTCCTCGGCCACCCGCCAGGCCAGCAACGCCATGTCCAGCGCCTCTTGGGCCGTGGCGACCCAGTAGAGCATCCAGCCCAGGTCGCGGACCGCCAGGGCGTCGTTATGCTCCACGCCGAAGGCGCCGGGGTCGTCAAGCGCCCGGTTCCCCACCATCGCCACCACTGGCAGGCGCAGCCCGGCGGTGACCGTGATGGCCTCGAAGGCGTAGAACCAGCCCACGCCGCTGGAGCCGCTAAAGGTCCTGGCTCCCACCGCCGAGGCGTGCTTGACGATCTCGAACTGGGAGTGCTCGCTCTCGGCGACGATGAAGTCACAGTCGAAGGCGCCGTCGGCCTTCAGCTTCGAAACGTATTGCATCACCGTATCGTATGGCCGGATCGGGTAGGCGGTTATCACGTCCACGTCGGCCAGGGCGCATGCGATGGCCACCGCCTCACTGCCGCTGATAAGCTCCTCCCGCTCGGTCTGGTAAAGCTGGGTTGTCGTGGTCATTAGACCTCCCCCATCGCCGCGATCTCTTCGGCGTATTGTCCCTTGTGGTGGAAGCCGTGGGTGCGGCTCTCCGCTTTCGCCTTTTCTATTAGGCCGGCCAGCCAACGGCCGTAGCCACCCTTGTCCTTTTGCCAGGACTCCCATTGGCTATCGTTGTCGCTGAAATGGGCCTCGCCCACCATGGTGATGCAGTCAGTAACGGGGCAGACGGCCTCGCACACGCCGCAGCCGCAGCAGGACCCCATGTCGGCGTCATAGAGCCCGTCCGGGGTCGCGTCGAAGCAGGTGTCCGGACACTGAAGCCAGCACAGGGTGCACTTGGTGCAGGTCTCGAAGTTTATTACCGGGCGCATGGAGCGGGTGCTGAACTTGTTGAAAACGGTGCTGCGCGCCGGTTGGAAGCCCTCGCTGCCGCCCCGGAAGCCGCCGCCCGGCCCGATGGCCCGGATCACCACGGCCTCTTCCATGTCCTTCCAGCCGGGAAGGTTAAACTTAACGCCCGCTTCCGCTTTGCCCTCGCCGGGCTCAACCGGCCGGAGGGCCACCCGGTCGTGGGCCTTCGTAGCCGAGGCCACTTTGGTCTCGTTGCCGTACTGCTCCCGGATGGCCTCCAGCATCGACTCCTGACTCACCAACTGGGGACACACCCGGCTCAAAGCGCCTAAGACTCTCACGTCCGTGTGGTCGTCTTTGAAAACCCAAAGGCCGGAATAGCTTGGCGTACCGGTTACGACGGCCAAGTTGTAGGGAAGGTCCTTCCGGTGGATGTCCTCTATCAAGGAGGCGACATCTTGGCGGGAGGTAACTATCAACGTGCCGTTGGACTTGGTCAGCTCGTTAATGGGCTGAAACCCGTACCAGGCCCAGGACTCAATCCCCTTGCACAAGGTGTCGTCGAGGGTGATGGTGACGTCTACTTCCGATGCCTCGTAGACGGCGAGGCTCTCCTCCAGCTCTTCCGGGCCGTCGGCGACGATGGCGAACTGTTTCGCTGGAATGCCGTTGCGTTCCGGGGAGTCGCCATACCGGCCGAAGGCGGTGCCGATCTTGCCCTCCTTCCGCGCGGCGAAGACGATGGCTCGAACGATGTTCCGGGCCAGGGTCCTCTGATAGATACCCCGGTACACCACCTCCACAGCTACTGTGGTCATATACTGGCCTCCATTTGATTCAGCTATCAGAGTTCCAAATCCCCCCTTTGTCCCCCCTTTAACAAAGGGGGGGGGTGCACACAGTTCAGGGCTGAACGCTCGGTTCCACCGATGTCAGGTGGTGCTCCATCGCCCTTCGCGCCCCCTCTACGTCGCGGGCCCGCACCATCTCCAGGATCAGGCGGTGGGAGGCCAGAGACCGTTGGGGCCTCCCCGCCTCTTGAAACGATTGATCGCGGGAGCGGCGGAGAATGTCTTCCACCGCGCTGACCACCTTTACCAACGCCGAGTTGTGGGTGGCGGAGGCGAGGGTGAAGTGGAAAGCGGTGTCGGCGTCAATCCCCGTCTTCCCTTCCGTTATCTGCCGCTGCTGATCCTCCAGGATTTGTCCCAGCCGCCGTACTTCTTCTTCGCTGGCCCGCTGAGCCGCCACCGCCGCGATCTGCGGCTCCAGCAGGTGGCGCACCTCGAATATCTCCCTCAGGGTCTCGGTGCCGGAACTTAGTGTCGACGCGATCAAGGCCACGACCGAGTCCAGGTTCTCGGTGTTGATGAAGGTGCCCGAGCCACGCCTGCTCACTATCAGGCCTTGCAGTTCCAGCGACCGGATGGCCTCCCGAATTGAGCTTCGGCTCACCTTGAACTGCTCCGCCAGCACCCGCTCCGCGGGCAAGCGGGCCCCGTGCCTCAGGGTGCCCTGGTGAATCAGCAAGTGGAGTTGCTGCACGATATCCTCGTACAGCCTTCGCTGCCGGACTTTGTCAAGCTCTGCTCGTGTCACTGCCAAGTGGTCAGACCAATTTCCCGATTGTGTCTCATTATACAGCCATGGCCTTGGGTGTCAAGAACTCCGGCGGTCTTCCGTATGCCGTCGTCAACCTCCCCCGATAGCTAGCCCAATTGACATCCCCCAAGCGGTGAAGGATCATGAAAGTAGGCCCGACAGCGGACGCATCGCCGAAACTACCGGGCCACAGGTACGTGACCGTGTTTTCGTCCGGCTGGCCCCGGATAGCTCTGGTTATCGTCTTCGCGGCCGTAGGGCTGAGTGGACTGCTAGGCTCTACTCTGGCCCTTGCGCAGACGCCTCACGCCCTGGTGGCCGAGGTGGACGGCATTATCAACCCGGTCAAAGAGAGGTTCATTGCCCGGGCCATCGAGCAGGCCCAAGAGGACGGGGCCACTCTCCTGATCATCGAACTCGATACCCCGGGAGGCCTGCTCAGCTCCACTAGAAAGATAGTAGAGGAGTTGCTGGAATCCCCGGTGCCGGTGGCGGTCTTCGTCTCTCCCCGGGGAGCCCGGGCCGGCTCGGCGGGCACCTTCATCACCGCGGCGGGCCATTTCGCGGTCATGGCTCCCGGCACGAACATCGGGGCGGCCACGCCAATCTCCGGTACCGGTGAGGACCTGGGTGAGACCCTGGCCAACAAGGTCACCAACGATGCGGCCGCGCTGATCCGCAGCATCGCCCAGGAGCGGGGACGGAACCAGGACAAGCTGGAGGAGACGGTCCGGGAGGCTGCATCCTTCAGCGCCAGGGAGGCGGTGGGGTTCAATGTGGTGGACTTCATCGCGGACGACCTGGACGACTTGCTGGCCCAGCTACACGGCCGGACGGTACAGACCGCCACCGGTTCCCACACCATGGACACCCGCGACCTATCCCAGCGCCGGCTCGAAAAGAACGTGCTGGAACACTTCCTGGAGTTCATCTCCGACCCCAATATCTCCTTCATCCTGCTCACCGTGGGCAGCTTGGGCATCGTCGTCGAGGTGTTCAATCCCGGCCTGATCGCCCCCGGCGTGGTCGGCGTCATATCCCTGATGCTGGCCTTTTTGGCTTTCGGCAACCTGCCGATCAACTGGGCCGGGGTGGCCTTCATCGCCGTGGCCATCTTGCTGGCGGTCCTGGAAACCCAGGTGGCCGGCTTCGGTATCCTGGGCGTCGGCTCCATAATCAGCTTTACCGTCGGCGGACTGCTGCTGTTTACCCAGTTTGGCGGCGGGTCACCCACTCTACCGCCAGTGTCGGTCAACCGGTGGCTGGTGGGCGGCACCGCGGGGGCGCTGGGCCTGACCCTCCTGTCCGTGCTCCGAGTGATCTACCAATCTCGAAAAGAGGGACGCCCGCCCGTCAAGCCGTCGTTGGAAGGGATGATGGGCACTGTTATCGATGAACTGTCCCCCCGAGGTTTGGTCCGGGTAGAGAGCGAAACCTGGACAGCGGAGAGTGAAGATGGTAGCGTGATAGAGGTGGGCGAATCAGTTATGGTATCCAGGAAAGATGGCCTAATTCTAACGGTTTACCGGCAAGATATCGAATCTATATGATGGAATCTGATAACTCCTTCAGGAGGTAGCGATGGCGTCCGGACTGGTAATCGTGCAGCAATATCAAAGGCTGGTAGCCCAAAAGCTCGGGACTTTCGTTGGGACCCGGGGACCCGGTTTGCACTTTCTGATACCCATTCTGTACCACGGCACCAAGGTGGACACGCGAGAGAGGGTTGCGCGGGTTCCAACCCAAAAGTACATTACCTCGGACAACGTGGTGGTAGACATGGACTTCGTGATCTACTACCAGGTCCTGGAAGAGATTGCCGAGAAGGCGGTCCTCGATGTGCAGAACTTCGAGATGGCCGTGGTTAACCTGGCTTACGCCACACTGCGGGCGGTCATCGGCTCCACCACTCTGTCCTCGGCTTTGGCCGAAAGGGAAAGGATCCGTGACCAGATGCAGGTACGAATGGACGAGGTCACCGACCGCTGGGGAGTCAAGGTCAAGCAGGTGGAGATCAACGAGATCGACCCGCCGGCGGGGGTGAAACAGGCGATGGAGCGGGAAAAATCCGCCGCCGCCATCAAGACCGCCGAGATAACAGAGTCCGAGGGCGCGCGCCAGGCCCAGATCAACCGGGCCGAGGGTGAGAAGCAGGCGGCCATCCTGGAGGCCGAGGGGAGCCGCCAAGCGGCTATCCTGGAGGCTGAGGGAGACCGGGAGGCGGCCATCCTGCGGGCCGAGGGGTTCAGCAACGCGCTGGACAAGATCTACCAGGTGGCCAACACGGTGGATGGCAAGACCATGAGCCTCCAGTACTTCGAAACCCTGAAGGCGCTTGGCTCCAGCCCTTCCACCAAGTGGATCTTCCCCATGGAGTTCACCTCCATGCTGTCGCCCTTCCTGGGCATGGGCCAGGGCAACGAGCAGCAGGGAGGCGGCAGCGGGACCTAGAGTCCGCCACGGGGCCGCCCCTACGTTCCCTGTAGCGACCGAAGGGCCTCATTCTTGCAAGAATGAGGCCCTTCATGCTTCTCCGGTCTTTTCTGATGAACCTGGGCGAGTAGCCCGCTTATGCGTGCCGACCGGGCGGGCGGCTAGCCCTTGGGTTGGATGAGGCCAAGATTGTTGTCGTCTCGCTGGTACAACAGGTTGTACTGGTCCGATTCGTCATTCAGGAACATGAAGAAGTGATGGCCGAGCAGCCTCATCTGGAAGGCCGCGTCGTCCACTGACATGGGCTTCATATTGAACCGCTTGATCCGCACCAGGTTGCCGTCGCCCAGCTCCTTACCTTCGAACGGACTTGCCGAGGGGACCGCCTCTTCGGCTTCTTGGACCCTGAGAGAAGTGGTCTGCCGGGCCCGTTCGCTGCGATAGGTCCGGCTCTTATACCGTTCTATCCTCCGGGCCAGCACCTCGGCCACCGAGTTGATGGCCGCCTCGGTGTTGGACGCCTGCTGCTCGGCGCGAAGAATGGAACCGCTCACATCGAGGGTCACCTGGGCCACCACCCGGTCTCGCTGCGAGCGGGTAGGCTCCGATGCAAGCTCGACCGCGGCCTTGGTGATCCCGGGAAGGTGCCGGCCGATCCGGCCCAGCTTTTCGGTGACGTGCTTGCGGACTTGGTCACTGATCTCAACGTTTCTGCCATTTATCTTCAGATCCAATGTCCCTACCTCCTTGCCCTGATCGGCTCTCAACCCGCAATTCCTCTACTAATAGTGTAACGTACCCAGCAGCTGAATCAAGGACGCGCCGCGCCGGAATCCTGCCGGCCCAGCGTTTCGGGAACAGGATAGATACGCTCCTCGAAATGGCGGTATCGCTTGTTTCGCCAGAGTGACGGGTGCCAGGCATCACCCGCCACAGAGGCTCAATCCGGAACTCGGCGCGCCCGGAGGCGAATCAAGGGACCCGCCTCTACCGAACCAGGGCCATCGTGGAGGGATAAAGCTGGAAGTTCAGCCACCGATGGGGAAAGGCGCAGGCAGGTGGCGTCGGGGCTCATGGCCCAAGTCAATGAGGAGCCGGGGCCTCCCATTACGAGAGGTCCCTCAGCCGGAATGAGCCTTAACGGGGAAGCTTCGGCAGGACCACCGTGCCCTCTTCGGGAGCGCCGAGGGTGTCGGTGGCGTCTTGAGTGTAGAGCAGGCCCGTATACGCGTTCAGCACCGCGTCGCAGGTGTTGCGGTCCAGCCCGTCCAAGTGGGGGCTCAAGCCGGCTATCAGAAGGGCGAGCCGCTCTTTCATGAATACCAGGCTCTCGGCGTTGTTTTTCGGCGGTACCTTGTCACCGAAGAGGATCACCTTGGTCGCGTGGGGATAGGCCTCAATGACTTCTAATCCCAGCCCGCTCAGCAGGCGGCTCAACGCCATGCTCCGGTATATCAGGTTGCGGATGATGGAGCCCTTGTTGGTGAAGAAGCAGCTGATTCCCATCCGAGATAGCTCCAGTTCCGACTGGCGGCCCTTCCGTAGCGGAACCGAGAAACAGCAATCGCAGGTGGTCTCCAAACAGCACAGGCCGGCCGGCAGTCCCAGGGGAGCGCCTATCGCAATAAGCTCAGGTTTGTGGCTCTCAGCAATTTGAACCAGCTCGCTGTCGTCGTGAAAACTATCGATGAACTTTACACAGGATTTCCCATCCAATCCAACCACTGTGCTGGCACGTTTGGACGAGGCCCGGAGATCAACTCCAAGAATAACCATTCTGATACTCCGATATAGAAAAAGGTGGTCAAAAACCGTCTGCTATTGGCCGACGGTCATCCTCATCACAAGCGGTTCCGCAATACGGGGATAAGGCTCGGAAAAGACTAATCCTGCTTGACCGGCAGAGTGGCGAGCCACTCCGGCGGCAGTTGCGAAGAGTTCAGGAATTCCATGGCCGACGAGTACGGCTCTGCTTCCCGGTTCGCCACCTTCTCCAAAGTGGCCTCCATAACCGGATCGTTTTCAACAAGTGCCTTAAGCCGCCGTTCCAACTCTTCTTGCACTGTCTCCAGGAATTCCCGTCGCCGGTGAGCCCCGCGGCGCCTGGCCAACTCGGACGTAGCCGTAAGTACCTCTCGATGGGCCTGGATCTTGTTCCACAACTCTTCGATGCCCTGGCCCGACCGGGCGGTGGTCAACACCACTGGAGGAGTCCAGCCGGAGTGGGTATCGACCATCTGGACCATCCCATTAATGGCCGCCGCCATATGGTCCGCACCCTCCCGGTCCGCCTTGTTGACCAGAAAGACGTCCGCCACTTCCATGACTCCCGCTTTAAGGGCCTGAATGGCGTCTCCTGATTCGGGCATCAAGGTCAGCAAGATCGTATCCGCGACTCCGACGATACCCAATTCGGTCTGGCCGACGCCCACGGTTTCCACCAGGATAATGTCCGTGCCGGCGGCATCCAGAAGCCGGACAATGCCTTTGACGATCCGGGACAGCCCCCCAGAGTGTCCGCGAGTCGCCACACTACGGATGAAAACCCCCGAGTCCAGATAGTGACGCTGCATCCGAACCCGGTCTCCGAGCAAGGCGCCGCCACTAAATGGGCTGCTGGGGTCGACCCCAACGATGCCTACGGTCAGTCCTTGACCGCGCAACAGTTCGGTAAGCCGGTCTACGATGGTGCTCTTTCCGGCGCCGGGCGGTCCGGTAATGCCGACGGTATAGGCTCGGCCAGTGCGAGAATCTATGGCCTTCAATACGTCGGCGGCTCGCGGATCGCCCCGTTCGAGGAGAGAGATCAGCCGGGAGAGGATGCGCTGGTCCCCCGCCAACAACCGCTGGGCAGCTTCCTCCATCTGGTAGGGACTCCAGGTCAGGGGATGCGGTCTGAAAAGAGCAACCGACCGGGCCTTTTGGACTCTAGCATCCCCGGTCAGGCCCGTCAAGAGACCCGGCCGGTGCCCCACTTTGTAAAAACTACGTGAACAGTTTGTGAAGGCAATATGCAGTGTTGCGCCAATCTGCACCGGGCGTGCGGGATTCGAGCTATTCTTCAGCGGGATATATTGGCACTTCGCCGAACGATGATTCACTGAAAACTCGTTATGTCCGGTAAAAACAGTTGGGCGCCGAAGCGGGAGAGGGCAAATCGGATAACCGGAGGATCACATTCCTGTGCCTGGCCCCTACCCCGGCGCCGAAAAAATCCGTCGCCGAGCCGCCTTCAGTGATGGGAAAAGGTGTCGCCCACGCCTTGGCCGCCGGGGCTGACGAGGAGGTCCGGCCGGTTGCCCCAACGCTTGAGGAAGCGTCCGAAATTCTTGCGGCTCAGCTCGTCCCTCTGGTTTTCTTCCAGCTCGGTCCATTGCCGGTGCTCGTGGCGGACCATTGGCAACGTGCTGTCGGCGAGGATACGGTACCCTTTATCCTTGAACTGGAAGCAGTAGTCGATATCCAGATTGCGATAGAAACGGAAGCATTCCCGCATCAGCCCGACGGTGTTCACCGTCTCCCGCCGGAACGCCATGCAATAGGCCTGCATGGCATCCGCCTCTCCGTTCTCCGCATCCTCATGGAAGTGCCGCAGATCGTTGGTGCTCAGCCCGTAGGGGCCAACTATGCCCACCGAGCCATCCGCCAGCTGCCGTGCGATGGGCCCCAGGATGTTGCCCAAGATCTCCGCTGAAGGGTCCAGGATGATGACATTTGCCCCCAGGCTCTGCTTCAACCCGATGTTCTTGCCGGCGGCGTCGCCGAGGGGGTGGTCGCAATGGACCACCCGCACCGACGGCCGGCCGGCCTGATACTCCTCCAGCCATTCACCGGTCCCGTCAATAGAACCGTTGTCGATGAGGACAATCTCCGTGGAGAAGCCTTCGCCGAACCGGGTCATGCTGCGGACGCACCGCTCGATGTCATCACGGTAACCATAGGCGTTGAGAACGAAGGTGAAGTCGTATTCCGGGGAGCGCCCCAGGAAGGACTCCACCTCCCGCGAGGAGGAGAAGGACTGCCACCGTTCCCGTTGCCGTTCCATTGCCGTCTTCGGCCGGATGCGGACGGTTTCCCGGGTATCTTCGACCGAGTAACCCTCGGAGGCCATTTGGGTGCGGACGGTGTCCGCGGAGCCATAGTCGGCGTGCTCTCGGAGTGCCGCGCGTTTCCCGGCGGCGGCCGAGATCGACTCGGGAAGCGGATAGGCCGCCGGCACTTTGTCCAGGTCCAGGCAAAAGATGCGGTCAAATTCGAGAAGCAAGGCCAGTTTGACTGGATCGGGCAGGCCGGAACGCATCATGTCCCAGGTCAGGGCCAACGCTCCCGGCAGATCCAGGTCGTCTTCCACCCTGGTCCAGAACCGGCTCCGCCACTCTCCGGCCTCAGCGGGCAGCTCAGCCAGGGGGGGCAGGTCATTCCATACCCAGACCCGGTGTCGCAGGTTGGTGAGGGCTCTTTCGGCGGCCTTGAGAGAGGTGAAAGTGAAGTTCATCCGGTGGCGATAGCGGACGGTCATGCAGAGGTAGCGGAAAGCAAGCGGGTCGAAACCGCGGGCTATCAGATCCTCCAGCAAGAAGACGTTGCCCGAGGATTTGGCCATCTTGGCGCCGTCGGCCAAGAGGTGCTGGGCGTGGATCCAATATCGCACGTGCTGCCGCCCGAAGGCGGCCTCGCTCTGGGCAATCTCGTCTTCGTGGTGGGGAAAGATGTTGTCCACGCCGCCGGTGTGGATGTCGAAGGTTTCCCCCAGGTACTTGGAAGCCATGGCGGAGCATTCGATGTGCCAGCCGGGGAACCCTTCACCCCAAGGGCTGGCCCACTTCAAGTCCCGGCCCGGCTCAGCGGCCTTCCACAGAGTGAAATCCCGGGGGTCGTGTTTCAATGGGTCCGCTTCCGCCCTCACCCCTTCCAACAGGTCGGCCCCAGTGTTGCGGGAGAGCTTGCCGTAGCCATTGAAACGTCCCACGTCGAAGTAGATGTTGCCGCCCGCATGGTAGGCATGGCCGCTCGCCAGGAGCCGGCCCACGATGGACACCATCTCCGGGATGTGCTGGGTCGCCCAGGGGAATACGTGGGCGGGGAGGATGTTGATCCGGGCCTCGTCGCGGAAGAAGCGGCCGGCGTAGAACTGAGCTATGTCCTGAACCGTCTTGCCTTCGCTCAGGGCGGCCAAGATCATCTTGTCGCCGCCTGTCTCCACCAACTCCTGACGCATGTGGCCCACGTCGGTAATGTTCTTGATGTGGAACACTTCCCGGCCCCCGGCCTCGATGACGCGGCGGACCCAGTCAGCCATCATGTAGGTGCGAAGGTTGCCGATGTGAGCGTCACGGTAGACGGTCGGACCGCAGGTGTACATGCGGACAAGGCCCGGTTCAATCGACCGGACCTCTTCGACCTGTTTGGTCAGGGTGTTGTAGATGCGAAGCAACCGGCTCACCCTTATCCGACGGGTATATACGAGTGAACCCCCATTCTAACTCTCCTCATTCGTGAGGGGGGAGAAGGCGAGGATGGGGGTCTTAGGCAATCCGAAGTCTATTTGGAACCGATAATAGCAGTTTAGCACGCGGGGGAACGCATCGCCAATTGCCGGGGCCTCCGGCTACGCACCGTGCCCCTCTCCCCAGCAGCGCCGCGATTTCGCCAGCGGCAAATCCAGTGGCGCCGGCGCTGGCCCAGCAGGCCGGCCGCCGGGAGGTCTCTATGGCCCGAGAAGTACTCTAGTCCGGCCTAGGGCCCAGACACCACCCCGGCCGACTTCAAGGCCTCGATCTCACCATCGGTGTAGCCGGCTTGCCAGAGTATCTCGTTGGTTTCGGCGCCAAGGATGGGGGCCGCCCGCCCCAGCCGTACCGGTGTACCGGACAAGCGGGCCGTGGTGCCTACCTGGTCCGCCCGGCCGCGGCCCGGATGCTCTCGCGTGAGGACCAAACCGGCCCGCCGCACGTAAGGGTCGTCCCGAAGCTCAAGCATGTCCACGTTTTCGATGGCGCTGATTCCCGCCGCGTTCAGCTGGCCGACCCACTGCCGCCGGTTCTTGAGCGCAAAGATTCGGACCAACTCCGCCACCAGCTCTCCATCGCTTTCCTCGCGAGAAGCGGCGGCGCCGTAGCGAGGGTCCGCGGCCAGCGCCGCGAACTCGGGCAGGGCGGTCAAATTTCGCCAGCCGGCCTCCTCGGGGCAATGCAAATATAGCCAGGCATCAGCGGCGGGGTACAGTCTGGATAGCGCCGAATACCCTCGGACTCCCAGGCCTTCCGGTTCGTCGCGTTGGAAGCCGGCGTAGTCCAGGAAGTAGGGTGACTGGAGCAGGCAGGCGGTCAGCGCCAGTCCGCAGTCGACCGACTGCCCTTCGCCGGTGCGGTTCCGTTCGAGGAGAGCCAGGGCCACCGCGTAGGCTCCCAGCAGCCCGGTGCCGTAGTCGTTCACCGGGTAGTGGAACATCAGCGGCATCCCGTCCCGGCCGCCCCGGCGGACCTCGATCCCGGTGACCGCCTGGGCCATCTGCTCCCAGCCGGGCCGCTCGCTCCAGGGACCGTCGTAACCGTAGGTGTTCAACGAGGCGTAGATGATGTCAGGCTTCCTCTTTTTGACGTCCTCATAGCCCAGCCCCAGCCGGGCCAAGCTGCCCTTCCGGTTGTTCTCCACGATGACGTCGGTTTTTTCCACCAGCCGCCAGAACACCTCCTGGCCTTCCTCCGTCTTCAAGTTCAGCAGAATGGAGCGTTTGCACCGGTTTACGTCCAGCGAGCCCTCCATGTCGACGGGCCGGGAGGCGTCGTTGATCTTGATCACGTCGGCGCCAAACTCTCCTAGGGTGCGGCCGCAAGCCGGCCCGGCCAGGACGATACACAGGTCCAGGACGCGCACCCCCTGTAGGGCGCCCATCACGTCTTCCACCGGCGCCGCGGATTGGGGTCCGCCGGCTCTCGCGGGAGTGGACGCCGAACTGGCGGCAGCGTCCAACTGCCCCAAAACCTGTTCGGTGTGCTCCCCCAGCCGCGGCGCCCGGCCTTGAATCGCCCCGGGGGTGCCCCGGAGTTTCATGGGTATCCCCGGCTGTTTCATGAGGCCAAACCGGCTGTCGTCAACCTCGGCCACCATGCCGGCGGCAATGGCCTGCTCGTGGACCAGCCACTCGTCAACGGACCGGCAAAGCGAGCCAGCGCCCCCAGCATCGGCGAGGGCGGTCTCCCACTCTTCAGCCGTCCGCTGCAGGAAGATGTTCCTGAACCGCTCCCGCCACATGTTTACAGTCTGGTTGTCCACCTGCTCGCCGAAGCCGGCCACGAATTCCTCGACCCACTCTGGGTGTCCGGCGGCGGTCAAAAACCGCCTGGGGAACCGCTCGTACATTCCCTGAAGCTGGATGAACCGGCCGTCGGAGCACCGGTACTGCTTGACCATGGTCCGCCGGGGCAACTCGAAGGGGTACTCGACGTCCATGTCGTGCATCTTGACCATATACCGGCCGATCCCCGTGAACATGGCGCTGTGAAGCGGGACCTCGATCCGCTGGCCCTCGCCGGTACGCTGCCGGGCACAGAGGGCCATTCCCACGGAAACCGCGCCGATGATGGCGGCGAAGGTGCTGGTGAAGGGGAGGGGTACGAACAACGGCTCGTCCAGGCCACGGGCGGCCCGGTGAATCCCGGTCGCCGCGCCCACAATGGACTCCCAGCCTCGCTGATCACGATAGGGACTCTCCTCGCCGAAGCCCGGCAAGGAACAGTAGATCAGAGCCGGATTCGCCTGCGACAACGTGCCGTAGCCGATGCCCAGGCGGTCGGCCACTCCGGGCCGAAAATTCTCGATCAAGACATCGGCGTTCCCGGCCAGGGCCTGGGCGTGGCGCCGGCCCTCCTCGGACTTCAGGTCGAGGACTACGGAGCGCTTCCCCCGGTTCCAGGTGGAGAACGCCGCGTGACGCCGCGCCGGGTCTCCTTCGGGCCGCTCCACCTTGATGACGTCGGCCCCTTGGTCGGACAACAGCATGCCCAGCAAGGGGCCGGGAATGTAATGGCCGAAATCTAACACCCGGACTCCCCGCAGCGCTCCCGCCGCCGTTTGCTCAGTTTCTACCTTGCTCACCATCCGTTGCTCCTTACTAGGGCCTATCCAACTATTCCAAAGGAGGCCGCTCACGCCCCTTCGACAAGCTCAGGACGAACGGATTCCTCTCGCCCGTGGATTCCTCCGTTCAGGGATTTCGCCCCGTTCGTGGTGAGTTCCGATTCCATCGAGAGTCTCGACGAAGTCGGACCTATCGACCTTCGGCGGCTGGTTATTGGATGAGATTGTAGACGGTTCACCTGCGTCAAGGACGCGTTAGACGGCCCGTTCGATGGCCACCGGGGTGCCCGGTTTCACCTGCTTGAACGCGGTGGCGTCTCCCTCAACCTTCCCGATCACGGTCACGGCGCTGGCCGGGCGTATCTCGTCGCCCCGGCTGGCCGGCGTGCGCCCGAAGAAGATGCAGAAAGCATTGCCCGGCGGCCAGTAGCCCAGGTCTCCCATCTCCACCACCTCCTGGCCCGCCTCCAGGTCTGCCTCCACCGGGATACCGAAGTAGATTTCGTCACCCCAGGTGCCCGCCGGCTCCTCTATGGGTAACGCATCCCAGACGGCCCCCGCCGTTTCGGTGCCGTTAAGCTGGGCATTCAATTGGACAGGGCCGGCCGTGATGCGGATTCCTCGAGGCATTCTCATCTCCTAATTCTCAAGTTAGGTGGAAGGCCAGTTGCAGCTCCCAGCTTTCCGAACCACGGACTTGCTTGTATCCGATCGTCTTGTTTTCAAAATATGTCATGAACTTTTGCTTCTCGGGGCTTGGTGGGGCATTCTTCGAGACGAAGTAGTAGACGTCCTCCCAGGTCCAGCGCAGGAAGCGTTTCTCTGCGTCCATCTTGAGGTGCGGCCCAAAGCGGGGCTCGATGTCTTTCTCGCTCTCTGCCCGGACCAGATTGACCAAGTAGAAGCGACGATTCAACGGCACCGCAGCCCAGCTTCCCGTGAGCCACATGCGCATCAACTCGTATTTCTTCTCTCTGATCGCCAGCACTTCAAACTCGGAGCTAAATACCTGCTCATACCATTTGTCGCCACCTGACTCGTACTTTTTTCTGTCTTGAGGATTACTGGGGCAAGTATCGTTCGAGGCGGTCAGCTTTGCTTCAACCCAGAACAACGCATTGTCGGTGACGATGATCAAATCGGGCTCAGTGCCTCGTCCCGAGTGTTCACCAAATTCCTTCCTGGCTTTCTTCAGTTCCGGCCACACCCTATCTACTTCTTGACCGTAGGACCAGTATATTAGCTCCGCGTTGCCTACTCGGCGTTTGATCATGGACGACAGGAAGTCAGAGAGTTGCTCCGTCTTCTCCAGGTAGCGGAACACGTTCCAGGTCACAGCGTCTTCGCTGTTGTCATGCTCCATGCGGCTCTCGCGTTTGACTACATTAAGCCGGCGAAGAAGATCCAGGTCCTCAGGGTCGGTCCACAGGAGATTGTCCGTCTCGTTCCCATACACGAACGTCGTTGGCGAAATACAGATTTCATGAGCAGGACACAGAAAATCCTGCGTTCGCCTAAATTGCTTGCGTTGCCGTTTCACTATTGTGGAGCACTCTTCTACCGGGCACTCAACCGTTGTGTCCGTCACGGCGATCGTTGCTTTCATTTGCTTGGCGCCGATCATGAGTATTTCTGCTAGTCTCCGGTCCCGACGAATCGCTGCGGGTCGAAGGGACCGATGGAAAGCGGCGTCTCGCCGTGGGAGATTAGATCGGCTACTGCCTTCCCAATCCCGGGACTCAACAAGACTCCCTTCTTGCCCGCGCCCGTCGCCAGGTACACGTTCTCGTGACCAGGAGCCAGCCCGATAATGGGCAGCCAGTCGGCGGTCACCGGCCGGAGACAGGCGGTGTGCAGAACCAACCGCGCCTGAGCCATGTCCGGCATCAGCCTGACCGAGTCGGTGGTGATGTTCTGGCGCGCCGCGTCGCTGGGTTCCCGGTCGAAGCCCTGCCACGCCTCGGTGCTGCCGCAGAACACCTGGCCGTCGGGCTTCGGGTGGAAGGAGCCCGCGGCGCCGGAGAGGTCGGGAGAAAGACGCCGATCGGGTAGCTCGACGCGGAGAATCTCACCTTTCAAGGGGTCCACCGGAATAGTGGTGTCCAGCCACGCCTCCGCTTCCCGGGACCAGGGTCCCATGGCGACGACCACCGCGTCGCAAGAAAGCACTCCCTCTCCCAGCAGCACCCCGGTCACCCTTCCGTTGGTGCGCTCCAACCCGCGCACCGTCCCGGAACGAACGGTGACCCCCAGCTTCTCACCGGCCTGGACCAGGGCCAGCGTGTACTTGTAACTGTCCAAGGCGGCGTTGCCCCGGGCGTGGACTCCACGAATGACGTCCGGGGCAACCCGAAGGTCCCACTCCATGACATCTTTGGGCTCCAGAAGCTGGGCCTCGAACGCGTCGTCGGCGCCGGTGAAGATGTCGAAGGTATCCTGAAGCTCAGGGAGTCCGGCTTCGTCGAAGGCCACCTTCACCAGAGATATTATCCGCCCGTCGTAGCTGATGCCGGTCCCGGACTGAAGCTCCCCAAACATCTCGAGATGCATCAGGAAAGACTCCATGGCGAAGGGACCGAGGGGCCCCGGAATGCCGGCGCCCTGCAATGGATTCAGCCCGCCCGCCGAGAACCCGGAGGCCTGGGAGGCAATGCCCTCCCGCTCGATGATGGTCGACTTGATGCCGGCTTTGGCCAGGTGATAAGCGACGGAGCACCCCGCGGCTCCACCGCCCACGATGGCGACCTCAGTAACTCTCTTCATAGCGCACCTCATAAGTCTTGGGCTCGTTTCCAGATAGCTCGAACGCCTTGCATTGGACCCCCAATGTCACAGGGGCAAGGGGCCGCGGCCCTCACCCAGCCCAGGCTGCGCCAGGGCATCCCTTTCCTGTTGGGAGAGGGAACGAGGGTGAGGGCGCGTGCATAGCACCCAGATGCCGGAGTCACCTAGGAAATTCAAAATAATCTGGGGGGATTTTGACCGACCATTCACAAATTTGCAACCTGGCGTACTTCGTTCCCAGGGCTCACCGCCGCTGGGAGAACGGCGGCCGGCAAAACCCGGCCGGCTCAGCTACGATCCGCAAACAGCCGGCCGCTTCTGGTGACAGCGCCGCGGGCCATCAGCGGTTCGATGGCGGTTGAACTCCAACTGTCAGCTTCCGGCAGTTTCCGCTTCAGCGCGGGCCGCGTTGCACGCGATGCAGGTGCAGGCGGCGCGGAGCATCTGGTAGGTGTAGAGGCCGGTGTAGTGGGCGTCGCTCCACAGGAACTGGACCGCGTAGTTGCCCACCGGTATCTGGTCCACGGCCCGCACGTCCTGGGGGACCGTATCCGGGTCGAGGGTAGGCCGGCCGGTCATCTCGTCCACGCAGCCGGCGCACGGGCACCGCAGCCGCAAGTATCGATGCGGGTACGGGCTTCGATGGCCATCATACCACCGGATAATGATGGCGTTCCCGTCTATATCGATTTCCTCTGGAATAACAGCTTTTTGCATCGCCCCAGGCTCCACTGAAAAAGTACACCACCGAGTCGCGGAGGATTCCGGGAGAACAAGGGTGAAGATGATCTTCCGTGCCTGCCCCGCGCGCCCCGCGACTCCGCGGTGATTGAATTTGCCCTAGCGGTCCTTGGGAGCCTGGACGTCAGCCAGGCGTGCCGGGCGCGGCAGCTCGTCCGGGTCCACTGGAATCTCGATGATGCTGGGCCCGTCGGCTTTCAGCGCTTCCAGGAAGGCGTCTCCGATGTCCTCGGGGCGCTCCACGTAGAAACCGGCGCCGCCGAACAGCTCGGCGAATTTGTCGAACCGGGGGTTGCTGGTATCCGCTCCCACGTATCGCTCGTTGAATGCGTACCGTTGGTAAGCCTTCTCCGAACCCCAGCAGCCGTTGTTCATCACCACCGTGACCACCCGCAATCCGTAGCGGACGGCGGTCTCGAACTCCTGGGCGTTGAACATGAAGCCACCGTCGCCGTTGAAGTTCACCACCGGCCGGTCGGGAGCGCCGAACTTGGCCCCCAAGGACGCGGGGAAGCTGAACCCCAGTCCGCCCAGGTCCAGTGAGGTCAGCAAGCTGCGGGGCTCGTAGTAGTTCAGGCGGTCCTGCCCCATGTTCGGGGACAGCCCGGCGTCCAGAGCCACGATGGTGTTCCGGGGCAACACCTTGCGAATTTCGGCGTAGGCCCGTTGCTGTTTCATGGGCGTGGAGTTCAGCTTTCCCTCATCATCGAGCCGCTGCTTCCTTCGGGCGAACCAGTCGCCTATCTCCGAAACCCACGCTGGATTGGGACGCGGTTCCCCTTGCTGGGCCACCTCCAGCAGCCCTTGCATCACCGCTTTGGCATCGCCTTCGATGCCCACCGCGACCGGGTAGTTGCGTCCGATCTCCTGGGGGTCGATCTCGATCTGGATGATTTGGGCGTCGGCCGGGATATAGCGGTTGTCGTAAAAGGTGGTGGACTGGCCCAGGCGGGTGCCCACGGCCAGGATCACGTCGGCCTGCCGGGCGGCCTCGATGCCCTCGACGGCGCCCAGCCGGCCCAGATGTCCCAGATAGTGGGGATGGTCGTTGGGCACGGCGTCGGCCCGGCCGTAGGAGGTCACGATGGGCGCGCCCACCAGCTCAGCCATGCGGGTAACCTCGGCGGCGGCGGCGCTCCACACGACACCACCCCCGGCCAGGATGACCGGCCGCTTGGCAGACAGCAGCAGATTCGTCGCTTTCTCGATCAGGTTGCGGTCCCCGCGAGCCCTGGTCTGGCCGGAGCGGTAGGTATCGGGGGGCAGCATGTCGATCTCCAAGTCAGCGCCGGGCATCAGGTCACGGGGGATGTCCAGCAACACCGGCCCCATCTTGCCCGACGTCGCCACTCGGAAGGCGTGCCGGATGGCCTCGGGCAACCGCTCAATCTTGTTGACGGGAAAGGCAGCCTTGGTGATTGGCTTGAACAGGGCAACCTGGTCGAACTCTTGAGTTGAGTCCCGGTACTGGTGCTCCCGGGACGACGAGGGGGCCAGTATCACCATCGGCGAGTGGGCCACGTAAGCCGAAGCAACGCCGAAGGACAGGTTCAAGACGCCGGGGCCGTTGGTGACCAGACAGACGCTGGGCGCACCGGTGACCCGGCTGTAGCCGTCGGCCATCAGCGCCGCCCCCTGCTCGTGACGGACCCCGATGAACTGGATGTCATCCCGGTCGTACAGAGGGTCGAGTATGTCCAGGAAGGAAGACCCCACGATGCCGAAGATGTGGGATACGCCTTCCCGGCGCAACAGTTCGATTACTGCCTCACCGGCCTTCAGTTTCTCGGCCACGGTGACCACCTCCTGAGTTCTCGAAACATGGGGCCACGACAGCCGGCCGGTACTCGAACTGACCCCCTCTTTTATCTTCCTTTTAGCAAAGGGGAGAGGATAGTTCCCTAACCTTACGAAGGGGAAGGTTAGGATGGGGTAATCGGCATCACCCGTCGAAGCAAGATCAATCATCTACCAGGGCCGCGGCAAAACGGGAGGAAGAGTGGCCCGGGCCGCGCCTGCTAGCAGTGTACCATAACCCTCTGGGGCGAAATTAGGGCAAACTTTTAGGGCAAATTGACTGTCCCGGCTTCACTCCGTACAATGAGATTTGCCCGGCCCGCGAGGCGCAAGCTCGGCGAATCGCCGACCAAGCTCCGCCGGCAGGCCGGAAAAATCGCTGCCCATTATTCAGGAGGAAAGCATGCCTTACGAGCACATCCTGGTGGAACAAGACAGCGGTGTGACCATCATCACGTTGAACCGCCCAGAAGTCCTCAACGCTTTGTCCCGCCAGCTTAGCTTTGAGCTACATGATGCGGTAGTCAAAGCGAGTACAAACGACGACATCGGCTGCATTGTCATCACCGGATCGGGTAACCGCGCTTTTTCCGCCGGCGCTGACATTCATCAACAGCGCACCGATGCCAAAGAACTGAGCGAGGAAGAGCGGGACCGGAACTCCGCCCAGCGATCCCAGTTTTCCTATGAAATCTCCGCTTGCCCGAAGCCGGTCATCGGCATGATGAACGGCCTGGCCTACGGAGGCGGCTCGGTGCTGGCGTCGTCTTTGGATTTCCGCATCGGCTGCGAGAACACTATATTCCGCTTCCTGGCCGCCGCCTATGGCCGGATCAACTGCACCTGGACCCTCCCCAACCAGGTGGGCTGGCCCATGGCCAAGGAGCTGCTGTTCACCGGACGCGTCGTGGGGGCCGACGAGGCTTACCGCATCGGATTGCTCAACCACCTGGTGCCGGCGGACCAGCTACGGGCCAAGACCATGGAGATAGCCACCACCATCGCCGCCAACCGCCACGAGTCGGTCATGGGGGTCAAGGAGCTGCTCCTCCAGGATATGGGCTGCGATCTTCACCGGCAGTGGGACAACGAGCGCATCTTCACCACCGAGAAGGTGAAGGGCTACGGGGTCGAAGAGGCCTTCCCCGACTTCCTGTCCAGAAAGGGCCGGTAGGGGCTGGGGTGACGACGCAGGGCAGCCGTTCACCCGCACAAGGCCCTTGTGTAGTGTCCCGCAAATGGCTTGATACCCGGCCCGCCATCCCGGCGAAGGCCGGGATCCAGCTTGCCCTTTTCTGGGTTCCGGCTTGCGCCGGAAAGACAGGGGCGGAGAAGGGTTGTCGCCTGGTTCCGCCCTTCTAAGGCTATTATCGGGACGGTACGCCAGCCGCGAAGGGCTTGGCCCACGAGCCTCGGCACCGCCCTCACCTCAATCCTCTCCCAAAGGGAGAGGAGGCCGTGCCAAGGACCAAGTCGCGTGCTCGGGTATTGTAAGCCCATTTCGCGGAGACCGGCCTGGCTCCTAGCTGTCGATGGTCCCCTTGGTGCTGGGGACCTGCCCGGGGGCCCTGGGGTCCGGCTCCAGCGCGTCCCGCAGGGCCCGGGCCAGGGCTTTGCACAGGGCCTCAGCCTTGTGGTGGGGACTGACTCCGGCCAGCACCTTGGCGTGCAGGCTGATTCTGCCCTCGACGGCGAATGACTCCAGGAAGTGCCGGATCAGGTCGCCGGGCAGCGTCTCCACCATGGTATCGTCCAGGGTGGTCTCCACCGCCGCGTGGGGCCGGCCGCTACAATCCACGGCCACCAACGCCAGCGCCTCGTCCAGGGGCACGATGGCGTGGCCCATGCGCCGGATGCCCCGGGCCTCACCCAGGGCCTCGCGAAAGGCCCGCCCCAGCATGATCGCCACATCCTCGACCAGGTGATGCCACCCGGTGTGAACGTCGCCCCGGGCCTTCAGCGTTATGTCAATCAATCCGTGGCGGGCCACCTGGCTGATCATGTGGTCGAGGAAGCCGTTGCCGGTGTCCACCTTGTATCGTCCCGTTCCATCCAGGTTGATGGAGATGTTGACGCTGGTCTCCCCGGTCTCTCGGATCAGGGACGCCAACCTCGGCTCCCGGACGGGAGGCAGGCTTGCCGGCGGGCACTGAACGATGATGCTGGTCAGCTTCCGCTTCCCGCAATCGCCGCAGGGTACCTTCTCGCGGCGAAGGATGCCCTGCCGCCCCAGCGATGAACAAATCTGGTTGACCGTCTGACGGGGCCGGACTTGGGATCGCTTTGAGACGCAATCGTCGCAGTTGGGTTTCTCAGCCTGGCCGAGTGTTGCCAGGACAATATCCTTATTGGTCATCCTTGACCGTTTCTCCTCTGCAGAACAGACTCCCTGTTGGTTCCAATTGGTCCCATTTCCGTCACCCGCCGATCAGCTCGGCGAAGGCCCGGACCACGGCATCGGTCTCGTGGGGCAGCCCAACGCTGGCCCGGATGTGGTCCTTCAGCCTCGAGGTACTGAAATAGCGCAGGAAGATGCCCCGGCTGCAAAGACCATCGAAAATTTCTTTTCCTTTCCCTTCGGGCAGCCCGCACAGAATGAAGTTGGCCTGGGAGGGCCAAACCTTCAGTCCCTCGATTTCCCGGAGCAGGCCCATCTCCCGGTCCCGCTCGGCCACGATGCTCCGCACCCGGCCCAGCAGGCCTGGAATGTCTTGGAGCGAGGCCAGCAGGGCCACCTCGGCGGCCAGGTTCACGTTGTACGGGGGTTTCATGCTCATCATGGCCCTGGCCAGGTCCGGATTCATCACCCCCAGGCCGATGCGCAACCCGGCGAGCCCGGCCCACTTGCTGAAGGTGCGGAGGACCACCAGGTTGGGATGCTCCCGCAGCAGGGGCAGCACCGTGTGGCCGCAAAACTCGTAGTAGGTCTCATCCACCACTACCAGGAGACCGGTCTCCAGCAGGCCTAGAATCTGGGCCTCGGTGGCGATATTTCCCGTGGGATTGTTGGGCGAGGCGAGGAAGAACGCCTTGGTCTTCGGAGTGACGGCCCGCTTCATCGCCTCCACGTCGATCTCGAAGCTTTCGTCCCGGTCCACCTCGACGGTCTTTCCGCCGCAGATGTCCGCCGAGAAGGCGTACATGCCGAAGGTGGGGGACGGGATGACGATGTTCTCGCCGGGGCCGACGAACATCCGCATCAGCAGGTCGATGATCTCGTCGCTACCGTTCCCGGCCACGATCTGCTCCGCCGGCACCCTAAGATAACCGGCAAGGACCTCGCGAAGCTTTCTCTGGTCCGGGTCGGGGTAGTGGTTGAAGTTCGGGAAGCTGCCCAGCGCCTCCACCACTCCGGGAGACGGCCCGTAGGGGTTCTCGTTCCCGTTGAGACGGATCACCTGGTCCGCGGGTATGCCGGCCCTTTGGGCCATGACCTCCATCGGTTGCACGCCCTCGTAGGTTTCCAGACGGCGTATGTGAGGCAACATGAGGCCGCTAACGTCGTTCATCTTTCCCACCTGTTGTCCACCTCCCGGGAAGTTACCTGCCGGCGTAGGTGACCGGGCAGGACGTAAGGATCCGCTTCTGTCCGAAATTCAGGGGCCTGGTAAACCCGAGTCCACCAGCCTGCCTGAAGATTGCTGACTCTTGGATCGACGGTTTGGTTGAGGGGGAAATCCCCCTGTATCCCCCTTTACCAAAGGGGGAGCATCACGGATTGTGCTCCTTGCTCTTATTGGCGGCTGATTCATGGTTCAGTAGCTGGGCTTGAAGCTGCCGCTGGGAAAGGTCACATTTTCACGGGCCCGGCTTCTCATCCCAGGCTGGCCAACCGCACGGTGATGGCGCTGGCGTGGCCGGCCAGGCCTTCGGCCTCGGCTATCTTGATCGCCGCCGGACCCAACCGGCGAAAGTCTTCGGGGCTCAAGCCCACCACCGGCATAGTGCGCAGGAACTGGTGGACGCTGAGGGCTGAGCTGAAACGCGCGGTGCCCCCCGTGGGCATTACGTGGCTCGGACCGGCGATGTAATCTCCCATGACCTCCGGCGAAAACTCTCCCAGGAAGAGGCCTCCCGCGTGTTTCACCCGGCCCACCCAGGCCCAAGGGTCCCGAACCATGAGGCAAAGGTGCTCCGGGGCGATGCGGTTGGCCAGGTCCACCGCCTGGTCCACCGTGTCCACCAGCACCACCCGGCCCTGGCGCTCCAGCGCTCCCCGGGCCATCTCCCCCCTGGACTGGGATGCCAACTGGCGGTCAAGCTCCCCTTCCACGGCCTTCACCAGGCTGCCGGAGGTGGTGATGAGGATGGCGGTCGCCAGCGGGTCGTGCTCCGCCTGACCGATGAGGTCGGCGGCGCAGAACCCGGCGTTGGCGGTCTCGTCGGCGACCAGGATGGTCTCCGTGGGGCCGTAGACGCCGTCGATGTCCACCTGGCCTTGCACCATCCTCTTGGCGTAGGCTACGAAGATGTTGCCGGGACCGCAGATCTTGTCCACCTTGGGGACCGACTCGGTGCCGTAGGCCATGGCCCCGATGGCCTGCACGCCGCCGATCTGGTACACGGCGTCGACCCCGGCGATCTCGGCCGCCACCAGCACCGCCGGGTTGAGCGGTTCGCCTCCCCGGCGCGGTGTGCTCAGAATCACCTCGCCCACCCCGGCGACCCGGGCCGGGATGGCGGTCATCAACACGGTCGAAGGATAGGCGGCGGTGCCGCCGGGCGCGTACAGGCCCACCCGGTCCAGGGGGCGAATCAACTCTCCCAGGCCTTTCTCATCGTCCAGCCAGTCCCGAGGCAGGACGGCCTGATGGAACTCTCTGATCCGGGCGGCGGCCAGCTCTAGGGACTGGCGCAACTCGGCTGACACCTGGGCCCGCGCCTCCGCCATCTCCGCTTCGGTGACTCTTATCTCGTCCAGATCCAGGCCGTCGAGCAGCAGGGTGTAGCGCCGGACCGCCGGGTCCCCCTCGGCGCGCACCTCACGGAGGATGCGCACTATCGACTGCTCCGGGGTAACCCCGTCCCCGAAGGCCTGGCGGGTCCGGGCCAAAACGGATTCGGGCAGAGTGCTCAGGTCCAGGGGGTCAACCCGGACCAGGACTTCCTCCGCGCTTTCGATGCCCTGAATCGTTCTGAGCTTCACTGGTTCTATCCTTTGGCTGGCAAATTGCCGGTCCGGAGGCGGCGAGCCGCCCCGAGTGAGACCGGATTCGATCTCACTACTCTGGCTGGGTCAAGGGTCTCAATAAGGTGCCCGTCACCGGTCCGCCATCCGTCTCCGGATGACTCCCAGTGACCGGTGCAGGTATTTCGCGCTTCTAGTGTACAGTCTCGTAAACAGCTTTACACCTGCGAAACCATGCGGCACACCCACCACCGGCGTCTTTCCGGCGAAGGCCGAAATCCAGAGAAGCTTTTGCTGGATCCCGGCCTTCGCCGGGATGACGGGCAGGGTATCAAACCATTTATGAGACAGCAGACTAGTCAGGATAGGCCGGGCCCCAATGCTCTTGCACCTGGACCACGGTCTCTTCGAGGACCCTTTGCTGGTAGGCGTCGATCCTCTCGCGAGGTATCCGTTGGTAGACCTGTTCCAAGCTGCCGGGCATCTCATCCAGGAAGCCGTCCACCGCCTGTTGCACCTCATCGTCACCCCGGTACATCCGGTTCAACGACCGCCTCAACCGTTCCCAGGTGAACTCCCGGACGACGAACCGGCCCACCCATTCCTTCCATTCCTCCAGCGCCTCCGCACCGAGGAAGCTCACGTCACGGCCCACCGCATCGGCGGGCATTTCCGCTATGGGCTGGAGATGGCCTCCCACATGGGGCAGCGCCCGGCGGTCCATGTCGAGCTGCAACGCCCGGTCCCAGATATGAGCCTCCACCTTGTTGCCTGCGGCCATGGCGCTCCCCTCGGGGGGATCGAAGCTTGGGCGGTAGATGGTAGTAATCCAGGTTTCGTCGGCCACCAGGTGGCTGATGTAGCCCAGGATGAAGGCCCGGGTAGCGTTGGACAGCGTCCGGTAATCGGCCAACTCCGGGTGAAGCCGGAACATCTCCCGCGGGCCGGTGCCGACCTCGCGGACGGACAGCGGTGCGAAGTGGGTGCGCTCCCTGGGCCACTTGGTCATTGCCCGCATATCCGGCGCGGTGGACCCCAGGTAGAGGCTGCCGAGGTTGCCGGAAAGGCACCCCCAGTCCAGCCGCTCCACAAGCCGATTGACCATGTACAGGTGTGTCGGTAAGTTCGGCATGGTACCTCGAGCAGTCAGCTATCCGCGGTCAGCGCCGGCTCGAACCTACCGCTGACCGCTCGGTATGGCGTCAAGGGCCGCGATCGAGGAGGAGCCGGTACGCTTCCGAGTGCCCTTCAAACAGGTAGTTAACCTGGGAAGCGGCGATGTCCACGGCCCCGCAGTCACGCAGGTGGTCCACGGCATCCAGCAGCAGCTCCTTCTTGACCAGCAAGCTGAGACTGTGCCAGTCCTGCTCTTCCACATTATAAACCCTGGCGACAGTGGGGCCGCGCAGCCCGGCCAGATCGGGCCGGGCCAGAACTGTAGCGCTGACCTCAACGGCGGATTGGCCCCGGACGTTGGCCGTCAGACGGTAATAGGACTTGGCCCGAAGGTGCGCCTCCATGGGCTCGACGAGGGCCCTGGCCAAATCCAGTTCAGCCGGGTTCGCGGCGAGCAGTGCCGGGTTGCCGATAAGGCAGGCCTGAGAAACCAGTACGGTGCCCTCTTCCAAGGTTTTCAGCCGGTTTTCCCGGAGGGTGGTGCCGGTGGAGGTCAGGTCCGCGATCAGGTCGGCGTATCCCGCGGCAGGAGCAGCCTCGAGCGTCCCGCTGGCGGGCACCAGGGTGAAGTGGTTGATGCCCCTCTCGAACAAGTACCGGCGCAACATACGAGGGTACTTGGTGGTGATGCGAAGCTGCTTCCCTTCCTGGCGAAACTCCAGGGCCAGATCGGCCAGGTCGGCCACCGAGGTAACGTCCAGCCAGGAGTCGGGTACGGCCAGGACCAGATCGCAGCGCCCGAAGTGCAGGTCATCGATCAGCGAGATCACTTGCCCATCGTCGGCCCGTCCCTCCAGGAACCGGTCCATGCCGGTAATTCCCAGCTCCGCGCTACCTTCTTCGACCTTTTGGGTGATGTCCGCGGCCCGCTGCAGCAGCACCTCTACTCCGGGAACGGCCGGAACCAAGGCGGTATAACGGCGAGAGCTGGGGCGGTGCACCGGCAGGCCGCAAGCCCCCAGAAAATCCAGCGTGCCTTTATGCAGCTCGCCGTCGCTGGCCAGGGCCAGCCGCAGGGCTGGTTTGGGGCCTCCGCCGTTACTTCGCGGCATGGGTCGTTCGCCGTCCATCCTGGTGTACCACCACCACCTGCTTGATCCCCTTCTTGGCGGCGTAGGAGATGGCCTGCTCCAGCTCCCGCCGGGTAACCTCCAGCTCGACCCGGAGCCCTTGCCGCCGAAGGTCCACGGTCGCCCGGAGGGCCTCCGGGTAGCTGCCCGGGCCGGCGGCCAAAACCAGGGCATCGGGGATCTCCGGCGACCAACTTGAACCGCCGCCGGTCTCGCGGGTCAGGGCCAGCAAAGCGTCGAGGTTGTAGGCGAAGCCCAACGCCGGGAGGGGTCCCTCGCTTCCCAGGGCACGGGCCAGACCGTCGTACCGGCCGCCACCCCCAAGGGCGCCGGGCCAATCCGGGTGCTTCACCTCGAACACAATTCCATTATAGTACGCCAAGCCGCGCACCAGCCCGAAATCCAGGACCAGGTGGCTGGCGATTCCTTCCTCAGCCAGGAGCAGGTCCAGATAGTCGGACAGCCGGCCAAACGCGGTGCTGTCGGCCCCGGCCGCCCGGACCACGGCGCCGGCGGCCTCCAGGACAGCCCTGGGCTCACCCCCCACCATCGCCAGATCGCGAGCCAGCTCCAGGCCGCGTCGCAGGCTGTTCTCGTCGTCTCCGCCCCGAAGCTTGCGCAGCAGCCGGTCCACCACCTCGCCGGCGTTCCGCTGCCCCAACTGACCGGCGGCGCTCCACTGCAACAGGCCATGGAGGACCACCGTTGCCCGGCCGTCATCCAGACCGTCGATGGCTTGCCCCAGGTAATCGTCCGGCCCGCCCCGGCCGGTCAAGCGCAGCCGGTGCGCCTCTTCCAGCACCCGCGCCGTCGCGTCTCCGCCCTCCTTGAGGCGGGGCACGCTGGCAACGATAAAGGTTTTAGCCCGCTCTGAAACACCGACCGCGTCGAGCACGCTGTTGAGCACATCCAGGTCCGCCAGCTCCAGCCGCCAGCCCGATATCCCCAGCTTCTCCGGCACCAGGGCCGCCAGGCCCAACACCTCGACATCGGCCATCATGCTTGGCGCGCCAACCAGCTCGGCCCCGACCTGGGTGAACTGGCCGCTGGTCTCCGGGTGGGAGACCTCGTAGCGGAACACCGGCCCGGCGTATTGCCAGCGGGCCGGCAGCTCGATATCGCCGGAGTTCTCAAGATAGTGGCGCAGGATGGATGAGGTGAACTCGGGTCGGAGGCTCACCTGAGCGCCGCCCGAGTCGGTGAAGCTGTAGAGGCGCGAAGCCAGCTCGCCGCCAGATTTGCGCAGGAACAGCTCGGTGGCTTCCAAAACGGGCGTCTCCAGGCAGCCGTATCCGAAGCTGCTGAACAGCGCCATCAACCGGTCCTGGAGGTCTCGCCTGAGGTGCCACGACTCCTGAGCGAGGTCACGCATGCCTTGGAGCCGGGATACGGTTCTCATCGGTCCGCCGGATTTACCAAACATATCGATTTAATAGGCGGATATTGTACATCAGCCCCTTTGCAGGTTCAACAGAAACGCCCTCGGCCGGGGCCAGTTTCGACGGGCGGAAACTCAGAGTGGGGATCGGGTTTGCCACGGAGGCACAGAGATTAACAAACGGACCGGTGAAACTGCGGGCACGTCGAAGCCCGGTCAGTTAGTGAATGGAGCGCCTGGCAGTTCCCCGGCCGGTAGACTACGGATGGGCGTTGAGGCCGCCGTCGACGTAGACGGGCTGGCCGGTGGCGTAGTCACAGGATTCCGAGCACATGTAGACCAACAGGGGAGCGATGTCCCGTGGATGGCCCTTGCGGCGCAAGGGAGTGTAGCGGACCAGCAACTCTTTCTGCTGCTCCTCGAGTGGGATGTCCTCCGTGATGAACCAGCCGGAGCCAAGGGCGTTGCACCGGATATTGTCCTTGCCCCATTCGATCGCAAGGGAGCGGGTCAGCGCGAGGAGGGAGGCCTGGCTCACAGAGAAAGCGGACCCGTTGATCATGCCCCTCTCGGCCAGCACGGACACCAGATTCACGATCCGTCCGTACTTCCGGTCCCGCATCCGCTGTCCCACTGCCTGGCAGAGGAGAAATGCGGCCCGGAGGTTGCGCGATTGCACAGCGTCCCATTCCTCCAGGGAAATCTCGTTGAACGGCTTGGCGAACATGCTCCGGCCATCGTTAACCAGTATGTCCACCTGGCCGTGGCGGCCGTCGAAGGCCTCCATGACGCGGGCGAGTTCCGCCGGGTCTCCAGCGCCGATGTCGGCTGCCACCCCGCCGTGGTCTCCCGGCGAGCCTGCCAGAGCCGCCAGCACCGGGTCCAGCAGGTGCTGACGACGGGCCACGGTAAAGACCGACGCCCCGGCCTCCGCCAGAGCCTGGGCCAAGATGGGAGCCTGGTCGCCCCCGGCGGTGGAAAGGATCGCCACTCGGCCGGAGAGGCTATATTCTTCAAGTATTGGCATGGCTACCTCCAGCAGCGGTCAGCCGTCAGGATTCAGCCATCAGCGCTCAACCCCCCGGTTTTCTGGCTGACTGCCGATCGCTGAATGCTGATTGCTCGAATTATGGTTCCAACGGGACGGCCGGTGCATGGCCGGCGGGAATAATCCCCGCCGCCAGACCGCCGCCGTCGGAAATGATCATCTCACCCGTCATGTAGTCGGAAGCGGCGGACGCCAGGAACACCGCTATAGGTCCCAGTTCTTCCGGCAGGCCCAACTTGCCGATGGGCAGATAGTCCCCGGACCGGGGCATGGACGCCCGTATGTCCGAATCGGTGCCCGTGGTGGGAATAAAGCCGGGCACGATGCTGTTGGCCGTGACGCCGTGGCGGGCCAGGCTGAAGGCCAGCACCCGGGTAAGCTGGATCATGCCGCCCTTGCTGCAGCAATACATGTAGATCTCTCGACCACCCCGCAACCCAAACCCGGAGGCGACATTGATGATCTTGCCCCAACCCTGGTCTGCCATGGGCCGGGACGCGGCCCTTGCGCCGAAGAAGGCCCCGGTCAGGTTCACGTCCATCACCCGGTGCCAGTCTTCATCGGTGTGGTCCCAGATGGGTTTGCGCACATTGTCTTGAACCGCGCCGGCATTGTTGATCATGACGTCGATGTGGCCGAAGTGGTCCACGGCGGTGGAGATCAGCTGATCCACCTGGCCCGGGTCGGTAACGTCCGTGGACACGGCGATGGCTGCTCCGCCCAGCTTGGTCACCTCGGTGGCCGCGTCCTCGATGGGAGCGAGGCGGCGCCCGGCGACACAAAGGGAGGCGCCCGCCCGGGCCAGGGCGCGAACCATCGCCCGGCCTAAACCGGTTCCTCCCCCGGTGATGGCCACCACCTTGCCTTCCAAGCTAAGAGCCTCTAGCATTCATTCCTCGTAGTTTTGACTTGGGGACGTGTCTCAAATAGCAATCAGCAATCAGCCGTCAGTCTTCCAGGGGAACTAGCGGCGCATGGCCGGTGGGGATCACGCCGGCGGTCATGCAGCCGCCGTCGACGATGATCATTTCACCCGTCATGTAGTCGGAGGCCTCGGACGCCAAGAACACCGCTATGGGCCCGATATCCTCCGGCCGGGACATCTTGCCGGTGGGCAGCCAATCCGCGGATGGGGGCGCGGTCGACCGCATATCGGTGTACTCGATCACGGTAGGGATATATCCGGGAGATATGCTGTTGGCGGTTATGCCGTAGCGGGCCAGGTTGAACGCCAGCACCCGGGTAAGCTGGACCATGCCACCCTTGCTGCAGCAATACATGTAGATGTCTCGCCCGCCCCGCATGCCGTAGGAAGAAGCGATGTTGATGATCTTGCCTTTCCCCCGGTCCGCCATGGGGCGGGACACGGCCCGCGAGCAGTAGAAGGCGCCGCTCAGGTTCACGTCCATGACGCGATGCCAGTCTTTGTCGCGGTGGTCCCAGATAGCTTTGCGCACGTTGTCCTGGACCGCGCCCGCATTGTTGATCATCACATCGATGTGGCCGAAGTGTTCCAGGGTGGTATTGATCAACCGGTCCACCTGGCTGGAGTCGGAGACGTCCGTGGAGATGGCCAGGGCGTCCCGGCCCAGGGCCTTCACTTCGGCGGCCGCGTCTTCTATCGGGCCGGACCTGCGCCCGCCGATAGACACGTGGGCACCCGCCCGGGCCAGGTGGCGCACCATGGCCAGCCCGATACCGGTCCCGCCGCCGGTGACCACCACGACCTTGTCATCCATGCTAAGTTTTTCCAGCATACGACCCCCGTTGCCACGGCCCGCGGGTTGCCCGCGAAGCGATCGCAGCCTCTGCGGCCCAGTTGCCGGGGAGAACTGCCAATGCGGTAAGGTTATTCAATCTTCTTGGTGCCGGACCCTTTAAGGCTCAGGGCCGCGCAGGGTGACATCCCCGGCGCTCAGGGTAACCAGCCGGCCGTCTTCCAGGCGAAGCTGAAGGTTACCCAACTCATCCACGTCCTCCGCAAGGCCTACGCAGGAGTCCCCTCGCCAGTGAGCCTGCACCCGTTGGCCCAAGGTCTCCAGCAGGGCCCGCCATTCCCCCATCGGCGAACCGCCCTGACCCACACCGAGGTACAGGGCGTCCAGGTCGTGCAACAGCTGCCGCAGAACGTCCTCGCGGGGGACCGGCCGCTCGGCCACGACGTTCAGGCCGGTGGCGAAACTGGCGATGTCCTCCACGGCATCGGTATCCAGCCCGACGTTGATCCCGATGCCCACCACGGCGTGGGAGACGGTGTTGCCGGTCACGACGCTCTCCGCCAGGATGCCAGCGACCTTCTTTCCATCAATCAGCACGTCGTTGGGCCATTTTATACGCGGGTCCAGGCCTGTCGTCTTCCGGATGGCCCGTGTCACGGCCACCCCGGCCAGGATGCTCAGCAGCGGCAGGGCCTGCATGGTGGGCCGGAACACAACCGACAGGTACAGGTTGCCTTCGCGGGACACCCAGTTTCGTCCCAACCGGCCTCGCCCCGCCGTCTGGCTCTCCGCCACCACCACCGTGCCTTCATCGGCCCCCGCTTCCGCCTCGCGGCCAGCCTCGTCCATGGTGGAGCCTATTTCTTGGAAAAACAAGAGCCGCTTGCCTACCACTCGGGTGAACAGCCCGCCGCGCAAGGTGGCCGAGACCAGGTTTCCAGGCATCGCTCGCTCCCACGCCTGCGGCGTTCCTGCCGCCGATAGCTTAGGGGAGTTTACCACGGCCTAGGGGCGAAGGCCACGCCCGGTGGCGGGGTGCTAGGGGAACGGGCGGGGGGACCCTTTCTTGCAGGAGTTTGTTGCGAAACTACCGGTGCCCCCGAAAGCGACTCCACCACTCCATCCCGTTACCCAGCAACACAATTGGAGTCCATAGTATGAGAAACATGGTAGCCAACCCAGCAACAGCCAGCAAGAGAGAAAACGCAATGCCAAGGGGCCAACCAAAAGGACCTAAGCCGAAAAAGAACCCGCGTACCCAATACAAGGCATAGCGTCGCGGGGATGATCGCGAGGGCCGCCATGCCTGCCAGGACACGCCGAACTGGTCGCATAGAGTTGCCTCTCTCTTTGCTTCAACTTTCAAGTGTGGTGCGTTAGTATGAGCGGCATCATCTTGGAGGATAGATATATGGCTGGCTCACACGATGTTGTAATAAGAACGGCCTCTGGTCACTGTTTCCTTGTGAAGACTCGGCCAGCAAGGATATTAACACGCATTCCGTATTTTGGCCCACATCTCACATACGATCTAGGAAAGCCGGTAAGGTTCCGTTTAGCCGTGCGCTACCTGGGGTTGGAGAAATGGGCGGGAGACTGTGATGTGGGCGCCAAGCCTGTTCGGTTAGATTGGACCGAAGATATTGTGCTGGAACTCGAGAGTGAGCCAATAGGGAGCGGGGACGATTTGAAGCTAGATATCGAGGGGACGGCATTCGACCAAAAGCCTCAAGTCTACCTGACTAAGCCGTTCTATCTAGAGCGGCCCGGCAGAGCACAATTGCAAATCGGGCCACCGTACCAGGCGGCGTACATGTTTGAGGTCAAAGAAGCAAGTGGAACGGTCGTGAGGTTAGTTGTGCCGTTGGCAACAGCTTTAATTGGATTCGTGCTAGGGTTCTTGCTAAAGGCAATTGGCTCCTAGTGCCACCGTAGTCCCCGTCAGACAGTGCAGCGAATGAGGTCAATGTGGCCCAGGAGCAGGGCCGCGAGCGCCCACAACGTCATGGTGAGGATGGAGCAAGCACTATGACAGCGACCGTTTCCAACCCGCGCATCGTAAGGCGGATCAGTTGGCGGAGGCCACAAACTCGTTAGCCCGAAATCGCCGCGCTCAGCGCGTTCCGGGCGCCCTGGAACTCGGCTTCGCTCAGGCTTCCCAGCCGGAGCAAGACCTGGGAGGTCTTTACGGTCGCCAGGCGGGCGCGAACAATGGCGGGACTGGGCAGGTTGGCCTCCTCCCAGCCCTCGATGCGGTAGTCTCCGGGCCGGGCGGTGGCCGGCGGCCGGCTGGTTATCTGGGCGATGACCATCTCGCCGGCGGCCTGGTTGAATTCCGAGGGGCTCAGCACCAGGACGGGACGCTTCCTACCCCCGGCGCTATCGCCCAAGGGGTGGGGAACCAGGACGATGTCGCCCGCTTCATAGCTGGTCATAGACGGAGTCCTGTTCGCTGTCCCAATCGTCGCTGAAGGCTGACTCGGAGGGAGGGGCAAAGGTGGCAGCGGAGAGAGCTAGCTGGCCCAGGTGGAGTTCCCGGATGGCTCTCTGGGTTACCCGGTACCAGGCCTGGCCATCGGCCGCCTGCCACAGATCCAGGTACTCCGCTCCGACCTGAGCGCCGATCCAGGCGTGGGTAATACCCCGCTGGTCCAGCAGCTCGAATAACCGCCGCTGCTCCATCGCCCCGGCAACGTGGACGTGCTCCAACAGCTCGCTGCGGGCGTCCTGGGGCCGCATTTCAGGGGTCCGGGCTTCCATGTCGCGGACCAACTCTTCCAGCCGCCGCAGGTTCCGCTCGATGGTCCTGATGATCCGGTATGCCTGGCCGCTCTGTGCGCTGGTCATAGGCTCCCCCGGTTCTGGATTTTGTTGTGTGGGCTATCAGCTGTCAGCTATCAGCCGGAGGGGCAGCCGATGGCTGCCCGTTCCCTACCCCCCCCGTTGTCAATCTTGTCGCGGAGCGCGTCCACCAGGTCGGCTATGGGTATCCTGGACTGCTCCATGGTATCCCGGTCTCGAATCGTGACCTGCTGGTCTTCCAGGCTGTCGAAGTCCACCGTGACGCAGTAGGGGGTACCGATCTCGTCCTGCCGCCGGTAGCGCCGCCCGATACTCTGAGCATCGTCGTACTGGGTGTTGAAGTTCTTGCGCAGCAGGGCGTAGACCTCCCGGGCCGCCGGCGCCAGCCGGGCGTTGCGGCTCAGGGGCAGCAGCGCCACCGTGACTGGGGCCAGCTTCGTGTGCAGGTGCAGCACCACCCGGACCGCGTCTCCCTGTTTCTGCCCGGGGTCCGGCTCCTCGTCGTAGGAGTCCAGCCAGAAGGCCAGCGTGGCCCGGTCGACGCCGCCGGAGGGCTCGATAACGTAGGGGAAGTACCTCTTCTCCCCGTCTTCAACCGACTCGTCGAAGTAGGTCAGGTCCTGGCCGCTGGCCTCGGAGTGCCGGCGCAGGTCAAAGTCGGTGCGGTTGGCGATACCCTCCAGCTCGGCCCAACCCCAGGGGAACCGGTACTCGATGTCGTAGCAGTCCTTGGCGTAGTGGGCCAGCTCGTCCGGAGCGTGCCGGCGCAGGCGCAGGTTCTCCGGGCGGATCCCGTAGGACAGGTACCAGTCGAACCGGGTCTGCACCCAAGTGTTCAGCCACTCTTCGTCGGTGCCGGGTTTGACGAAGAACTCCACCTCCATCTGCTCGAACTCCCGGGTTCGGAAGGTGAAGTTGCCCGGCGTAATCTCGTTGCGGAAGGCCTTGCCGATCTGGCCGATGCCGAAGGGGAGCTTCTTGCGGGTTGAGTTTAGAACGTTGGCGAAGTTGACGAAGATTCCCTGGGCGGTCTCGGGCCGCAGGTGGACCTGGTTGGCGGTCTCCTCGACAGGGCCCATGAAGGTCTTGAACATCAGGTTGAACTGGCGGGGGTCGGTGAACTCGCCATTGCACTCGGGGCAACGGTCCCCTTCCAGGTCTTCACTGCGGTACCGGCGATTGCAGTCCTTGCACTCAACCAGGGGGTCGGAGAAGTTCTCCACGTGGCCGCTGGCCACCCACACCTGGGGGTGCATCAGGATGGCGGCGTCCAGCCCCACCATGTCGTCCCGTTCCAGGATGACCGAGCGCCACCAGGCCTCTTTGACGTTGCGCTTCAGCTCCACGCCTAAGGGGCCGTAGTCCCAGGTGGAACCCAGGCCCCCGTAGATTTCGCTGCTCTGGAAAACAAAGCCCCGCCGCTTGGACAGAGAGAGGACTTTGTCCATGTCGGCGTATGGTAGGAATCGTGGCAAGAGATCCTCCTAGCTATCAGCTTTCAGCGATCAGCTTCGAAGGCCGCAGGCTGATCTCGACTTAGAGGGTACCAAGTCCCTTTGCCGATGTAAACATTGGTGGACTGGGGGGCGGCCGTTTACTGCTGGTGGGTGGAGGAAATCCCCCTAATCCCCCTTTACCAAAGGGGGACGGAGGAAAGCTTGCTGGTTGCACGGATCAACGCTTCGGGCGGGGGTATTTGGTTGCCGGCGATACCCTCACCCTCGTTCCCTCTCCCATTGGGAGAGGGATGCCCTAGCGAAGCTTGGGCTGGGTGAGGGTCAGGTCAATCCCGTTTCGGGCTCTTCCTCTGGCATCGGGTCCGGTGGGCCGGCGGTAGGTAGCTGGAGGCGGACCGCTTGGGCCAGGCCTTCCGCCCGCAGCTCTTCCAGCCGCAGGCACCTCGCGCCCATGGCCTCGGCGATGGGCCGGGCCAGCCCCATCTTGATGAAGCCGTCCTCGGTATCGATGACCACCGACGTGATGCGATTCTCCTTGAACAGAGAGGCAACATCTTTGACTTCGGTGGCCGTTGGGCTATCCTCTCCAACGTCAGCCGGGCCGGCCTGTTGCGCCAGGGTGACGTTGGCCCGCCCGTCGGACAGCAGCACCACCAGGGGCACGACGTCCCGGTCCTTCATCTTCTCCGCCTCAATCACCTGTAGCGCCAGGTGAAGCCCCCAGCTCAACGGGGTCCTCCCGCCGGTGGGCATCTCCGACAGATGCGTCTGGGCCAGCTCCACGCTGTTGGTGGGGGGCAGCAGCAGCTCCGCCGTGGTACCCCGGAAGGCAATCAATCCCACCCGGTCCCGGCGCTGGTAGGCGTCCAGGAGCAGGGAGAGGACGGCCCCCTTGACCGCCACCATCCGCCGTTGGGCGCCCATGGAGCCGCTGGCGTCGACGACGAAGAGTATCAGGCTTCCGGTTTTGGTCTCCCGCACTTTTTCCCGCACGTCCCAGGGTTCAAGCAGAAGGGCCGGGCCGGACCGGGGGGGGTCCGGACTCCCCTTGGTCCCTCCTTCGAAACGGAGAGGAGAAGGGGCGACGCCATGGGGGGAGGATTGGTCTTCGCGGCGGCGTCTTTGATTGGGAGCGGCCGCCCGCAGGGTGGCGTCCAAGGCCAGGTCGGATACCGCGCCCTGGGGGACCCTGGCGCCCACGTAGCGCCCGGCGGAGGTGCCGCTGACCGTTTTGCTCCTCCTCCCGGCCGACTGCCGGGCGCGCTCATCCGGCGGCTGCACCTCTAGGGCACGAACGGAGAAGGGGTTTCCCACCTCGAACTGCTGTTCCTGATTTCCGGGACCCTCGGGGCCGGGCCCCTCGGGATCAGGTTCCTCGGGTGGAGAGAGGTCCGGGCTATCTAAGTCAGAGGGGTCCGAGTCACCGTCGGCCTGGTCCTGGGAAAAATCGGCCGGCGAGTCCGCCGGCTCTCGCTGGCGTTGCTGCTGCTGAAACTCATCAATCATGGTATCCAGCTGTTCGGTGACCAGGTTGGGCTGCTGGAAAGGCTGGCGGCGTTGCCGGTGGAGCAGGGCCAGCCGGGCGGCTTCCTTGACGTCCTCCGCGGTAACATTGATCCTGCCCTCGTAGGCCGCGATGGTGCCGGCGGTTTTGTACATCACGATATCGCCCCGCAGCCCATCGACCTGGTACTCGGCACAGATATCCGTTATCAGCTCCAGGATGTCACTGCCAACCTCGACCTGGGCCAAGCGCTGCCGGCTCCGAAGCAACCGCGCCCTCTCCCGCTCCTCCGCCTTCCGCCACTCGCCCATGAACCGGAAGGGGTCGGCCTCGTAGGCGATGCGCCGCAGGACCACCTCGCGCCTCTCCTCGGCGGGCAAGGCCCCATCCACCTCCACGGCCAGACCGAAACGGTCCAGAAGCTGGGGGCGCAGGTCGCCCTCCTCCGGGTTCATGGTCCCGACCAGGATGAAGTCGGCGGCGTGGCTGACCGAAACGCCTTCCCGCTCGACGTAATTCCGGCCCATGGCCGCCGCGTCCAGCAGCACGTCCACCAGGTGGTCGTTCAGGAGGTTGACCTCGTCAATGTACAGGATACCCCGGTGGGTGGCGGCGATGAGGCCGGGTTCAAAGCTGCGGGTCCCGGTCTTGATGGCCTGCTCGATGTCCAGGGAGCCGACCAGCCGGTCCTCGGTGGCGCCCACCGGCAACTCCACAATCCGCACCTGCCGGATCACCGCCGGATTATCGTTGCTCCCCGATTGGCACCACTGGCAAAGGCCCTGCCGGGCGTCGGGGGCGCAACTGTACGGACAGCCCTGGAGGACGGCTACCTCTGGCAGCAGGGCGGCCAGGGAGCGTACCGCCGTGGACTTGGCGGTCCCCTTCTTGCCGCGGATCAGCACCCCGCCGATCTTGGGGTTGACGGCGTTGAGCAACAGGGCCCGCTTCATCGCGGTCTGCCCGACTATGGCGGTGAAGGGGAAGCGGGGCTCCGATGGCTGTTGGATATTATTTTCGGTCACTGGCTAACTGCTCGTCCTTCTATTGGATTCTGGGTGGACCGCCGGTCTCCCGGATTCATCGGAGGCCGCGTCAAACCGCGCGGGCTGCGCTCGCCATTGGAACCACATCAACGCTAGGACCACCCCCGCCGCGAGCAACGCCCAAAGGAGGAATTGCCCGATCATGGTCAGCGTCCGGAACAGCTCCAGCAGGTCGATCGGTACCGGTACCGGATCAGGGTTGCCCGGCGTGGCAAACGCGATTATCAGGACGAACGCGGCATACCCCAACAGCACCGCCAGGTAGAGCCAAATACGTTGGGCCGCCAGGGCCACCTGCGAACTCACCTGGTGCAAAGCAAGGAGTAGCCCCGTCGCGCCGACGACGGACAGGGCCATAAAAAGGGTCTGGTATCCCTGCCGCTGAATGAGGGTGCTCTCATCTCCTACCCCGGGCGGATTGAGCGGGAATTTTATGAACGGGAGTAGCGATAGGGCCCAGAAACCCAGCGCGCCGATCACCACGGCCACCGCCAACGGCTGCCAGCCGGGAGCGATGCGGTGCAGCAGGGAATACCCCCCGGCAAAGAGGAGTCCCAGAATCAGGCCGTACAGGCCGGTGCCTACGACCAAGCCGACACGCTGGACTCCCAGGGAAACCTGGGGTCCCTCGTCATTACCGGCCTCTGCTAGAACAGTCTCGGCCGCCGCCCTTTCTTCCTCGAGGACCATGGCCCGCTCCATTACGGGCACGGTAAACAGGTTGTGGAACCCACCAACCAGAAGGCCGGCAACGAGCCCCGCCACCATTGCTATGAACATCAGCCTTGGCACGATGATACCTCAACCCCAGCGCGTATGAACATCCCGTCAACCCCTTCTCCCCAAAACCCATCTCGCCTGAGGAGTGCCCGGACCCGGGCGGGAGGGAGAGCGGAGCATTGCCGGCGGATTTTCTTGAGAATAGCCCAATCTCGACAAATGATGCGACATCCCCTCCCCGCGACCATCATTCCGGCGAAGGCCGTAATCCAGTGACTAGGATCCAGTGAAACGTTGGCTGTATCCCAGGCTTCGCCTGGATGACGGACCGGGCGGCAAGAATCCGTCTACAAGTCATTGAACAAGTGCCTAGTACTCAGTCAACTTGGCTTTGGCAGGATGTCATTCTGAGGAGCAGAGCGACGAAGAATCTCATTGTTGCGCTGAGATTCTTCGCTTCGCTCAGAATGACAATTCGCAGATTTAAGCTGACTGAGTACTAGAATCCTTACCGGGGCTCAGGCTCTGCCCCCGACAGGCTCAGGGCACGCTAATAGTGCCTGCTTGTGGTGATCTTGTCGAACCCACCGCGGCAAGCTATCGGATCGGTTCATGGGCGCCCCCGCCGTCTATCTTGAACGGCAGGGGGCCCACTTCCCGGTGACTTCCGAGAAACTTCCTAACCGTGCGACCAAGCCCGATGGCTCTCTAGTGGCACATCATGGCTACGTGGCGTGCATGATGGAAGAACTCGTGCACGTAGCCCAGATTAGCGCCGGTACTGCCCAGCACTGCTCCGTGAACGGTGCCGTCCACGTAGCCGATGATGTAGAGCAGCACCACTGCTCCGAGAACCCACGGCAGCCATCTGGAAACATCTCTTTCGCCTAGGCCACCCCGTAGTGCATCCAGCATATCTCTCTCCTTTTCCACAGGGTCATTCAGTCCTGAGACTCCCCTGCTGAAGACCGGCAGGGCGACGACGGGCCTTCCAATCGTCGTGGGCCGAACCATTCGCGTAGGCATCACCCCCCTTATTGCGTGGACTGCGCTGGTTTTGACAAAAGGGCGGTCCGGCAGGCCGGCTCGACGGGCGGCCCGCGTCATCTTCATCCTGGGCCGGGCGGTCTCTCCTGCCGGGCTTCCAGGTCGGCCTCCAGTTGCAGGTACATATCCTCCAGTTTCTTCCGCATGTCCGGCGGCGGCTCCTCCCAGAGGCCCCGCTCGATGGCTTCCAGGAGCCTCTCCACGATTCCTTTCAGCGCCCAGGGGTTGCTTTCCTGGAAGAACTGACGCGTCTCCGGGTCCAGGACGTAGCTTTCAGTAAGGTCCTCGTACATCCAATCGTCCACCATCTGGGCGGTGGCGTCGTAGCCGAACATGTAGTCAACGGTGGCGGCCAGCTCGAAGGCGCCCTTGTAGCCGTGGCGCTTCATGGAGTCGATCCACTTGGGGTTCACCACGCGGCTCCGAAACACCCGCCGGGCCTCATCCTCCAGGTCTCTGACCTGGGCGCGGGACGGGTCGGAGTTGTCGCCGAAGTACTGCCGGGGGTTGCGGCCGGTCAGGGCGCGGACCGTGGCGATCATGCCGCCGTGGTACTGCATGTAGTCGTCGCTGTCGAAGATATCATGCTCCCGGTTGTCCTGGTTCTTGGCCGCGACCACTATCTGGCTGAACCGGCGCCGGAACTCCTGCCGGGCGTTCACCCCATGCTCCTGCTGGGTATAGGCGTACCCACCCCACGCGGTGTACACCTCGGCCAGGTCCTGGGTCGTCTCCCAGTTTCGCTCGTCCAGGAGGGGCAAGATGCCCGCCCCGTAGGTCCCCGGCTTGCTGCCAAAAATCCGGTAGAGGGAGGCAGCCCGGCCGGAGGGGCCGGTTTCGCCCTCCTGGGACGTGCCCGATGGTCCTTCATCCCCACTTTTGGCTCCATCCTTTGCCAGGTCTTCACGGAGGTGTTTGACCACCAGGTTCTCTTCAGGCGACTCGTCCAGGGCGGCCACCATCTCCACCGCCTGGTCCAGCAGGTTGATCAAGTTGGGGAAGGCGTCCCGGAAGAAGCCGCTGATCCGCACGGTAACGTCGATACGCGGATGCCCCAACTCGGCCAACGGGATGGGCTCCAAACCCATGACCCGGCGGCTCTCCGGTTGCCAAATGGGCCGGACTCCGAGAAGGTGAAGGATCTGGGCGATGTCGTCCCCATGGGTTCGCATTGCCGACGTCCCCCAGACCACCAGCCCGACCATCTCCGGGTAAGAGCCTTCCTCCTTCAGATACTTTTCCAGCAGCGCCTCGGCCAGCCTCTTCCCCGTCTCCCAGGCGGCGGGAGAGGGGATCGTTCTCGGGTCCACCGAGTAGAAGTTTCGGCCCGTGGGCAGGATGTTGGCCATGCCACGGGTGGGCGCCCCGCTGGGGCCGGCCGGAACGAATTGACCCTCCAGCCCCCGGAGCAGGTTATCTATCTCATCGGTGGTCCGCAGCAGAGCCGGATAGACGGTCTGCGCCGCGTAGGTCAACACCATCTCCGTCTGGGGATCGGGTTTATCCAGAAGCCCGGCGACCACTTGCGGTACCTGTTCCGGCGCAAAGTCCCGGTCTAACAGCTCGCTGTAAGCCCGCCGGCCCAGCAGCTCCAAACGCTCCACCACGTCGCCGCGAGTCCGCACCGGACCGTCTTGCTCCAAGCGGGCCAGGACCGGGGATACTTCACCTTCCAAGGGAAGGCCCGGGTCGGACAGGAGACCGTCGTAGTCCAGCCCCAGCGCCTCGGCCAACGACCTTCTCAGACTGGGCACTACGCTGCTATCCAGGCGGCTCAAGGAGCTGAGCAGCCCGACGAGCTGCTCGCCTTGGGGCACCTCGCCTAGGGTATGGAGGCCGTCTTTGATCTGGGCATCCTTCAGCTCGCAGATGTAGCCGTCGATCTCCAGAATGAACTGGGCGAAGTCATCGGGTTGGGAGTTCACCCCCAGGTCCCGGTGCAGCTCCGCCTGCTCGATCAGCTCCCATATCTGGGCTTCCAAGAGGGGAAGCTTGGCCGGGTCCAGGGTCTGGCACTGGTAGTGCTCGTCCAGCAGTTGCTCCAGCCGGGCGATGTCGCCGTAGCTGTCGGCGGTGGTCATAGCGGGAATTAGGTGGTCGATGATGGTGGCGTGGGCGCGCCGTTTGGCCTGGGCGCCCTCACCGGGGTCGTTGATGATGAATGGATAGAATAGGGGCAGGTCCTGAAGGGCTAGCTCGGGGTAGCAGGCGGCGGACAGGCCGATGCCTTTGCCGGGCAGCCATTCCAGGGTGCCATGCTTGCCCACATGGACCATGGCGTCGGCCCGAAACACGTCCCGGATCCACCGGTAGTAGGCAATATAGTGGTGGGTGGGCGGTAGATCGGGGCTGTGGTAGATGGCTATCGGGTTTTGCCCGAACCCCCGTGGCGGCTGGAGGCCGACGAAAACGTTGCCCAACTCGATGCCGGCCACGGCCAGGCGGCCGTTGGTGCGGTATACCTGTCCCGGCGGCTCGCCCCAGGCCTCCAGGAGTTCCTCTTTGACCGTATCCGGGAAGCCCTGGAACCACTGCCCATATTGACGGGCCTCCACGTGGCCCACGGCCAGCCGGAGCTGCTCTTCGGTCAGGGAGTCCTGGTCGTTGCTGCATCGCTCTACGATGCTATGCACCAGGGCGTCGCCGCTTTCGGGAATACCGGTCACGTGGTACCCGGCCCATTTGAGCGCGTGGAGAAGGCGAACCACTGAGGCCGGGGTATCGAGGCCCACGGCGTTGCCGATCCGGGCGTCTTTGGTGGGGTAGTTGCTCAACATGATGGCGACGCGTTTCTCGGAGTTGGGTTTCGAGCGAAGGCCGGCCCACTTGATGGCCAGCCGAGCCACATGGTCCACCCGGTCTTCCCGGGGCATGTACCGCTGCAACCGTGCGTCCATCCGGCTGGACTGCGGGGCGCCGCTCTCTTCTTTAAACGATATGGGGACCGAGATGATGCGCCCGTCGAACTCCGGCAGGGCCACGCTCATCGCCGTGTCGATGGGGCCCAACCCCAGGGAGCTTTCCTGCCAAGCTTCCTCGGTCCCGGTGCTGACGATGCCCTGGATGATGGGCACGTTCAGCCGCTCCAGATGGGCTGCCGCCCATCCGGAGGCGATGGTGGGCCCCTCTTTGCTCAACTCCCCCATCGCCATGCCCATGGTGTTGATCACGCAGTCGACCCGAGGCGAGCCGTCGGGGCGGGAAAGGAACTCGGAGAAAGTCCGGAGCGCCTGTCCGTCGCCCTCGGGACTGTGTTTCAGGCTGTAGGAAAACACCGGCAACACGTTGGCGCCAAGGGTCTCCAGCCGGCGGATCAGGGCGTCCACGCCCTGCAGGTTTCCGCTCATCCAGTGGGCCCGGTAGAAGAGAACGGCGACGCCAGGCCGCCCCGGCTGAAAGCGTTGCCGCTCGAAGGCCTCAACATCGATTTCCCCGATTACGTCGGGATGATAGATGCCCTCCCAGGGCAGGGGCGCCGGGGCCTCTGCGCCGAAGCCGGTCCCCAGGTAGGTATCGCTGAGGAAAAGAAAGAGGTGCCTGATGTTGCGGACGCCGCCGCGCATCAGGTAGGAAAAAACAGTCTCCACCTCTGCCGCCGGCGCCGAGCAGGCGGCCACCAGGTCCTCATCCCACTCCTCGTGTCCGGGGCAGGCGATCAGGGGCACCTTCCGGGAACGGCAGACCTGGACCAGCGGCTCGAAGGTTTCGGGCATGGCCCGTTTCCCGCCCAGCAAGCGCAGCAGCACCACGCTGGCCTGGCCCGCGGCGCGGAGCAGCTCGTCTCGGGCCTCCGGGGTGCTGAGCGCGGCGGGGTTGAAGGCCCGCACCTGGGGGAAGCCGGGGAGAGAGATACCGGCCAGCGCGCGGTCGGCGGTTAGCAGGTCCGTGTCGGCGGTGGTGACGAACAGTATGGTCTTCAGATCAGCCACGGGTCACTCTCACCGCGGACCGTCGGCGGCCGGCTGGGCCTGCCAAAATACCATCATCGTCAGATCGCTGAATTCCTCCGCAACGGCGGCGCACTCGTCCAACGCGCCGTCCCACCGCTGTTCGCCGTCCAGGGAGAGGCGTTGGTAGACGGTCACCGAGCGCTGACCAGAAATGCCGGACTCCAGAAGTCGCTTGGCGATGGCGGCGGGCATCAAGTCCCAGGGCCGGGGAATCAGGATCACGTGGCGGCGTCCCTCGCGGAGGTAGTGCTCCAGCTCGTCCAGGTCGCCTCCGGTGTCCCCGCGCTTGTGGAGGGTGATGAACAGCGCGTCCTCGAGGGATATGCCCGATCGGGCGCAGGCCACCTGCACCGAGCTGATGCCCGGTACCAGTTCCACGTTGTCGACCCGGCCCTTGACGCGTTCCAGCAACTCCCGGGCCGACACGTTCAGATCGCCCCAGCAGCAAACAACACAGCGCCGGCCCTTCCGGGCCTGGCCCACGGCATACTCCAGGACCTCTTCTTGATCCCGGTAGCTCATGGGGCACACCTCGGCATGGTCCAGCCAGGGCCGGACCACGTCCAGCACCGTGTTGAACCCCGCCACCAGGCCGGCCTCCCGCAGGACCTGCTGACCCCGCAAGGTCAGCAGGCGGCCGTCCCCGGGGCCGACCGCCACCACCGTAACCGACACCGCGCTGCCACCCGTGGTCATCTGGGCCACCGGCAGCGGCATTCGACTTGGCAATACAGGCTCATCAGCGTCCCTTGCCGTGGGCAAGTCCCACGGCTCCACGGGGGTTCTCCGTTGGTCTAACCCGGCTGCCCAAACCGGCTGCTTCTTCGTGCCCCCGTCAAAATCAAAAACCCCTGGCTCTGCTCTGGCCAGGGGTCGAGTTTACTTCTATAAGTTTCATGGGTGATACTGGGCGCAGTATTCCCAAGAGGAACCTTTCTGTTTGGCGCAGAGTTGAGCTCCCCCATCCCGGGCAGGTCTCCTGACTCACGGAACCCGGTTGGCCGACCCCTTCCCGCCATCCGCGCTTCGCGGTACAGCAGTGGTTCATCGTCGGCCTACCCTCCGCATACAGTGGCGCAACCGCGGCGGCTTTTCACCGCCTTCCCTATTAAACCGTAACGGTGCCTCGGGTGGGCTTTTCAGTTGTTAATGTATGGCGGCGGGAATTACCCGCGAGAAGGCTTGCCGCCAGATTGGGACATACTGTATCCTCACACTCCAGGGTTGTCAAGCAACACCGGCTTGTCCCAGATTCTGGGGAGCCGTTTCCCGGGCCGGGCCGGCGCCGGCTTGGGCCGCCGTAAATGAAGCCGTAGATGGAAGGGAATCGAAGGTCAACGGACGATTCCCCCGGTAACCGTGATTCGTCTCTGGATCGCCGGAATTCAAGTTGACAATATCTGGCGTGGTTGCTAGAATTCTATATTGCTGTCTACTTGACCAGCGGAGTCGTTCTATGCCCACTGTTAACCAACTTATCAGGAAGGGTCGCAAGCCGGTCCGTAAAAAGACCAAGGCTCCCGCGATGCATTGGGTGCAGAACTCCTTGCGCAACCGCGTCAAGTGGGGTCCCGGATGTCCTCAGAGGCGGGGCGTCTGCATTCAAGTGCGGACGATGACTCCTAAGAAACCCAACTCGGCGCTTCGCAAGATAGCCCGGGTAAGGCTGACCAACGGGGTTGAGGTTACCGCGTACATCGGTGGCGTCGGCCACAACCTTCAAGAGCACTCGGTAGTCCTGATCCGGGGTGGCCGAGTGAAGGACCTGCCGGGTGTCCGCTATCACGTGGTCCGCAGCGCCCTTGACTGTGAAGGTGTGCAGAACCGCCGCCGGGGACGCAGCAAGTACGGAGCTGACAAGCCCCGCGCCAGCAGCTAACCGGGTTTCCAAGGCCTTCAATTTCCTCGGTTCCCCACCAGGACTGAGCTAAGATGTGATGGTTTATGTCTAGGCGAAGACGCGCAGAGCGGAGGCTAGTTCCTCCGGATCCGCAATACAACAACCAGGAGTTGGCCCGGTTCATCAACAGGGTGATGCAGCGGGGCAAGAAGACGACGGCCCAACGCATCATCTATAAGGCCTTCGACATCATCCGGGATCAGTCCAACCGGGAGCCCCTGGAGATATTCCAGTTGGCTATCAAGAACGCCACTCCCCTGGTTGAGGTGAAGCCCAAACGCGTGGGCGGGGCCACATACCAGGTTCCAACGGAACTCCGCGTCGGCCGCAGCGAGGCCCTAGCCATGCGATGGCTGATCCGGGGGGCCAGGGCTCGCAAAGGGATGCCAATGCGCAACGGACTGGCCCAAGAACTCCTGGAGGCTTCCAAAGGTGAAGGGGCGGCGGTGCGCCGTAAGGATGAACTGCACAGAATGGCCGAGGCCAACCGGGCCTTCGTCCACTATAGAGGGTAGATCACCCTGGGGCGTACCCAGGTGGCATATATTATGAATAAGAATTCCCACCTTACCAAGATTCGCAATATCGGGTTCATTGCCCACATCGACGCCGGCAAGACCACCGTGACCGAGCGGGTGCTGTATATCACCGGCCGGATTCACCGGGCCGGGGAAGTGGACGAGGGCACCACCATCATGGACTGGATGCCCCAAGAGCGAGAGCGGGGAATAACCATTACCGCCGCCGCCACCAGCACATCGTGGCGCGACCACCAGATAAACATCATCGATACCCCCGGGCACGTGGATTTCACCGCCGAGGTGGAACGTAGCCTGCGGGTTTTGGATGGCGGAGTCGTCGTTTTGGATGCCGTCGCCGGCGTCCAGTCCCAGTCGGAGACCGTCTGGCGTCAAGCCGACACCTATAACGTGCCCCGCATCTGTTTCGTCAACAAGATGGACCGGGTTGGGGCCAGCTACGAGCGCACCATCGAGTCCATTCGCCGCCGCCTCAAGGGCAATCCGGTGCCTATTCAATTGCCCATCGGCGCGGAAGCGGAATTTCACGGCGTGGCCGACCTTATCGGCGGCATGGCCACTATATACTCCGGCCCCAGCTACATTGGAACCAACGGGCACGGCCCGACCCAGGTCCCGTTGCCCGCTGAGTACGAGGAGACCTTCCGACAGTACCGGCAGGCCATGATCGAGAAGATCGTGGAAACCGATGAACCGTTGCTGATTCGGTATCTGGAGGGCGAGGAGATAGAGGCGGACGCCTTGCGTCGTGCGCTGCGGCAGGCCACCATCACGGGCCAGTTGGTGCCCGTTCTCTGCGGCACCGCCACCTCCGGCAAAGGGGTGCACCCCCTGCTGGACGCGGTCCTCCGCTACTTGCCATCGCCGGCGGATATACCGCCGGTGGAAGGGATCGACCCCCGCACCGAACGGGCGGCCGTTCGCACTGCCGACGTCGACGAACCTCTGGCAGCCCTGGCCTTCAAGGTGGCGACTGATCCCTACGTCGGCCGCCTGGTCTTCTTGCGGGTGTATTCGGGAACGGTCAAGTCCGGCGCCTCGGTGGTCAACGTTACCAAGGACCAGCGGGAGCGGATGGGGCGGCTGCTTCTCATGCATGCCAACCGCCGGGAGGAGTTGGAAGAGGTCACCGCGGGCAACATCTGCGCCGCCGTGGGTCTGAAGAACACCTTTACCGGGGACACCATATGCGGCCTCACGGACCAGGTCATGCTCGAACCGCCCAAGTTCCCCGCCCCGGTGGTGGCGGTGGCGATCGAGCCAAAGAGCCGGGCCGACCAGGACCGCCTCACCGACGCCCTGCGCAAGCTCTCGGATGAAGACCCGACCTTCGTGGTCAGCTTCAACGACGAGACCGGGCAAACCCTCATCGCCGGGATGGGCGAGTTGCACCTTGAAGTGCTGGTGGACCGGATGCGCCGGGAGTTCAACGTTGAAGCCAACGTGGGCAGGCCCCGGGTCTCCTACCGGGAGACGCTAACCAAGCCGGTCCGGAGCGAGGGCCGGTTCGTCCGGCAGACCGGCGGCCACGGACAGTTCGGCCACGTGTGGCTGGAGCTGGAGCCGCTGGAGCAGGGCGGCGGGATAGTCTTCGTGAATGCCATCCACGGAGGGGCCATCCCAAGGGAGTATATCTCCGCGGTCGAAAAGGGTGTGCGCCAAGCCGTTAACAACGGTCCCTTGGGCAGCTATCCGTTGGTGGATTTGAAAATCACCCTGGTAGATGGCAGCTACCATACAGTGGACTCATCGGAGATGTCTTTCCGAAACGCCGGCATACTGGCCATCCGCGAAGGAGCCAAGAAGGGGGCCCCGGTACTCCTGGAGCCCATCGCCGACATGGAGGTAGTCACTCCCGGCGAGTTCCTGAGTGACGTGCTGGGAGACCTGGGCACCCGGCGGGCGCAGATAAAGACCATCGAGGGCGAGGAAGGCGTGCAAGTGGTCCGGGCGTTGCTGCCCCTGGGGGAGACCTTCTCCTACACCACGGCGCTACGCTCGATAACCCAGGGTCGCGCCTCTTACACCATGGAGTTCCGGTACTACGAACCGGTCTCGGAGAACGTGCTGAAGTCAATCGTTAACGTTGTTTAGCCGCGACGGGGCGGCGTTAGGGTAAAGATGGTTACACGGCAAAAAGTACGAATTATCCTGAAGGCTTTCGACCACAAAATGTTGGACCTGTCCGCCGGGCAGATAGTGGAAACTGCCGAGCGTACGGGGGCCAGGATCGCCGGGCCGGTGCCCCTACCCACCCGCATCAGACGGTTTTGCGTGATCCGAGGCCCTCACGTCGATAAGGACTCTCGGGAGCACTTCGAGATTCGGACTCATAAACGGCTCATCGACATACTGGAGCCAACGTCAAAAACCATTGACTCCCTGACGCGGCTAAACTTGCCCGCGGGAGTGGACATTTCGATCAAGCTTTAGGCAAGTATTAGGCAAACTCTAGGCAAGCTTTAGGCAAGCTTTAAGGCAGCCTTGAGCCAAGCTCCAGGGCACAGGTGTTCAACATGATCCGAGGATTTCTCGGCAAGAAAATAGGCATGACCCAGGTCTTCCGCGAAGACGGCCGAGTGGTCCCGGTCACCGTGATCGAAGCCGGTCCTTGCATAGTGACCCAGGTCAAGACCGAAGAAGATGACGGCTACCAGGCGGTCCAACTGGGGTTTGGCGAGGTCAAACGGCTCAACAAACCTCTGGCCGGGCACCTGAAAAGCAGTCAGCAGTGCCGCCACCTGCGTGAAGTCTCGGCCGATGACGTTAACGAGTTTCACGTGGGGCAGACCATCGGCGTCGAAATATTCGAGCCCGGAGAAAAGCTCGACGTGATCGCACGGTCAAAAGGCCGGGGCTTTGCCGGCGTGATGAAGCGGCACGGCTTCCACGGCGGGCCTCGAACCCACGGCCAGTCGGACCGGGCGCGAGCGCCGGGCTCCATCGGGGGCGGCACCACACCGGGTAAGGTGTTCAAAGGGCTGAAGATGGCCGGCCACATGGGCAACCGGCGAATTACCGTAAAAGGCCTGGAACTGGTCAGCGTGGACACCGACCGCAACCTGCTCTTCGTTAAAGGGGGCATCCCGGGGGCGCCCAACGGACTCCTTCAAATCCGACGCACCGATAAACGGGCGCCGGCCGGCGACTAGGGGGTTATTCTAGGACATGGAAGTCCCAGTAAGAAATCAGAACGGTGACACCGTCCAGACGATTGAACTGGACGACGCCGTCTTCAACGTGCCCATGAACCACTCCCTGGTGCACCAGGCGTTGGTCATATATCAGCTCAATAGGCGCCAGGGCACCCACGACACCAAGACCCGGGCCCAAGTGTCCGGCGGAGGTCGCAAACCCTGGGTTCAGAAGCATACCGGACGCGCCCGTCAGGGCAGCATCCGGTCACCTCAATGGCGTCACGGCGGCGTCGTGTTCGGACCCCATCCCCGCGACTACCGCAAGGCGCTGCCGCGCCGGATGCGCCACCTGGCCCTCAAATGCGTACTTTCCGACAAGGCCCGGCAGCGCCGGCTCGTCTGCCTGGACAGCATGGACCGGGTGGATGGCAAGACCAGGTCGATGGTCGAACTCCTGAACAATCTGGGCATCTCCAGCTCGGCGCTGTTGGTGACCCTTGGTTCTGAACAGAAGGTGGTCCGCGCTGCCCATAACCTGCAAAAGATTTGGACACTCCCGGTCGGCCTGCTCAACGCTCATGAACTCCTGCGCCGGGACACCGTTATAATCACGTTGGAGGCGGCCCGGTGGGCCGAGCAGTTCCTGGTCGCGGCCGCACGGGGGCGCCGGGCCCTGAAGGCGGGGATTGCTTCGGCGGATGCCGAGGCGGAAGCTCCGGAACCGGATGAAGCCGTTGCGGTGGCTGAGGCGGTGGAAGAAGCCGCAGCCTCCCCGGATTTGGACCAGGCTTCCGAAGAGGAGGCAGGGGCCTAGATGAACATCCACAAGGTGTTGATCAAACCAACCATCACGGAGAAAAGCACTCTTCTCCAGGAATCGGGCAAGTACACCTTCCAGGTGGCGCTCAAGGCCAACAAGGTGGAAGTCAAACAGGCCGTGGAGACCAATTTCGACGTAACGGTGATGGACGTAAACATCACCAAGATTCACGGCAAGCGCAAACGCTACGGCCCCCGTGCCGTCAAACAGCCGGACATCAAGAAGGCCGTGGTCACGCTGAAAACCGGCGACCGGATCAACCTGATTGAAGGGCTCTAGGCCCAGTAGTATCGCAGGAATGCAACCATGCCGCTGAAAAACTTAAGGCCGGTCACTCCGGGGACTCGCAACGCGGTCCGGCCCTCCTTCGAAGAGATCACCCGGCGCAAGCCGGAGAAGTCTCTATTATCTCCTCAGGCCAAGCACGGCGGCCGCAACAACCGGGGCCGGATAACCACCCGGAGCCGGGGCGGCGGGCCGCGGCAGATGTACCGCCGCATCGATTTCAAGCGGATGAAGGATGGAGTACCCGGCCACGTAATCTCGATCGAGTACGATCCCAACCGCACCACCCGCATCGCCCTGATCTACTATGTCGACGGGGAGAAGAGCTACATCCTGGCTCCTCTGGGATTGACGGTGGGCAGTTGGGTGCAGTCTGGCGTCGGTTCCGAGATCCACCCCGGCAACTGCATGCCGCTGCGGTCGATCCCCACGGGCACCGTCGTTCATAACGTAGAGTTGACCCCCGGGCGGGGCGGTCAGATGGTGCGAAGCGCCGGCGTCGGCGCCCAGGTGCTGTCGAGGGAAGGGGAATACGTGCTGGTGCGCCTGCCCTCTGGGGAGATGCGCCGCATACTGTTGAACTGCCGGGCCAGCATCGGGCAGCTATCCAATCCAGACCACAAGAATGAGAGTTTGGGCAAGGCCGGCGCCAGCCGCCACCTGGGCCGCCGCCCCAAGGTTCGGGGCGTCGCGATGAACCCGGTGGACCATCCCCACGGGGGCGGTGAAGGCCGCTCGCCCATTGGAATGCCCGGCCCCAAGTCACCTTGGGGAAAGCCCACTCTGGGCCATAAGACCAGGCGGAAGAAGAAGGCCAGCAGCCGGTTCATAATGCGCCGGGGCAGGAGGCGGTAGAGTGTCCCGATCGGTTAAAAAGGGCCCATTCGTTCATCCCAAGCTGATGAAGAAGGTGGAAGCCGTCCAGCGGTCCGGCGCCAAGACGGTTATTCGAACCTGGTCTCGAGCTTCGATGGTCATGCCCGAAATGGTGGGGCTGACGATGGGCGTCCACGACGGCCGCCGTCATGTACCGGTGTTCGTCACCGAAAACATGGTGGGTCACCGGCTGGGCGAATTCGCTCCTACCCGTACCTACCGGGGCCACGTGCGCACCGAACGATCCAGCAGGGTGAGGTAAGGTAGTGCCGCCAGTACGAGCCATGGCCAAACAAATAGGAGCGTCCCAGAAGCGCTTGAGACCCATCTTGGACCTGGTGAGGGGCCAGCGGGTAGATGATGCGCTGAATACATTGGGCCTGCTGCCGTCACCCTGGGCCAAGACCGTGGCCAAGGTGGTCAAGTCGGCCGCGGCCAACGCCGAAAACAACATGTACATGGACCGGGACGCCTTGCGGATCGTCCACATCACGGCGGATAATGCCCGTTCCTTGAAGCGGTTCCGGCCCCGAGCCAGGGGCCGCATCGGCCGAATCACCAAGCGCTCCAGCCACATCACCGTCCTGGTGGACGAGGCAGGGGAGGAGACCTAAGTCATGGGCCACAAGACACATCCGTACGGTTTTAGACTGGGCATCGTCAAAGATTGGAAGGCCCATTGGTTTGCCCCCAACACCTCGAGCTATCGAACCCTGGTGCTGGAGGACCTGAATCTGCGGGGCTGCATTCGGAACGAGTACAAGGCCTTTTCCGACGCCGGGATCGCCCGGGTGGAAATCGACCGCGGCGCCCAGGACAGCGTAATCAACATCCATTCGGCCCGGCCTGGCATTCTCATCGGAAGGGATGGGGAACGGGTCAAGCGTTTGCGCAGCCGGCTGGAGGTGATAACCAAACGCCGGGTCCAGTTGAACATCATCGAGATCAACCAGCCGGAGATCGACGCCTACCTGGTGTCGCGGAACATCGCCGACCAACTGGAGCGGCGGGTAGCCTACCGGCGGGCCATGCGCCAGGCCGCCCAGCGGGCGATGCAAGGGGGCGCCAAGGGGATCAAAATCATCGTGAAGGGCCGGATTTCCGGCTCCGAGATCGCCCGGGTGGAGAAGCTGATGCTGGGCCGGGTACCCCTGCATACCCTGCGGGCGGACATCGACTACGGCCTGGCCGAGGCCCACACCGGAATGGGGCGAGTGGGCGTCAAGACCTGGGTCTATCATGGGGAAATCTTGCCACCGCCACCGGAGCAGGAAGAGGAACTGGAATCTGTCGAGGTGACCGTGCAGGCGGGCGCCCCAGAAGAAGAATTGGAAGTAGTCGACGAAGCCTAGGGGTTAGAGGAACCGCTCATGCTACAGCCAAAACGTACTAAATACCGCAAGTCCTTCCGGGGCCGCCGCAAAGGCGCAGCCAGTACGGGAAGCACCATCAACTTCGGTGAGTATGGATTGAAAGCAATGGGGACCGACTGGATCACGGCCCGCCAGATTGAGGCGGCCCGGGTGGCTGTCACCCGGCACCTCCGGCGGGGCGGACAGGTTTGGGTCCGGGTCTTCCCGGATAAGTCGGTTTCCAAGAAGCCGGCCGAAGTTCGGATGGGGGGCGGCAAGGCCGCCGTCGACCATTGGGTTGCCGTGGTCAGGCCCGGCCGGATTCTCTTTGAGGTTGCCGGAGTACCGCCACAAGACGCCGTCGACGCTCTGGAATTGGCCTCTCACAAGCTGCCGATTCCCACCAAGACCGTCCACCGCAACCGGATGGCGGCTCTGGCCGGCGGGGCCGGCTAGGGAGGGAGCGTCATGCAGATCCACGAAATACGAGCCTTGACCGACGAGCAACTCAAGGAGGAGCTGGATAAGACCTACCGGGAGTATATGCACTTGCGCTTCCGGGCTACCACCGGCCAGTTGCCCAATTCCAATCTACCCCGCGGGGTGCGGAAGTCCATCGCCAGGTTGCGCACAGTCATCAGAGAGCGCCAGTTGGCACAGAGGTAAGAGTGGCGAAATCGATGCGTAAAGTCCGCACCGGCTCGGTGGTGCGGACGCCCCGAGGCCAAACGGCGGTTGTGGAGATGGTTTGGAAACAACGCAACCGTCTCTACCGCAAACAGGTGCGGCGCGTGGCCCGTTTCCACGTTCACGACGCCCTCAACCAGTGCCGCCTGGGTGATGTGGTCCGAATCGAGGAGACCAGGCCCATCTCCAAAACCAAGCGTTGGCGCTTGATGGAGATACTGGAGCGGCGGCAAGTTGCGGACGTGCGCGCCATCGACCTGGAGGCCGACGCCGTGGTGGTTGTCGACGAAGTGGACGAGGAGCCCGTAGCCGGTGAACCCGGCGAAGCTGAGCCGGAGGGCGAGGAACCCGCAGCGGACAGCGAAGAAACCGAGGACTCTGAAGAATGATCCAGACCTACACACGGCTCACCGTGGCCGACAACAGCGGGGCCAAAGTGATCCGGCTGATCAATATTCCCGGCAGCGGCCGGCGCAGGTACGCCCACGTGGGCGATGTGATCGTCTGCAACGTTCGGGAGGCAGCCCCCAACTCCCCGGTCAGAAAGGGCGAAGTGGTCAAAGCGGTGGTCATCAGGCAGGCCCAGGGCCGCCGCCGGCCCGACGGGACCTACATAAAATTCGATGACAATGCCGCGGTACTCATCTTGGATAACCGGCTGCCTCGGGGCACCCGTATCTTTGGGCCGGTGGCCCGCGAGTTGCGGGACAAAGGTTTCATGCGGATCGTGTCCCTGGCGTCCGAGGTGGTATAATGCGCATCCGAAATGGTGATACCGTGCTGGTCACGGCCGGAAAGGACAAAGGCAAAACCGGGCGAGTAGACCGGCAATTGGTTAAGCAAAACCGGGTGGTGGTTGAAGGTGTAAACGTGGTGACCCGGCACGTGCGCGCGCGCCCCGGAGTCAGGCAATCGGGCAGGGTGCAGCAAGAATCCCCCATCCACATTTCCAACGTAGTTTTGCTTTGCAATAAGTGTAACCGGCCCGTGAAACCCACCTCTGTCCTCCTGGACACCGGGGTCAGGGTCAGGGGTTGTCCCAAGTGTAAGGAAGTGATCGACGATGCCAGGTGAAGCCAAGCCGGAGCCCCAGAGCGAGGAGCAGCCCGAGGCTTCAGGCGAGCAGCAGCCCGAAGCAGCTACCGACGAGCCGCCTGAGGCTACCGCCGAAACGCCGCCCAAAGCCAAAGCCGAGAAGCAGCCCAAGGCCAAAGCAGCTCCTGCCGGACGACGGCCCGCCCAAAGCGGAAGATCGACCCGTGGGAAGCGCGCCGAAGCCGAGGCCGCGGATGAAGCCCCTCCCGAGGCGGAAGGACCACCCCCGCCTCGGCTTCGGGATGTTTACCGAAACGAAATCGTGCCCGCTATGATGCAAGAGTTCGGGTTTAACAATCCGATGCGCGTGCCCCGGATCGGGAAGATCGTTTTGAACATCGGGATGGGCGAAGCATTGACCAACAGCCGTGCCATGGAAGGCGCCACCCGAGACTTGACCACGATAAGCGGGCAGAAGCCGATAATCACCAAGGCCCGCCGGTCCATCGCCGGGTTCAAGATCCGGGAAGGGAACTCCATCGGCACCGCGGTAACCCTCCGGGGGACACGGATGTACCATTTCCTGGATCGGCTGGTCAACATGGCCTTGCCCCGAATCCGCGACTTCCGGGGTGTTCCCCGCCGGGGCTTCGATGGGCGGGGAAACTTTACCATCGGCATCCGGGAGCAGATCATCTTTCCGGAGATCGACTACAACGAGATCGACAAATTCAGGGGCCTTCAGGTTACAATTACCACTACCGCCGGAAACGACGCCGAGGCGATTCGCCTGCTGGAGTTGTACGGCTTCCCGTTCGTCCGCCAGGCGTAAAGGAGATTTCTTGGCTAAGACGTCGAAAATCCAGAAATGGTCAAAGACACCCAGGTTTCCGGTCCGGGTTCACAGCCGGTGCCACCGGTGTGGCCGGCCGCGGGCCTACATCCGCTTCTTTGGGATCTGCCGGATATGCTTCCGACAGTTGGCGCTGACCGGCGAGCTGCCGGGCGTGCGCAAGGCCAGCCTGTAGAGGCTTCTCTTGAAGCGAAGAATCCACATGGACCACACCAAAGTTCCGATGATCGTAAGCAGCGGGGAGACAGATTAGAATGCCAGTCACCGATCCTGTGGCGGATATGCTGACCCGGATCCGTAACGCCATCCACGTGCGTCACGACTCCGTCCTAGTGCCCCACTCAAAGCTGAAACTGGCCCTGGCCAGGATTCTGAAAGACGAAGGCTACATCCGGGACTTCGACATGCCCCGGGGACACGCCCACCCAACCCTTCGGCTGCACCTCGCCTACCGAGAAGGCCGGGTACCGGCCATCAACGGCCTGAAACGGGTCAGCAGACCGGGTTTGCGGAGTCACGTGGGCAAAGGGGAAATACCCCGCGTTTACGGCGGTCTGGGTTTGGCCATCCTTTCCACCTCCCAAGGGGTTATGGCAGGGCAGGCGGCCTGGCGGCGTGGAATCGGCGGGGAGTTGTTGTGTTATGTCTGGTAACACCGCGGTGAAGGCAAAAACTCAAGGCCGGACGCTCTCCCGCATTGGGCGTAAGCCGATCCCCGTCCCCTCCGGGGTAAAGGTAGAGATCGAGTACGGCGGCGTGACGGTGAAAGGACCCAAGGGGAGCCTGACTCAAAACTACCACCCCGACGTGGTCGTCAAGGTCGAGGATGGAATGGTTTTCGTGGAGCGGTTCTCCGAGCGGAAATTCCATCACGCTTTGCATGGGCTCACCCGCAGCCTCATCGCCAACGCCATCACGGGGGTCACCGACGGGTACACCAAGACATTAGAGCTGATGGGAGTGGGCTACCGGGTCGCGCAGGCCGGAGACGGCATTATCCTGAGCGTGGGCTATAGCCACACCGTAGAGATTCACCCCGGCGAAGGGGTAACCATGGAGGTGGAGGGCAACAACCGGGTCCACGTTCGCGGCATCGACAAACAAAAGGTAGGCAACCTGGCGGCTCAAGTGCGCAAGGTAAGGCCTCCCAATGCCTACAAAGAAAAAGGGATTCGGTATCAGGGCGAGGTGCTCCACTTCAAGCCAGGTAAGGCAGCCGCCCGTAAGGCCTGATCATGCCCAAAGATAGAGACGCTCGAAAACTGAGGGTTGTCCGCCACGCCAGGGTGCGGAGAAAGGTACACGGCAGCCCGCAACGGCCACGGCTCTGCGTGTTCCGCAGCCTGCGCCACATATATGCCCAGGTAATCGACGACGCCAATGGTCACACCTTGGCGGCCGCTTCCAGCCAGGAGGGTGGCGAAAAGCGGGAATCGCCCATCCAGCCCAAGGTCAATGCCTCCCAAGCCGTGGGCAAGCTCGTGGCGGAGCGGGCCCTGGCCCTGGGCATTTCCCAGGTGGTGTTTGACCGGGGCGGTTACAAGTATCACGGCCGGGTCAAGGCCTTGGCCGAAGCATCCAGAGAAGGTGGACTCGAGTTTTAATGGTTGCCCTACGCAGCCAGCATATAATCGTCCGACAACGGCAGGAGGTCGAAGTTTCAAATGGTTTCGGCGTTTAACAGGGCCCCATACGGCCGATTCCGGGATGACGATGCCTCTGGCATGTCGGAGCGCGTGGTCTACACCCGGCGGATTGCTAAAGTGGTCAAGGGAGGCCGGCGCCTCCGCTTCAATGCCCTCGTGGTAGTGGGCGACGGCGAAGGCCAGGTGGGAGTTGGGCTGGGCAAGGCCCTCGTGATTCCCGACGCGGTGCGCAAGGGCAACGCCATCGCCCGCCGCAACTTGGTCCAGATCCCGATCCAGGGAAGCACTATTCCCCAGCGGATCACGGTCAAGAAAGGCGCCACCATCGTCATGATCAAGCCGGCACGCGAAGGAACGGGCGTCATCGCCGCCGGCGCCATGCGCGCCATGCTGGAGCTTGGCGGGGTCAAAGACGTGGTGGGCAAGTCTTTGGGCTCCCGAAACCCGATTAACATCGTCTACGCTACCATGGAAGCTTTGCGGCAACTCCGTGACCCGGTGAAGGAGATGGCAATGCGGGCCGAGCGCGCCTACGAGGCCCCTCGACGTAGATGACGGCCCCGGAAAACCAAGCGATCAGGCGCTATCCGTAAGCTGACTCAAGCTCGCCGGCCGGAGGCCGCCCTGGGACACTGCCCTTGGGCCCAAAGCCCCGTCCGAGGCCTCCCCCAACGCCGCGCGGGGCGAACCGGCGGGTTACACACAGGGAACTAGGGAACTTAGGAAAGACGTACGATGGCCCAGCTAAAAATTACCTGGATAAGAAGTTGTATCGGCCGGCCCGAATCCCAGCGGAGGGTCATAAAATCTCTTGGCTTGCACCGGCTGCACCATTCGGTGATTCACGGCGACACACCGACCATCCGCGGGATGGTTGAAAAGGTCAACCACCTGGTCACCGTTGAAGTAGCGGAAGAAGCCAGCCCATCGGGGAGTGGCACCAAATGATGGAACACCAACTGGTCCCCAGCCCGGGGGCCAGAAGACCCAAGAAACGAGTGGGCCGGGGCGACGCCGCCGGCCAGGGCAGCACCGCTGGCCGGGGCATGAAGGGCCAGAAATCCCGTTCAGGCGGGGCGATCCGCTCCGGCTTCGAAGGCGGTCAGATGGCATTGATCAAAGGCCTGCCGATGAAGCGCGGCTTCACCAACCGGTTCAAGGTTTACTATGCCCTGGTGAAACTGGGATCGCTGGATAGCTTCGAGCCCGGCGAACGCGTCACGCCCGAAGTGCTGAAGGAGCGGGGTTACCTGCGCAACCTCAACAAGCCGATCAAGATTGTTGGGGACGGCGAGGTCAGCAAGGCCCTCACCGTGGTAGCCCACAGATTCACCCGCTCGGCACGAGAGAAGATCGAAGCAGCCCAGGGAACAGTACAGGAGCTTTAGGTCTAATGATGACCGCGGAAACCCAGGGGGGGCGATTCCCTCGCCTGCTCCAGGCTGCAATCGACGCCTTCAGCTTGCCGGACCTCAGGGCCAAAATCCTGTTCACTCTGGCGCTGCTGGCGCTTTACCGTTTTGCGGCCCACATTCCGCTGCCCGGCATCGACACCGACCAGCTGGATGTCCTGTTCGACAGCAACCAGCTCCTGGGCTTTTTGGACCTGTTCAGCGGCGGCGCCTTGAGACGGATGAGCATCGTGGCGCTGGGGGTTTTCCCCTACATCACCGCCTCCATCGTCATGCAGCTACTCACCCCGGTTATACCGGCCCTTCAAGAAATCTCCCGGGAGGGAGAAGCGGGCCGGGCCAAGATGAACCGCTTCGTTCACTGGCTGACCGTGCCCATTGCCCTGGCCCAGGGCTACGGGCAACTGGTGCTCCTTCAACAGAGCAACGTGCTGAACTTCGTGGGGTTCTCCGGCAGCAACCTGCTGCCCACCGTCGCCGCCCTCATTTCCATCGTCGCCGGGACCCTGTTCCTGGTCTGGTTGGGCGAGTTGATCACCGAGAAGGGCATCGGCAACGGTATCTCCCTGATCATCTTCGCGGGAATCGTGGCCGGCTTCCCCGGCCTCTTGGCCCAGGGGTTCCTCGATCGGGACAACGTCCTCGGCATCGGTTTCTTCGCCATAATCGGCGTGATGATTATCGCGATGATCGTGCTGTTCAACGAAGCCCACCGGCGCATTCCGGTTCAATACGGGCGCAGCATCTTCAGGGGCGGTAGAATGTACCGTCAGAGTGGCGCAACCTATCTGCCTCTCAGGATCAACTCGGCTGGAATGATCCCGCTGATCTTCGCCTTTTCCATCGTGATTCTTCCCGGAACCATCGCCACCTACCTATCCACCAGCGGCGGCTGGATCGGCGACGCGGCAGTCTTCTTCGGCGACCTGCTGGTGCCCACTTCAATGCTCTATTGGGTAATGGTGTTCATCCTGGTGGTTGCCTTTACCTTTTTCTACACGTTGGTAGTGTTCAACCAGCAGAACCTGGCGGAGAACCTCCAACGCAACGGGGGCTTCGTGCTGGGGATCCGGCCGGGCAAGCCCACCCAGGACTATTTGAACCGGGTGATAGTGCGCTTAACGCTGGGGGGCGCCTTGTTCTTGGGGTTTATCGCCATCGTTCCATGGCTAGCGTCCCTGGTGACCGATGTCCAGGCAATTTCCCTGAGCAGCACCAGCTTGTTGATCATGGTCGGGGTGGGCCTAGACACCTTGCGCCAGCTGGAAGCACAACTCATGATGCGGAATTATGAAGGATTCTTGAAATAGATTGATCCCCGCGACACGACTGATACTGTTCGGCCCCCCGGGCGCGGGAAAGGGCACCCAGGCGCAGCTGTTGACCCGGCGGCTCCGGATACGCTACATCGGTTCCGGGGGCCTGTTCCGCGAACACCTGCAGCAGCAAACCGCGCTGGGTCTCCAGGTGGCCGGGTTCATGAACCAGGGGCTGTTGGTGCCCGACGAGGTCACAATCGATATCATTCTGGACAAGGTGCTCTCCCTGGAGCCGCGGGTGGGGTTCATCCTGGACGGGTTCCCCCGAAACCTGCACCAGGCCAGGGCCCTGGAGTGGGCATTGGAGCAGCGGTCCCGAGGCCTGGACAAAGTAGTGCACATCGACGTCCCCGAGCGGGAGGTGTTCCGGCGCATCGGGGGCCGCTACAGTTGCCGGAGGTGCCAGGCCCCACACACCATTGGCCTACCATCACCAGATGAGGGAAGCGAGGAAGCAAGCAAGGAAACATCGGGAAAAGGAGAACGGCGGTGCCACGATTGCGGAGGTGAACTTTACCAGCGGGCCGACGACACCCCGGAAGCGCTCCGTCGGCGACTCTATGTATACCACACCGAAACCGTTCCCCTCTTGAGTTTCTACCAGCAAAGAGGCCTCCTGGCTGACATTCCGGGTGAAGGAAGTGTCGAAAGTATCCATGCCCTGGTGCTGAAAGCAATAGCGCAAGGGCCGGTATCCAAGGCCGGGTTTTCAAGATAACCGAACAGGGGTAGAATAGAAAGGTTGAATACCGGCAGAAAGGTTGAAACCGCGTCGAACTCGCCGACCACCTACAAAGGGGGGATTACGATAAAATCCGCCCAGGAACTGGACGCCATGCGCCGTGCCGGCGCTGTCGTGGGTGCGGTGCTCACCTTGTTGAAGCGCTCGGTGGAACCGGGAATGACCACCAAGGACCTGGACCGGATCGCCTTCAAGGAAATAACCCGCCACGGCGCCCGGCCTACCTTCAAAGGCTACCGGGGGTTTCCTGCCAGTATCTGCACGTCGGTGAATGAGCAGATCGTACACGGGATCCCCGGGAAGCGGGTTCTGAAAAAAGGGGATATAATCAAAGTGGACGTGGGGGCGACCCTGGACGGGCTTATCGGAGATGCAGCCATCTCGCTGGCGGTGGGTGAAGTGAGCGGGGAGGCGGCAGCGTTGATGGAAGCTACCCGCCGATGCCTGGAAGAGGGAATCAAGGTTTCCGTGCCGGGGAACCGGATTGGCGATATTGGGGCGGCCGTCCAGAGCTTCGGCGAGAGCAGGGGATACGGAATAGTCCGGGAGTTCGTGGGCCACGGTGTGGGCCGGTTCCTCCATGAAGACCCCCAGGTTCCCAACTACGGGCAGGCGGGCCTGGGACCGCTTCTGCGCCCCGGCATGTGCATTGCCATCGAACCGATGTTGAACGTTGGAGATTGGCACACCCGGATACTGGACGACCAGTGGACGGTGGTAACGGCGGACGGGAAACTGTCGGCCCATTTTGAGCATACCATCGCCATAACCGAAGAGGGGCCAGAGGTTCTGACCAGCCACGACTAGCGGGCATCGCACCCCGGCCCGCCGGCGGACGGGGAACGGTGACAGCAGAGGACGCATATGCCAAAAAAACAGGCCATAGAAGTAGAAGCCAGCGTGAAAGAAGCCCTGCCCAACGGAATGTTCCGGGTGGAGCTGCCCAACGACCACAAGGTATTGGCCCACGTGTCGGGCAAGATCCGGAAGCACTTCATTCGCGTGCTGCCGGGCGACCGGGTTCTCGTGGAGTTATCGCCATACGACCTGAGCCGTGGCCGCATAACCTACCGGTTCAAGTAAGGCGCGGGTGATTTAATAATGAAGGTATCGGCATCGGTTAAGCCCAGGTGCGACAAGTGCCGGGTGATCAAACGCAAGGGAGTGGTGAGGATCATCTGCTCCAATCCGAGACATTCCCAGCGGCAGGGCTAGCCCAGTGGGCTGCCTGCGGGATCTAGGAGGTAACCAGTGGTTCGTATAGCCGGCGTAGACGTGCCGGATCGCAAGAAGGCCCACGTGGCCCTGCGTCGTATTTACGGTATCGGCCCCACCCTGGCCGCGGAAATACTGACCAAGGCTCAGATTGACCCCGTGCTTTCACCCCGAATGAACGAGCTATCTGAGGCCCAGGTGGACCGGATCCGGGAACTGGTGGACCGGGAATATATCGCGGAGGGTGACCTGCGCCGCGAGGTCAACCAAAATATCCGGCGCTTGATAGAAATAGGCTCCTACCGGGGCCTGCGCCACCGCCGGGGCCTGCCGGCCCACGGCCAACGTACCAGGACCAACGCCCGTACCCGGAAGGGCCCTCGCCGCACCGTTGCCGGCCGCGGCCGCCGTACCGGGGGTAAGAAGTAGGTAAAACCTCATGCCAAGACCAAGATCACGGCGCCGAGAACGCCGCAACGTACCGCTGGGACGAGCGTACATTTATTCAACATTCAATAACACGATGGTCAGCATCACCGACCCCCAGGGAAACGTGATCTCTTCCGCCAGCGCGGGCACGGTGGGATTCAAAGGCTCCCGCAAGGGAACTGCCTTTGCCGCCCAGCGGGCCGCCGAGCAGGCCGCCCGCCGTGGGATGGACCAGGGCCTGCGCCAGGTGGATGTAATGATCAAAGGCCCAGGGGCCGGCCGCGAGGCAGCAATCCGTTCCCTGCAAGGGGCCGGACTCGCGGTGCGCAGTATCCGGGACGTAACGCCGATACCCCATAACGGGTGCCGGCCACCGAAACGAAGGAGGGTGTAGGCTAACCGTATGGGTAGATACACAGGACCTAACTGCCGGCTGTGCCGCCGGGCCGGGGAAAAGCTCTTTCTCAAGGGGGACCGTTGCTTCACCCCCCGTTGCGCATTCGAACGCCGCCGAGCCCCCCCGGGCGACCAGAGCCGCCGGCGCCGGCGACCCTCCGACTATGGTGTCCACCTGCGGGAGAAGCAGAAGGCCAAACAAATATACGGCGTGCTGGAGTCCCAGTTCCGCCGGTATATGTCCCAGGCTTTCAACGCGCCGGGAATCACCGGCTTCAACCTGCTCCGAACCCTGGAACGCCGGCTGGACAACGTCATCTTTTTGATGTGCTTTGCCGACTCGCGCAAGCAGGCCCGCCAATTCGTGATGCACGGCCATTTCCGGGTCAACGGAACAAAAACCGACATTCCCTCCTATCAGGTGAAGGTCGGCGATGTTATCTCCTGGAAAGAGTCGGTCAAATCGACGGATTTCTTCAAGGAGCGCACCGACGGCTTGCCCAAGCGCCCGGTACCCGCCTGGATTGATTTGAATACGTCGGAGGTCAGTGGCCGAATCATGTCCGTGCCGGCCGATGAAGACCTACTGCAAACTATCGACTCACGGTTGATCGTGGAGTTTTACTCGAGGTAACAAGCCTGATGCTAGAAACCTTTCTCCTGCCTCCGGCAGAAGCCGAGGCAGGACCAGAAACACTCAAACCCGACGTCCACGTATTGGAGTCGGAGGACACCTACGGAAAAGTGGCAGTGGAACCCCTGCAACGGGGTTTCGGCCTGACCATCGGCAACCCCTTGCGCCGGATACTGCTCAGCTCCACAAACGGCAGCGCAATTACCTGGGTCAAGATCGACGATGTGGTCCACGAGTACGGCGCCATCACCGGAGTCAAGGAAGAGGTGATGGAACTCCTCCTCAACATCAAAAGGATCCGGGTCCGGGCCCAATCGGAACGGGCCGGGAAGATGCGGCTGGACGTGGCCGGCGAAGGGCGCGTCTGCGCGGGGGATATCTCCACTTCCAGCGATTTCGAGATCGTGAACCCCGAGCTTCACCTGGCAACGCTGGACTCCGACAGCGCTCGCCTTTCCATCGAGTTCAACGTGGAACAGGGGGTGGGATACCAGCCGGCAACCCAGATGGACGGGCCCTCCGCTCCTCCCGTCGGAGTCCTGCCGGTGGATGCCATCTTCAGCCCGGTGCGAAAGGTGAACTACAGCGTCGAGCGTACCCGGGTCGGTCAGATTACCGACTACGAACGGTTGGTCTTGGAAGTATGGACCGACGGCACCATCAAGCCGGTGGAGGCGGTAAGGGAGGCGGCCGACACCCTGGTCTCCCACTTCTTCCTGTTCACCAACCTGGACCGGGCGACGGAAGCCGGGGTGGAACGCCCCTCCATGATTGTCTCTCCGGAGATTTACCAAACCCCCATCGAAAGGTTGGAACTCTCGCCCAGAACCCTCAACTGCCTCAAGCGGGGCCACATCACCAAAGTGGGCGAAATCTTGGAGTTGTCCGACGACGAACTCCTCAAGATTCGCAACTTCGGCGAGAAGTCCCTGGTTGAGTTGCGGGAGAAGCTGGCCGAGCGTGGCATCGCGCCCCACCCCTCCGCGCAAACTGAACCCGAGGCCGACGCCGACGCCGGGCCGCAAGAAGCGGTCTCCGAACTATCGTCCGAGGACATCCAAAACCTTATCGGCGTTGGAGACGCTCCGCCGGCGGAGCAGGACGTGGACATGGAAGACCCCTCCGGGCCAGAGGAAAATGAGGACGACCAGGCCGACCGGCCGGCGGAATCCGAGGACGAGGAGTAACCCAACTAACCATGGCATCTCATCGAGTAACAGGCAGAAAACTGAGCCGGCGGCGTGACCAGCGCCGCGCCTTGCTCAGGGGGCTCGTGGTCGAGTTGATCCGCCATGAGCGCATCACCACTACTCTGGCCAAGGCAAAAGAGACCCGGGTGGTCGCCGAAAAACTCATAACCCACGGCAAGAAGGGGACGCTGCATCACCGGCGGCTGGCGCTGGCCCAGGTGCCGAACACGAAGGTGGTGAAAAAGGTGTTCGATGACGTGGCTCCCAGGTATACCGAGCGGGCCGGGGGCTACACCCGAATCATCAAACTGGGGCCACGCCAGGGCGACGCCGCATTGATGGCCATGATCGAATTGGTCTAGCGCCGCTGCCTCTCCGAGGATGCAACAGGCCCGAAGCCCACTCCCTTACCCGGAAGCGGGCGGGGAACGCCTCCGGATTTAGCGAGGCAAATTCCTCTCGGCCACGCTATGCAAAGCCAAGATAATCGACAGACTACCCCTGCGGGGGCTACCAACTCTCCCGAGCCCTTGTATTGCAATGGGGCGCCGGGTGGATCGGCGTCGGCTCCAACACGCCGGCTGGCCCTGGTAGTGGAATACGACGGAAGCAAGTACATGGGATTTCAACTCCAGGCCGAACAGCCTACAATCCAGGGTGAGATAGAGCGGGGGCTCGCCCGTTTCACCGGTGAACCGGTTCGCATCCGAGGCGCCAGCCGGACCGATTCTGGTGCCCACGCCCTGGGCCAGGTCGTCGACTTCCCCACCCGTAGCGCCCACCCGGTGGACCGCTTTCCGAGGGCGCTGAACCACTACTTACCCAACGATATCGAGGTCCAATCCGCTTGGGAAGTGTCACCCGAGTTTCACTCCCGAAGGGACGCGGTTAGCCGCACCTACCGGTACCACATCCTCAACCGGCCGTGGCCCTCGCCGCTGCGACGCCATACCCACTATTGGGTCAGAAACGAGCTGCAGGTCCCCGAAATGGCCGCCGCGGCCCAGGGCCTGGTGGGTGACCACGACTTCCGTTGGTTCGCCGTGGGTCTACCTCCGGAAAAAAGCTCCGTCCGGCGGGTGCACCGCTGGGAGGTCTGGCGAGAAGACGACACGGTTATCATCGAGTGCGAGGCCAACGGGTTCTTGAGACATCAGATTCGGAGGGCCAACGGCCTCTTGCTCGAGGTCGGGAAGGGCCGGCTCCCGAATAGCACCGTGAAGAACGCCCTGGAGGGGACACTGCCCCTTCGGCTGGCGTGCCCTCAGGCGCCGGCTCATGGATTGTGTTTGATGAAGGTGACCTACCGGGCTCCTTCTCGTCCCGCCGCGGCTGCCGGTCAGTCTTCTTCGCCCGTCGGGTGCGGAACGGGGCCGGGACTGTGATCGAAAACCGTGACATCCGGATGGTGTCCCGCCCACGGGACCGCCAGAAAATCCACACCGCCGCTCCAGGCTTTCCAGTTGTCGGAGAGTCTGCGAGACGACCGGCCTCGACCCCGCTCCAACGGCCGGCGCCGTATCCGGTTCGCCCGCCCGGCGGCAGACGGACGATGATCGGGCGCGAGATTGGACACCCAGCCAGTTTAAGTTTCCGCCAACCTGGGTTACACTGTGAACCGGTACCCGGTAAACGGACGGAGAAGTGAAGTAACCAATGAAAAGGGCCAGCACCTACTTCCCCAAGAACGACGAGATTCCCGCCAATTGGCGGGTGATGGACGCTACCGGCCAGATTCTGGGCCGATTTGCCCGCAATATCTCCGTAGCCTTGCAGGGTAAAGACAAGAGTTCCTACACGCCCCACGTTCTCACCGGAGACTTCGTGGTGGTTCTCAACGCCTCCAAGATCCGGGTCACCGGCGACAAGCTGGAACAAAAGATGTACTACCGGCACAGTGGCTACGTGGGCAATCTCAAGTCTTTTCAGCTGCGGACCGTGCTGGAAAATCACCCCGAGAGGGTTATTGAACTGGCGGTCAAGGGCATGCTTCCCCGCAACCACCAGGGGCGCCAGATGCTCCGGCGCTTGAAGGTATACGCCGGGGCCGACCATCCCCATGAGGCTCAGGCGGCTCCCGGACAAAATCAGGACGAAGGATAGGTGGCCACGTTGGTACGGGCTTCAACTGAACAAGCGTATTACTACGGAACGGGCAAACGGAAGACTTCCATCGCCAAGATTCGGCTCTATCCGGACGAGGGCGGCACCATCCTGGTCAATGGCAAGCCCATGGACGAGTATTTCAACTGGAAGCCATGGCAGGGCATCATCACCGAGCCCTTCCGGATTACCGAAACCGTCAACCGGTTCCAGGTGGCCGTCCGGGTCCAGGGCGGTGGAGTGAACTCCCAGGCGGAGGCCATCCGCCACGGGATTTCCCGCGCGCTGGTGGTCTACGACGAGACGCTTAAAGCCGGCCTTCGCCGCGCCGGTTTCATCACCCGGGACGCCCGGATCAAAGAAAGCAAGAAATACGGCCTCAAGCGGGCCCGCCGCGCGCCTCAGTACACCAAGCGGTAAGCCGCTTACACCCCCAGGTATTCAGCCGCCGCGTTCAGCAAGGCCTCCACCTTGTCTGGGCCGGCGGCTTCGGCGTAGATCCGCAGCAACGGCTCGGTGCCCGAAAACCGGGATACCAGCCAGGCGTCATCGAAGACCAGACGGCGCCCATCGATCTCGTCGGATGACCTCACCGGCATCCCCGCCAGCTCGGACAGCTCCTCGCTCCGCAGACGTTCCTCAATCCGCCCCCGGTCCTTGGGATCAAACGACACGTCCCTCCGGCTGTAGCTATGGATGCCGACCTGGTCAAACAAGTGGTTCACCAGCTCGGCCGGGGTCTTGCCGGTCTGGGCCATGTACTCCAGCAGATACAAGCCGCTGAGGACGCCGTCCCGCTCGGGGATATGTCCCCGGAAGGCAAACCCGCCGCTCTCCTCTCCCCCCATCACGGCATCGACCTCGGTCATTTTGGGGCCGATGTACTTGAAGCCAACCCGCATCTCATGTACGTCCACCCCGAACTTGCGGCCCAGTTTATTGAGCATCATCGAAGAGGTGACGCCTTTCACCAGCGGGCCTCGCTGGGCCTTGTGCTCCAGGAGGTACAGGGCGAGGACGGAAAACACTTCCAGGGTGGTGACGAACCGCCCATCCTCGTCCACCACACCAATGCGGTCGGCGTCGCCGTCCAGGGCCAGTCCCACGGACACGCCTCCGGCCTTGATCTTTTCGATAAGGCGGGTCAAGTTGTGAGCGATTGGCTCCGGCTGCTCCATTCCCGGGAAGGCCGGGTTTGGAAGCCCGTTCATTTCCTCGACAGTCGTACTTCCCCCGGATATCAGGGCAGGCAGGTAGCCGCCGCCGGAGCCGAACATCGCGTCCACCGCGACTCTCAGCCCCGCGTTTCTTATAGCCCGCAAATCTACCAGCTCGCCGATCCGCTCCAGGTAGGGCGGTGCCGGATCGATGTCGACCACCAGGCCTTGCCCCCGAGCCCGCTCCAGCGAAACGTCCTGGATCTCTCCCGTGGCGGCGATGGCGTCCTCGAGCCGGTCGGTTATCTCCTGGGTCGCGCTGCCCGCGTATTCGGGTTTGAACTTGAAGCCGTTCCAGATGGCGGGGTTGTGGCTGGCGGTGAGGATTGCCGCGCCGCCCGCCCTGTGCTCCAGAACGTTGAAGCTGATTACCGGGGTCGGCGCCGCTTCTCGAGCCAGGTAGACCTTGACGCCGTTTCCGGCGCATACGCCGGCCACCTTCTCGGCGAATTGACGCGACAGAAAGCGCGTGTCGTAGCCGACGACCAGCCCCTGCTCCGCCGTGCCGCGGCTCTTCAAAAAGTCAGCCAGCCCCTGAGCGCAGCGGGCCACGTTCGCGAACGTGAAGTCCTCGGCAATAATGGCCCGCCAGCCGTCAGTCCCGAAACGGATGTCCTTCACCATAGCAGCCTCCCCCCTGGTCGCTTGGTTCCCGCAAGTTGATTATAGAGCAACCCGAGATTGCTCAACCATTTCCTCTCACGGATAGAGTACCGCGGAAGCCCAGTCGCCTGCGGTTGACGGGCATCCGCTACGATCTCCTGACAAAGCCGCTGAGACTCCGGAGAGCACCGGGATGCAGGATTAGAAATGTGCCTGGCTCTGAGTGTTCCGGGTACGCCGGTGAGGTCTTGCCTCAAGAATTATCCTGGTTATGTCGACACAGTACCCTGAGCATGTCACCCCGAGGGAAGCGAGGGGTCTGGGGAGATGGGTCCAGGCTCACTGCGGGTCTCCCCAGGGCGGAGCGGTGACCGGGGCCGGTCCCAGCACGCCCGTGGACCCAGCTCAGAGCCCCATAGAGGCGTTGGTAAGGGGTCGACGGGTTTAACTTCTACCCTTGGGTCTACCACTCAGCCGCATCATGCTGTGAACGCGCTTCTCGGCCTGGCTGATGGGGTTGTCACCATCCAGCATCTGGTCCAGCAATCCCTGGGAAGGGAATCCGGATTCGGCCTCCGCTTGCAGCGCCTCGGCGAAGCCCCCGTCCATAATGTCTCGGAGCACCTCCCGGTATCCGCGTTCCTGGGACTCCCGGTCCAGGCTCATAAAACGGACCAGCCCCCCGAAAGCGGCGGCGAAACCGTGAAGCTTCACCTGCTCGAAGAACCCCAGATCGGCCATAGCTTGAAAGGTTTTTCCCATCTCTCCGGACATGTACAGCTCCAGCAGCAAGGCCTCCGGCGGCAAGCCGGCCTCCACGCCCACCTGGAAAGCGGTGAGAATGGCGCTGCCCAGGTCCGGACCCACCGTCTGCTCCACGAAAAGGTCAAGGTGGGCTTCTTGGGCCGCGCTGACCACCAGGGCCCCGGTCCGAAGGGAGCCGACCGCCTTGGCCAGGGCGCAAAGAACCGGCCACCCCTGGCCGGTGGCATCCTGCTCCAGGGAAACGAAGGCCGGGAATCCCAGGCCCTTCCGGTACAGGTCCCGAACGGCGACGCCCATCATGCGGGGGGCAATGAGAAGCACGTCCAGATCCCGGGCGGGCTGGATTTGACCAAAGGCCAGGCTGTATCCCGACGCAAACACCAGGGCGCTCCCCGGACGGATCGCCGGCGCCAACTCCCGCTGGTAAACATTGGGCGCCACCTCATCGGGCAGGAGCACGAAAACGATGTCGGACTCGGCGGCGGCGTTTGAGGCCGGGGTGACGGTGAACCCGTCGGCCGCGGCCCGGTCCCAGGAAGGGCCCGGGATCTCCCCCACGACGACGGGGGCCGTGGCGCTGTCTCTCAGGTTGAGGGAAAGAGACCGGCCCAGGTTGCCGTAGCCCACAGTGGCGATGCGCCTGCCTTCCAATGTTCCCAGGTCCGCATCCGCCTCTTGAACGAATCGCGGTTCAGGCGGCGGGTTCATTCACTTCAGTCCATGCCTGCCGGTAGCTGCTCTGGAAGGGCTTGAGGAGCGGAGCGAACTTGCCCAGATGCAAGACGGATATGCCGCTGATCCGCAGCTTGCCCATCAGCATTGCGGTGGCGAGATTTGCCTTGCCGAAAGCGGCGGCGTGGAACACGGCCGCGTCCAAGGTGATGACGCCGTCCACCGAACCGGTCCAGTCGGTGGCGGAACTCACGCCGCCGTCGTCGTCCACCAGAAAGTACATTTCGACGCCGTTGTCCGGAAACCTCCAGCACAGGGTATGGAACACCTTGGCCACTTCACGGAGGGAGCCGCGGGGAACGCCCTGGCCTACCAACTCCATGGTCCGCTCCATGACCGCAAGGAAACGTTGGGTTTCCGGGAAAGAATTTTCCGTCAACGTGGCTGCCCCTAAGGTGCGAGTGGCCCGGCCTGGCTAATCCGGGCACTGGGACCAAGCCCGCCTCAAGCGGGTTCGGATTCCAAAAGCTCTTGGCGCGGTGACCGTGGCCGCACTCACCAGGGGAGGGCGAACGGGGTTGAATCCGCTCGTGACTAGACCCACCGGGTACGAGTTCTGCCGCGTTCGCACCGGGCTATCCCACCCCGGCGGCGCAAGAAATACCACATGGCCGCTGACCGGCCCCAGGGTGCGCACGCCACGATGGCAGGCCAGGGGTCTAGCGGGCCGGCAATCCCGCATCCGCCCGGAGGGCGGCGGCTTTATCGGTGCGCTCCCAACTGAGTCCCAGCTCTTCCCGGCCGAAGTGGCCGTAGGCGGCCACCGGCTGGTAGATGGGGCGGCGGAGGTCCAGGTCTCGAATGATGGCGGCGGGACGCAGGTCGAAGTGCTTATCCACCAGCTTGTCGATGGTCTCTCTGTCGACGTGGCTGGTATCGAACGTCTCCACCGAGACCGAGATGGGGTGAGCCATGCCAATGGCATAGGACACAATCACCTCGGCTCGGTCGGCCAGCCCGGCGGCCACCAGGTTCTTGGCCACGTAACGGGCAGCGTAGGCGCCGGAGCGGTCGACCTTGGTGGGGTCTTTGCCCGAGAAGGCGCCGCCACCATGGCGGGCGATGCCACCGTAGGTATCCACCAGAATCTTACGGCCGGTAAGCCCGGTGTCCCCGGCGGGGCCGCCGATCTCGAACCGGCCACTGGGGTTGACGTGTATCTTGGTGTCGCCATCTAACAATTCGGCCGGTATCACCTTGCGGATCACCTGCTCGGTGATGTCTTTCTTCAGTTGATCGTTGCCGATCTCCGGGCCATGCTGGGCGGCAATTACCACCGTGTCAACCCGGTGCGGGAGGCCAAAGCGATACTCCACTGTCACCTGGGACTTGCCGTCGGGCCGCAGGTAACCCAGGACCCCATCCTTGCGGACCTTGCTCAGCCGATGGACCAGCTTGTGGGACAGGCTCACGGTCAAGGGCATCAACTCGGGCGTCTCGTTACAGGCAAACCCCACCATCATTCCCTGGTCACCGGCGCCGGTGGCGTCCAAATCCTGTTCGCGGCCGTCCTGGCTTTGGTCCCTAACTTCGATGGCGCGGCTCACCCCGGCGCTGATGTCCTTGGACTGCTCCTGGATGGAAACGGACACCCCGCAGCTCTTGGAGTCGATACCGTAGTCGGCGTTGACATACCCCGCGTTGCGCAGGGTTGCCCGGACGATTTCCGGGACGTCCACGTAGGACGAGGTGGTTATCTCACCCATGACCACCACAAGCCCGTTGGTGACACAGGTCTCGCAGGCCACCCTCCCCATCGGGTCGGTGCGCAGCACCGCATCCAGCACACCGTCGGAAATCTGGTCGCAAAGCTTATCCGGATGACCCTCGGTGACCGACTCCGAGGTCAGCAAATACTTGGGGGATTCATTGAACAGTAAAGCCATGCATTTTTCTCCTGGTTGAACTGGGACCTAGGTCCCTTCTTCCCAGCTATCCTGGTATTTCTGTTGCTCCGGGGAAAGGGCGTCTATCTGGATACCCAATGCCTGCAGTTTGAGGCGGCCAACTTCAGCGTCGGTCTCCTTGGGGACATCGTACACCTGGGGCGTCAGCTGTCCCTGGTTCTTGACGATGTATTCGGCGCAGAGGGCCTGGTTGGCGAAACTCATGTCCATCACCGCCGACGGATGGCCTTCGGCCGCCGACAGGTTGATCAACCGGCCGTCGGCCAGCAGATGCAGCTTCCGGCCGTCCTTCATCAGGTACTCATCGACGAAGGGCCGCATTTCCCGCTGGCTGGCGGACATCTCTTGTAAAGCCGGAATGTCGATTTCCACGTTGAAGTGGCCGCTATTGGCCATGATCGCTCCGTCAGCCATGACCTCAAGGTGCTCCCGGCCGATGGAGTGAAGGCCGCCGGTCACGGTGATAAACACCTCCCCGGCCCTGGCGGCATCGATGCCCTTCATCACGGTAAAGCCGTCCATCACCGCCTCCAAGGCCCGGACCGGGTTGACCTCGGTGACGATCACGTGAGCGCCCATGCCCCGGGCCCGGGAAGCCACGCCCCGGCCGCACCAGCCGTACCCCACAACCACCACTCGGCGTCCCGCCCAGAGGAGGTTGGTTGCCCGGGTGATCCCGTCCAGGGTGCTTTGGCCGGTGCCGTACCGGTTATCGAAAAAGTGCTTGGTCTCCGCCTCGTTCACCGCGATGACGGGGTACCTGAGCTGATTTGCCTTGGCCATCGCGGTGAGGCGGATGACCCCGGTGGTTGTCTCTTCGGTCCCCCCAATCATGTCCGCCAGCAGATGGGAGCGTTGGCGGTGCACGGCGGTCACCAAGTCGGCGCCGTCGTCCATGGTGATCTGGGGTTTGAGGTCCAGGGCGGAGCCAATGTGCCCGTAATAGGTCTCGTCATCCTCGCCCTTGATGGAGAAGGTAGGAATTCCATACTCCTGCACCAGCGCGGCAGCCACATCGTCCTGGGTGCTCAGAGGGTTGCTGGCGCAGAGGACCAGTTCGGCCCCTCCCGCTACGAGGGTCCTCGCCAGGCTCGCCGTCTCCGTGGTGACGTGCAGGCACGCCGCCATCCGGACACCGGCAAGCGGCTTCTCCCGGCTGAAACGCTCGCGGATAATCTCCAGCACAGGCATCTCCCGCGCGGCCCACTCGATGCGTTTGATCCCGGCGTCCGCCAGGGAGAGGTCTTTAACGTGCCCGTCAACTCGTTGTGATACCAATAGTTTCTCCTTTTTTCTCTCGCCCTCCGGCTTTCCGCCGGCTTGAGGGTCGTTGCCGCCTAAGGGTTGTCGCCATAGGACGTGGGGTGATTACCCTCGATCCACGCCGGCGTGCCGTCTTCGATGTTGTAGAGGTTCTCGGTATCGTACCCCATGGAGGCGGCGAACTCGCAGCCAAGGCCACTGCGCACACCGATGGCGCAGATGAAAAGCAGCTTCTTGTCCTTGGGCAACTCCTCGATGCGGTCGGTGATCTCGTCGATGAAGAGATGGAGAGCGCCGGTCACATGGCCGCTCGCCCATTCGTCATCGTTACGCACGTCCACCACGACGATGTTGTCTGGGTCCGAGTCCAGCATCGCCATGGCCTCGTTGGAATCGATCCGGTAATAAGGTTCAAGAGCTTCTCGCCTTGCCATTCCCTCTCCTTCTGGGACCTTCAGCTCATATACTTGCCCACGATGGGGGCCAGCTTCCGTTTGATCTCCTCCGGGACACTATCCGGGGGGGTGATGATGGCGGTACTCAACGCCGACACACAGGGGCAGTCCCGCTCACCGGCTAGGACCGGCACGACCTTACGCAGCAGATCCTTCGAGGTGGCCACGTTCTGTAACAGGGTCTCTATGATCATCTCCGCCGTGACCGCTTCCTCGCTCTCCCGCCAGCAGTCGTAATCGGTGACCCAGGCCATGGTGGCGTAGCAAATCTCCGCCTCCCGGGCCAGCTTGGCCTCGGGGAGCGCCGTCATCCCGATAAGGCCGGCGCCCCAGGATCGATACATGAAAGACTCGGCTTTGGTGGAGAACGCGGGGCCTTCCATCACCACCATGGTCCCGCCGGAGTGGGCTTGGATCCCCATCTCCTGGGCGCTGTCGTGTATCACCTGCCTGGTGGCGGAGCAATACGGCTCGGCAACGGAGATGTGGACCACTATTCCCTGGTCGAAAAAAGTGCTTTCCCGCAGCCGGGTGCGGTCGATCAACTGATCGGGCACCACCAGGTCCAGGGGAGCAAACTCTTCCTTGAGGCTGCCCACCGCGCTGACCGAGATGATCCGCTCCACACCCAGGCTCTTCAGGGCGTAGATGTTGGCCCGCACCGGTATCTGGGTAGGGTTCAACCGGTGTCCACGGGCGTGCCGGGGGAGAAACGCCACCGGCACTCCCTCCAGCGATCCCAAGACGATGGCATCGCTGGGCTTCCCGAAGGGCGTGTCCAGTTCGACAGACACGACACCGGTCAGCCCCTCCATCTGGTAGAGGCCGCTGCCGCCGATGACGCCTATACTTGCTTCTTTCTTGGTCATTACATATTACTCGGTCGGTGCGCTGGGCCGGCGCGGGTTACCCCGCATGACCACCGCCCGCCGCCTCCAAAAGGCTCTCCAGGAAGGGGGGCCGGGCCACACCAAACTCGGTGATTATCGCGCTCACGTAGCCGTGGGGCGTTACGTCGAAAGCCGGGTTGATGACCGCGACCCCCGGAGGAGTGGTAGCCACGCCCTGCACGTGAGTGACCTCCTCGCTGGGCCGCTCCTCGATCTGAATCTCCTTGCCGGTTGCGAGGCTCAGGTCGACGGTGCTCGTTGGGGCCGCAACGTAGAACGGGATGCCGTTCTCCTTGGCCAACACGGCCAGGGAGTAGGTGCCGATCTTGTTGGCCGTGTCCCCATTGGCGGCGATCCGGTCGGCGCCGGTGATAACGCAGCCGATCCGGCCTTGATTCATCAGCATTCCGGCGGCCGAGTCCACGATCAGGGTCGCCGGAATTCCCAGCTGCTGGAACTCCCAGGCCGTCAGCCGTGCCCCCTGGAGAAAGGGACGGGTCTCGGTGTTGAACACCTGAAACCGCTTGCCCGCTTCCCAGCCGGCCCGGATCACCCCAAGGGCGGTGCCGAACCCCGCGGTAGCCAGAGCGCCGGCGTTGCAGTGGGTCAGGACGGAGCCCCCGTCCGGGATCAACTCTTTGCCGTGGCAGCCCATCCGGCGGTTGATGGCCTCGTCCTCCTCCTGCATCCGCTGAGCTTCGGCCAGCAGGCGGGCACTCGGATCGCCGGATTCGGACTCGGCCACCCGCAGCATCCGGTGGACCGCCCATTGCAGGTTGACGGCGGTGGGGCGAGCGGAAATGATTTCGTCGGCCGCCTCCCGGAGTTTCTCCAGGAAGTCTTGCTCCCCGGCGGCGGCGATCTGGCGAGCTGCCAAGGCGACGGCATAAGCCGCCGTCACTCCGATGGCCGGCGCGCCGCGCACCTGCATCTGCCGGATGGCTTCGACAGCCTCCTGGTAACGGCGCACCTCCAGGGTGATCCGTTCCAATGGGAGTCTTGTCTGGTCCAAGAGGGCCAGGTTACCGCCGATCCACTGGACCGGCCTGATTTCCATCAACGGTCTCTCCCCCAGGCCGGCCAGTTCCGCCCACCAAAAAAAGCTTCTCATAGGAGAGAAGCTCAAGTTTATCCCAAGCCCCCTCATCTCTCGTCCTTCCAGCACTCGCTGGAAGGACGCCGGAATTAGCACCGTATCTTGCCCGGGATCGTGTCTCGGGCAAGGACCGGTTGCCAGGCTTCTTCGGGCCGTCCCCTCTGCCGTTCTGGATAAAGGGTTTTATTGCGCTATTCGATTGTTAACAGGAATTATGGTACTAAGGGCGGGCTATCATGTCAAGGATTTGCGGTTGCGCCACGAGCCCGTGGGAGGGGCGATGGCATTAGCCAAGGGCTTGAGCCGCCTGCCTCCGGTTGACAGGGCTTCGCGGGTCACAACATAATAGGCCTTGCCTGCCGCAAGGACCGTTGAACTGCCCCCGCATACGACCCGCAATGAGAAGTTCAGAGTTAGCATATTCCATGCCCTGTTCAGTGGTATTCGGCATTACGGCCGGGCTGCTGGTTAGCGGGTGATGGATATCTCCGAACCCTCTCTCCCGGGGCAAGAATTGGGCCTGTTTACCGACCTGTATGAGCTGACCATGGCCCAGGCCTACTTCAGCCAGGGCATGTTCGCCCCGGCCACCTTCAGCTTGTCCATCCGCAGATACCCTCACCGCCGGGCCTATTTCGTTGCCGCGGGCCTGCAAGACGTGCTGGACTACCTGTCCGGCCTACATTTCAGCGGCGCCGGCCTGGACTACCTTCGCTCGACAGGCATCTTCACGGAAGAGTTCCTGGATTATCTCGGCGGCCTCCGCTTCACCGGCAGCGTCCGGGCCATCCCCGAAGGCCGGCTCTTTTTCACCGACGAGCCGCCCATCGAAGTGACAGCGCCTATAATAGAAGCCCAACTGGCCGAGACTTTCATCCTCAACCAGATCAACCTTCAAACGCTGCTGGCAACCAAGGCCTCCCGATGCGTCTGGGCGGCCCAGGGCCGCATTCTGAGCGATTTCGCCACCCGCCGCACGCAAGGAACGGACGCGGCCATGAAGATGGCGCGCTCTAGCTACATCGCAGGGTTCCAATCCACCAGCAATGTCCTGGCGGCCCAACGGTACGGCATACCCCCGGCCGGGACCATGGCTCACTCCTTCATATCCTGCTTCACTTTGGAGACCGACGCATTCCGCGCTTATGCCTCCACATTCCCCGACCGCAGCATTTTCTTGCTGGATACCTACGACACTATCGAGGGGGCACACAGAGCTGTGGAGGTGGCCAAGGAAATGGAGGCGGCGGGCCACCGGCTTCTGGCGGTCCGGTTGGACTCGGGGGACTTCGACTCGCTGAGCCGGAGCGTGCGGCGGATTCTGGACGACGCCGGGCTGGACTACGTCAGAATCCTGGCCAGCGGGGGCCTGGACGAATATGAGCTGGACGCTCTGGTGCGGGCCGGGGCGCCGATCGACACGTTCGGGGTGGGTACCAAGGCGGGGGTTTCGGCGGATGCCCCCTGGACGGACATAGCCTACAAACTGGTGTCCTACGACCAGCGGCCGGTGATGAAGCTCAGCACGGACAAGGTCTCGTTGCCCGGCGCCAAACAGGTCTTCCGGTTCCGGGATGGCGCCGGGCAGCTCGATCGGGACATCATCGGGTTGCACGACGAGAGTATCCCCGGCGGGACCCCTCTGCTGACCCAAGTAATGGCAGAGGGCCGCCGCACCGGCCCCGACCCGGCGTTGGCGGAGATTCGGGAGCGGTTCTCCAAAGACTTTCGCGGCCTTGGCGATCGGTTCAAAGAGCTTGTCGAGCCGCCCCGTTACCCGGTGTCCATCAGTCCTCGGCTGGAGCAGCTCGCCGCCCGGGTGCGGGAGGAGATTATTGCCGCCCACCCGCTGGCGAGGTAGGGACGCTGGGGAACCTTTCAGAAAAAACCAGAGCTTGAGGTGCAGACTTTGGGAGGTGTTATGTCAATTACCGAAGAGCTGGCGCACCTGATCTCCGTGGCGGAGTTCAGTTCACTTCCCCCGGAGGCCGTGGAAGCCGCCAAGGTCGTTATCCTGGACGGCCTGGCGGTGACCCTGGCCGGCTCTACCGAGCCGGCGGCCCGGATAGTGGCTGAATACACCCGGGAGATGGGCGGGGCTCCCCACTGCACGGTCTTCGGCCAAGGCCTCAAAACCTCGCCGGTGATGGCGGCTTTCGCCAACGGCGTGGCGGGGCACGTATTGGACTACGAGGTCATGTGGTACCCGCCGACCCATGCCACTTCCCCCACCCTTCCCGGCATCCTGGCCCTGGCCGAGAAACACCAGGCATCCGGCCGGGATATCATCACGGCCCTGGTAACGGGATTCGAGGTGCAAGGGCGCATCCGGGTAGCGTCCGCCGGTGTCGAGCCCCGGGGATTCCATCCGCCGGGACTGGTGGGGGTGATGGGCAGCGCCGCCGCCGGGGCGGTCATGTTGCGTCTAACCCCGGAACAGACCCGCATGGCCCTCGGTCTCGCCGCCTCCCGGGCCGGGACCGTATCCGCCAACACCGGCACCATGACCAAGTCCACCCACTGCGGCAACGCCGGCAGGATGGGGCTGGAGGCGGCCTTGTTGGCCGCCAAGGGGTTCACCGCCAACCCGGACGTGTTCGAGCACCGCAACGGCTACGTCGCCGTGCTGTTCGGAGAGGGCTTCGATTTGCCGGCGGTGACCCGAGACTTCGGCAACCCCTATCGCATGGTGGACCCCGGAATCGCCATCAAAAAGCACCCCAGCCAGTACGGCACCCACCGGGGCATAGACGCCGCCCTGGAGCTTCGCCAAACCCACGGCATCGACCCGGCCAAGATTCGGTCGGTGCATATCGAGACCCCGGTGATGCAGTACGTCGACCGTCCATCGCCCAGCACCGGGCTGGACGGGAAGTTCAGCTTCCAATACACGGTGGCGTCGGCTCTATGGGACGGCCAGATTACCATGGATACTTTCACCGAGCGAATGCTGCACCGGCCCGGGCCGCAATCTTTGCTCGCCAAAACCCGTCTTACGATGGACCCAAACATCCCGACGGATTTCGACCAGATGTGGATTATCGTCACGGTCGTGACCGAAGACGGCGCCGAGTACTCCGTGAGGTGTGACCGGCCCCGGGGAATCTGGGGTAACCCGCTCAGCCGGGAGGAACGGCTGGCCAAGGTGCGCCAGTGCGCCGCGCGGGTCCTCAGCGAAGACGGGATCGAGGAGATGATAGACAGCGTGGAAGACCTGGACGACGCCATCGGCCAGGATGTTTTGGAACTGGCGGGGCTGCTGAGCCGCGCCCCATCCTCCTCCACTTGACACCAGGCATCCGGCGAAGCAAAATGGCAGGTGCGGGAGCCACTGCGGTACCGAGGGGCTGCCTGGGTCCAAAATATCCACCGCTCCTCCTCCGGCGCCTGCCAATCGAAAGGCTCACCAGCAAGACATCACCCTCATTCATCCGCCGCGGGCGAATCCATCCCACGGAGCACGGGTTTCAGAGGGGGCGTTGGGCTTGCCGCCAGGCCGGGACGCCCTGCCGTTCCGCAGACAAGCGAAGCTATAAGAGGTACGCCATGGACTTTGGATTCGCAACAAAACAGGAAGACCTTCGCCAGGATGTGCGCCAGTTCATCAAGGAGAACGTTACCCCGGAAGTGCTGTCGGAAATAGAAGACACCCTGGAAGGGGGCCGAGGGCCCAACCTCCGGGCGCTGCAGAAGAAGGCCGCGGACCGGGGTTGGATGGGCATCAGCTGGCCCAAGGAGTACGGCGGCCAGGGTGGCAGCCGTTTGGACCAGTACATCGTCGAAGAGGAGTTCGCCCGGGTCGGGGTAACCATGGGCAGCGCCGGTAGCGGTGCTCCGGCGATCCTGGCGGCGGGCACCGAGGAGCAGAAGAAATACTTCCTTCCCGGCCTCATCAACGGGGAGATCACCTTTGCCCTGGGGTTTACCGAGCCTCAGGCGGGCGCCGACCTGGCGGGCCTTCAATGCCGGGCGGTGAAGGATGGCGACGATTACGTAATCAACGGCCAGAAGATGTACACTTCCTCGGCTCACTATGCCACCCACGTCTATCTGATGTGCCGCACCGACCCGGACGCCCCCAGGCACCGGGGCATCTCCATCTTCCTGGTGCCCATGGATACCCCGGGCATCACCGTGCGTCCGCTCTGGACCATTCAGAGCGATCCCCCCGCACCCACCGGCACAACCTACGGCAACAAGCGGACCAACGAGACCTTCTACGAAGACGTGCGGGTCCCCGCGTCGGCTTTGCTGGGCGAGGAGAACCGGGGATGGTACGTTGGCGCCATGGGTTTGAACCTGGACCGAGTGGGCGCCAACCGGTATCTGATTTCGGTGCGCCGAGACGAGGACATCATCAACTGGGTCAAGGAGAACAAGATGGACGGCCATTCCTTGACCGAAGACCCGGCGGTCAGGGACAAGTTGGCGGAGCTGTGGATCGAAGCCCAGGTCTGCCGCCTGATGACCATGCGCAGCATGTCCATCGTGGAGCATGGCGGCCACTTTACTTACGAGGGCTCGGCTGAAAAAGTGTGGGCGCCGGAGCACGGGGTCAAGACCACCGAGGCCATCAGCCAGATTCTTGGGCCCTACGCCCAGCTTTTGAGCAGCTCCGAGGACAACATCGAGGACGGACTGTTCGCCCACAACCTCATGGGCGCCTTCGAGTCGGGGATAAACCACGGCAGCGTCCAGGTCATGCGCGACCAGGTGGCACGCCGGGGCCTCGGCATGCCTCGGGGATAACAAACCGGCTGATTCCCTTCCCAACAAAACGCGGCCAATCCCCCCCCTCGCCACCTTCAGGAAATGGAGACGAGGGGGGATTCTAAGGGGAACACCATGGACTTGGTGCTAAACGAAGAAGAACAGATGGTGAAAAACCTGGCCAGGGAATTCCTGGAGGGAGAGTGTTCGCCCAACCTGGCCCGGGAAATGGAGAAGGATGACCTGGGCTACCCTCCCGAGCTGATGAAGAAGATGACCGACTTGGGCTGGTTTGGCATGGCCCTCCCGGAGAGTTACGGCGGCCAGGGGCTGCCCCTAACCTACTTGGGTCTCATCCTGGAGGAAATCGGCCGGTCCCTCGCTCCCATCCCATTGCACAGCACCAGCGTCCCCGCTCTGACCATCGCCAGGGAAGGAACCGAAGAGCAGCGGCAGGCGACCCTCCCGGCGGTGTGCCGGGGAGAGATGGTCATGACCTGGGCGTTCCAGGAGCGGGACCCCCGCTTGACACCCGAGGCCGTCAAGGCTGAAGCGGCCGTCGATGGGGACAGCTTCGTCCTCAGCGGGACCAAGATGTTCGTGGACAACTTCAATGCCGCCGAGAAGTGTCTGGTGGCGTGCCGTACCGCCAAGGGATCCTCCGGCAGCAAGGGCATCTCATTGCTCCTAGTGGATACCAACAGCCCCGGTATATGTCACACCCTGTTCACCACCCTGGCGAAGGATAAGCAAAGCCGGGTCACCTTTGACAAAGTGAGGGTGCCCAAGGCGAACCTGGTGGGCGAGCTAAACCAGGGCTGGCCCATCGCCGAGCGGATGCTGGAAGAGGCCACGGTTTTGCTCTGCTGCCAGATCGTGGGCGCCACCAGAAAAGACGCCGAAATGGCCATCGAGTACGCCAAGGGCCGCGTGGCCTTCGGCCGGCCCATCGGCTCCTTCCAGTCCATCCAACATCTGTGTGCCGACATGATCATCTGGGTCGATGGAGGCCACCTCCTGACCTATGAGGCCCTCTGGAAGATGGACCAGGGGATGCCGGCCGGTGTCGAGGTATCCCAGGCCAAGGCCTTCTGTAACGAAAAGTGCCTGGCCGTGGTGCGGTCCTCCCAGTCGATCCACGGGGGCATCGGATTCATGATGGAGTTCGACCTCCACCTGTGGTACCGGCGGGTCACGGCCTGGACCATGCGGCTGGGCACCACCTTCGAGCATCGGGCCAAGGTAGCCCGGGCGCTTTTGGACCAGCCGGGCCGAGTCCGGCTAGGGGTGCCCGTGGCCCCGGTACCCTGAGCACCCTCCTCAGGGCGAATTTCACCATTGGAGAATGATCGATGGCCAAAGACCCAGTTTGCGGAAAAGAGATTGACGAGGCCCAGGCGCGGGCCCAGACGGGCCAAACCCAGTTTGGCGCGGCCGAGGTGGACCCAAACCAAGGCACTCGAAGGTTCCACGACGGGAAGTGGTACTACTTCTGCGGCCTGGAGTGCCGTAGCAAGTTCATGGCCGACCCCTCGACCTACCTGGAGTAGCCGGGAGTCGGTGTAGGGGAGAAATATATTGCGCCCCTACCTCACGGTACCCGCCCAAGTTGGTTCGAGAGAGATGTCTGGCAAATTAGCATCAGGATGAACGTCGGTGTAGGGGCGAAATATATTGCGCCCCTGCGTCACGGTACCCACCCAAGCTGGTTCAAGAGAGGTGTTCGGCGATCTAGCGTCAGGATGAATGTCGGTGTAGGAGCGCAATATATTGCGCCCATGCCACATGGTACCCGCCCAAGCTGGTTCAAGAGAGGTGTTCGGCGATCTAGCGTCAGGATGAATGTCGGTGTAGGGGCGCAATATATTGCGCCCCTACGTCACGGTATCCGCCCGGCCTCGCGCCTTCGCAACAGGCCCTAATCGGTCTCCCCTGCTCTCATCTTTGCCCGAAGCTCTTCGGTTGCTTCCTGGTCCAATTCCAGCTTGTCCGGGCTGACAACCACACCATACTCACGGCGCACGTGGTCCACGGTCAGCTTCTCCTGCCGGACATCCTCCAGCACTGCGGCGGCATCCCGGTCCAGGGGATCTCCATACCCTCCCGCTCCGGCCTGGATGAGCCGGTAGACATCCCCCTTCTTCAGGGTCATCAGGTGTTTGCCGGGCAGCTCCCGGTTCTCGGTATCCGGGTTCAAGTAGTTCTTGGTGGGCGTGCCGGGTTTGCCGCCTTCCGCACCCCAGGGCAGAAAGTCGGTACGGTCGGAACGGAGCTGAAAGGTGGCTTCCTCGGCCAGGACCCGGAACTGCCGGACGATGCCCAAGCCGCCACGGTACTTGCCAGCGCCCCCGGTGTCGGCGACCAGCCCAAACTGTTCCACGAGAAGCGGCTGGTCCGCCTCGATGCTCTCAATGGGAGTGTTGGCCATATTGTGAATGGGCGCGGCCAGTCCGTCGGCGCCGTCGATGTAGGGGCCGCCCCCGCGGGGACCGTCGTTGTTGAACTCCAGGTACACCCACGCCTTGCGGTCGGGGTGGTAGCCTCCAAAGCTGAGGCCGACCTCACCGCCACCCCAAGCGCCGGGGACCTTGCCCGGCAACGCCTGGGCCATGGCGCCGAACAGGGCGTGGCAGATGCGGAAACCGGCCAGGCCCCTGGCGGCCACCGGCGCCGGGTGCTGGGGGTTGACGAAGCACCCTTCCGGGGCGGTTATGTGGAAGGGCCTGAAGAAGCCGCTGTTCGACTGGATGGCCGGGTCTATCAGGCACTTCATCACGGCGTAGACCTGGGACTTGGTGTAGGCGAAGTTGGGGTTGATGGACCCCTTGGCTTGCGGCGAGGTGCCGGCGAAATCAACGAACACCTCGTCGCCCTCGATCTTCACCTTGGCATGAATGGCGATGGGCCTGAGGTCGATGCCGTCGTTGTCGATGTAGTCGGTGAACTCCCACTCTCCATGGGGCAGGGCGGCGAACTCGGCCCGGGTGAGTTGCTCCGTAGTGTCCAGAATGTCGGCCATGTAGCCTTTCAACTCCTCCAGGCCGTACTCGTCCACCAGGCGCAGCAGGTCCCGTTCGCCGAACCGGACGGCGGCCAGCAGCGCTTGAACGTCCCCCAGCACCTTCTCCGGCACCCGCACGTTCTTCTCCAGGATTCGCCACACCGCCCGGTTCAAGACCCCGGCCTCGTAGAGCTTGATCGGGGGTATCAGCAGCCCCTCCTGATAGATCTCCGTGTTGTCGCAGGCGTTGCCCCCGGCGACTCTGCCTCCGATATCCGTCTGGTGCCCAATGCAGCAGCTCCAGCCGATGTGGGTGTCATGAACGAATATGGGCTTGAAGAGAAAGATGTCAGGAAGGTGGCTGCCACCTTCGTAGGGGTCGTTGTTGGCGAACACGTCACCGGGGTGGACATCGTCCCCGAAGGCGTTGCGGACCCCCTCCAGGGCCGGGGCCATGGAGCCCAGATGAGCCGGGAGAGTCAGCCCCTGGGCGACCTGCTGTCCACCGGCGGTAAAGAGGGCGGTGGAAAAGTCCATGCCGTCCTTGATAACCGCGGACCGGGCGGTGCGCACCACCGTCAAGGCCATGGTATCGGCGGCGCCCATGAGGGCGTTCTTGATGATCTCTCTGGTAACTGGGTCGGTACCCTGCCGCATGGCGGCCTCCTTTCCCACACTCTTTCGAGACACCTGCCGGTTGCTTCGATCTCTCCTGCCCCTCACTCAGCCCCGGCTGCGCCGGGGCATCCCTCTCCCGGTGGGAGAGGGAACGAGGGTGAGGGCATCTGGCCCAGGCTACATTTTCTCGAGGTGGATATTCTTCCACTGGTCCACCGACGCTTTCCAGCCGGGCGGCACCACGCTGGTGGAATCGTACTCCTCAATGATCAAAGGCCCTTCCGTGACGGCGCCGTCCAGGTCGCTCCGGTCGATCACGGGGGCGTCGGTCCAGCCGTGGCGACGCCCAAAGTAGACCCGGCGCTGTGACTCCGCCGCAGGCCGCGCCGCCGCGGACAGCTGCATCCGCTCCGGCATTCGGGACTCCTGGGACAGGCCGCGGGCGATGACCCTCAGATTTACCATCTGATAGGAGGCATCGGCACGGTAGCCAAAACTCTTCTCGTGCTCGGCCTCGAAATCCTGCCCCAACCTGGTCAAGGTTTCCCGGGTGACCTCCCCCGGGGGCATCAACACGGTCAGCTCTGAGGCCTGCCCCTGGTACTTCATGTCAACCTGGGTGAGGACCTGATGGCTGGCGTCTTCGAACCCTTCGGCGAGCAACTCCCGGTGGCCCTGCTCCCAGAGCCCTTCCAAGATCGTTCGAAGTGCGCTTATGTCAAGCTCGTCAAACGTTTTGAAGTACGTTTGAACGAAGTGGTACTCCACGTCGGCAACCAGGAGGCCGAAGGAGCTGAAGACTCCGGGGAAGGGAGGGACGACGATGCTGGTGATGTCCAGCATCTCGGCCAAGCCCGCGGCGTGCACCGGACCGCCGCCGCCGAAGGCGAAGAGGACGAAGCGTCGAGGGTCTCGCCCGCGCTCGCTGGATACCGCCCGGAGCGCCCGTCCCATGTTTGAATTAACCAGGGTATGAATCCCGTGAGCGGCCTCAATTTCGGTGAAACCCAGGGGTTGGGCCACGCTCCGGATGACGGCCTGGCGGGCCAACTCCACATCCAGGGTAAACGCTCCTCCGAGCAGGTGGCCGGGGTTCAGATACCCCAGGAGGACATCGGCATCGGTGACGGTGGCTTCCTGGCCGCCCTGGCCGTAGCAGGCCGGCCCCGGCACCGCGCCGGAGCTTTGCGGCCCAACTCGCAGGGAGCCGCTTTTGTCCACGGTGGCGATGCTGCCTCCGCCGGCCCCCACCTCGGCCAGGTCGATGGACGGCACCCTCAGGATGTGGCCCGAACCCCGCAGCAGCCGGTGGCCGACGCTCACGCCTCCGCCTACCTCGTACTCCGGCGCCTGAAGCATCTCCCCGTTCTCGATGATCGACGCTTTGGCGGTGGTCCCACCCATATCCAGGGTCATCAGGTTGCCCAGCCCCAGACGCTTGCCCAGGTGGTAGGCCCCCACCGCCCCGGCGGCGGGGCCCGACTCGATACAGTAAACCGGCCTCTCCTTCGCTATCCCGGAGGTAGCCAGGCCGCCATTTGACTGCATCACCGTGAGGGGCACCTTGATCCCCATGCCATCCAGGCCGTCGGTCAGGCGAGTCAGGTAGCGCTCCACCACGGGACGGACGTAGCCGTTGATTACCGTGGTGCTGGTGCGTTCATACTCCTTCATCTCGGGCAGGAGTTCGCTGGACAAGGTCAGGATCACATGGGGCGCCCGCTCCCGCAGCACCTTGGCGATATACCGCTCGTGGTCGGGGTTGGCATATGAGTGCAGGAGGCAGATGGCCACCGATTCCACGCCTTCCTCGATGATCCGGTCGACGGCCTTTTCCACGTCGGCGGTCTCCAGGGGCCGGAGGACCTCGCCGCGAAAGTTCAAGCGTTCCCCCACCTCCAGCCGGAGCTGGCGCGTCACCAGGGCCGGCGGCTTTTCGTAGTACAGGTCGTACAAACGGGGAATGCGATTCCGGCGCAATTCGAGGATATCCCGGAACCCTTCGGTGGTGACCAGAGCCATCCGGGCGCCCTTCTGCTCGATGATGGCGTTGGTGGCGACGGTAAATCCGTGGCTGATCTCGGAGACGGCTCCAGCGCCGATGGCGAGTTCGGCGATGCCGCCCTTGACGCCGTCGAGCACCGCCCTGCTGTAGTCATCGGGGGTGCTGGCTATCTTCCGCGCCAGCACGGTGCCGTCGCTGCCCAGGAAGACAACGTCGGTGAAGGTGCCGCCGATATCCACGCCCACTCGGAAATGAGGCATGTCCCGCTCCCTCGCGGCGGCCGGTGACCGGAGGCCATACCGCAGCTTAAGGCATGATACTTCCGGGGCGGCGGGGTGGCAAGTCACGGCGGAGGCCCGTCGAGCCGCTCCCGACGGTTCAGGGGCGGCTTCTCTCAGCTGAAAACTGCTGCTTTCTCAGGTGGAGTTCCTCGGGAAGGACCGGATACAGCCTGCGGCTTTCAAAACGCTGGAAGGGCTACCACTCGGGTAGCCCTTCCGGCTGACAAGGCTTCGCCGGGGGCCGGGCCGCCCTGTCCGGCTTAGCCCGCCCCCTGGTAGATCATGGTGTCCGGCTTGAACGCGCCCCAGGCGAACCAGAAGTGGTTGGCATGGGTGATCGGCGTGAGCTTCGACCCGGCCAGCTGGCCGTCGGTGGCCGTGCCAAGGATACTCCAGGTGCTGCCTGTCTCGTTGTCCATGTAGGCGCCGCCTTCGGCCCGGAAAGTCAGCTTCCGGCCGTCAAGGTTGGCGTCGAACACGCCGGTGGCGCCTACTTCGGCTGCACTATCGATGGACGGTCCGCCGAGAGCGGTGCGGGTCCCCGGCTTGAAGAAGATCGCCAGGTCCTGGCCGCCGACGTTATGGTTGACCACCTTTTCATCTTCCAGAACGGAGAAAGGGAAGGCCACGTCCGCGTCACCGATGGTGACCGCGGCGATGCGCTCCTTGGGCTGCAACCGCCCGTCCAGATCTCCACTGAACAGGAAGGGAGGGTTGTCGACACGGTCGTAGCCGACGTAGGGGTTCTGACCGTAGCGACGGCTGAACCCGGTTTCCCGCGACAGCACCTTGCCGTCCGGGTGGGCGTCCCGAAAGTCCGACCAGGCGACGATGGGCGCGGGGAGGAAGGTCAATTGCCTTCCGGCCAACTCTCCGACAATCCCAACTCCGAGGAGCTGCTGCCACCAGCTCTCGGTCTGGCGGTCCCACATGATTAGGTCACTGTTGCGCAGGTTACCTGAGACCCCAAAGTCCAAGACCACCCTGTCCAGGGTCCGCTCGAAGACGATGGCCGAGTTACACAGCGGGCAGAAGATCACCAGCACCGGCTCGCCGCCCACCACGTCGTTCACCACCTCATGCCACATCAAGATTTGCAGAGGGTAGGCCCTGGCGTCTCCGTCAAGCTCGAAGGCAATGACCGGTTCCAGGTCACCGAGCCACTCATTGGCCAGGTCCGGGGTGGTGAATTTGGGATTGTCTATGGGCGGAATGCCGTCCCGGCCGGGCCCACCCGAGAAGATCTCGTCGAAGGCCACGGTGTGCCGGCTGAAGTCGGTCTTCCACACGGAGGTTGAGAGACGGGAGCTGTTCAGCTTTGCCTGGAAATCCGGGTCCGGCTCTACGCCCGGCGCGGCGGAAGGCCGGGCTTCCGATGAAGAGCTTGGTGCAGCGACGGGAGCAGGCGTCGGGGTGGGTACCGCTCCGGGAGTTGCCGGGGGGGTTGGCCGAGAGAACGGCCTTGAGCGTGCCCCTGGCGTACTTCACGGCGCCCTTCACACCGGGACTGCTCTTGCTGGAGACATCGGCGAAGGTCAGATGGAGCCCGCCGCGGATGTCCCGGCCCAGCGAAACCTGCTGTCCAAAGGGCGAATCCCCGGCGGTGGCAACCGTTTCCAGGTTCCAACCGGCGCCGTCCCACCGGGCCAGTTTGACGACCTTTTCGTCAGAGTAGGCCACGACTGGGTTGCCGCCGCCGTCCAGCACTAGGGAGCTGGTCTTCGTGGCGCCAAGGAATCCCGGGAAGACATTCTCGAGTTGGTCCAACCGTTGCAGGCTCCACTTGCCGCCATCCCAACGGGCCAGCTTGATATATCCGGTTTTGCTGCTCGTGGTCTCAAAATAGCTGACGACCGGGTTGTCTTGCCCGTCGAGGGCCAGAGACGGGTAGCGGCCCACATCTCCCTCGCTGTCGACGGTGGAGATGGTCCATGAGCCGCCTTCCTTGACGGCGTACTTCAAGGACTTGTCGCCGGAGTCGAACCACACCACGTGGGGCCGGTCCTGGGAGTCCAGCGCGATGCCGGTGCCGAACTCATAGGGTGTGGGGCCGCTGCCGACCTCTTCCACCGACCAGGACTCGCCGTCGAAGCTGGCGTACTCGACACCGGAGTCGCTCCCGAACTGGGACGGATCGATGGATATAGTGTGGGGCAGACCCTGGGAGTCCAGGGCCACGTTGTTGTCCCACCCGTCGTGACCCGGATGATCGACATCGTGGACCACCCACTCGCCGTCGGTGAAGACGGCGTAGGCCTCATTTTCTTCGTCGTGGTTGTGCCGGGAAATGTGAGGCGCACCATCCCGGTCCACCTCGATGTCCAGAGGCCCGTAGAAGTACCCGGTGGCCACGGTGGAGATATCCCAGCCGTCCCCCTGGATCACCGCGTGCTTGACGAAGCCGGGCATGTCTTCCAGCAGGTAGGCGATATGCGGCACGCCGTCCGCGTCCACGGCCAGCGAAGGCTTGGCCCCGTTGTCGTCCACGGTGGAGACCTGCCAGACGTAGCCGTTGGCGGTTTCGGCGGAGGCCTGGGTCGACTCGGCGTCACCCAAAGACGCCGCGGGGCTGGGTGTGGCAACGCCGGTTTGCCCCGAGCCGGGGGCCGCCGTTGCCGCGGGAGCCGGGGTCGGCACAGGCGTTGGGACCAGGGTAGAAGTCGCGCTGGCGCCGCAGGCAACGAATAGGAATATCCCGACCACGGACCCGATTCCCAGGGTCCAGATGCGCTTAACGTTCACCGGGTATCCTCCTTGGATGATTCGCGGGATGATTCATGTGTGGAGAGATGGTGGCACTTCACGCCCGGTCTCCCGGGCGAGGAGGCGAGGGCAAGCCATTACCCGGGTCTACCCCGCGGACTCCTCGCTCAGCATCTCTTCGGTAACCTTTGCCAGCACGTCCCCGTTCAATGCGCCGCTCCACTTCTTGAATATCTCCCCCTTGGAGTTGATGAAAAGGGTGGTGGGCATCGACAGCACCTGATAGCGGGAGACCACGCCGGCGTCGTTGGTGAAACCGGCAGGATAGGTAACTTCCAGAGAGGTCAAGAGGTCCTGGGCGTCCTGCTTGCTGCCCAAGCCGGTGAACTGTCCAAGATCAACGCCGACCAGGATTACCCGATCCTTGAAGGCTTCGTGAAATTCCTGCAAGTCGGGCATCTCAGCCCGGCACGGCGGGCACAGGCCGGCCCAGAAATTAACGACCACCGGCGTGCCCTGGAGATCCGAGAGATTCAGAGCATCGGCGCCCAATTGGCCCTGGCCCTGATACAACGTGAAGGAGAAGTCGGGGGCCGTATCCGCCGTCGAGCCGACGCCGGGCGCCGAGCTTCCGTCACCGCTCAGCAGGGCAACGGCCAGCAGCACACCCCACCAGGATTGTTCCGGCAATGGCGCCGAACCACAGGAGGTTCCTTCGCGGCTTACCGCCGGCCTCTTTTGCCGGCGCCGCCATGTCTCCGTTTGCCGCCTCTTTCGCCATGGTTTCCCCTCTATTGTTGAAATTCCCGTGGTTTCAGCTCTGCCAACGGGAGAGCGGGCCGGGCTTCCGGACAGCCAGAAGGTTCTGGCGCCGGGCACCCGGTCCCGGTTAACGCCCCTCTGTGTTGCGTCTTCATAAGATGAGATGCTCGGTAGCGCCCATCGATTTAATTGAATTCCGGTGGTACCGGACCCATCGCGGGCCAGTTCCCGTTCCAGCCACGCAGGCCCTTCAAACCGTCCACCCAACTTGATCGTGAGCTGCATTTCGACGTAAAGGCACCGCCAGGGGTAGGGCATCCGGACCTTGGTTAATTACACAGGTGTAGGGGCACAGCACGCTGTGCCCCTACGTGTCATGGTCCAGGGCAGGCGGGTGTAGGAGCACGATCAGGGACAGGACCCCCGTGTCATGGTCCGGGGCGGGCAGGGTAGGGGCACGATCAGGGACAGGACCCCCGTCTCGATGAGATGCTCGGTAGCGCCCATCGGTTTAATTGAATTCCGCTGGTACCGGACCCATTGCGGGTCAGTTCTCGTTCCAGCCACGCAGGCTCCTCAAACCGTCCACCAATCTTGATCGTGAGCTGTATTTCGATGTAAAGGCACCGCTAAGGGTAGGGCATCCGGACCTTGGTTAATTACACAGGGTAGGGGCACAGCATGCTGTGCCCCTACGTCTGGAACTCGAGTCCCCGTGTTCTACCGGGGTGCGCTGTCTCGTGCTTCCCGGACAGGGCTGCTATTCCAGGGGCTGGTTTGGGCTCTTCGGGCCTCCCGCCTCACCGTGCAAGACCACGCCCTGCTTTACCAGCTCCCCCTTCACCTGCTTCACATCAACGTCGCGCACCGGCACGCCTGAATTCACGGCTACCGCCGCGGCCACGCCGGCGGCTTGACCCATGGTCCAGCACTGGGGAACCAGCCGCAGGAAGGTGTGCGTCGTGGGGTCGCAGGAGAGGTTCCTACCGGCGGCCAGGATGTTGTTCAAGCTCGGAGGGATCAGACACCCCAGAGGAATGGACACATTGGGGTTGCGGGTATTGGGCGGCGGCGAGATGGCGATCTCGTCCTCGTGCAGGGTACCACTGGTCCACATTTCCCGGGTTACTGTCTTCATGCCCGTCAGCCTGCGGCTGTGCCGGGTGCCCATCTGTGGCGCTGAGACCATGAGCCAAGCACCATCGAAGCCGGGTGCGTTACCCCTGTAGAACTCCAGCACCTGCAACATGTCCTTGCGTGACTGGATCTCTACCTGAGTCAGGTCTTCCACGTCGATGGCGCTGTACCCCTTCAGTCTTGGCCCCATGAACAGGACCGTGTCGTTGCGCGGCAACGCGTGGGGCGTGGCGTCGGCGGCAATACCGGCCGCCTTCATCTTGGCCATCATCGACCGGAATTCTTCCGGCTGATCGCCGCGGAACGCATAGAATTTCTCCATGTCGACTCCGCCCAAGTGGAACGCCACGTTGATCGTATGATGGATGTCGTCGTCCTGAATATCCGACTCCCAGGGAGAGCCGGCCATGTGAAAGATATCGCCGTCGCCCGTGGCGTCAACCACCACATCGGCGAGGATGGCCTGGCGTCCCGACTTGCTCTCGAAGACGATTCCCTTGATGTCGTTCCCCTCCTGAATCGGGGCCACTGCCCAGGAGTGAAGCAGCAGCTTTACGCCCTGCTCCAGTACCATGTCGTTGGACACGATCTTGAGCATCTCGGGGTCCACGGTGGGCGACCAGGTGATTATGCCGTGTTTGGCGTTGTGGCGGTCGCCCCAGTACCGGACTAAATCCGGGTCTCTTGAACCCCATAGCTCATCGGGCGGCCCAACCACCGCGCTCTTTGGCAGCCGGTCGAAGATCTCGTTGGCGAAGCCGGCAATTACCTGGCGGCCGGTCCAGTCGGTCATCGGCACGATGTAGCTGACAAAGCCCCCGGTGGACATTCCACCTAAGTGGCCGTATCGCTCGACCAGGATGGTGTCGGCGCCCAGTTTTGCCGCGGAAACCGCAGCGGCGCTGCCGGCGGGGCCGCCTCCGACCACCAAAACGTTGCAACGGCGAAAAACTGGAATATCTTTCGCCGGTTCGCGGATTGTCTCTCTAGTTGACATGAATTGACCTCCTGCTTCGAAAGCGTAATTTTACGGGCGGCGGAAGGTGCGCGCTAGACTGCCGCCGTTCCGTAGGGGTTGCCGGCCGCGATGTAGCCCATATCGATGAGGCGCACGGCATAGTAGCAGTCGCGCATGCTGATGGGCGCCGGCCGGCCCGCTGCCGCGCAGCTGATGGCATCGCGCAACGCGAGGGCTGCCGGAGCATCGGCCATCTCCGACGGCAAAATCTCTTCTCCGTCGCCGGTGTTCAGCTTGAGCACGTTATCTTTGAAGGTGAGGATGGCATCCCGGAAAGCCGCTTTCCACTCGCCATCGGTCCCGTCCCTGGGATACCCGTTTCCGGCCTCGATAGTACCCAGCACACCGCTCTTGGACCGGATCAAGACCGACGCGTAGTCTTCTATCTTCATCGCCCGGCCGGCCCAACTGAGTTGAGCGCCGGTGACTTCAATGTCCTCGCCTTCACCGGTGAGATTCGCGAAGGCGTCCAGGCCGTGGGCGCCGAGGTTGCGCAGGCACCCGCCGTTGGCGATCTTCGGGTCGAGCATCCACGGCGCACCCCAGGGAGAATACCGTGACGAACTCGGCCGGTTGATCCGCATGTAGAAGTGGGTCAACGGGCCGTAGGTGTCCGCCGTGATCAACTCCTTGGCTTTCCCGAGAAAGGGCTGGTACCGGAAGTTCAGCGGCACCGATGCGAATCCGTTGGCCGCCTCCACCTTCTCCAACACGCCACGTAACTGCCGCGCGCTGTGGCTCATTGGTTTTTCCATGGTGAACGGGATGCGGCTATCCAGCAGAAAGAGCGCCACCTCGGCCATCATATCGTGACGGCCCAGAGCCAATACATAATCGGGTTTGACCTCGGACACCATCTTCCGGTAGTCGGTGTAGGTAGCGATGTTGCCGCCAAGCTCCTTCACCCGGTGGTCCACGATCCCCTGATCATCGTCTTGGAGAGCGACGATCTGAATATCGTCCATCTTGGACAGGTGGACAAGGTAGGAGGCGTCATACAGCGAGTGCCAATGGTTGACGCCAATAGCTGCTACGCGAGTGGCCATGCTCGGAAACTCCTTTCAGTTTTCTAAAGTGGTCTGGGGCGGTACCGTACCCTGGGACGCGCCGTCCGCGACGCCAGAAGCGGGCCGGGCAGGCCGCTACGGTGGCCCGCTCGGACCAGCGTCACCGGGGCATCACGTTCCCGCTGCCGCAACCTTCCAAGATCGGCGCCGGCCCGGCATGCGAAATAGTGCCGGCGTCAACCGATTACTCTACCAGGATTTTCTCTACCTGCGGGAAGGCCTCCTTGGCCATTCGTATCGCATCGTCCATGGAGTCCAGGTTGGTCATCAGCCCGGTATGGAACTCGACGGTGGCGATGGGGAAGTCCGGCGCCCTCTGCGCTCGGGCCATTGCCCGGCCGGTGGTCCTGGCCAGCTTCTCGGTGGCGACGACCGCGCTGGGAACCCCGCGCCGCTCAAGAGTAATCGCGTCGAGCACACTGCCCGACGTGCAGGACCCTCAATCACCCACCCCGGTGATTGCGACCCCCACAGACTTGGCCATTTCCTCGAATATCTCTTCCGGAGCGGAGACCCAGGCGTGGGGTTTGGTCCGGAATACAACCCCTTCGAGGCTGTACTTCGCTTCCAGCATGTTCAACAGTTCCTTGAGCACTACCTCTCCCCCGGCCCGGCCGTTGTACAAGATGCCAAGGACCTTCCCGTTGAGGGTCGCTACTCTGGCAGCCTCCTGAAACCCCATGTCGCCTTCCAAGCTCGGGTTCAGAAATCGCACTCCCATCACACCCTCCTTCAGCTTAAAGATTCTGGCTCGAATCTGCCGGTGCCCAAAACGGACCCGCGCTGGCCCGGGTCTCGCTGTCTTTCCAACACGCACGTACAACACGCACGTACAACGCCCCAGTCCAACGACCGGGGCGCTTACCGTGTCCTTATCTCCCTGGTGATGAACGGCCAATCATCGGTGCCCGGCACCACGTACACCATCAGGCCAGCGTCGCCGCCTGCCACGATTGGGATGATGTCCGGCTGGCGTACACTCACCGCCTCCTGGGGCCCCAGACCGCCGAGCTGTTGGGCGTCCTTGCCCTTCCCGCTGAACGGGTACACTAGTTTGTTCTCGTCTCCCGGCTTCACCTCAGGCATGACACCGCTAAGCTCCCCGCTGTCCAGGTCGTGGTAAGCTCCGCGGCGCTTGAGTTCCGCTACCGAATGGCAGATGTTCTCCCGGAGGTAGTGGCGGACGTCCTCGCGGCTCACCCCGGCCTTCTTGAATACATCTACATATTGGGGAGGAAGGAAGAGGAGGTCCTTGCCCCCCACGTGGGGCCAAAAGCCCGCCATGGTCTTCAGCAGCCCGTCGGCGGTGGTGAAGTTGCACCTTATCTGAGTGCGCCCCTCCACCACTTCCTTGATCGTCACGGTACTCGTCGACGAGTCAAATCCCTGCATCTCGGCCATGGTCGGTCCCCACCCCACATCCTCGTTCTCACCCACACAGCAGTTGAACCTCCCGGAATACCCCCACTCTCCCCGCTGAATTCCGCCCATCTTGGCCTCGGCGCAGTTGGCCAGCAGCAGGCTTACGGCTCTGGAAATAGTGGTGTTGGCCCTGGTCCCGGCGCCAAAACAGTACATTCCAGAATTCAGACCGATCTGTTTCACGATGGGGCCGTTGACCACCATCATTATCCACAAGCTGCCGGTGCTGGCGATGTGGTTGATCTTGAACTCGTCGGTCCCCAGGCATTCGACCGCGGCGAGCACCACCGGAAAGTATTCGGGCAGGCACCCGGCCATGACGGAGTTGATCGCGACCTTCTCGGCGGTGATGACCCGGTTTCGGTCCGCGATGCGGCACACCACCTCATCGGGCTCCATTCCCACGTAGTCCAAGAACTCCGCCACCCGCTGCTCCGTGGGCGGCACCACCGGCAGCCCGTCGGTCCAGCCTTTTTCCCAGAAGATGTCCATGGCGGCGGACAGGTCGTCAGCGTCAATTAGCTCGGAACTCCAGTTCTTCAATGCCATGGTGTTCCTCCTGTCCACCCTAATCGCTAGTACGCATCCGGACCGGCAGGGTGAGGGAGCCGCGCCAAATCCTCTCTAATCGTTGTCCGTCCTCAAGCCAATGGCCGCACTCACAGCCACGGATACCGGCACGGCCAGACCCCTGCTATCATAGTCGATGCGCCACCGTCAGGCAAGCGCCGGCACCCGCCCGGCAGGCGCGCGACAGTGATACCAAGTGCCGGCTATCATCACGAATGATGATGGCGCACCACAACGGTTTGCCTGCCGGATCGCCCTTCCACGCCGTTCGCCGCCGGCGGGTGGCTTGGGTTCGAACCGCCGAGGTCAGGCTATGTTGCAGATCTCCCTGGTGTCGGTGGGCGCTCCGATATTGCGGACCATATCGCTCTTCCCGGTGGGTCCACCCACCACCAGGAGGTGGACAAGGTGGGGTTGCGGGTAGGTCGATACCAGGGTTTCCGGGTCAAGGTTCAGGATCCACCGATGGTCATTGGGTAACGAGTCCAGAGAGGTCCGGCCGGTGGCCAGCACGTACTTGATCGGACTCTTGGAGTTCTCTGCGATATACTCCCGGATTGACGCCTTGCTGTGGCCGTCCTGGGCCAGGTTCCGGGCATGGTCCGGGCACATCAGCATCGTCAGGTGGTTCTCGTCCCGCTCGACCCGGCTGGGAATTACCGGCGGGTAGGCGCCGGCCGCGGAGGCCCGCGCCGCCCAGGCCAGAAGGAGCTGGCTGGTATCGCGCTGGTAGTTGGCGTTGTGGAGGATATCCAGGGTACCGAACACGGTAACGGTGCTCTGTTCCTTCTGAAAGCCTCGCTCCACGTGGAAAGGCTCCCAGGGGCTCTCTCCCTCGTTCTCCGCCAGGCACATGCTGTACTTCAGCGGGCTGCCGATGGTATCCATGTCTCCGCTGCCCGCGTAACAATGCCCCACGTTCATCAGGATGAGACGCAGGGCCCTCCCCAGCGCGGTGTTGACCCGGCCGGGCTTGCCCGGACCCAGGGTGCAGCGGCCGCTGTTGATGCCCAGCTGTTGGACGACAGGCCCGTTGACCAGCATCATCATGGCGTGGGGACCCGTGGACATGGCGATGGTGCGGGTCGGGAAGATGTTCTGGGGCGTCTGGGTGACGGCCTCCACCGCGGCGATCAGAACGGGAAGGTGCTCCGGCTCGCAGCCGGCCATCGCCGCGTTGATGGCCACCTTCTCCACGGTAGCGGCGCCTTCACCGGGCGCCAGATAACCCACGACCTCAAGCGGGTCTTGGGTGACGTTCTTCAGGAAGGCCTCCACAAGTTGCGGCGTGGGAGCGACGAGGGGAAACCCGTCGCCCAGGCCCCGGTCCATGAAATCCCGGTTGAACTTCTCCCAGCCCTCCAGGCGGTCGATACCGGCGAACTGCTCCAGGTCGGCGGGCAGAACGTTGGCCTTTCTTGCCGGGGGCGGCTTGGGCGGGTCGGTGACCAGCGCGGTTGCAATGCCGTCGAAAACCGCATCCAGGTCCCCTTCCGTCTCCTCGCGGCTGCGGCTGGTCAGCGTGTAGGGGATAACGATGAAAGGAAGCTGGGGGACTCCAAACACCCGGGCCGAGGTTTGAAAATCTGCCTCGAAGCCTCGGGCGGCGATGGACACGGTGGGAAGTCCGGTCTTCTCCAGTTCAGCCATGTCGTGCGCAAGGTACGACGTGCAGGACCCTCAATCGGCGGAGGCGCCGACCACCACGTCACACTCGGCGCCGATGTCGCGGATCATATCCTCGGGGATGGGCCTCCGGGCGTTGTAGAAATGGGTCTCCATGCCGGGGAACCGCTCCTTGAGCCGCTCCGCCACCCGCTCCAGGGCGTAATTGCCCCCCGGTTTACGGTTCCAGTACAGGCCCAAGCGGAGCCCTTGCAGAGACTTCGGCCGGTCCGGTACGGGCGGGGGCACGCCAAGATCCGAGGCTAGCTGCGCCACCGGGTCCAGAATTTCCAAATCTGCTGCCATATCAGGTCTCCTTCCTTCTGTCTGGGAAAGTTTTTCAGAATCGGCCTCGGCCGTCAGGGTCCCATCCTTTTCCAAGCAATGGCCTTTGAGTAGGCGGACGTGCTCGATCGATGCGCCAAATCCCCCTGTATCCCCCTTTACCAAAGGGGGATACAGGGGCACTCCCTCGTCGCCGGGAATTGCAACTTGTTCAAGGCCCGGTAACCACTTCCGATCATCAACTCGCCATTGACCGTTCAAGAGGCCGTACAGTTCCCACGGGCGGCGTTGCCTGCCGTGGCTAGATTACCGCCACGCAGTTCTGGGTGTCAAGAACCGAATTGGCGCCCGGGCAGCGGGCCGGCGGCCTCGTTTCCCGCCGTTCCGCCGCCCGTTGATTAGGCGGTGCCGCAGATCTCTTTGGTGATGGTGGGCGCCCCAATGTTCCGTACCAGATCACTCTTCCCGGTCGGTCCGCCGACCACCAGCAGATTGACGGTTTCCGGGTCCGGCGCGGTGGACACCAGAGTGTCGGGGTCGAGCTGCAGGATCCACTGGAGATCCGCGGACAACGAGTCCAGGGACACCAGCGTGCTGGCCAGCACGTACTTGAGCGGGCTCTTGGCGTTCTGGGAGATGTACTCCCGGATGGACGCCTTGGTGTGGCCGTCCTGGGCCAGGACCCGAGCATGGTCAGGGCACATCAGCATGGTGAAGTGGGAATCGTCAAACTCCGACCGGCTGGGGATCAGCGGCGGGTAGGCGCCGGACGATGAGACCCGGGCCGCCCAGGCCATGAGGAGCTGGTCGGATTCCCGCTTGTAGTTGGAGTTGTGGATGACGTCGATAGTGCCGAAGACGGTGACGGTGCTCTGCTCCCTCTCGAAGCCCTTTTCCACGTGGAAGGGCTCCCAGGGGTTCTGGTCCTCGTTCTCCGCGACGCACATGCTGTACTTCAGCGGGCTGCCGATGGTGTCCATGTCTCCGCTGCCCGGATAGCAGTGGCCCACGTTCATCAGAATGAGCCGCAGCGCCCTTCCCAGCGCGGTGTTGACCTGGCCGAGCTTGCCCGGACCCAGGGTGCAGCGGCCCGAGTTGATGCCGAGCTGTTTGATGATGGGCCCGTTGAGCACCAGCATCATCGCGTGGGGCCCCGTGGAGATGGCGATGGTGCGGGATGGGAAGATGTTCTGAGGCGTTTGGGTAATCGCCTCGACGGCGGCGATCAGAATGGGGAGGTGCTCCGGCTTGCATCCGGCCATGGCGGCGTTGATCGCCACCTTCTCCACGGTGGCGGCGCCGTCGCCGGGCGCCAGATGCCCCAGCACCTCCAACGGGTCTCGTTTGACCGACTTCAGGAAGGCATCCACCAACCCCGGTGTGGGAGCGATGAGTGGAAAGCCATCGCCCAGCTCCCGGTCCAAGAAGTCGGCGTTGAACTTCTCCCAGCCTTCATGGCGGTCGGCGCCGCTGAACCGCTCCAGCGCCGCCGCGACCACTGTGCCCTTCTTGGTGCGGGCCGGAGGGGGAGGCTCGGTGACCAGGATCCGGGCCAACTCGTCGAACACTCCGTCCAGATCGGTGGCCGCTTCTTCGCGGCTGCGGCTGGTCATGGTGTACGGAATCACCACGAAGGGAAGCTGGGGGAACCCGAATACGCGGGCGGAAGCCTTGAAGTCGGACTCAAAACCCCGGGCGGTGACGGCCACGGTGGGGAGGCCGGCTTGCTCCATCTCAATCATGTCGTGCACAAGGTACGACGTGCAGGAGCCTCAATCCGCAGTGGCGCCCACCACAACGTCGCAGGACTCTTTGATGTCGTTCATGAGGTCCGCGGAGATCGGCCTTCGGCCGTGAAAGAAGTTGGTCACCATGCCGGGAAAACGCTCTTTGAGCCGCTGCTCCACCCGTTCCAGGGCGTAGTTGCCTCCCGGCTTGCGGTTCCAGTACAGGCCCACCCGGGCGCCTTCGAGGGTGCGCGGCCGCTGTGGAGCGGGCGGCGGCACACCCAGCTCCGAGGCCAGCTGGGCCACCGGGTTCAAAACTTCAAAATCTCCGGGCATGTTGGGTCTCCTTCACTAATGGATGCTGATCAGGCTACGGGTGGCGATGCCTGGCGCGCTCAGGTTACCGCCACCTCAGTCAAAGTGTCAAGATCAACTTCTCAGTGACCGGAGCTTGCCGGCCACCACCCTCACCCAGCCCAGGCTGCGCCAGGGCATCCCTCTCCCGCGGGAGAGGGACCGAGGGTGAGGGCATCGGAGCTTGACTGGGCCGCCGCCAAAGAATATACAGAGGGCTACAAGAGCGCCCAGCGCACCGAAGCGAGGTGGCAAACGATGACCAGGATTGCCGTGATCCCCGGCGACGGTATCGGGAACGAGGTGGTCCCGGAAGCGGTGAAGGTCCTCAAGGCCGTCGACAGACTCTTCCACCTTGGGCTTGAGTTCGAGTTCTTCGATTTCGGCGCCGAACGGTACCTGAAGACCGGCCAAGCCATCCCCGACGACATCGACCAGATCATCGACGGCCTGCCCGATCGCTTCGACACCGCCCTGTTCGGCGCCGCAGGCACCGACCCCCGGGTCCCTCCGGATCAAGTGGCCAGCCCGGTCTTGCGGGGGCTGCGCCGGCGCCTCGACCTATACGCCAACCTGCGGCCCTGCCGGCTCCTGGACGCCAGCCTGACTCCCCTGAAAGGAAAGACGGAACAGGATATCGACTTCGTGGTCTTCCGGGAGAACACCGAAGGCTATGAGTCGGGCAGTGCCGGCACCCTCAAGGTTGGCACACCCGACGAGGTGGAGATCCGGCCGGAGATCAACACGGCCAAAGGGGTGCGCCGCATCATCGAATACGCCTTCGACTACGCCCATCAGCACGGCCACAGCCGCATTGACATGGCCGAGAAGGGGCTGCCGAACGGCCTGTGGGGCCGGACGTTCCAGGAGGTGGGGGAGGGGTACCCGAAGATCGAGCAGCACCATACCCACGTAGACACCCTGGCCTACGCGATGTTGATCTCGCCGGAACAGCTCCAGGTCATCGTGGCTGAGAACCGGGCGGGGGACATTCTTAGCGACATCGCCGGGGCCATCCAGGGTGGCCGGGGCCTGTCCCCCACGGGCTGCTTCAACCCCAACCGTCATTTCTGCTACTTCGAGCCGATTCACGGCACCGGGCCCGACATCATTGGAAAGAAGGTGGCCAATCCCATGGCCGCCATCCTCGCCGGGAGTATGCTCCTGGAGCACGCCGGGCACGCGGAAGCGGCCATGATGGTCGAGTCGGCCGTGGCGGAGGCCGTGAAGACCGGCTACACCACGCCCGATCTCGGGGGCAATCTCTCCACCACCCAGGTGGGGAACTTCATCCGCCGCGAGCTTCGGCGAATGGCCGGCTGAAGCCCGGCAACGGTTTCCCGAGCACGTCATCATTGGGAGGCGAAAGGTGTTGGATTTCGAGCTGACCGAGGAACAAAAGGCATTGCAAAGCCTGGCCCACGACTTCGCTGAGAATGAGATCCGCCCCATTGCCGTGGAACTGGACCGGATGGATGTCCGGGAGAGCTTTCCCTGGGACATGGTAAAGAAGGGGTCCAAGCTGGGTTTTCGCACCATGGCGTTGCCTCCCGAGTGGGGGGGCGTGGGGGCCAACCTCCTCACCCAGGTGGTGATGATCGACGAACTGGCCTACGCCGACATGAGCTGCTGCAAGATCTTCAGCCAATGCTGGAAGGCCTCGCGGCATCTCTACCTGGGAGGCACCGAGGACCAGAAGAAGCGGTACATTCCCCAATTCGTGGAGGACGACACCTTCGTCCTGGCCCAAGCCAACACCGAGCCCAATTCGGGCTCAGATAACGTGGGCTACTACGATCCTCCGCCGGGCCAGGGCATCATGCTCCGCGCGGAGCGAAAGGGGGACCACTACGTCCTGAACGGCATGAAGCACCTGATCGCCCATGGCCCGGTGGCCAAGCTGTATATCATCAAGGCCCGGACGGACCCCACGGTGAACCAGTCCCTGGGACTGAGCCACTTCATCGTGCCCCGCGACACGCCGGGGTTCAGCATCGGCCGCACCCACGACAAGGTTGGCTTCAGGGCCTATCCCCAGGCCGAACTGATCTTCGAGAACGTGAAAATCCCGGCGGAAGACCTGCTCGGCGGGAAGGCGGGAGGCGCCTCCGCGGAGACCTATATGAGCACCACAAGTAATGTTGAGCTTTCAGCCCATACAATGGCCGTCGCGCGGGCCGCGTTCGACGCCGCCGTGAAATTCGCCAACGATCGGTTCCAGGGCGGCAAGTTCATTATCCAGCACCAGGCGGTGCAAACTATCCTGGCGGACCTCTACATCACCCTTCAGGCAGCGAGGACCCTGGTATGGCGGACGGCTTGGACCTCCTCTTACAAGGAACCAGACGGGGTTTTGGCCAGTGCCTGCAAGGCCTTCTGCGCCGACGCGAGTCTGAAGATCACCCTATCGGCCATGGAACTGTTCGGGGGCGTGGGCGTAATGCGGGACCTGCCCATGGAGAAGTACGTGCGGGATGCGATGGTGATGCTGCACCACGCCGGCGGGACCCAATCCATTGCCCGGCTGAAGATCGGGAAAGCCATGGAGTCGCGGTTCAAGCAGGGGATTGCCCTATTGTGACCGGCGCGACAAGCGGCCCATCGGAGAAGCAGCCAGGTTTGAGGTTGAGCCCTTCGACAGGCTCAGGGCGAACGGATTTCACCCGTTCGTGGTGAGCCTGTCGAACCACCCGCTACACCGCGAGAAGCTCCAACACATCTCCGAGGTCATCGACCTGCTCCAAGTTCCACAGCCGTTCCAACACCAGCTGAACCTGCCGCTCGCTGAGCAGCACCCGGGCCATGGACCGGAACTTCGCTTCCATCTCCTCGTCGGTCATGGGGTTCTTGGGGTGCCCCCGGTGGTAGGCCTCCCGCTCTTTGTAGCGCTCCCCTGATTTGGTGACCACCTCCACCACATTCAGGCTTCCGTCCGGCCGAGAGCGGCGTCCCTCCTCCGTCACCTCCACCGTGACCTTCTGCATCAACTCCAGGTTCTTGGGGTCTCGGAAGTACTCGGGGAGGTAGTGGTGGACCTGAACCGGACCGTAACGTAGGGCCGCCACCACGCTGTACGGCATGCTGTGGTCGGCCGCCTCTCGCGTCTGAGGGTCCCACTTTTCCGGGTCTCCGGACATGATCGGGCCGGAAGTCTCGACGTGGATCTCCTGGATGTCATCGAGACTCGCCAGCTTCGGACGTATTCTGATGGCCGCCTCCACCGCCGTCTGGGCCACGGAGCCCAGTGGAAAGTGCTTGAGTGTGGCCCCCAGGATTGCGAAGGGCCGGCCGTCGCCGCCGAACGGGTCCAGACCGAAGGGACCGGTGGCTGCGTTGAAGAGCCCGCCGGGGCCTTCGAATATGGGGTCCGGCCCGGTCATCCCCTTGGCGGCGAGGAGGGCGGCGAAGACCCCGTTGCGGGCGGCGTTGGCCATGGCCACTCCCTTCCAATGGGAGACCGCGCCGATGCGGGCCTGGAAGAGGCCCATATTGGGCACCACGCTCAGGTTGACGGTATGGGCAATCTCATCCTTGCTCAGGCCAAAGCCCTTGGCCGCCGCCACCCCACAGGCGATCACACCGAATACCGAAGCGTCCCAACCCCCGGCCCGAATGTCGATCTGCTCGGTAAAAGCGCAGTTGACCTCGTAGGCGAGGACCGTAGCGGTGATCGCGTCCCGGCCGCTTCCGTGGACCACCTCGACAGGAGACAGAACGGCGGCGATATCGTCGCTGTGGTGGCCGGCGCCGCGCTTGGAGAGGACGATGTCGTTGAAGTCCAGGTAGCGGATCATCACCCCGTTGGCGAAGGTAGCCAGGTCGGGGGTGGTCTTCTGCCCGCTGCCGATGACGGTGGCCGGACGAGCGCAGGTGACCTCCGCCATCGACCGGGCGATCTTGCTGGGCTCGCTGGTGTAGCCCCCCAGGGCACACCCGAGGGTGTCCAGCATAACCCGCTTCGTCTTCTCGACGACATGCGGGGGTAGATCGGAGAACTTCAGGGATGCTGCGTAGGAACTCAGGTATTCGGTGATCTTGTCCATTTTATCCTCCGGTGTCAGATGCTGGGACGGTCTTTATCTGGGGGAACTTCTTTTGGAAAAGAAGTTCCCCCAGACCCCTTCAAGAAACCTCTCCTGGGGTTGCTCTGGCGAGGGTCACCAATGCATTGACCGGGCAGTCAGTAGCCAATTTGGAGATCGTTGATTAGCGGGGCAACGTCGGCGACCGTCTCGACCTCTTTCAGTTTCCGCTCCAGGGCGGAGACCTGGTCGCCGCCGAGCCGCATTCCCACCAGGCCTCGGAACTTCTGTTGTATCTCTTCAGCGGTCATCAGGGGGTAGCGGAGGTCTTGCCGCAGCGTCTCCCCGGCTTGGGTCCGCACCGTGATACCCATCTCCAACCGGTCTCCGAAGGTGGCCGGTTGCGGGCGGGGGATGATAAGGATGCGGGCCCTCTCCCGGAAGGCCTTGAACCGAGGGTCCTGGCGATAGATGGGGTCGTGTATGTGCTTGAAAGCTACCTCTCCGTACACCGCGGCCAGAGAGAGGACCGTCTCCATGTGCACGGATGGGTGTTGGTTGGTCATGACGATATGGAAGGCGTGACGGGATACCGATACCTGGATTTCCATGATGTCATCGGCGCCCAGGTTGTGGGCCTTCATCAACTCCAGGAGGGCGTACACCGGAGTCTGGTCGGGGCCGCCCACCGGGTGACGCTTGTAGGCGATCTGCCGCATCAGGTACTCCTCTCCCAGCCCCTGGGCCACATCGTTGCCGGCCCACGGCAGCCCCAGGAAAGCGTCGAAGAACCCGTTTTCCACGGTCAGGACTTCTGGCGGGCCGTGGAAGCCCTGCTGGGCCAACAGCGCGGAGAGGACACCCGCTTGCGCGGCCCGGCCGTGGTTCAGCGACTTGATCTGGTGCAACTCCTCAAGATGATGGCAGGAAATACCGCAGGCTCCGGAGGCGGCCAACCCCAAGGCGTGCTCCATGCCGTCGGCGTCCAGCCCGAGCAACAGCCCTGCGACAACCGCGGCGCCGAGAGTGCCGCCCACACTGGCGACAAACTGCTCTCTCGTTCCGTAGTGCGCCAGGACGCTCTGACAACGGGCGGCCACCTCAGACCCCAGGGCCAGGGCCCGGACAAACTCCTCACCCGATGCCCCCACGTACTGCCCGACGCTGAGGGCCGTCGGCACCGTGGTGGCGGCGTAGTGCCCGGTGCCCCGTTGGCCCGTGGGGTCCACCTCGTCGCCGTGTCCGATGGCGCCGTTGGCCAGGGCGGCGTTCAACACCGAGGTCCGCACCGGGTGACCCACGATCGTGCATTCCTCGGGGCCGCCCAGTTTGACCACCAGGTCCACCACGGGTTGGCACGATGGCAGGGTGGCGCTGGCGATCATGCAGCCCACCTGATCGTACAGGAGGGTCAACGTCTCTTCCCGCACCTCGGCGGGCAGGTCCTGGTGCCGGGTGGAACACACCCAGCGACATAGCTTCGAGGTGGGACCGCTGCCGCTTGTGATAGTCGTAACCTCCAGTGTCAGTTGGGGACCCAGTCTTCAATTGCCAGGCATCTTGGGCGCCCCGGCCGCGAACCCGTTGCGCGGTTGGGATGCCGGAGATTTCCCTATGAAGGATACCAACCGGTTTCGCCCGTGGGAACCCCGCGGATTAAGTCTCCCGTCAATGATCGCGTCCACGCCCGGCGCGTCTCTGGCGCCCCGCTGCGTCCCTTCAGCTTGGCGCCGTAGATAATGTACACCCTAGCGGCCGGCCGCTGTCTCGGCGTCCACCTGGCATCACTTTTAGAACGGCAGGGAACCGGACCGGCTCCGATCCGGTCAGGACTGGCGAAGCTTCTGAATCACCTCTTCTCCAAAGCCTTGGAGGAACTCCAGCCGCGCCGGGAAGCTGCCGGGCAGGTTGTAGAAAGAGCAAGTCGCGTGGGTCAACCCTGCCTCATCCTGCACTTTGGCAAACTGCTCGGCCATGTCCTGGTAGGCGCCGCAAAAAGCGAAGCCCGTGGCGTCATCTTCCACTTTGGCCAGGTGCAGATCGACCGTCGTCGACTCTTGCAGCCCGCCAATTATGTACCGGTGGCCGGGACCGAATTGAAAGTACGGCTCGTTGCGTCCCGCCTGAACCGAGGCTTCCCTCGGGTCCGGACCCAATATAAAGTCGCGCCTGGCGTTCACGTAGGTGGGCTGCTCGTGATGGACCGCCGCGTACGCCTCCCTGAAGGTCTTGGCCAGCGCCGCCACCTCGGTGTGGCCCACCGCGGGGCGATGCAGATGCCGTCGGCAATGCGGCCGGCGCGCTCGGCCGACCGGTGGGCTTGGCTGGGGACAATGATCGGAGGATTTTGATCCATTCATCGAAGGGGCGGGAAGGGTCCACGTCTCCGGGATTTCCCATCAAACGACGTGGCACGAATCCGAACTGCATGTCCGACCTCCGCTTGCGGTTGCATAGGCCCGGTCCTCGACCGGGCGAGAGGCTCCGGAGCGGGCCTATTAATTCTGAAACCCGCCCGAAACCGGCTGGCCCGAGCCGCTTCCCGAGTATTGTACACGGGCCACGAACCAAACTGTCACGCTAGGCGAAGCGAGGCATCTCAGACGTGGTGCGCCGCTACCTTTCGCCGGCGCTCCGGGTGACAATTAGAAGGCCCTGCGTCACTCCCTAACGCCACTTGACAGGGCTGACCACGCCCCCTACGCTACTTCTGCCGGGCCCGGCGCCCGTCCCGACCGGCTCCCTTCGCCTAGAAAAGCTGGGAAGCTCGCCCCATCTGCTTCAGGAGACAAACTACGATGGCTGGCCGTTACTCTTCGCCCGCCGCGGACATCGCCGACTACTGGGAGTTCTTCGAGCTGGCCCTGAGCCAGGGCTGGACCGACGGCCTGCCCCTCTGCCCGCCCACGGAGGACCGGGTCGGCGCCGTCATCGACTACCTGGGCCGCGACCCCCAGGAATCCCTCGGCGTCATCGAGCCCCAAAAGGGGGTGGCCACCATCGAGCAGGTGGCCATCAACTGCGTCATGGCCGGATGCACCCCCCAAATGGTGCCGGTGGTCATCGCGGCCATCGAGGCAATGCTGGAGCCGGAGTTCAACCTCCACGGCGTCCAGTCGACCACCAACCCCTGCTCCCCCCTGGTTATCGTCAACGGCCCCATCGCCCGGGACCTGGGCTTCAACGTCCGGGAGGGGGCCTTCGGGGGCGGGTCCCGCGCCAACGCCGCCATCGGCCGGGCGGTCCGGCTGGTGCTTTGGAACATCGGCGGCGGTATCCCCGGCGTCACCGACATGTCCACCCTGGGCAGCCCCGCCAAGTTCTCCTTCTGCGTGGCGGAGAACGAAGAATCCAGCCCCTGGACCCTGCTGCACGAAGAGCGGGCCGGCATGGACCGGGACCAGAACGCGGTGACGGTCTTCGCCTGCCAGTCACCAAACCCCCTGTTCGCGCCGGGCAAGGCGGAGCGCATTCTGAAGGTGCTTGCTTGCTCCCTGCCCACGGTGGCCATCAACATGTTCCACTCGGCGGGGCAGTGTCTCATTTCCTTCAGCGGTAAGGTGGCCCAAGAGCTGGACCGGGGCGGCTACTCCAAGGAAGCCCTGAAGGAGTGGCTCTGGAAGAACGCCGGGTACAACGTGGGGTGGCTGAAGCAGAGCGGCATCCTGGTCGGGCAGGTCGGAGACCAGCACTATTGGGGTCACGCGGTTGACGACCCGCCGAACCCATTTAACCTCCCCGACGACGCCATACTCCCGATGGTGGAGACGCCGGATGACATCCATGTCGCCGTGGTGGGCGGCGAGTCCCAGTGGTGGGTCGGCTTCTCCGCCGGTTGGGGCGCCTACGGGGGGTATGCCGTCACCAAGGCAATCACGTTACCAGGGAGCAATTGATCGTCGCATCGACAGCTAGACTCAATCCAGAGCGTCGATAGCGGACGAAATCCCCCTTTACTAAAGGGGGATTAGGGGGATTTAGTCGTCGCTCTCCACGACCAGGCCTTGCCTCGACATGCCTGATGCAGGCCCCGGAGGAAGAGATATCGGGGCCAGGACAACTCTCACCCTAGCCCTCTTTCGAAAGAACAGGGCCGGCGAAAGAACAGGGCCGGCGTGCGGGGCCTATTTGCAGGAGGAATGACATGCCTCAAAACATGCGGGCGAAATTCGGCGTCAGCCTATCGACCCGGGCTGTGCTCTTCGACTGGGGCACCATGGACGACGTTATCGACGCCGCGCGGACCGCGGAGGATTCGGGTCTTTTCGATGGCATCTGGGTTGGAGACAACCTGCTCTCGAAACCCAGGGTCGAGGCCATCGTAACCCTATCCGCCATCGCTGCCCGGACCGAGCGGGTCAAGCTGGGCACAATCTGCCTGGCCAGCTTTCCGCTGCGCCACCCGATCCTGTTCGCGCTGCAATGGGCCAGCCTGGACGTTCTATCCCACGGCCGCACTATCCTGTCCGTCTGCAGCGGCGCCCCGGCAAGCTTCGGCCCCCAGTTCGCCAACGAACTCGATGCGATGGGGGTGGTCTCGGCCGAGCGGGTCGGTCGCCTGGTCGAAGGGGTCAAGATCCTGCGCCGCCTCTGGGGCGAGGACCGGGTCAGCTACGACGGGCGGTACTACCAGTTCAAAGACGTGGAAATGCTTCCCAAGCCCGTTCAGCAGCCGATGCCGATCCTGATTGCCGCCAACCCCAAACCTGGGATTGTCGCCGAGCCCATCGTGGACCGCATTCTGCGCCGCGTCGCAACCCACGCCGACGGCTGGCAGACCGATGCCACGCCGGTGGAGACCTTCCGCGACCGTTTCGCCAAGATCCAAGACTACGCGGAAAAGCGGGGACGCGACCCGTCCAAGTTCGAGTCCTGCCTCCACCTCATGGTCAACATCAATGAGGACCGGGAGCAGGCGTTCAAAGAGGCGACAACCTTTCTATCGTCCTACTACGGGGCCGGCGCGGTCTCCCAGGAGCGGGCCGAACTGTGGCTGGCCTATGGCCCACCCGAGGCGGTAATAGAGAAGATTCAGGCGTACATCGACGCCGGCTGCACCACGCCGGTGCTCCGCTTCGTGTCTCCCGACCTGAAGGGCCAGCTACAGCGTTGCATCGAAGAGGTACTGCCGGCGTTCCGCACCGGCTAAGCCGGGCCGGAGCCGGAGGGAGAACGGCACAATGCGAGAATCCATTACCGTCCGTCCGTGGGGCCTCATAGACGTTCTCGATGAGGCTAGGCACGTTATGTCAACTCGGCCAGTGAAATTCAGGCATTCTGGCGAGGCCGGGCGGGTAGTGCCGGAACCTCGTCCGGCCCCGGCGGCGTTTCGCGCCGAGAGAGCCGCCGAGGAGAAAAGGTAATGGGTGGGGTGATCCAAGCCGACAATCTCACCAAGTATTACGGCAAGTCCCGGGGGATTGAAGGCCTCAACCTGGAAGTTCAAGAAGGCGAGATCTTTGGTTTCCTGGGTCCGAACGGAGCCGGCAAGTCCACCACCATTCGCCTGGCCATGGACTTCATCCGCCCTACTGGGGGCTCCATCCACGTGTTGGGGCTGGACGCCCGCCGGGATGTCTGCGAGGTCCACCGGCGGACCGGGTACCTACCCGGCGAGTTGACAATGTACGACAGGCTTACCGGCGAAGAGATGCTTAGTTACCTTGGGCATCTGCAGGGCGGCGTGGACTGGCGCTACGTTGAAGAGTTGGCGGAGCGGCTGGATGCGAGCTTGTCAGTACCGTTCCGCTCCCTCTCCTCCGGCAACAAGCACAAGATCGGCCTGATCCAGGCGCTGATGCGCCGGCCGGAGCTGCTGATCCTGGACGAGCCCACCAGCCGCCTGGACCCTCTGACGCGACAGGAATTCCACCGGTTACTCGTCGAAGTCAGGGCGGAGGGCCGGACGGTATTTCTCTCCTCCCATATCCTGCCTGAGGTGGAACGGGTCTGCGACCGCGTGGGCATCATCCGCCAGGGGCGGCTGGTAGCCGTGGAGAGCGTCAGCGCCCTGAAGGCCCGGTCCCTGCGGCGGCTGGAACTCCATTTCGCGGCCCCGGTGCCCCAGGACGCCTTCGCCGGCCTGGCGGGGGTCCGCCACGTGACGGTCCAGGATTCGGTCGTGCGTTGCGAGATCACGGGTTCAGTGGACGCGGTAGTAAAGGCCGCCGCCGGCTATGAGGTCCTGGACATCATCAGCCACGAGCCTGATCTGGAAGAGGTCTTCCTGGCCTACTACAGCGGAGAAAACGACGTTGCTGACTAGCGTTCTATTGAAGACGGTGCGGGACCTGCGCCGGCCTCTCACGTGGTGGGTGATCGGCATGGTGGCGCTGATCGCGGTCACGGTGCTGTTCTATCCGAGCATCAGCGACGCGCCGGAATTCGATGATCTGGCTGAGCAAATGCCCGAGGCGCTCCTGAGAGCGTTCGCGGGAGGGGTCGCCGATTTCACATCGCCCGTGGGGTTTCTCAACAGCCAACTGTTTATCTTGATGGTGCCGCTGCTGTTTCTGGTATACGCCCTGAACGTCGGCAGCGGCGCCATCGCCGGCGAAGAGGAAAAGGGGACCCTGGACCTGCTGCTTGCCAACCCGGTGAAGCGCTGGCGGGTGGTGGCAGAGAAGTTCATCGCGATGACCGTCGGGATAACGGTGCTGGGCCTGGCCCTATGGCTGGGAACGGCCGTAAGCGCCAGGGCCGTGGGCATGGACATCAGCGTCGTACGGGTCGCGGAGGCTTCCCTGAGCGCCACCCTATTGGGGCTGGCCTTCGGCTCGATCGCCCTGGCGGTTGGTTGCGCCTTCGGCAAGCGGGCCATGAGCATCTGGGTGACGGCCGCCCTCGGTATTGCGGCCTACTTCATCAACGCCATGGGGCCCATAGTGGCCGGGCTGGAAGAGAAGCTGTCGCCCTTCTACTACTACCTCGGCTCCGACCCCCTGACCAATGGGCTGGACCTCCTTCATGTGGGCGTCTTGATCGGAATGTCGCTCGTGGCGCTGGCCGCAGCCCTGATAACCTTCGAGCGTAGAGACTTGGCGATCTGACCGGGATCGACCGGCCCTTGACGTGGCAACGATGGGCGATTACCTTTATCCCTGGCAGGAGGGGGAGGTAGCGCCCGACTTTTTTCGGCTCTGGTTCCCTTGCGGCCCGGCGCTACGGCTTCCATCCCCTCCAGCCTAAGGGCCGCGTTTTTGCGTGGGCATCTCCTATCCTCCGGCAATCTCCGGCGTCATGGAGCTGCTCAATCACTTCGAGGAGGAACCTGATGGATTTCGGCCTTTCAGAAGCCCACTTAATGTTAGGACGGACCCTGCGCCAATTCGTGGATCGCGAGATCATCCCCCTGGAAAGGGAATACCCGGGGATGGTCGAGCTACCTGACGAGGCGCTACGTCCCATTGAAGAGAAAGTGAAGGCCGCCGGACTATGGCAGCCGGCCGTGTCGGTGGAGCTGGGCGGCGGAGGCATCGATAAGATCGGGCTGGCCGTCGTGACCGAAGAGACCTGGCGCAGCGTCCTGGCCCGGAACATGACGGGGCCGCGGGTGAACGAGTACCTGTACCACGATTCCGATGTGATCCGGGAAAAGTATCTGATGCCCACGATACGCTCGGAGAAGCGCGGGGCTACCGGGTTCAGCGAGCCCGACGCCGCGGGCGACGTGGCCGGGATAACGACTACTGCCGAGAAGGTGGAAGGCGGCTACGTCATCAACGGCGGCAAGATTTGGTCCAGCAACGCGGAACGCGCCGACTACGTCGCGGTGCTGGCCCGCATGAAGGGGACCGAGCGGCGCGAGGGCCATACCCTGTTCCTGGTGGACCGGGGTGCCCCTGGGTGTACCTACGTTCGCACGATTCCGACGCTGGGCTTCGCATTGTTCGGCGAATGGCACTTCCAGGACTGCTTCGTCCCGGACTCCCAGCGTACCACCCCCGAAGGGGGCGCCTGGAGCGTGGCCCAAGCCCGCTGGACCACGGCCCGGTACTTGTTCGGGGCCCAGAGCCTGGGGTTGGCCGGGCGCTGTCAGGATATGGCGCTCAGGTACGTCAAAACCCGCTCCACCTTTGGGCAGCCCCTGGCGAACCGCCAGGCGATCCAGTTCATGCTCGCCGAATCGGAAATAGGCCTGCAAGCCATTCGAGCCCTGACCTTCCAGGCGGCCTGGAAGGCGGAGCAAGAGATGGACGTTCGCCATGACGCGTCGATCGTAAAAGTATTCGCCACTGAGACCGCCACCCAGATCATCGACCGGTCGTTGCAGATACATGGCGCCGCCGGCTACAGCACCGACCTGCCCATAGAAGTCCACTACCGCACCATCAGGGGCCTGCGCATCGCCGATGGTCCCAGTGAGGTCCACCGGATGGTCGTGGCGCGCAACATTCTGCGGGACGTGTAGATTAGGCCAGAGCTTTCCCGGCGGCACATCCCGCCGTACCGAGCCCGCTTGGATACTTGGAATCACGCTTCCGGAGGGGTTCTTCGGGGGGTCCCAAACCAGGGATTCGGCCCAATGCCGACCTGTGTTATTATGGCAGCGCCACCCCGGCGACGGTGTGGCTCACCGGCAAGGAAAAAGCTGGAACCGGGGGCCGATCCGGCCCGGGCCGGGCGCCAGTTCGATACAAACACCGTGATAGCAGTCAAGGAGGGGAAGGATGGTAACAGCACAGAATATAGCCGATTTGGATGGCCTCGAGATGCGGGAGATCATCTACCAGAAACACCATCGGGTGGAGGGCGCGGCCTGGATCACCATCAACCGCCCCGATCGTCGTAATGCCACCACCCGACGCACCTGGCGCGAGATAGAAGCCGCCATTGAAGATGCCGATAAGGACGTAACCATCGGCGTCGTCGTCCTCACCGGCCAGGGGGACAAGGCCTTCTGCGCCGGCGGCGATATCGGGGAGCACCCGGACGAGGAGGCGCAACCCTCCAAGAACGTTCGCATCCGGGCCCACGGCGGCATAGAAGACATCTTGAAGCCCGTAATTGCCCGGGTGTGCGGCTTCGCCGTCGGCGGAGGCAATCACCTGGCCTACCATTGCGACCTCACCATCGCCTGCGAGGAACACGCCCAGTTTGGACAGAACGGGGCCCGCGTGGCCAGCCCCGCCTCGGGGCACATGGTCCAGGACCTGGCCGCCATCGTGGGCATGAAGAAGGCCAAGGAACTCTGGTACCTGTGCCGGAGGTACTCTGCCAAGCAAGCCGTAGATATGGGCCTGGCTAACGTGGCTATACCCCATGACAAGCTGGACGAAGAGGTGGACCAGTGGTGCCGGGAGATAGTCGTGAAGAGCCCAACCTGCTTGGCCGTCTTCAAGTACACCTTCCGGGACACCTATCTCTGGCTCCGGGACCACACCGACATGGGGGCCGTGGTGGGAGACGTTAACCCCGATTTCTACGGAGAGGGCGGTGAGGCCGTGGAAGGAAAGTACGCCTTCCTGGAGAGGCGGGAGCCCAACTTCGTCAAGTTCCGGAAGAACATCATCGGTAAGGGACTGCGTGACGAGGATATTATCCAGGACAGCTAGCCGGCAAACCTAGCCGCAGGACCGAAGGCGAGGGCCGGCCCCTCGGTACCGGCGCACCGTCCTTCCTAGTGCCTCGCCAATCGGCGGGCTTGGCCTTCGAGCTTCGCGAAGCCAGCAAATGTACGTGGCGCGACGCGTTTTGGCGCCATAAGGAGGAAGCCATGGATTTGGATTTCAAAGGCCGCACAATCGTAGTGACCGGCGGTGGCCGCGGCATCTGCCGTGTCATGTGCGCCACCTTCGCCAGAGAGGGGGCCAACGTGGTGGCCGCGGACATTCTGCCCGACGACGCCCGGGTGGGGGACGACGGCACGACCACCGAGCAGGAGTGCATGAGCCACGGCGTCCGGGCCAGCTACATCCACACCGACGTGACCCAACTCGACAGCGTGATGAAGATGCGGGACGAGGTGATGGAGACCTACGGGCAGATCGACGTGCTGGTCAACGGCGCAGCCTGGTGGGAGAACGGCTACTTCTGGGAATCGAACCCCGCCAGCTGGGCCAAGGAAATGAACGTCATCATGCTGGGCTCCATGAATTGCTGCAAGGCCATAGCGGAGCCCATGATGAAGGCGAAGAGCGGCGCAATCGTGAACATAGCATCCGACGCCGGCCGCGGCGGCGAGAGCCGGCAGGTAACCTACGGGGCCAGCAAGGCCGGCATAATCGGCCTTACCAGGGGTCTGGCCCTGGAGCTAGGCTACCACAAGATCAGGGTCAACTGCGTGGCGCCGGGCCGGACCCAGACTCCTCGCGGCATCGCGGACCGAGAGGCCGCGCTGGCCGTTGGCGAGAAAGAGGCGGAGGCCTATTTGGAGCGCGAAAAACGGGCGCTTCGAGTGTACGCGCTGCGGAAGTTCGGAAAGATGCAGGACGTTGCCAACATGGTGGTCTTTCTCTCGTCGCCCTCCGGCGCCGGGCATGTCACCGGCCAGACCATCAGCGTTAGCGGCGGATACACGATGGTCTAGCCGGGCTGGCCAAGTCCGGCCCCGGTTACCCAGTACTCTTCTCGCGCTCCCCGGAGGCCTCGGTCTGGCCTTCGGGGCTGCGCCTGCCGGTGATGTGACCCTGGAACAGTAAAGGAGGTGCGTGCCATGGCGTATGAATGCATTACTTACGAAGACGTCGGGGATAACGTGGCGCTGGTCACCCTCAATCGTCCCAACCGCCTCAACGCCCTGAACCGTCAACTCGTCAGCGAACTGGAACAGGTGGTGGACCATGTGGAGGAAGCCGGCGACGTGCGGGTGCTGGTGTTCACCGGGGCCCCCCGCGCCGATGGGCGCCCCTGCTTCTCGGCCGGGGCGGACCTCTACGAGCAGGCGGACCGGGAAGAGAGCGAGGAAGCGCTGCTGGGAACCATCCGGGCGTTGGTGGACCGGAGCTTCGGCCCCTGGCTTGCCGGGTTCTGCGACCGGCTGGAGACCCTGGGCACGCCCTCCATCGCCGCCATCGACGGCATTTGCACCGCCGGGGGCCTGGAGCTTGCTCTCTCCTGCGACATCCGGGTGGCCTCGGAGACCGCCCAGATAAGCGACCTGCACATCAAGAACCTGGGCGCCATCGGCGGCGGCGGCGTCACCGTCCGGCTGGCGCGCGCCGTGGGACCGGCTTGGGCGAAAGAGATTATGTTTACCGGTCAGCCCATGGGCGGCCAAGCAGCCGTGGACATCGGCCTGGCTAACCATGTGTTTGCGCCCGACAAGCTGGTGGAGGGCGCCGTCGCGCTGGCGAAACGGTTTTCCGCCATGCGTCCCCAAGCCTTGGCCATGGCCAAGGCCGCCATGGCCGCATCCATGGACATGGACCTGGGCCAGGCGCTACGCTTCTCCTACATCGGCCGGGAGGTCCTCTCCTCCAAGGAGGGTGCGAAGTCCTTCACCCAGAAGCAGCCCCCTCCTCACACCAGGAACTAGTACTTCCTTTCGGTATTGGGCGTTACCAACGCCGTTCGTGTCGATAATGGCCGTTACCAACGCCGTTTAATGGTGGGCATCACCAACGCCGCTCGTGGTGAGCTTGTCGAACCACCGGCCTCAGGGCCCTTCGACAAGCTCAGGGCGAGCGGATGATCCTAGCGGCTATTTCCGAAACCAGGAACCAGTCGATCCAGTCCCCATCCGGCCCGGTCCGCCGCATTCCCGACGGAGCCGGAGCTTTCCTGTTACCATGGCAATGCCTCCCGCCCTCGGTACGAGAATGCGGCTGGCAAATTTGCGCCACGGGGAGCTGATTAGTCATCCTCAATGGCCAACTTGAGTAGACGTGTCTCCCGTGTCTACTATGGCTGGTTCGTGGCCGCCGCGGCCGCCGGAACGGAATTCGCCAACGCGGCCTCAGCCATAGGCATCCTGACCATTTTCGTCACCCCCATGACCGATGAGTTTGGCTGGAGCCGGACTCAGATCTCGGGGGCCACCAGCGTGGGAGCCATAATCGGAGCCTCTCTGGCCCCGTTCACGGGCCGGTTGGTCGACCGGATTGGCTCCCGGCTTCTCCTCGCGGGGGGCGGCATAGTTGTCGCCCTGGCCTGCTTCTACCTGGCAGAGGCGCAAACCCTCCTGGGATTCTACATTGCCTTCACTTTTGCCCGGACCGCCGACCAGGGCCTGATCAAGGCCGGCGCCTCGCCGGCGGTGGGCAAATGGTTCCGCCGCTACCGGGGCCGGGCCGTCTCCCTGGTCTTTTTCGCCGGTTCGGCGGGCATCCTGGTCATGGCCCCGATCGTGCAGATGGTGATCAGCGCGTGGGGCTGGCGCGCCGCCTGGTGGGTGTTGGGAAGTGTGATGCTCGTGGTTGGAGTGGTGCCCAGCGCCCTGGTGGTCCGGCGTCAGCCCGAAGACATGGGCCTTGCGGTGGACGGCGCAACGACGGAAAAGCCACCCCCAATCCGGACCCAAGCCCTCTCCGCGAACGACCAGGTTTCCCCGCAGGTTTCCCCGGAAGAAGAGGCCCAGTGGGCGTTGGGTCAAGTGGTCCGGACGCCGGCTTTCTGGCTGCTGATGGTTTCTTTGCTCATCAGCAGCACCGCTAGTTCCGGGGTCGGCCTGCACCTGATACCCCACTTGAACCAGCAAGGGCTCGTTGGGGGACCGGCGGTGGCCGTCATCAGCGTAATGTCCGCCTCCGGCGCGGCGAGCACTCTGGCTTTGGGGTTCATCTCGGAGCGAATACCACCACGGCGGCTCATGGTTTTGGTGACACTGATGCCCGCCATCAGCATGACGGTCTTGATTCTGGCTGACAGCCCTGCCGAGGCTTACCTGTTCGCCCTGATCCAGGGGGTGGCAACCACCGGGGTCAACATCCTGTCTCCGCTGGTGTGGGCCAGCTTCTACGGGAGATCCTCATTGGGCTCCATCTACGGAGTCAGCAGGGCCTCCCAGGTAGTTGGCTTCGCTGCGGGGGCGCTGATATCAGGCGTAATCTTCGACGCCACGGGGAGCTACCAGGACGCCTTTGTTCTGTTCGGCTTCATCGCGGTGGCCAGTTCCCTGCTGGTCCTCATGGCCCGCCAGCCGGCCGCTCCGGCTGGCCCCCAGGCTTGACCGGCGGGCCAGGGGCCGGGCGAAGCGGCGGCGGCGGCGGGAGCTTACCGGAAGCAGATGTGGTGTTAGACCACCGGGTCGGACGCGTCGATTACAGGCTCAGCCGGGCCTCCAGCAGATCTTTGCGGACACCGCTCTCTTGCAGTACCAACACGAACATCTGATGAAGCTTGGCCGCCACGTCCCCGTGGGCCGCGATGACATCGTCTTGCTGGGCCGGGTCCTTCACCAAGTTGTACAACTCTGCCCGCGCTCCCGCGATGCTGTACATGAGGCTCCACTCCGAGGTGGTGATCGTGCTGACCACTGGTTCGAGAACGGGGCGCGCAAAGCCATCGATCTGCCGGACAATGTCGCCAACGTTGGAAAGAGGGGCGGAACTCACCAAGAACTCTGGTCCTACCGCGGATTCGGCTCGAAGAAGCGGCGCCAGGGACCTGCCGCGGACCGCATCCGGGACCGGGAGCCCGGCCAGGTCCAGGACCGTCGGCATCAAGTCCACCGCAGAGGTCAAGGAGGACACGGTTCCGGGTTTGACGCCGGGAGCGTAGAGCAGCAGCGGGATATGGGTGATCTCCTCCCATAGCGGAGACTGCGCCTCCAGCCTTCACGTTTATCCCCCAGCTCACTCACGGGGATGGCGCTGCCGTCTTCCCGCCTGGTCCCCAGGCCCTTCCCGAACAGGCCCCCATGCTCGCCGAAGCAGAAGCCATGGTCGGAGGTGAAGATCACGCAGGTGTTGTCCATCAGGTCCATGACCTCGAGTTTGCTAAGCAGATGGCCCACCCACCGGTCCACCATGCTGATCTCACCGCAATAGGTGGCATAGGCCTTCCTCACTTTCTCTTCGGTAAGCCACGGTATCTCTTGCCAGTAAGCATAGGGCGGGTTGATTATTTCCCCGTCGTAGCCGGGGTAGTAAAGCTCCGTGTAATATGCCGGAGCATCCCATGGCTCATGGGGGTCCCAGGTGTCCACGTACAGGAAGAAGTCCTCCTTGTGGTGCTCCTCCAACCACCGCTCGGCGGCGGTTATCGTTTGAGGGGCACACCGGTCCGCCTCGCACCGCCAGGCGGCGCGGACGTCGAAAGCCTCGTGGTGCGGATAGCCCGGGCCTTTCGCGTGCTGTCCGAGAATGTTGACAAAGGTCTGGAAACCCTGATCGTAGTTCATGTCGGTCCGC
>JASLXV010000037.1:0-52636 GCA_030740155.1 Dehalococcoidia bacterium | reverse complement strand
ACGTTCCTGAGGGAGTACGGCAAGCTGGCTACCCAGTGCGCCGTCGAGGGGGCTGACCATCCGGACTATTTATTGCGCCTATCGGAGCTGGAACTGATCGACCGTCATCATCGCATGGTGGACCGGCGGATCAAAGAGGCCCGCTTCCCAACTACCAAGAGCCTCGACACCTTCGACTTCCTATCGATGCCATCCCTCAACAAGGCCCTGGTGCTGGAGCTGGCTCGATGCGAGTATATCGAGCGCAACCACAACGTCATCGCGCTCGGCAACAGCGGAACCGGCAAGACCCATGTCGCCCTCGGTCTCGGTCTTGCCGCATGCCAGAGAGGACTGTCCGTTGGCTTCACTACCGCTGCCGCCCTGGTCCACGAGCTGATCGAGGCCAGGGACGAACGGCGTCTGCTCAACCTCCAGAGAAGGCTGGCACGTCTCAAGCTCCTGATCGTTGACGAACTGGGCTTCGTGCCCTTATCCAAGATTGGGGCCGAGTTGCTCTTCGAGGTGTTTAGCCAGCGCTACGAGCGAGGATCGGTTCTCGTGACCTCCAACCTGCCCTTCGACGAGTGGACCGAGATCTTTGGGTCCGAGCGGCTGACCGGAGCCCTCCTCGACCGCCTCACCCACCATGTCGACATCCTGGAGATGAACGGGGACAGCTACCGCCTCAAACACAGCAGGAAGACTAACCGAGATCAGGCGATAGCCTAGAACCAAGCTTCAGCAGACCACGACACTTCCATGCTCATGCTGCGGCGTTCAGTGGTACAGTTTTGCTCCGCCCCCCTGGTACACTTTCCCAGCGCCCTTGACATCTCTCGACGATGCAAGGCCACGGCTGCTGAGGAACGGAGTGAGCAAACTCGCTTCTTCTTTCGCATGGTGAAAGCGCCCTAAATCTGCTTCTCTTTTTTCACTTTGCGTTTTTCCTTTAGCGTATGTTTTGCGGCTGTCTGTTTTTCCTTTTTGGCTTTATCCTTTTTACCACCCTTATCACCCATTACTTTTACTCCTTCGAAGGTGAATCTTCCAACGTCCCCAGGTTTAAGCCAGACGGGTTTATTGGAAGCTGACTGCCTCCACATTCAGGGATGACATATAAACCGAGATTCCCCATTTCGGCTAACCCGATGATATGGCAACGGTGGGTGAGCTGCCAGTTACCCTTCCCGGAAGGCGATTCTCCATCTCTCGCCCGGATCGTCAAAGTGGACGCTCTTGGCGTCGAATGCCTCCGGGTCGAAGCTCCCGCCAACCCATTCCAGCATTCTGTCGTGTTCTTCATGCTGCGGATTCTGGATAGCATCCAGAAACCCCTCATAGCCCGACTCTCCACCGCAATCTTCGGGAGGACACGCCCGCTTCCCTGCAACACACCGTGGGTACTTCATCCTTGGAATCCGCTCCACTACTTCCTTTAGCGTGACGGTGTGTTGCCAATTGTCACCAAAGTCGTAGGTATATGTTGCTGACGCATTCTCGGAGGAAAAGTAGTCAGAGATTTGCACCTCCCAGCTAGGCAGAGCTGGTTGCTCGTCATCAAAATCATCAATTGGAATCCCGATGCGCTCAAGTTCCCCAGTAGTAGGACTAGCAATCTCAAACTCGTGGAGATGGTAGTCAAGCCATCCCATCGCGTCTTGGATGGCAACGTGTAAATCCCAGAAGCTGTAATCGCTGGGAACCTGAATCCCTCGCCATACTCTAGATTCTACCTCCTGCAGAGCCACCTCGAAGTGGTGAACGGTTGAAGATCGCGGGCTCATGAGAAAACTCCAAAAAATGCGGCTTAAAGAGAATACGTCGCCAAACGCCATTATGAGGGGGATGTACCGCCGAGAACAATAGATCGCTTGGGCGCCGGAGCCTGGGGAAGGGGCTTAGAGCAGGGAGCCGGCAGAACGGATGATCTCAAGTTGAAGGTAACATTGTGCTGCTCCCGTTGTTGACTTAGCCTCTCTCGAACAGTAGATGGCCCTCTTAATCGCACCTGCCCTGCAGATTGACTGTTGGGAACTATCTCAGCCCATATGGTCACGACTCGTCCCCTCGACCAGGTTGCCGAGCATGACGGGGATTTAGAAACACCAGGCATAAACGTGCCGTGTGATATCGGTTAAGAGGGCCATCCCCATTAAGGGGACCTGCGTTTCGGGGGTAGGGGACACGGCCCCCTTAATCCCCGTTCATTTACCACGATGACACCACCGCTCCATCCTGGCGTATTCCCGTTTCTAGTTTCTACCCTATATAGGTAAAACGGGAAACCTGAAACCTGTCGCCTACTGCTACGCCGTCCACGCTTGCTACTCTGCCGAATTCTCCGTTGTAGTTAGCAAGTGCCCTGAATCCTTCCGTGGCTGCTATGACCACTTCCTCGGGTTTGCCAATTGCATATTTTGTGCAGTAATCGCTTTGCGTAGAACTGAATACGTTATATAATAGATAGTAGGACACGATAACTGATTATACAGTACCGGGCTTCGACATCGTCCGGTTGAGGAGAATTCGGAATGCAGGAAACTCCACATTCACACCAGTCTGACCAGGGCCGGGTCTTAGCGATGGGTTGGACGCCATTAGGCTTCAAAAAACACCGGGGTAAGACACTTCCCCAGGTGATCTTCGCCGACCCTGACTGGTTCTTTTACATGTACGATAACAAGAGATTTGAAGGTGGACACGCTGTGGAAGCGGAAGAGATATACAAACGAGCTACCTCGACAAAAATTCGCCACGACGGCAAGGAGGAATTAGTGGCTGATTATTTTAGGAATCCGGTCACCGATAGATTCTACGGAATATCTATTGGGCCTCAATCTAGTCCCCGTCCTGAATGCAGGAGGTCATTCCTCTACAGGACCGACGTCATTGACCTAAGCGTGCCTCGTCTGTTCGCGGATTACGACAAGTCAGGTTACAGGGATCTGATCGGAACATTAAAGAACCATTTCTTTGGCAGCACGAGCTACAAAATGACGAAGAAGAGGTGCGAGGCGTTCTTTGATGACGATTCCAAGTTCGTCCTTGGGCAAGAGGTCTAAACCCATTTCAAACTCAGATCATGGAGCGTTCATTATGAAGAATCAAATATTGACCACTAAAGAAGCAGCCACACTGCTCAGGGTTAGCCCTCTGACCCTCTGGAAGTGGCATAAGAAGGGGCTCGCGTATGCAGTACAGGTTGGGGTAGGCGGCAGGCTGAGGTGGCCCAGGCGCGAGGTGGAGAGGCTTATGGGGAACCCTGGCAACAGCCAGAAGGGCCGGGGCGACAGCAATTCTTCGGCGACCTAGCCGGTTCCGAAGCTTGAGGTGAACACGATACTACAAATAATTGAAACCCCCAAGGCAATCAATGGTGCCTTTACCGGGGGAGTTCGGGCCGCTATTTACTGCCGAGTGTCTACGGACCGGCAGGAGCGGGAAGGTGCGTCTCTGGATACCCAACTTCGGGACTGCCAACGGTTCTGTGAAACCAAGGGCTTCGTCGAGGTCGCCCAATATGTCGAAGCAGAGTCTGGCCTCAACAGTGACCGGCCGGAATACCAGAAGGTACTCAAGGCCGCTCAAGAGGGGCGGTTCGACACCATTGTAGTTTGGCGGATGGACAGACTGGGGAGAGACACCGCTGATTACTTCTATGCCCTCAAGGCTATGCGCCGCCTGGGTGTTGATATCCACAGCGCCACCGAGCCCACTGATAACCCCTTTGTACAAGGGTTATTCGGACTGCTGGGGGAGGAAGAGAGCAGGAGGCTCAGCTTCAGGGTAATCCCTAACAAGCGAGCTAGAGCCAGGGATGGGAAGTGGAATGGCCAGGCCCCGTTCGGCTACGACCTGGGAAAGGCTCCAGATGGCAAAGGGTCGGTGCTGGTACCCAACTCGGATGCACCAGCAGTGGAGAAGCTGTTCAGGCAGTACGCGATTGGCAGGACATCTCTGGGGGAACTGACGATGTGCTTGGCTGAAAAGGGCCACAAGTTCTCTCGTCAGGGAGTGAGGCAAATCCTGCGTAACCGCGCCTATGTGGGTCAGGTGGTGTACGGACTCCAAGCTCGCTCGCGCTTCGCAGCCCCGAGTGAACCCTTTGAGGCTGAAGGGTTGCACCCCGCTCTAGTAGATGATGCGACGTTCCAGCAGGTACACGACCGACTTATCACCAATAGGCATCGGCGTAGAGGAGGCCCCCATCCACAATTCCTTCTGAGCGGACTGCTGCGTTGCGGCAAGTGTAACCGGCCAATGGTGGGGAAAAAGACCGCCCATCGGTGGGTTCAATATATATGCTCCCGGCGTGTTGGGCGCCTCGATTGCAACCAGCCGTCCATCTCGGGACTGAAGCTTGAACCCCAGGTGAAGGCCAACATGAAGAAGCTATTAGAGCCCCCAAAAATGACAGATGTGCGGAAAAGGGCTAAAGAAGTCGCTGCCGAAATAATCGACAAAGAGCACCAAGGGCAATATCAGGCCCGTGAATCTCTCTTGGAGCGGAAACAGCAGCAAGAAGAGCGCCTGATCTCCCTAGAGAACGCTTTGCTGGACGGACTAATCCCTCCGGGGCGATACATAGTCCGCAGGGATCAACTGATGGCCGAACTTCGCAAAATAGAGGTTTCCTTGTCCCAAGTAGCAGCCGTGCCACGGGCCGAGTATGATGGACTATTCTCAATTCTGGACGACATCGAATGGGATGACCTAGACGATGAAGGCTGGCGGGAAATTCTGGAGCCTCTGGTTGACCGAGTAATCATCACGGAGCGTGAAGTTGCTATCGATTGGCTGCCAATCTGTCGGCCTCTATTAGCTTTATATACCTTATAGTAAACTCCGCCGAGGCGGCGTTCAGGTCGATCAGGCCACCGCCCGTCGCGGAGGAGTCCGAGGTGTTGGCTTGGTTCTCGGCGGAGACAGTCGCCGTGGGCGGAATCTCGCCCAGTCTGGGGACGTGATAATGCTCCTCGTCCCGGACCCGGCCGGCCTGATTTAGCCCTGTGAGTTCCGCGTCGGCGTTGGCTCCGCCGGCCGCCGCGATGGCGTCTTCCACCCGGTCATCCGGCGCCAGGGTGTATACCCCGGGGCGGCTCACGGCCCCGGTTACGTAGACCCGGACCTCCCCCTGCGCCCGGCCGGCCTCGCCCGATGCGGCGGTCTGAGGATTGGTTGCGGGCTCGGCTACGGCGGTGGCCGGAAGTACTACCTGGATGGGGGCGTTGTCGTCCCGGCGGACGAAGAGGAGTACCGCACCGAGTACCACGGCGGTGGCCAGGGAAGCCAGGACTGCCGCAACGATGATCGAGAGGTTCGACCGGGGAGCTGGGCTCGTTCCATCCATGGTCAATCCCTTGTATTCGTAATGGGAGTCCGATTATAATCTAGCCCAGTCTGTAACGAAAGGGGGCGTGCCGTGGGCACCTCGGAACCTGCTTCTGGTGGCAATGGCGAGCTACTTACCTATTTCAAGGGGAAGTTCGTCCCCGCCAGTAAGGCCCGGGTCAGCGTGATGACCCATGCGCTCCATTACGGCACCGGAGTGTTCGAGGGCATCCGCGGCAACTGGAACCAGGAAAAAGGGGCGGTCTACATCTTCCGCCTGCGGGAGCACTACGAGCGGCTCCTGCGCGGGTGCCGCATTATGATGCTGGATATTCCCCACACGGTGGACGAACTGTGCGATCTCACGGTCGACCTGGTAGAGCGCAACGGCCATCAGCAAGACATCTACATTCGCCCCCTGGCCTATAAGAGCGCCGAAATGGTGGCCAATCTGAAGCTCCAGGACCTGGCGAGCGATTTCACCCTCATCACGGTTCCATTCGGAAACTACCTGGGGTCCGACGTGCTCCGGTGCTGCACCTCCTCCTGGCGCCGGGTGGACGATCCCATGATACCCGCGCGGATAAAGAACTGCGGGCTCTACGTCAACAGCATCCTGGCCAAGACCGAGGCGACCCTGGCCGGGTTCGACGAGGCAATCATTCTGAACAATAGCGGCCACGTCTGCGAGGGCTCAGGGGAGAACATCTTCATGGTCTCTGGCGGCTCTCTGGTCACGCCGACACCGGAGGACAACGCGCTGCCCGGGATCACCCGCGACACGGTGATCCAGTTAGCCCAGAGCGAGTTGGGATTGAAGGTGGCGGAGCGAAGCATCAACCGCAGCGAACTCTACCTCGCCGAAGAAGTCTTCCTGACCGGCACCGCCGCCCACCTGACTCCGGTCGTGGAGTTGGACCACCGGCCGATCGCCGATGGCAAAACGGGCCCCATTTCCAAACGGCTGCAGGAGATGTACTTCGAGATCGTCGCGGGACGAAATCCCAAGTACCTTCACTGGTGCACTGCGGCCGTGCCTCGGCTGGTTCCCGCCTGATTTACCGTGGGGCACGGCCCACCCGCCGCTTGAGGGCCGGCGGTTTGCTCACCCGGGTTGTTATTGCACCTGGAAGCGGTGGAAACGGTGTCAATCTGGGTCTGGCTTAGCCTGGTACTGACCTCCTACCTGATCGGTGGAATCCCCACCTCATATGTGGCCACGCGTCTGTTGACCGGCCGTGACATCCGAAGGATCGGCGACCACAACGCCGGAGCGGCCAACGTGTATCGCAACGTTGGACCGAAGGCCGGCCTGGCGGTTGGGGCGCTTGACATAATGAAAGGGGTGGTGGCGGTTGCGCTGGTTCGGGGGCTGGTGGATTCCACCGTCTTGGAGATGTCGGCCGGCGCCGCGGTGGTGGCGGGCCACAACTGGCCGGCGTTTCTGGGGCTGCGGGGTGGTCGCGGTGCGGCCACGGCCATGGGAGTCTTCCTCGCTATGCTGCCCGCGCTGGCGATGCCGGTCGGGGCGCTTACCCTGGTGATTCTGTTCCTGACAAAGAAGGCCACGCCGGCCCTGGGGTTCTTCCTCATTGCGGTTCCGGTGCTTTCCTGGCCGGTGGGCTACTCCTACCCCTTCGTCATCTATTCGGTGGGATTACCGGTAATGGTGGGCATTACCCATCACCTGAGCACGCGACGGTTCGCTTCCGGGAGGCCCGCGAGGCCGGCAGATGGAGACGAACGGGCCTTGCCGGGAGGATAGCGATTCCCGTGACCGGCTCATTCATCCTGGACTACTGCATACTGGTATTTCTGGCGTCCGGCGGCGTTTTCCAGATGGCGGCGGCGCTTGGCGGCTTCCGGGGCTTGCTGTATTTCCATCAGCGCCCCGTTACCTTCCTGTTTGGCGCGCTGGTGGCGACCGGCGCGGTGGCCTGGTTCTTCCTCTCCGAGTCTCGCAATGTGCCCGACACCGCCCTTGGGATGAACGGCAACGAGCAGTTTGGCTACTTCTTCGCCGGCGCCGGTGCCGGCCTTGCCTTCACCCTGATCGTGTCGTCGCTGCGCAACTGGAGCCTGGGGGCGAAACAGCCACACCTGCCGCCAGGGCTAGATGCGCTCCGGGAGACCAACTATCTGCGCGCCCTGCACAGGACCTGTAGCTACTACTGGGCCCGAAGGGGCCGCGGGACGGGGGCCGGCCCAAGAACTGGCCTCGCCGAGGACTCCGAGGGCCGCAACAAGTCCGATGGCGGGCGCGTTCCCAGCTTCCGGTTTGCCCGCCAGATCGCCGCCCGAGCGCGGCGCGCCGGACCCTTGCGGCATCGGAAGCGCTCGTGGAGTTAGAGACCCAGATCGTCTCCTGGCTCAACCAGATTATCGGCCGGTCCTACCTCTTGGACCGGGCAACATACCTGGTGGTCAGCGACTATTTCGTGCCCCTGGCCATGTGCCTATGGACGCTGGGGCTCTGGTTTCAAGGGAAGGACCCTCAGGCTAGGGACCGCAACCAACGGGCGGTCTTGGGGGCGGCCATCGCCCTGGGCTTCGCCAACCTGGCGGTGCTGCTGCTGAACCAGCAGGTCTTTCGGGACCGGCCAATTGCCCACCACGAGTTGGCGAACCTGCTGTACGCGCCGACCGACTCCTCTCTTCCCGCCAATCCTGCGGCAGTCGCCTTCGCGTTGGCGATGGGCGTTTGGCTGGGCAACCGGAGGGCCGGCTTGCCGCTGTTCTTCCTGGCGGGTTTGTGGAGCTTCGTGCGGGTCTACAACGGCCTGTTCTTCCCCAGCGACGTGTTTGCCGGGGGGCTCATAGGTGCGGCCGTCGCCTGCCTTGTAAACCTGGGGCTGCGGGCCATCGAGCCGGTTCCTACCTGGGTATTGAAAGGGGCCCGGTTGCTGGACCTGGCTTGAGGCCTCTGTGTCCACGTTGCGGCGTAGTTCCTGCGCAGGCGGCCGCCGACCGGCGCGGGGGCTCTTAAGCCCTACCGTGGCAAGCGTTGAAACGAAGAAATCCCCCTCGGTCCCCCTTTTTTAAAGTGGGATACAGGGGGATTTTGTTTGCGGTAGCCTAGCTGGCAACCGGCGGCTCTTGGCGGTCCTCTTGGTCAGCCAATACTAGTTGGTTGCCCTGCCGTACAAGTCTTTCGTCTCTGACCATCTGGCGGATGACGGGATCGAGCGTGTTGCGCATCCCGGCGGTAACCCGGCTGAACCCGAGGAGCCGTGCGGCGGCCACCGCGGCCTCATCTTGGCTGATTCCGTAGGACCCAGTGACGGCCAGGCCAATGGCCAGAGCGATCTCTTCGGGCGCGATCAACTCCAGCTTTCGAGAGGGCGCCGGCAGCTTGCCGCGGTCCCGCAAGACCGGTTCCTCCATGCCGGCCCACCACAAGAACTCCCCTTGCCGGCGCACCTGCTCCGATGTCACCGCTTGCTCAATTGCCCGGTCAATGGCTTCTTGGTAGCCTCGCCTGCGCCTGACCCCGGTTCCGCCGGCGATGCGCCGCGCTACCTCGCTCACGTGCACCGGGCTTTCCACCTCCACGACCTCGGCTACCAGTAACTCCAGAGTAGCGTCGTCGAGGACGACGAACTCCTGACCTTCGGCGTTGATCTCCGGATGGGCCAGCAGGTATTCCCGGGCGTGGTCCCCGGCCATTTCCTCTTGGACGGTGTCGGCCCGGTCCACCGATGAGCCCTGGTCCGGTTCCGTTTCTAGCTCCGGCTCCGGCTGCTGCTTGGCGGTTCCACGGGTCTTGGCCTGTTCGATGGCCAGCGCGGCCCTCTGTAGCTCCCGTTCCTGGTTCCGGAACCAATCGGTGCTCCAGATGTGATGCAGGCGCCAGCCCAGGCCCCGGAGCACATGCTCCCGCAGGCGGTCCCGGTCCCTGGCGGACCGCGATATGTTGTAAGCTGGTCCATCGCACTGGATTCCCAACAGGTAGCGGCCCGGTCGCTCGGCGTCGATCACCGCAAGGTCGACGAAGCACCCGGAAGAACCGACCCGGTGGTGCGCCTCGTGTCCGAGCCCGGCCAAGGCCAGAGCCACGGCCTCCTCGAAAGGCGAATCAGCCGCGTCGTCAGACTCCTCGGTCGTGGTTTCTGCTCCGGCCGCGGCGTAGGCCAGGAACGTCTTCAGCGCCCGTACCCCCTGGGCGTTGGTGCGGCCCAGGTCGATGTCCTCCGCCGTCAGGTTGGTGAACACTTCGCAGCGCTGTTTGGCCCTGGTGATCAGCACGTTCAGCCGGCGCTCCCCGCCGTCCCGGTTCAGCGGCCCAAAGTTCATGTCGGTGGTCCCGTCAGCGGCGCGCCCGTACCCGATGCTGATGAAAATGACGTCTCGCTCGTCGCCTTGCACCGTCTCCAGGTTCTTGACGAAGAACGGCTCGTCGGGATGGGCCGTGAAGAACCCCTCGCCGGAGGGGTCCTGCCGCCGGAGCAGCTCCAGTTGGTCCTGGACTGCCCGCATCTGGGCCGAGCTGAAGGCGGCCACGCCGAGGGTCAGGCCCGGGCGGGTCCGGGCGTGGTGCATCACGGCCCGCGCCACCTCTTCCGCCTCCAGCTGGTTTGTCCTGCTGTGCCCCCTGTCGTACACCGCATCGGGAAGATGGCGGTATTGCAGCCCCAGATCCTGGCGGGCCGCGTCGGGGCTCGGGAAGACCACCAGGCTGCTGTCGTAGAACTCCCGGTTCGAAACGGCGATCAGCGACTCGTGGCGGCTGCGATAGTGCCATCGCAACATCCGGTCGGGCGCGCCCTGGGCTGCGAACAAGCCCAGTACGCTCTCGATGTTGGCGGTCGTGTTCTCCTCGTCGTCGTCGTCCCGGTCCTGGGCCATGGAGTCGAAGAAATTGGTCGGCGGAAGCTGCTTGCTGTCCCCCACGACGACAGCTTGATCGGCGCGGAAAACGGCGCCGAAGGCGTCGACCGGTTTCACCTGGCTGGCCTCATCGAAGATAACCACGTCGAATTTCAGACTGCCCGGCGCGATGTAGGTGGCAATGGAGAGGGGGCTCATCATGAATACGGGCTTGATCGCCTGGACCGCGTTGCCGGCCCGCTCCATTAGTTGCCGGATCGGCAGGTGCCTCCGCCGCAACTCGAACTGACGCCGCAGCCCGCCGATCTGCCCGCCCCCTTCTTGGCGAGGCAGCCGGTCCCAGTGGGATTGAGCCAGGCGGGCCCGGTTGTGTTGCAGCACCAGGGTGTCCAGGTCCCGGAACCGTTGGAGGACTTGCCGGTGGCTGCTCCCGTCGAATCCTGACAGCGCTTCCCGCTCCCGAAGCGCACCTTCCAATATACTCTCGAACCACGCCTGCCGGAGGGCATCCACTAGGTGGGTTGCCGCCTGAGGCCACGACTCGGCGGCGGCTCGTACCGGGTCCATAGCCTCGTTTCGACAGGTATCCGCGATGTTGTTGAAGCTCAGCACGTCGTGGACATCGTTCATTCTCTCGATCCACGCCGCCAACGCCGATTCTTGGACATCAAAGGGCTGGTCTTCAAGCCCCTCACCGGACCCGAAACGCCGGGCCACGTCCATATCCAGGACTTCAATGATGCGGCCGCAGTTCCGGGCGTGGAGGTGCCCGGCGCTATCGACCGGCGTGAGGTACAATTTCAAGTCAATCGCCGAAGGGTTCTCGGCCAAGAAATCGATTATTTCCTCTGGGACCTCGCCGAAGTCGATGGCGTCGTACAGGTCCTGGAGCCAGCCGGCCAGGACAGTCAGGCCCGGCCAGTCCGAGTCCTCGCCCCGCCAGCGGGGCGCGAAAAGCCTCTCGCCCAGGGACTCGTGCCGGTGTAGCACAGCCAGCAGCCGCTGGGCTTCCAGCACCGCGTCGGCCATCCGCACTTGGGCATCGATGCCTTGGGGTAGTTTGGCCCGGCAGAGGCCCCTGAGCCTGTTTCTGGCCCTCCGGTAGTCCCCGGAAACGAAGGACAACAGCTGGCGCCCCTTGATCTCCAGCGTCTGCCGGACGTCGAGCAAGTCCTGGCCCCACGCGCCGGCGATGAGGACCCCGTCATATTCCTGGTGCAGCCCGGCCAGCGCCGAACCGGCCGCTAGCAGGTCTTCCAATTCTCCCCGCCTGGTTAGCCACTCTTCGGACCGGAGGTCGGCCCCCCGCAGGTCCGGCGCGGCCATGGTCTTCCGGGCGGCGAGGCAATAAGCCTGGGCTTCCGCCGGGCCGGCCGCCTCGGACAGGCCCATGGCGTCGGCCAGGGCGGCAATGGCGTCCCGGAGCCCGGCCAGGGACTGTTGCGCCTCCGGGAGCAGCTCCCGAAGACGGTCCTGCTCGGTCGGTAGCAGCACCTTGAGACGGCTCCCCCAGAATGGGTGGTTCTGGGGGACCCCCATCGCGGCAAGCCTGGCCTGCAGCTCATCGGCGATGCCTTCTTTACGCCTGAAATCCAGGTCGGTCCACGATTGCATGGCCGGAAGGTCCAGCTTGGGCAGGGGCGTGTCCTGGTTGGCCAGCCGAAGCAAGAGCAGCTCCCCGTAAGCCCGGTAGGGGCTGACCCCGCTCTCTGCCAGGGGCGCGTTTACGGCGTCGCAATAGTCGTTCAGGCGTTGCCTTAGCTGTCCCAGGGCGTCGAGGTCTCGCTCTATATGCCCTAGCTTGGGCCGGCCCAGGTCCAGCGTCCTCTTGAGTTCGTCCAGGACGGCTTTCTTCGCGGTCTTGTTGCTGTGAAGCTCCAAACAAGCGCCCCCCAGACCCACGTTGTCCAGCCGGCGCTTGACCACCTCCAAGGCCGCCATCTTCTCCGAGACGAAGAGCGCGGTCCGGCCCTGTCCGATGGCTTCGGCGATCATATTGGTGATGGTCTGGGACTTTCCCGTTCCCGGCGGGCCCTGGACCACCAGGTTGCGGCCGTTGGTTACATCGAAGATTGCCAGGGTCTGGGAGCCGTCGGCGTCCACCACGTGATGGACTTCGCTGGGGGAAAGGTACTGGTCCAGGTTGTCGTCGCTGCTGAAGGCGGGCGGGGGCTCGTCGAATCCGTCGTGCAGCAGAGCGCCCATGATTGGGTGCTCGGTGGGCTTGACGCCCTCCGGCCAGTTGTCGACGTTCAGGTCCCGGTACATCAAGAATTTGCTGAAGGAGAAGAAGCCCAGAACCACGCTCTTGCGGTCCAACGACCATCTGGGCAGGTCCACCATGGATTCGGAAACCGCGTCGAAGTAGCCCTCGATGTTCAGGTCTTCCGCGTCCGGCAAGCCGGGCAGGGTAACCCCGAACTCGGTCCGGGCCTTCTCCAACAGGGACAGGTTCTCGCCGGAGTCCTCGCCGGTGTGGCGCAACTGAAAGCGGTGGCGCGCGCTGGAGCGGTCGAGGGCCACCGGGACCAGCACCAGGGGAGCGCGCCGGCCTTCCTGGCTGCCATCTGATTCGTACCAGGTGAGCATGCCCAGGGCCAGGAACAACGTGTTGACGCCTTGTTCCTGGATGAAGCTGTTGGCCAGGTGGTAGGTGGAAAGGAGGCGGGCCTGAAGCTCCGTGGAAGGCAGTTCAGTCTGTAATCGGGTGTCGGTGCGCCGCGCCGCCGGCTGGTCCGGGGTCTCGTCCTCGGCGGGCTGGCCGAGTTTCTCGCCTGGCGTTTCCTCGGCGACCGGGAGAAAGGACACGGACCTTCCTTCCTCCACCAGGACTCGGTACGCTTGGGACGGCAACTCGTCCACTGTTTCCAACCCCCGCGTGCGCAGCAGCCGGTAGTTCAGCAACGGGTTTCGCAGGCCCAGGTCCAGCAGCTCTCGGCGTGAGGCCTCCAGCCTGGCGCGGATGACGCTGGCGGTTCCAGCATGGGTCCGGTCGGCATCCTCCACGGCCCGGACCAGCGGGTCCAGGTGGCTTACCGGGGGGTTATCCGCCAAGAAATCCAGGATCCCCTTGGGTACTTTACCAGCGCCGATGTCCTGGTAAAGCTCCTGAACCCACTCGGTGAGCCGGGAGAGTCCTTCCCAGTCGGACCCTTTGCCCTGCCACCGGGAGCCGAACAGCCGTTGTCCCAGAGCCTCATGCTGCCGTATCACGGCTTGATGCCGCTGGGCTTCCAGTACCGCGTCGACCAGATCGTTGCGGGTACCGCCGACCCACGCGAACCGGCCCCGGGCGAGACTCGCCGCCGCCCGCCGGGCCCGCCAGTATTCGGGAGATATCCAGCGCAGCCGTTGCCCCGACTTTACGGCCAAGGTTTGGCTGATCTGAAGCAGGTCCCGGTCCCAGGCTTCGGGGGTGAGCACCGGGCCGAGCCGGTCATGAAGGAGGGACAGTCCGGACCCGGCGGCCAATAAATTTCTCAACCCTTCCCGTTGGGTCTCCCACTGGTCGGAGGCGAGCTGCACCTCTCCCAGGCCCGGCGCTTCACGGGGCGCTTCAATGGCGCGCCGGGCGGCGAGGCACAGGGCTTCGCGCTCCGCCTGGCCCCTCGGGGCGGGCAGCTTCAGGGTGCCGGCCAAGTCTCGGGCGGCGTCTCCCAGGGTCTGTAGAGAGGATTGGTGATTCTGCGCCATTTGTCTCTTGAGACGACCTCCCCTTGGACCGGAGGCCCGGTCCCGTGTTCGCCTCTCTGCCCACGCTCGAAGCGCGCCAAGAATAACGGTACCACAGCGGCCGGTTTTCGGCCAGGCTAAAGCAGGGGCTGCAAGGCGTGGTCGATCACCAAAGTGACGCAGGCCTCCCGGCCCAGGCTGCGCCAGGGCATCCCTCTCCTGTGGGAGAGGGAACGAGGGTAAGGGCTGGGGGGCGGCCGCGCCTGACCTCCAAACCGGTTTGGGGGTGACGGATGGCTGTGATATACTTTTTTCAACCCAGCCGCGAAAACCCTTTCGGCGACGAAACAATGCAGAAAAACCCCGGCAGTTTTCACGCTTCCGGTATTGTCCTTGCTGGGGGCCGGAGCCAGCGCTTGGGCCGTGTTAAGGCGCTGGAGAACATCGGTGGTCGGCCGCTGGCGCACCGGGTCATCGACCGGATCTCCCAGGTAACCGAGGAAATTGTGGTGGTGGTGGCGGAACAGTCCCAGGCCGACGCGTTACACCTGGAAGAAGGGCACCGGGTCGCCTTGGACCGATACCCTGGCGGGGGTGCTTTGGGGGGCATATTCACCGGCCTGACCGCGGCCCGGCACCAATGGGGCATCGCCGTCGCCTGCGACATGCCGTTTCTCAACCTAGCCCTTCTGCGGCGCATGCTTTGCCTTCGGCAAGGGGCCGACGCCGTTGTCCCAATGTTGAGAGGGTGGCCCGAGCCGACCCACGCGATCTACTCCAAGACCTGTCTCCCATTCATGGAAGAACGGCTCCTGGCCGACGACCGGAAAATCACCAGGTTCTTTGAAAAAGTGCGGGTCACCTACCTTCCCGAAAAAGAGGTCGCAGCTTTAGACCCGTACTTCCTGAGCTTTTTCAACGTCAACACCCCCCAAGACCTGGCCCGGGCCAGAGAGTTGGAGGAATAGGGGTTGTGGCGGCGGCAGACAGTTATCCGACGGCCCCAACCAGACCCTCCGCAACCCCAGGATACCCCACCAACATGGAGCGCATGACATGGAAGAATCCCTGAGGGCGATTCTGTCGTCCCATGAAAGCAGGAAGGCTGAGCTGATCCCGATCCTCCAGGAGGTTCAGGCGGAGTACGGCTACCTTCCCCGGGAAACCCTCCTTGAAGTCGCCAAGTTCACCCGGGTGCCGGAGGGCCGGGTATACGGCGTGGCGTCTTTCTATGGCCAGTTCCGGTTCGCGCCAGTGGGGCGGAACATCATCATGGTCTGCCGGGGCACCGCCTGTCACGTCAGGGGCGCGCCGAAGGTGCTCCATGAGATGGAGAACCAGCTGGGCATCACGGTGGGCGAGACCACTCCGGACCGGGAATTCACGCTGGAGACCGTGGCCTGCATCGGGGCTTGCTGTCTGGCCCCGGTGGTCAAGGTGGGAGCGGAAGTGCACGGGAAGCTGCAGGGCAAAGAAGTGGCCAAAATGCTGAAGGGACTCTGATATGGCAACAACCCAACGCCGGACCGTCCTGGTCTGTCAAGGAACGGGATGTGTTTCCGCCCGGTCGCCGGAGGTCCAGAAGGCCCTTCAGGGTCGCATCGATGGGTCGGACCTGAAGGACTGGGTGGACGTGAAGCTCAGCGGTTGCCACGGTTTCTGCGAGCAAGGCCCCCTCATCGCCATGGAACCCGAGGGCGTCCTCTACACCCACGCCAAGAGCGGCGATGCTTCGAGAATTGTCAAAGAGCATCTGGAAAACGGGACGTTTGTGGAGGGCCTTCTCTACCGGGACCTGGTGAACGGGGCGCCGGTTCCCCATTACGGGGATATCCCGTTCTACGCCAAGCAGACGCGGCTCGTCCTACGTAACTGCGGCCGTATCGACCCCACAAGTATCGACGACTACCTGGCCAGCAACGGCTACAACGGTTTCAAGAGGGCCCTCGAACTTGGCCCCGAGGGGATAGTCGAGGAGATCAAGAGGTCGGGCCTGAGGGGAAGGGGCGGCGCCGGTTTCTCCACCTCGCGCAAGTGGCAGTTCTGCCGGGACGCCAAGGCCGACCGGAAGTTCCTGATATGTAACGCCGACGAGGGCGATCCCGGGGCCTTCATGAACCGGTCGCTCCTGGAGGGCGACCCCCATTCACTCCTGGAAGGGATGCTCATTGCCGGGTATGCCATCGGCGCTCATGAAGGCTACATCTACTGCCGCGCCGAGTACCCGTTGGCCCTGGAGAGACTGCGGATAGCCATGGACCAGGCCGAGGAGCGCGGGCTGCTCGGCGACGACATTCTGGGCTCGGGATTCGGCTTCCGTATCCGGGTAAGCCAAGGCGCGGGGGCCTTCGTCTGCGGCGAGGAGACCGGGCTGATCCTTTCCATTGAGGGCGAGCGCGGAATGCCCCGCCCCCGCCCACCCTTCCCCGCCGTGTCGGGCCTGATGGGGAAACCGACGGTGGTCAACAACGTGGAGACCCTGGCGTCCGTGGCGTTGATCCTCCAAAACGGCGCCGGCCAGTTTGCTCAGTACGGCACCGAAAACAGCAAGGGCACCAAGACCTTCGCCCTGGTCGGCAAGATAAAGCTCTCGGGCCTGGTCGAGGTGCCCCTGGGCATCACGATGCGCGAGATAGTCTACGACATCGGGGGAGGGATACTCGACGACAAGCAGCTGAAAGCCGTCCAGACCGGCGGCCCTTCTGGGGGCTGTGTTCCGGCCAGCATGATAGATATTCCGGTGGACTACGACTCCCTCACCGCGGCCGGCACCATCATGGGCTCCGGCGGCATGGTGGTCATGGACGAAGACACCTGCATGGTCGACGTCGCTCGCTATTTCCTGGACTTCACCCAGAAGGAATCCTGCGGCAAGTGCGTGCCCTGCCGGCTCGGCACCAAGCAGATGCTGGCCATCCTGGAAGACATAACCCAGGGCAGGGGCACCCCCGAGGACATCGATCTGCTTCTGGAGATGGGCGCCGGGGTGAAATCCGGCTCCCTGTGCGGGCTCGGACAGACGGCGCCGAACCCGGTGCTCACGACCATCCGGTACTTCCGGGACGAATACGAGGCCCACGTCAACGAGAAACGCTGCCCGGCCAAGGTGTGCACGGAACTCATCTCCTACAACATCACGGACTCGTGTGTCGGCTGCCTGCTGTGCTTCAAGGCTTGCTCTTCCGAGGCGATCGTGGGCGAGTTCAAGAAGCTGCACGTTATCGACCAGTCCAAGTGCACCAAGTGCGGGAGCTGTTTCGACGTATGCCCGCCGAAGGTCAACGCCGTGGAGATTCTCTCCGGTCAACTGGTTGGGGCGCCGCTCAATGATGGAGGCGAGAATTGATGGGCGAGGCCATTCTCACCATTGACGGCCTGAAGGTCTCGGCCCCGGAGGGCATGACCGTGATGGACGCGGCGCTCCGGAACGGCATCTACATCCCCGGCCTCTGCCACCATCCGGACTTGAAACCAGTCGGCGCCTGCCGGTTGTGCATGGTTGAGATCGAGGGCAGGGGACTGGTCCCATCTTGCCTGGCCCAGGCCGAGCCGGGCCTGGTGGTCAACACGGTGAGTCCGGAAGCCGAGAGGACCCGCCGCATCTCGGTGGAGTTGTTGGTTGCGAACGACCGCGGCGAGTGCCTCACCTGCGCCGCGAACAACAACTGCGGCCTGCAGAAGGTCGCCGCCTACGTCGGCATTACCCCGGAGCGGATGGCCCGCATGAGGCGTCCGACCGGGCCGCTGCCGGTTGACACCTCCAATCCCTTTTTCGACTTCGATCCGGGCAAGTGCGTCCTCTGCGGAATCTGCGTCCGCACCTGCGACGAGATCGTCGGGGTCCACGCCATCGACTACGCGTTTCGGGGTTACGACACGACAATCAGCGTCTTCGCCAACCAACCGCTGATCGATTCCAGGTGCGTCTCCTGCGGCGAGTGCGTGGTCAGATGCCCGGTGGGGGCCCTGGCTCCCAAGGACCGCCGGCAACCCACCCAGGAGGTCAGCACCGTCTGCTCCTATTGTGGCGTCGGCTGCGGCATCTACCTGGGAGTTCGAGGTAACGAGGTCGTATCCTCCCGGGGAGACCCCGACAATCAGTCCAGCCTGGGCCTGCTCTGCGTGAAAGGGCGCTACGGCTACGACTTTGTCAACCACGAGGACCGGCTCACCACTCCCCTCATCAGGGAAAACGGAGAGCTTCGGCCCGCGTCGTGGGACGAGGCCCTGGACTACGCGGCGGAGGGCCTGGTCCGGTACCAGGGCGACTCCTTTGCGTCGTTCTGCTCCGCGAAGACCACCAACGAGGACGCCTACATCCAGCAGAAGTTCGCCCGGTTGCTGATGCAGACCAACAACGTCGACCACTGCGCCCGGCTGTGCCACGCCCCATCGGTCCTGGCCATGATGACCGCCCTGGGCAGCGGCGCCACCAGCAACTCCTACGTCGACTTCGAGGAAGCGGGTTGCCTGGTCGTCGTCGGCGCGGACCCAAATTCGAACCACCCGGTCGTCGCGGCCAGAATTCAGCGCGCCGTGGCTGAGCGGGGAGTCAAGCTGATCGTCATCAACCCGCGCCGCGTCGAGCTCTGCGACATCGCCGACTTGTGGCTGCGGCCGCGGCCCGGCACCGACGTCGCCCTGCTCAACGGGATGGCGAAGGTCATCCTGGACGAGGGCCTGGCGGACCGGGAGTTCGTGGCCAACCGCACCGAGGGCTTCGAGGAGTGGGCCGAGGTTGTCGACAAGTACACCCCGGAGCATGTTGAAAAGGTGACCGGTGTGCCCGCCGACGACATCCGGCGGGCGGCACGGATGTATGCAAACCCCGCCAACTGCCCCCTTGGTCAAGGAGGATTTGAGGGGATTCCCGGCTCCTGCCTCATCTGGGGCATGGGGATCACCCAGCATACCGCCGGCACCGCCAACGCCCACGGCCTGCTTAACCTGGCATTGGTTTCCGGCCAGATCGGGAAGCCCGGTTCCGGCGTCTCTCCGTTGCGGGGGCAGAACAACGTTCAGGGCTGCGGCGACGCGGGGTGTTTGCCCAACACCCTTCCCGGCTACCAGGCGATCAACGATGACGGCGTTGCCAGGTTCCAGGCGGCCTGGGGCGGCCACCCGCTGCCCCAAGAGCCCGGCCTGATGCTCACCGAGGCGGTGGAGGCGATGCCGGAGGGCCGCATCGAGGCCGTCTACATCATGGGAGAGAACCCCCTCCTGAGCGAGCCGGACCTGCACCATGCCGAGAAGGCGTTCCGGAGCCTGAAATTCCTGGTGGTCCAGGACATCTTCCTGCACGAGACCGCCCAGATTGCCGATGTTGTCCTGCCGGCCACCTCCTTCGCCGAGAAGGACGGCACTTTCACCAACAGCGAGCGCCGCGTCCAGCGGGTCAGGAAGGCCATTCAACCGGTCGGTCAGAGCCGCACGGACTGGGAAATCGTTTGCGACCTGGGCCGCCGCATCTGCCGCAAGCTGGGCCTACCCCTGGAAGACCAGTTCACTTTCGGGCATCCCTCAGAGATCTTCGAAGAGATGGCCCGGCTGATCCCCTTCCTCGGCGGAATATCCTACGACCGGCTGGAGGATGAGGGCGGAGTCCAGTGGCCCTGCCCCACGCCGGACCACCCCGGCACGCGCTACCTGTATGCCGACGGGTTCCCCAGAGGGCCTCAGGCCAAGTTCGTCGCCTTCGACCAGGGAAAGCCCGCCGCGGAGCTGCCCAGCAAGCGGTTCCCCATCATCCTCAACACGGGCCGCATCCTGTACCACTGGCACGGGGGCACCATGACCCGCCGGGTGGCCAAGCTGATGGCCCGGGTTCCGGAGCTGCCGGTGGCCATCAACCCCGAGGACGGCCGGAAATACAGCCTGTCCGACGGCCAGCCGGTCCGGGTCACCTCCCGCCGAGGCCAGCTCACCGGCAAAGCTCTGCTCACCGACGGGATGCGGGAGGGGGAGATATTCATCCCCTTCGTGAAGCTTGAGGAGTCGGCGGCCAACTTCTTGACCAACTCGGTTTACGACCCCAAGTCCAAGATTCCAGAGTACAAGGTCTGCGCCGTCCGCCTGGAGGCCGTGGAGTAGGACCAGGGCCAAACGCATCTTTCGTTGGGAGATACCCCATTCTTGACTGGGCTGATAGGCCGGGATAGACTGGGTTCGCCCCGGAGCCCAGGCCGCGGCAAACATGAGAAGACATCGGTGTCAGCCCGTCGGCATTGGCTAGAATGGGCGCACCGCCGCAGCTAACATCCGTGTCAAATGGCCCCAGCACCGGCATCGGATACCTGAACTCAAAGGAGAATTCGTGACCACACCAACACCCGAAGAAGCCCGCGCCCAGATCGTCAGCATGGTCCGGGATTTTGTCCGCCGCGACGTGATGCCGGTGGCCGACCGCCTGGACCGTGAGGACGAGCACTCACTGGAACTGGTGGACAAGATGAAGGACCTGGGCCTCTTCGGCATCACGGTGCCCGAGAAGTACGGCGGCTTGGGCCTCGACTACACCACCTTCGCCTTGATCTTCGAAGAGATCAGCAAAGGGTTCATGACCCTGACCGGACCCCTCGGGACCCACCACATCCTGACTTATGTGCTGACCCACTACGGCAACGAGGAGCAGAGACAGCAGTTCCTTCCCGACCTGGCCACCGGGCGCCGGCGGGGCGGCCTAGCCCTCACCGAACCGGGTGGCGGTAGCGACGTCGCCAACCTCGAGACCACCGCCGTCAAGGACGGGGAAGAGTACGTCATCAACGGGACAAAGATGTTCATCACCAACGGCCGTTCCGGAAACACCTTCTGTTTGCTGGCCCGTACCGGGCCTCCTGGATCGAAACACCGGGGCTTGAGCTGCTTCGTCATCGAGAAGGGCGGAGACGGGTTCCGGGTGGGCCGGGACCTGGAAAAGCTGGGGTACCGGGGCCTGGACACCAGCGAGCTGATCTTCGAGGACTTCCGCGTTCCCATGGAGAACCTGGTCGGAGAAGAAGGCCAGGGCTTCAGCTACGTGATGAGCGGGCTGGAGACCGGGCGCATCAACATCGCGGCCCGGGCCGTGGGCGTGGCCCAAGCGGCCTTCGAGGCTTCCATACGCTACGCGCAGCAGAGGCAGAGCTTCGGCGTTCCCATCGCCCAGCACCAGGCTATTCAGCTGAAGCTGGCGGACATGGCCACGAAGATCCAAGCGGCGCGTCTGCTAACCTACGACGCCGCCGCCAAGATGGACCGGGGAGAGCGGCTCGACTTGGAGTCGGGCATGGCCAAGCTGTTCGCCAGCGAGACCTGCCAGGAAGTGACCATGGAGGCGATGCGGATACACGGGGGTTACGGGTATATCAAGGATTTCCCGGTGGAGCGCTACTACCGGGATGCCCCCTTGATGGTTATCGGAGAGGGCACCAACGAGATCATGCGGCTGGTCATCGCCCGGCAGCTACTCAAAAGGCCGGAATACCAGATCTGAGGTACCTGCTGCGTCTTTGCTCCGGGCTACCCGTCATTCCGAACGAAGTGAGGAATCTCTGCGTAACAACGAGATTCTTCGCTTCGCTCAGAATGACAAATATCCTATGAATTCACTGATATCTATCGCCCCTTCCATTGGGGCTTGCGCTTCTCGGCGAAAGCCTTGGGCCCTTCCTTGGAGTCCTCCGTCTTCAGCAGGTCGTCGTACATGTGATAAGTCAGGGCCGCGATGTCATGGGTGGACATGTTGAGGCCCCGGTAGGCCAGCTCCTTGAAGTACTGCACGGCTAGAGGGGCGTTTTCGGCGATCTGCCCGGCCAGGGCCAGGGCCTCCGGCATGAGCTGGTCCGCGGGCACCACCCTGTTGAGGAATCCCATGTCATAGGCTCGCTGGGCCGTGACCGGCTGGGCGGTCAGCACCAACTCCATCACCGCCGACAGGGGCATCATCTTGGACAGATAGGTGCCAAAGGGGGCCAACAGGCTCCACTTGGCCTCACTGATGCCCATCTGGGCGTCCTCCGATGCGACGCGAAGGTCGCACATCTGGGCGATGGACCAGCCGCCGGCCAGGGCGTAGCCGTTGATGGCGGCGATGAGGGGTTTCCACGTCTGGGGCCACATGGAGCCACCGTCCGGAGACATGCTGTCCGAGGCCCGCGCCTGGACCCCCTCGGCGTTGTCCGCCGCCCGCTCTTTAAGGTCCCGGCCCGCGCAGAAGGCCCGCCCCGCGCCGGTAATCACGGCTACGAAGGCATCAGGGTCTCCGTCGAACCGGATGATCGCGTTGCACAGGTCCTCCCGGAACTGCCGGTTGATGGAGTTGAGTGCCGCGGGCCGGTTCATGGTGATGATGACTGTGTGGTCCCGCTTCTCGTAAAGGACTGTGTCGCCCATGTGGACCTCCTCATGGATCATGGATTCAGACGCAATCCATGCCTGGCTTGTATTGTTCTGGCCGGTCTCTCGAAGCTTCAGCCCCAACGCTGATAGCTTCCCTACGCGTAGGGCCCAAGGTGGGCCCCGCCGATGACGTGAAGGTGGCTGTGGCTCTGGCTTTGCATTCCGTCGCGGCCGAAGTTGGAAAGGATCCGAAACCCGTTGGGAGCGTAGGTGACACCCATCTCCACCGCCACGTCACCCAGCCTCGGCATCAGGTCGCTGCACCACATTTCCATCTGGCCCATGTGCTTCTTTGGCATCACCAGCAGCATCAGGGGCACCCAGGTCAGCTTGTTGACGATGACGATGATGTCCTCGTCCAGGTACCGTACCTTGGCGGGTTCGCGGTCCGCGACGATTTCACAGAACACGCAGTAGGCAGGCTCGCTCAACGGTCACCGCTCCGCATCGGCTAGCTTGACCTCCACGTGCTTCGAGGGTCCGAAGATCGGAGGATCGCCTTCGCCGGCCCAACGCGCCGGCGGGCCCATTCCGGCACGGCTACCCTCACCGCCTTGTGAATATAAAGGCCGGTATACCCCTTGTCAATGCCGGTCCCGCCTCGTCTGGCGGCCAGTGGAGCCGCCGGCAAGGAAGCAAGTCCGCTCTGCCAAGTTTTGAATAGCCACAGAGCCACAGAGGACACAGAGTTTTATTCGCTCTGTGCTCTCTGTGTCTCTGTGGCAAAACCTACGGGGGCACGTCACTAGAGGGAGTGGCCTCTCCGTTCAGGTATTGTGTTGTAGGCCAACGGAACGGGCAAATGGGTAGGTGGCTGTTCGACTGAGTTACCGTTGGATGGGCCGCATGGTATCATGGGTTTCGGAGGTAGCCATGTTCGGGTTAGCCATCTTGACCGTAAGTACGTCCGGCCACATGGGACTGCGCGAGGACACCAGCGGGCAGGCCATCAGGGAAACGCTGGAACCCCAGAACTTCCGGGTGGTCCGCTATGAGGTAGTACCCGACGATGTGGACTTGATCGCCGGCAAGCTCGCCAAGTGGGCGGGCGCCCCCGACGTGAACCTGATCATCACCACCGGTGGGACCGGCATGGGCCTCCGGGACGTCACCCCCGAGGCTTGCCTCTCGATCTTCGATAAGGAAGTCCCCGGCCTGGCCGAGGCGATGCGGGCTAAAACCCTCCAGTTCACCCCCATGGCCATGCTCAGCCGCTCCGTGGCTGGAATTCGAGGAAACACGCTGATCATCACCTTGCCGGGCAGCCTCAAAGCCGTCCGCGAGTGCCTGGAGGTGGTCAACCCGGTCCTCGCCCACGCCCTGGAGTTGCTCAGGAAAGAGAACGTCAGCGAGCACCCGGTGTAAGCATCCGGTGTAACAGTAGGCCGGTTTGGCCCGCCGCGGGAGAGCTGCTCCCGCCGGCCAACCGCCGCCTGCCGGGATTGGGCCTCGATGGCGCCGGTCAAAGACCCAAACCGGCTTTTCCCCGGATGGAAATCCGGGGTTTTTTATCGATCGTTCAGATACACTTGACACTGTCGTTTATGCTTTGCTAGGATTCCAAACATCGTTACTCGATGTATCCCGCTAGCTAGGGCGCCCGGCGTCGCCCCGACGGAATTCGTTGTCCAACTTGGAAGCGATTGGTCGTGGCATGACCCGAAACTCGATGGCTAAAGCGAGAACCGGGCCGGAACTTCCGGCGATGTTCGCCCGGTATAAGGACCTGGTGGAGCAGGAGCTTTCCAGGTCGGTGCCGGGTTCCGACGATGCCGATCTCCACGTGTTGCTCCGGTATCACCTGGGGTGGGTAGACCGGCACGGCAACCCGGCCCAGTCGCCCGTCTCCCAGGGCAAGGCACTGCGCCCCACCCTCTGCCTCTTCGCCTGTGAAGCCCTCTCTGGGGAAACCGATAGGGCCCTGCCGGGCGCCGCCGCTTTGGAACTCATCCACAATTTCTCCCTGGTCCACGACGACATCCAGGACCAGGACCTGGAGCGGCGCCATCAGCCGACCGTCTGGAGCTTGTGGGGAATACCCAAAGCGCTGGTGGCCGGCAACGCCATGCAGTCCGTTGGGGACCTGGCCCTGCTTGGGGCCGCCCGCCGGAACTCGCCGCCGGAGACGGTCCTGAAGGTCTCGGAGATATTGACCTCCGCCTACCTGGAGATGATCGAGGGCCAGTGCCAGGACATGGCCTTCGAGTCCAGATCGGACATTACCACCGAAGAATACCTCACGATGATCGCGCTCAAGACCGGGGCCTTGATTCGCAGCGGCCTCGAGATTGGGGCCCTGCTGGCTGGTGGCGACGTAGCGGCGGTCGAGGCTTTCCGGCAGGTTGGGAGCTACCTGGGCCGGGCCTTTCAAGTCCGGGACGACTACCTGGGCATTTGGGGGGATGAGACCACCATCGGGAAGGCCTCGGGCAACGACATCCGGCGCCGGAAAAAGTCTTTCCCAGTAGTGGTCGCCTTCAGCCAGGCCGGCGGCCCGGCGCGCGATGACCTCATGCGGATCTACCGGAAAGAGGAGCTGGACGAAGAGGACGTTATCCGGGTGCTGGCCGTGCTGGAGGAGGTGGGCGCCCGCGAGCAGTCCCAGCGAGTCACAGAGGCTAGCGCCGCCGCGGCCCTGAAGGCTTTGGACTCGATCCCGCTGCCGCCTTGGGCTAGGACCGAGGCGGAGGAGTTGGTGGACTACCTGGCATGGCGAGAGTATTGACCCCGAGGGCTTTGACCCTTTGATGCTGAGGCCAGATGAAACGCGCCAAACGACCCGCTGAACTCGCTGTACGCTTGGGTTTCTACATATTGAAGAACCGGCTGCGGGGCCGGAAACGGTTCCCGCTGGTGACCATGCTGGAGCCCCTGGAGATGTGCAACCTGGCTTGCGGCGGGTGCGGGCGCATCCGGGAGTACCGGCCGGTTATCGAAAAAATGATGCCGGTGGACGTGGCCCTGGACGCGGTAAAGGAATCGGGGGCGCCCATCGTTTCCATCGCCGGCGGAGAGCCCACCATTCATCCCAAAATCGATGAGATTATCAACCGGTTGGTGGCGCGAAAGCACTTCGTCTACTGCTGCACCAACGGGCTGTTGCTGGAGCGGATGCTCGACCAGGTGCCCGCTTCCAAGCACCTCTGCTGGGTAGTCCACCTGGATGGAATGGAGCGGAAACACGAGGAGTCGGTGGCCCGAGCCGGGGTTTTCCGGAAGGCCGTTCAAGGCATGGAGGCGGCGCTGGACCGGGGATACCGGGTCTGCACCAACACCACCGTGTTCCGCAACAGCGACTTAGAAGATTTGTGGGAGATGTTCCGGCTGGTGGGCGGCATGGGCGTCGAAGGCTCCATGATTTCACCGGGGTACGAGTTCCCGGATGCGTCCAACCAGGACCTGTTCCTGACCCGGAGGGAGTCTCAAACCATGTTCCGGAAGCTGCTGCACCCCGCCAGTACCGCGGGCATGCGGTTCTACAACAACCCTTTGTACCTGAATTTTCTGCGCGGGGCCAGGGATTACCAGTGCGCCGCTTGGTCCAGTCCAACCTACACCATAATGGGGTGGCGCAAGCCCTGCTATCCCCTGGCCGACGAGCACACTCAAAACGTCAACGATCTGTACGAAGGCCCGCTGTGGGACCGCTACGGGGTGGGCAAGGACCCTCGTTGCGCTAACTGCATGATGCATTGCGGGTTCGAATCGGCAACCATCTTCCAGGCCGTCACCACTCCCAGGGATTGGGCGACGCTGATCACGTCCGGTGCCGCCGGCAAGGCCGGCATCACCGCGGCGTGACGGCCAGGAGGCCCGGTGTTAACCATCGTCGCCAGCATGGAACAGGAGTTGGTTCTCCTCCGGAAGCAGTTGGAGGGACGAGCCGACGCTTCGGAGCCTGAGGCGTCCGTAGCGGCAGATCTCCGCGTCATCGGCGTGGGAAGGTCCGCGGCTCAGACGGCTGTGAATGCGCTGTTGCAACGCCAGGGGATGAACGGCGATCGTTCGCCCTCCATGGAAAGGTTGTTGCTTTTGGGGTTTGCCGGCGGGGTTGACCCGGCTATCGGGGCCGGGACCCTGGTCCTGTCTTCCCGCTACTACCGGCAGGAGCCGGCCGGGGAATACCTGGCTCCGGGCCCGGAGATGTTTCGGCAGGGGGTCCGGGCCGCCACTGCCGCCGGCGAGACGTGGGTCAACAGCGATTCCCTGACGGTCGACCACCTGGTGGCGACTCCCGAAGCCAAGCGGGCCATCCGCTTCCGGTACCCCGTCGGCATCGTGGAGATGGAAGACTACTGGGTCGCGGCGGCGGCGCGGGAAGCGGGGGTGCCCTTCCTTTCGGCCCGGGTGGTCCTGGATGCGGCAGACCAGGCCCTGCCCGGCTACCTGCTGGGCCTGAGCCGCTCCCGAACCAGGGCCGCCGTCACCGTTGCGGTGATGCCGTGGCGGATACCCGCCTTGCTGGGGCTAGCCCGCCGGCTCCCTCGGGCCCAAAGGGCCCTGACCCGTTTCGCCACCGCCTTCCTGGGGCAATCGAGCGAGGCGCGGGGCGTCCAGCCGCGGGCGAATCCGCCTTCCCCCGCCAAGCCCGCCGGGTCCGGCGGGAGCAGGCCTGGATGAGAGTCCTGGTTACAGGAGCTACTGGGTTCGTTGGTGGCAACCTGGCGAGAGAACTCCGGCGGCGTGGCTATGATGTCAGCGCGCTGGTCCGGCCGGGAAGCAACACCTTAACAATCGACGGCACCGGGGTGGAGCAAGTACCCGGGGACATCCTTGACCGGGATTCGGTGGACCGGGCCCTCCAAGGGTGCGAGGTGGTATTTCACTGTGCGGCGGCGTACACTTTTTGGGCGCCGGACCCGGACCTGGTGTACCAGACCAACGTTGGTGGCACGGCCAACGTCTTGGAGGCGGCCCGGCAAGCCGGGGTTTCGAGGGTGATTTACACCAGCACCGTGTCCACCGTCGGTCTGGCCGCCGGGGAGCTGGGGACCGAGAACACCCCCCTGGACCCCAGCCATCTGGTGGGGCACTACAAGAAGTCCAAGTACCGGGCGGAGTGCCTGGCGCTGACCATGGCTTCGGAAGGTTTGCCCGTGGTGGTGGTCAATCCCACCACTCCGGTCGGTCCCTGGGACGTCAAGCCCACACCCACCGGAAGGATGGTGCTGGACTTCTTGAGGGGACGCATCCCGGTATACTTGGAGACGGGCATGAACCTGGTCGACGTGGCGGACGTGGCGGCCGGGCACATCCTGGCCATGGAACGAGGAGAGCCGGGCCAGCGTTATCTTCTGGGCAACCGGAACGTGACGCTGCGGGAGGTATTCGCCATGCTCCAGGAAGCCACCGGGCGGCGGGCGCCCCGGTGGCGTGCTCCCTACTGGCTGGCCCTGGGAGCCGGGTACCTGGACCAATTGGTGGAGGGGAGAGTCCTGGGCCGGGAGCCGCGGATACCCTTGGAAGGGCTGAAGGTGGCGAGAACTCCAATGTACGTTAGCTGTCAGAAGGCGGTCAGCGAGTTGGGCCAGCCCCAGAGCCCGGTGGAGGCGGCCCTTGAGAGGTCGGTCAGGTGGTTCGTTGACCACGGGTATACTCGGACGAAAGAAACAATCGGAACGGGAGGGAGAAACCGGAGGTAGGGCCAGACCCATGTAATTGGGTCCTGCCGTAATTGGAAACTGGTAATGGGAAGTCAGACGAGCACAACGGAGAGACCAGTCAGAGAAGCTGTGGACGAGGCCATCCGGCGCATCCAGGGCTACTTTCGCCGAAGCCAGCACTCGGACGGCTACTGGTGTGGCGAACTGGAGACGAACGCCACCATGGAGGCCGAGTACCTGATGCTGTGCTACTTCCTGGGCCGGAAGGACCGGGAGCGCTGGCGTAAGGTCACCAACTACATCCTGAGCAAACAGCGGGAGGACGGCTCCTGGGGGCAGTACTACCAGGCCCCCGGAGATTTGAGCACCTCCGTGGAGTGTTACTTTGCCTTGAAACTGGCCGGCTACTCCGCGGATTCAGGACCTCTGCGCCGGGCTCGGCGTTTTATCATGTCTCGGGGGGGCGTGCCCAAAGTCCGCGTCTTCACCAAGGTTTGGCTGGCCCTGTTTGGGCAGTGGGACTGGCGGGGCACGCCCAACATGCCCCCCGAAATGATCTTTCTGCCCTCCTGGGTCCCTTTCAACTTATACGAGTTCGCCAGTTGGGCCCGGGCCACCATGGTGCCCATGCTTCTCATTCTGACTCACCGGCCCAGTTGCCCCGTGCCCGAGTCGGCTTGCATCGACGAGATTTACCCCCTGCCCCGGAACGAGACCGATTACTCGCTTCCCAAGCCCAAGACCGGGTGGGGCTGGGCCGGGGTGCTGCACCGCCTGGACCGGATTGCCGGATTGTACCGGAAGTTTCCGGTTCACCCCTTACGGGCGAGGGCGGAGAAGAGACTCGTCGACTGGATCCTGGATCATCAAGAAGCGGACGGTTGCTGGGCCGGGATCCAGCCGCCCTGGGTCTACTCCCTCATCGCATTGCATCACCTGGGGTTTCCACCCGGCCACCCGGTGATGGAAAAAGGGTATGCGGGATTCGAGGGATATGCCATCGAGGACGAAGATACCTGCATGGTCCAGGCCTGCATGTCCCCGGTTTGGGATACCTGTCTGGCGCAGCAGGCCCTGCTGGAATCCGGGGTGGCGGAGGACGATCCCATGGTGCGCCGGTCCACCCGCTGGCTGCTGGACCAGCAGATCTTGACCGCCGGCGATTGGCAGGTCCGGGCCAAGAACACCCAACCCGGCGGCTGGTCCTTCGAGTTCCATAATGACCGGTATCCGGATATCGACGACGCGTCGGAAGTGGTAGTGGCTCTCACTTCGGCCCGCCTCGACCCTGCGATTGACCATCTCCGCGAGCAGGCCATCGGCCGCGGTGTTGAGTGGCTGCTGGCCCTGCAATCCAAGAACGGCGGTTGGGCCGCCTTCGACAAGGACAATGGCCGCAAGCACCTTACCATGCTTCCCTTCTCCGACTTTGGAGAGACTTTGGACCCACCCAGCGCGGATGTCACCGCTCACTTGGTGGAGATGTTTGGCCGGCTGGGTTACGACCGCCACTTCCCGGCCCTGCGCCGGGCTTACGCCTATCTACGTCAAGAGCAGGAAGAAGACGGGTCCTGGTTCGGGCGCTGGGGCGTCAACCACGTCTACGGGACCGGGGCCGTGTTGCCGGCGCTGGCCGCCATGGGCGAAGACAGGGACCAACCCTACATCCGCCGGGCCGTGGACTGGATTCTGGCCCACCAGAATGGTGATGGCGGTTGGGGGGAAAGCTGCGGTTCCTACGTTGACCCGGCGCTCCGTGGGGTAGGGGCCAGCACGGCCTCGCAGACCGCCTGGGCCTTGATGGCGTTGCTGGCCGCGGGGGAAGATGCCCACCCGGCAACCCAACGGGGAATCCGCTACTTGCTGACTACCCAGAACCGGGATGGTTGCTGGGACGAGCCGTATTTCACCGGCACCGGTTTCCCCGGCTATGGCGTGGGAGAGCGGGTGGATACCCTTCCAAGACCCGGAGAACGAGGCCACCAGGGGCTGGATATGCCGGCCGGATTCATGATCAACTACCACCTGTACCGGAACACCTGGCCGTTGATGGCCTTGGGCCGGTATGCTAGGCTTCTCAACGCAAAGGGCGATGCCCAGAGAAAAACCGAGACCGTTGTGACCGACGGTGCATTTCCAATCGCAGGGAGACAGGAAGGATCGGAAAACATAATGAAAAGCAAATCTTTTTGCCTCCAGTTAAGCACTCAAAGGGCGCCGGAGTTCATTGATATCACCGACTGGGTCTGCAAATGTGTGGCCAAATCCACCGTCAGCAACGGCTTCGCGGTGGTCTACTCCAAACACACTACCGCCGCGGTGAAAATCAATGAGAACGAGCCACTGCTGCTCCAGGATATGGCCAAATTCCTGGAGCAGATGTCGCCCCGCAACGGCGGGTACGACCACAACGACTTCAGTATCCGGACCGTCAATATGAGTTCAGATGAGTCACCCAACGGCCATGCCCACGTGCAACACCTGCTGCTGGGTACCAGCGAGACCGTGCCCGTAATCGACGGGCTGATGCAATTTGGCCCCTACCAGAGCATCTTTTTCATCGAGCTTGACCGTGCGCGACCCAGGGAGGTGATGGTGCAGGTGGTGGGGGAATAACCAGGGCCCGGGGAATAGTCGGTTCGGGTCGAAAAGGCGCGCCGTGACAGATCTGGATTTGGCCTACGACGAGTGCCGGTCGATCACGCTACGGGAAGCCAAGAACTTCTACTACGCTTTCCTGACGCTCCCGGCAGTGCGGCGCCGGGCCATCTACGTGGCCTACGCGTTCTGCCGGTACTGCGACGACGCCGTCGACCGGTTGGGCTCCCAAGATGAGAAGCTTGCCGCGTTGGCCGGTTTGCAAAAAGAGCTTGAAAAAACCTACCTGGGGCACCCCGGCGACCCGGTTTTCATGGCCCTGGCCGACGTCGCCGAGCGGTATGATATTCCCCAGGAATACTTCCAAGAGGTCATATCCGGGGTCGAGTGCGACCTGGTCAAAGACCGGTACGAAGACTTCGAGCAACTGCGCCGGTATTGCTACCAGGTGGCCTCGGTGGTGGGGTTGATCTGCATCCAAATCTTCGGGTATAAAGACCCCGCGGCCAAGGAGCACGCCATTGACCTGGGGCTGGCCATGCAGCTGACCAACATCGCCCGGGACGTGCGGGAGGACCTGGAGTTCGGCCGGATCTACTTGCCCCAGGACGAGATGGCCCGCTTCGGGTATTCGGAGGCGGAATTGCAGGCCCGGGTCGTCAACCCGGCCTTCATCGAGTTGATGCGGCATCAAGCCGACCGCGCCAAATGGTACTTCCGGAGCGGATTTCAGCTTTTGCCCTATCTCTCGTTTCGCTCCCGGGCCTGCCCCGCGGTGCTCGGCCAACTGTACCGGAAGGTGCTGGATCGTATCGAAGACGCCGGTTACGACGTCCTGAACCACCGGATCTCTTTGAGTAAACCGGAGAAGGTGCGGGTTACCGCTCAGACTTGGTTGTCCAGCGTGCTGCCCCTTCTGCCGCCAACCCGCGGGTAAGATTGTCTTTGCTCGTCCTTTTCGAAATATACCCGGCCCGCCCTGCCTGCCGCCCGGGTGGCTTGATTTCTCGAGAAGGCCCAGTTAGTCTCTTTGGGCCACGCTATTTGGGACGAAGTGCCGGATTGCGGCCGGGCTCAGTATGGGACGCCGGGAAACCCCGGACGGCCTTCCGGCCGGGTGAGGGGCTGGAGAGACCACAGTGACTGAAGATCGACGGGATACGGTGGTGGCCGTCACCGGCGCCTCCGGGTACATTGGAACCAGCCTGCTCCAGAACCTGGAGGAAGAAGGGGCGCAGCGCAAGCTCGTGGCCATCGATATCAATCCCCTGCCTTTCCCGATCCACAACATCACCGTTCACCGCCAGGACGTTACGGAGTCCATTGAGGATGTTCTGCGCCGCAACCGGGTCACCACCCTGGTGCACCTGGCATTCATTTCCAGGCGGGGCCGCAACCGTCGTGAAGTTGCTTCAATTCGCCAGGCCAACCTGGACGCTCTGAAGGCGGTCCTGGATTCCTGCCTGCGGGCCAGGGTGCGCCACTTCATCTACCTCAGCTCCCACACGGTTTACGGGGCTCACGAGGACAATCCCATTCCCTTGACCGACGCGGCCCCCCTGCGGCCGGCGCCGGATTTCCCCTACGGTTACGACAAATTCCTGGCTGAACAGATGATCGGCGAGTTTGCCCAGGAGCATCAAAGGATGACGGTTACGGTCCTCCGTCCGTGCATTGTGCTGGGTCCCACGGCGGCCAATACCGTCACCAAGGCTTTCTTCCGGCCGTGGTTGCTGGGGGTGCTGGATTACGACCCCCCCCTTCAATTTCTGTACGAGGATGACCTGGCCAGAGTGCTGACCATCATCATCGAACGGGGCTTGCCCGGCGTCTTCAACGTGGCCGGCGAAGGCGTGGTGTTCTACCGGGAGATGGCCAAAATGATAAAGAGCAAGCTGGTGAGTCTGCCGCCGTTGCTGGCTTACCCGCTGGTTCAGCTAACCTGGAAGCTCGGAATCCAACGCGAGTCCACCTCCTGCGGACTGGACCTGGTGCGGTATCCGATGGTGCTCGACACGGGAGGTCTGCACCGGGCGACCGGGTACCGGTTCTGGCACACCTCCTCGGAAGCCTTGAGCGCCTACGCCAACTCCCGCGTTGTTGGCAAAGAACCGGCTAGAGCAAGGGCCGACCCATCGAATTAATCATCGATACCGATCCGGGGGTGGACGACGCCATCGCACTACTAATGGCGCTGGCCTGCCCCAGCGTGGACCTGCTTGGCCTGACCACGGTGGGCGGCAACGTCACCTTGGCCCGCGGCACCAGGAACGCGTTGGCGTTGCTGGAGTACGCCGGCCGGCCGGAAATACCCGTGGCTCGCGGCGCCGCCCGGCCCATCCGGGGCCGCTACTCCTACGCCTACCGCTTCCACGGGCCTGGCGGGCTCTCGCGGCGGCTACCCGAGCCCCAAGGCAGGCCCGTGGAACCCGGGGCCGCGAACTTCCTGGCCGCCCGGCTCCAGAGCTACCCAGGCCAGATCACCCTGGTGGCGTTGGGCCCGCTGACCAACCTGGCCCACCTGCTGCGGCGGCATCCCGGGGCGCTGGAGCGGGCGGCCTCGCTGGTGGTCATGGGCGGGGCGGTCAACGTGGCAGGGAACGTTACCCCAAACGCCGAATTCAACTTCTACAGCGACCCGATGGCTGCCCATCAGGTCTTGTCTTCCGGGGTTCCGTTGACCTTGGTGGACCTCGGGGCGGCACGCCAGGTTACCGTGACCAGGGACGAGTTGGGCAGTAGGAAAACCTCCTCACATCTGGGCCGGCTGGCGGTTCAACTCCTTGGCAATTGGTTCCACCGGGACCCCCTGCGGGAGCGGTTCGAGTTCTACGACCCCCTGGCCCTGGCGGTGGCCCTGGACCCGCGGTTGGCCACCTGCGAGCAGTTGACCCTGACCGTCGAGATTGCCGACCCGGCTCGCTGGGGGGAGACGCGGGTGATCGCCGCGAATGGGCCGGTCGCGGTCGCCGGGCCGGTGGACGGACCGGGCTTCTTCGATATTCTCGGCGAGCTTTTCGAGCTGAGCTACCGGGCCAGGCAAACCTGAAGCGGTGCACCGGCCGGCCGTAGGCGGATCCGCTTCAAGACCGTTACCCCGAGGAGCGAGGCGACGGGGAATCCGGTTCGATGTTCCTCCTCGGTAACCTGGAACCCATGCTCCGGACCCCCGCTCTACTCGGGATTGCATATTCCATGGCGATTTTGGGGCAAGGCCCTCTTGTGCGGCGCCGGACCCGGCCGGTTCACCTGGGCGCTAAGGCGGGACCTACCGGTCAATCTTCCTCTATCGTGTTCTGTCTTCGGCGGCTGGGGGAGCGGATGGTAGCTGGGGGAAGGCGCCATTTAGAGAGCAGCATCTGCCCTGGGGAACCAATCAAGGGAGAAAGTCCCAAAGGAATTGTTAGGTTTCCCACTACTTTGGCAACGGTGCGCGAGGGTAAGGTGTTAATAGGGGAACCGGAGGCATTCCGAGCGAGAGCACCACGGAGGGAGGGGCACCATGGTTATCGCAACGTCGGCGGATCGCAAAGAGTCGACGGCCCAACACCTGACAGCTTTGCGGGACTACGCCACGCGCATCTTGGTGAACGGGGACATCTTGACACCCCGCGAAGAAGAAGATAGAGATCTTCGCATGCACCAGTATCTAGAGACGCTCACCTCATACCGATGTACGGAGAAAGAGGCGGTAAGCCAACTCTATAGAGGTTTTTTTCCGGTAGGTCACGGCGCCTTGATGCCGGGTAGGGTACCCAGTCACCCTACTCCGACGAAAGCGCCGCTTGGGCCGCCGCGAGCCGGGCCACCGGCACGCGGAAGGGGGAGCAACTCACGTAGTCTAGTCCGGCGTGGTGGCAAAACCTGACGCTTGCCGGGTCGCCGCCGTGCTCTCCGCAGATTCCTATCTCCAGGTCCGGCCGGGTCTGCCGTCCTGCCTGCACCGCGATTCGTACTAGGGCGCCCACACCGTCGGCGTCCATGGTGGCGAACGGGTCGGCGGGTAGAATGCCCTCGCTGACGTAGGCCCGAAGGAACTTGCCTTCGGCGTCATCGCGGCTGAATCCGAAGGTCATCTGCGTCAGGTCGTTGGTCCCGAAGCTGAAAAAGTCCGATTCCCGGGCAATGTCGCCGGCGGTCAGTGCCCCGCGAGGGGTCTCGATCATGGTGCCGAACTTGTAAGGAACGGTGACGCCCAGGCGCTCCTGCATCCGGGTGGCCAGCGCGGTGAGACTCCGGCGCAACCGGATCATTTCCTCCACGTGAACGGTCAAGGGGATCATGATCTCCGGATGCACCTCGATCCCTTCCTTGATCAGGTTGGCGCCGGCGGTAATTATTGCCTCTACTTGCATCTCGTAGATCGCCGGGAAGGTCAGTCCCAGCCGGCAACCCCGGTGTCCCAGCATCGGGTTCTCCTCCCGAAGCGACTCCACCAGACTCAAGAACGTCTCCTTGTCCCGAAGCTCCCCGGCGGGCGACGTTCCCCGCGTCCGCATCTCCACCACCTCGGCCAGCAGCGTGTCATAGGCCGGCAGGAACTCGTGGAGGGGCGCATCCAGCAGCCGGATTATCACCGGACGGGCGCCCATTGCCCGCAGGATCTGGGTGAAGTCATCGGTCTGAAGCTGCAGCACCTCGGCCAAGGCGCTGAAGAAGCTTTCGACGTCCGGAGGCAGGCCGGGCGTGCCGAGGGGATTCCCGGTCAGCTCCGGGTGTTCCTGCCGCCATCGCTCGCCCGCGTCGGCGCTGAGCAGCATGCGGCGTACCGCCGGGAGCCGCTGTAAGTCCAGGAACATGTGCTCGGTGCGGCACAGGCCGATGCCTTCCGCGCCCATGGCCAGGGCCTGGGTGGCGTCGTTGGGGGTGTCGGCGTTGGCCCATACCCCTAACCTGCGGGCCTCGTCCGCCCAACCGAGCAGTTCGATCGCTTCAGGGATGTCCTCAAGGGCGGGCTGCACCGTTTCTATTTCACCCAGGAAGACATTCCCGCTGGTGCCGTCCATGCTGATGCTTTCGCCCTCCCGGACCGTCTGGCCGCCGGCGACAAGGACCCGCCGCTCCAGGTCCACCTTGATCGCCTCGCAGCCCACGATGCAGGGCTTGCCCATCCCCCGGGTTACCACGGCGGCATGGCTGGTGGCGCCGCCCCGGCTGGTCACCACGCCGGCGGCCGCTGCGATCCCATGGATATCATCGGGCTTGGTCTCGGGCCGGACCAGGATCACCGCCACGCCCTCCTCCGCTGCCGTGGCGGCCCGGGTGGCGTCGAAATACGCCCTGCCGGTGGCGGCGCCCGGTGAAGCGCCCGAGCCCCGGGCCAAGAGGGCTGAACGCACCCGGTCGGACTTGACGTCCACCTTGAACTGGGGCACCAAGAGCTGAACCACCTCTTCGGGGTTCACCCGGAGCAGAGCGTCTTCCTTCTGGATCAAGCCTTCTTTGACCATTTGTACCGCCGTGGTAACCGAGGCCAACGGCGTGCGCTTGCCACTACGCGTTTGAAGGATAAACAGGCGGCCGGTTTCGATGGTGAACTCAATGTCTTGAACGTCCCGATAGTGGACTTCCAGTTGGATCGCCAGGTCCATCAGCTGAGTGGATGCCTCGGGTAAGAGATCGGCCAGGTTGGCGATCTGTTCTGGAGTGCGGACGCCGGCCACCACATCTTCGCCCTGGGCGTTGGGAAGAAACTCGCCGTAGATTTTCCGCTCCCCGTTTGCCGGGCTGCGAGTGAACAACACCCCCGTGGCGCTGGTCGGCCCCTGGTTGCCGAACACCATGGCCTGGACTGTCACCGCCGTGCCCATGTCGTGGCTGATACCGTGGAAGTCGCGGTAGAAGACCGCTCTGGCGTTGTTCCAGCTTCGGAATACTGCTTCCACCGCCGCGGCAAGCTGCTGCCAGGGGTCGGCCGGAGGTTCGGCCCCCGTGGCTTTTTTGATGGCCGCCTTGAAATCGGCCACGACAGTCCGCAGCACGTCCGCGGTCAGCTCGTGGTCCTGGATTACTCCGGCCCGCTCTTTGTGGCCGGCCAGAATCTCCTCGAAGATGCCGAGGTCGATCTCCAGCACCACGTCGGCGTAGATCTGCAGGAAGCGGCGATAGGCGTCGTAGGCCGGGCGGGCATCGCCCATCATGGAGGCCAGGCCCTGGACGACTTCGTCGTTGATCCCCAGGTTGAGGATGGTGTCCATCATGCCCGGCATCGAAATCCTCGACCCGGATCGGACCGAGACCAGGAGCGGGTTGCTCGACGAGCCGAACTCGCGGCCCAAGGATTTCTCCAGGAGGTGCACGTTCTCCCGGACACTGTCCAGCAGCCCGGCAGGTAGTTGGTGGTCCAGGGTGAAGTAGTCCAGGCAGGCTTCGGTGGAGATCACGAACCCAGGGGGTACCGGCAATCCCAGCCGGACCATCTCGCAGAGGTTGCTTCCCTTGCCGCCCAGCAAGACACCCATCGAAGCGTCCCCTTCATCAAACCGGTACACTAACTTCTTGTCGCTCGAGACATCTGTGCTCATTGCCTGCTCCTTCCCTGGTGTCCATGGGCAATTGGGGCGGAATCCCAGCGATATGCCCAGGGGCTCGTCTAGTTAATGATTGATTACCTGGTGTTGCGATCTTTCTTGCCCCGGCAAAGCGCGGCAGCCGATCGGATGGCCGCTCGCCGTCGCAGTGTACCCCGTCCCAGTGTTGAATTGATAGACCGGCGGAAGTTGCAATGCGGGCTAACGGCGCCCCTGAGCCAATCAGAGGCGGGAGACCGGGTATCCGGTGTGGGGCGGAAAGCTTGGCCCCGCCGCTCACGCTCATCCTTGCCCCAGCAGCCTTCGAAGCTGTGAACCTTTGGGCCGGATTGGTCCCGGCCCGTGGAAACTCAGGGTGACATTCGTCCGACTACGGCGGAGCGACCGGTTCCTACATGTCGATGTCACCCGTCATGGCGACGCGCAAACATTCTACACTAACCGCTACGGCCCATCCATCGCGGCCGGATATGTGACTAAGGTAGCATTTTGGGGTGCCAGCGCTCAAGAGGGCCGGGGGTTTAGATTTCCCGGAATTCAGGCGTTGGCTCTTCCATAGTGAAGCCGGTCCGCCACAGATCCTCCAGCCGCGAAATCTCTTCCCGGCTCAGATCGAGGACATCCGGCGCGGCGGTGTACTCCCGAAGCTCTTCCAGGTTGGTGAAGTTGGGAAGCACCGAGGTGATGGTTGGCTGAGCCAGACAGAACTTGATGGCTGCCTGGCCCATGGTCCGGTCCATGTCCTCGTGGGCCAGGAACTTCACCGTCTCCAGCCTTTGTAGGGCCTGCCTCATCCACTCCACGCGGCGGAGAGACCGGTGGTCACTCGCCTCGAAAGTGGGCGGCTCCACGTAGCGGCCCGTGAGCACCTCCGACGCGTGGGGGACCCGTGAGAGCAAACCCACCTGCTCTTCCGCGGCGATGGGGAAGAAGTCTCGCGCCGGCTCCTGCTCCAGGATGCTATATATTATCTGCGCGCTGTCCACGTGCCGCCGGCGCATCGCGGTCTCGCCCTCTTCGAACCAGCCGATGTCCGGACCTAGGGCGACGCCGTAGTATCGGATTTTGCCCTCGGACTGCAATTGCTCCAGGGTTTCGAATAGCTCGTCCCGGTCCAGGATGGTGTTCTTTGGATTGTGGATCTGGTAGAGGTCGATGTAGTCGGTGCGGAGACGGCGCAGGCTCTGCTCGCAGGCGAAGATCACGAACTCCCGGTCGAACTTCTGAGGGCGCTCCTGGTGTCCCTCCCGGGTCACAGTCTTGTCGTAAAAGTCGTACCCGAACTTGGTGGAGAGGACCAGTTCCTGGCGGCGATGGCCCAGCACCTTGGCCAGGATCTCTTCGCCGTAGCCTTCGCCGTAGGTGTCGGCGGTGTCGAAAAAGGTAACTCCAAGCTCCAGGGCGTTTTCCAGCAGGGCGGCCCGTTGTTCCTCGGACATCCGGCCCCACCAGTCGGTAGCCACGGTCCAAACGCCAAAACCCACCTCGGGCAGCAGTAGCTCGGTGCGGGGCAGTTGCCGGTACTTCATAGCCTATGTTTCACCATCATCGCTGGATTGGTTAGGAAGGTAATTCTCCTCCCCGCGACGCGGCACGAGCGGTCCCCGTACAACGCACGTTAGAAGAGAGATGCTGGAAGAGGATTCGCCGTCGGACCCTGCGCTCCCTGGCCCCTAGGCGGAGGAGAGGGCCAGTCCCAAGCAGTTCTTGATATCATCCACCTGGCGACGGAAATCATGGTCCGAGAGCACCGGACGCAGGCTGCCCATGGGCACCCGGTCCAGTATCTCTATCCAGGACGTGCACCCCCGGTACTCGGGCAGCGCCGGAACGTCGACCGGCTTCTCCAGTTGGTACACGCGAAGCAGCATCAACGCCAGGGGCAATTTCGGCTTCCAGTGGAGCCGGGACTGGGCGTAGGCGTTGGTCCAGATGTGATGGGGCGATAGATCGTAGACCTTCTCCTGTTGGGATAGCTCGATGACTTCCTCTACCTTGGCCCAATGGGAGAAGGTGATTTGCCCCTCCGGACGGGGCTCCTCAAGGAGGCCGAGTAACGCCGATTGGTATCCGTCTTTCAGCAGGTCCTCTCGCTGGTGCTCGTAGGTTGGGTAGAGCAGAAACTCGGTATGGTCCACCCGAAAGTCCTTGCCCGGCTCCCGTATGCCGCCCTTGCGCAATAGCAATATCTGCCGGCCCTGGGCAAGGGCCTGAACCGTGACCGCCCACTCTTTGAGGGCAATTAGGTGTTGTTCCGGTGACATATATCTAATCTCCCGAAGGGAAGTTTCTGTACGAGGGTATTTCTAATGGTATCATCGTCTCGGGTTAGTCTCAATCTTTGGTCTGACGCCGGTATTACCAGCTAATGACTATCGCGAAGGCGGGTGCCCATGGACTCGGGGCCTCACCTTGGCCGGGTATGAGACGAGGAAATCCCCCTGAGTCCCCCTTTACAAAGGGTGATTCATGTGGGGGCCCACCGTAGCTCCCTTGGCATTTGGCCGCCGGTGCGATGGCCGTTGCAGCTGTGGGCCGAAAAAGTTTCGTGCGCGGCAGGGCGGGGAGCCGAAGTCTAGCGTCTAGTGGCCGCTCCTATACGCGGCCCGTCATCCCGGCGGGGCTTCTCTGGATTCCGGCCTCCGCCGGGATGACGAATCGGCGGGAGGGAAGGCCGCACCACCGTGCCGATGTTGAGCTATTTACGGGACGGCGCCTCAGTCCTCGATGGCCGGCCCGGGGTGCTCGGTGAGCAGGAAGTGGCGGAAGGCTTTCTGCGCCGGCGACAGGTACCGGTCCTTGGGATGGACCAGAATGAGAGAGCGGCGGCAGTCCCAGCCGGCCACATTCAGCACAACCAGCATTCCGGCTTTGACCTCGGCGGCAATTCCCAAGCGGGAGATTACCCCAACTCCCCCTCCGGCGGCCGCGGCTTGCTTCACCGCCTGATTGCTGCCCAGTTCCAGGACTACCTGAGGAGACACTCCGAGACTCTTGAAGTGCCTCTCCGCGGACCGGCGGGTTGCCGATCCTTCCTCCCGGACGATCAATCCCTCGGCGGCCACCTGATCCGGTGTCACCGTCCGGTGGCGGGCCAATGGGTGAGTGGGTGCGGCCACCAGAACGATTTCATCGTCTAGGTAGTTGGCCATTTCCAGTTCGCCGGAACGGTTCTGGGGCCGGTCGCCGACCATGCCCAGGTCTATCTCGCGATTCAACAGGCGCTGGATGATGATCCGGGTGTTGGCGATGACCAGCTTGACCCGGATGCCGGGGTAGAGCTGGCGGAACCGGCCCACGGCCACCGGCAGCACGAACTCTCCCGGCGTGGTGCTGGCCCCCAGCGTCAGATGGCCCGTTGTCAGGTCTTGAATCTCCCGCACCGTCTCCGTGAGCTTCTGGGACAGGGAGAATATCTGCTGGGAGTAGGCCAAAACAGTCTCGCCCACTTCGGTAATCCGCAGGCCCCTGGGCTGCCGGTGGAACAGGGTCACCCCCAGAGACTTCTCCAGCTCGTGAATCTGGATGGATACCGCCGGTTGGGTGATTCCAAGGGCCTTCGCGGCCCGGGAAAAGCTGAGGTGGGAGGCTACCGCGTGGAAGATGTATAGCTGATGGAAGTTGACCGGGGGAGGCTGGCTTCCACTCTCCAACCGGGACGTCCGCTCTTCATTAGAGTCTGCCATCACCAGGGCCTGCCATCACCCGCTATCTGGGCCCGGCCAGGTGTTCCAGTCCCAGCAGCCTGGTCAGGTTCCGGGTGGTGGCCTCGGCCACCTCTTCCAACGTTATCCCCTTCAACTCGGCGAGGCACCGGGCGACATCCTGAGTGTGGCGGGGCTCGGTCCAGTTGCTCCGGTACTTCTTGAACGGCTGGGGAGCCGCGTCGGTCTCCAGGACGATGTTCTCCAGCGGTAATGCCTTGGCCGCCTCCTGCAACTCGGGCAGGCGGAGCAGCGGCCGGGCCAGAGAGATGTAGAAACCAACGTCGATGGCCTCCCGCGCCGTGGCCTCGTCTCCCTGGAAGTAGTGCATCGCGCCGCCCACTTCTCCGGCTCCCTCCTCCCGCAACGTCCGCAGCACCTCCGGATGGGACTCCCGCGAGTGGAAGATTATGGGCAGCTTGAGGCTGAGGGCCAGGCGAATCTGCTGCCGGAACGCCTGGAACTGAATATCGTGGCTGGGAGAAGTGGGCAGGAAGTCCAACCCAATCTCGCTGATGCACACCACCCTCGGGCTCCCCTTGGCCAACTCCTCGAGCTGAGCGTAGACGGCCTCATCGATGGGCTGGTCGGCCTGCATCGGGTGGATGCCGACCCCGGCGTAGAGCGCGTCGTACTGCTCGGACATCCGGACGCAGGCCCGCGAGGACTCCACCGTGGTCCCGGCGCAGACCGCGAAGCCGACACCGGCCTCACCGGCCCGCTCCAGGATTTCCGGGATTTCCGCGGCGGCGTACTGGTCCAGGTGGGTGTGGCAATCGCCGAGGAGGTAGCTGAGTGCCATTCCGTCCGCCCCCTTTGCAGGATGTTATACTCTCCCGGTGTCTTTGGAGTCAAACGGCGTGACGTGCCGCGATCAAGCTTGGGCCACACCGGGTAGACCAATCGCATCTAAACCAGGAGGCAAGTGCGAAGCCACCTGACGTACTGGTTACGCGAGGACAAATTGAGGAGTCGCTGGAGAACTGCACGCTTGCAACGAGTAACACCGGCAGGCTGATCGGTTGTCCGGCATTGATCGGGAACAAGAGGGCCAGAGGCTATCAATTGGGGCTCGTGTAACCAACTGCTATGCGCATTGCCACAGAGCGACTTCTCCTCCGCGATTTCGTAACTGATGACTGGCCCGACGTGCTGGCCTATCAACGCGATCCGCGTTATCTCCAGTTCTACCCTTGGGCCGACCGCACTGAGGCTGAGGTGCGGCGCTTCGTTAAATTGTTTGTAGACCAGCAGACGGAGCGACCCCGGCGCAATTTCCAGTTCGCAATCACCTTTCCGGACGGCGGGCAGGTGATCGGCAATATCGGGATTCGGCGTAAACCTGAAAATGACTGGGAAGCGGATATCGGTTATGAGCTAGCGCCGGAATACTGGGGCCGAGGATATGCCACGGAGGCCGCTCTGGCTATCGTCGACTTTGGATTCCGGGAGTTGGGACTACACCGCATCTCGTCTTGGTGCATCGCCGACAACGCTGCCTCCGCGAGGGTGCTGGAGCGGGTGGGACTGCGGCCGGAAGGCCGGTTGCGAGAGAATGAGCACTTCAAAGGGCGCTGGTGGGATACCCTGCTCTACGGACTGCTTGAGAGTGAGTGGAGAACTTCGGCCACGAGTCGTTGAGTTGCGCGTGCCCCCTTTGGGTGGAGGGCTGCGCTGCCCACACTCCGGCAAACCGCGTTGACACTAGATGACCTGGGTGATAGGATAATTGTTGACCCATTAAGTCGACAATACCCTTGTCCCATGGCGACCCCGAAGGATATTTGGCACGGGCTGGCGGGTCTACCGTCCGCCACCCGAAGGGCGAGTGAATGGCCACACCCAAGATCATTTCGCGGACCGCAACCGCTGGCGAACTGGAGACCGACTACAAATGGGGATTTACCATCGACATCGAGACCGATGTTTTCCCCAAGGGGTTGAGCGAAGATGTAGTCCGGTTGATTTCCTCCAAGAAAGGCGAACCCGAGTGGATGCTCGAATGGCGGCTCAAAGCCTACCGCCACTGGCTCAAGCTAGACGGTCGAGAGCCGAAATGGGCCAACATTCAACATCCGCCCATCGACTTCCAGGACATCCACTATTACGCCGCACCTACCTCCAAATCAGACGCTCCTAAAAGCCTAGACGAGGTCGACCCGGAGGTGCTGGCGGCCTTCGACAAGCTGGGGATTCCTCTCGCCGAACGGGAGAGGCTGGCCGGGGTGGCAGTGGACGCGGTGTTGGACAGCGTCTCGGTGGCCACCACCTACCAGGAGACCCTGAAGAAGTCTGGGATCATCTTCTGTCCCATCAGCGAGGCCATCCGCGATCACCCGGACCTGGTGAAGAAATACCTGGGCTCGGTGGTCCCTTACACCGACAACTTTTACGCCACCCTCAACACGGCGGTCTTCAGTGACGGCTCCTTCGCCTACATACCTCCGGGGGTGCGTTGCCCCATCGAGTTGATGACCTATTTCCGCATCAACCAGGCCGATTCCGGCCAGTTCGAGCGGACGCTCATTATCGCCGACAAAGGCAGCTATGTCAGCTACCTGGAGGGCTGCACCGCGCCCGCGAGAAAGACCCATCAGTTGCACGCGGCCGTGGTGGAGCTGATCGCCCTGGACGACGCGGAGATCAAGTACTCCACACTCCAGAACTGGTTTCCGGGGGACAAAGAGGGAAAGGGCGGCGTGTACAACTTCGTCACCAAGCGGGGGATGGCCCGGGGCCGAAACTCCAAGATCTCCTGGACCCAGGTGGAGACCGGCTCGGCGATTACCTGGAAGTACCCCAGCGTCATCCTGCAAGGCGACAACTCCGTCGGAGAGTTCTACTCCGTCGCCCTGGTCAACAACTTCCAGCAGGCCGACACCGGCACCAAGATGATCCACCAGGGAAAGAACACCAAGAGCACAATCGTGGCCAAGGGGATCTCCGCGGGCCACGGTAACGCCACCTATCGCGGTCTGGTCAAGATAATGGGCTCGGCCACCAACGCCAAGAACTTCACCCAGTGCGACTCGCTGCTGGTCGGCGACCAGTGCGGGGCCCACACCGTGCCCTATATCGAGGTTCGCAATCAAACGGCCCGGATGGAGCACGAGGCCTCGACCTCCAAGGTGAGCGACGAGCAGCTCTTCTACTGTCAGCAACGGGGTATCTCGGCGGAGGATGCCCATTACATGATCATCAACGGGTTCTGCCGTGGTATCTTCCAGGAATTGCCCTTCGAGTTCGCCATGGAAGCGTCTCAACTGCTCAAGGTCAGTCTCGAAGGGGCGGTCGGGTAGATGAGCGTGAATAACTCTGGCAACAATACACCACTGCTGGCGGTGCGCGACCTTCACGTATCGGCGGGCGACCTGGAGATACTGAAGGGCGTAAACCTCACGGTTCACGCCGGAGAGGTCCACGCCATCATGGGGCCCAACGGCTCCGGTAAGAGCACTCTGGCCAGCGTTCTGGCGGGCAAGCCGGAGTACACTGTCACCGGCGGTGAGGTCCTTTACGAAGGTGAGAACCTTCTGGCTCTGGAGCCCGAGATTCGGGCTCGCCTCGGGGTTTTCTTGGCTTTCCAATACCCGCTGGAACTCCCCGGGGTGCGCGCCTGGCAGTTCCTGAAAGCGGCGTTGGACGCGCTGCGCCAGCACCGGGGAGAAGAAGAGCTTGGCGCCCGGGAGTTCGACCGGCTGCTCAAGGAAAAGGTCAAGATGGTCGAAATCGACCCGGACCTGGTGAAAAGGGCGGTTAATGAAGGGTTCTCCGGCGGGGAGAAGAAGCGCAACGAAATCTTGCAGATGGCGGTCCTGGAGCCCAAATTGGCAGTCCTCGATGAGACCGATTCCGGGCTGGACATCGACGCCCTGAGAATCGTCGCCAACGGGGTTAACCGGCTCCGGACCTCCGAGAACGCCATCGTGCTGGTTACCCACTACCAACGCATCCTCAACTACATTGTTCCCGACCACGTTCACGTCTTGTCAGGCGGGCGTGTGGTCCGGTCTAGCGGCCCTGAGCTGGCGCATGAACTGGAAGCCAGGGGCTACGATTGGATCCATGAGACCGCGGAAGCGGGCACGTGACCGGCCGGGCGGCGTCCCTGCCTTATGACTGAATCTCCTTCTATCCCTGTAAGCTACCCAGACCAGTTCCAGGCCCTGCGGCGAAACGGCGGGGCCGGTGTGCCGCCATGGCTTCGGGAACTGGGCGACCAGGCGTGGTCCCGCTTCTCCCAATTGGGTTTCCCCACCGCTCGACGTGGCAACGAGAAGTGGAAATACACCAACGTCGCCCCCATAGCCAGAGCGGCCTTCAGCTATTCCAGAGACCTGGACCCGGACGGCGTTGTTACCTCCGCAGGCCTGAAAAGGATCGCTCCCTGGAAGGACGGCTGGGTAAGCCTGGTCTTCGTGGACGGGAAGTTCTCGAAGACCCTGTCCACCGCGCCGGGGCCGGCCGGCGATGTCCGCGTTACCAGCTTGGCAGATGTTGTCCGGAACGACGGCCGGGTCGTGGAACATCACCTGGCCAAGCACGCAACGTTCGATGACGATGGCTTTACGGCCCTGAATACCGCCTTCCTATCGGACGGGGCATTCGTTGAAGTGTCCGGCGGCCGGGAGACCGGAGCCACGGTTCATCTGGTCTTCGTCACCACGGAGCGGGCCCAACCCAGGGTCACCTATCCCAGGACGCTGGTCGTGGCCGGCCCCAACGCCGCGCTGACGCTGGTGGAAACCTACGTGGGCCGCACCGACGCCCAATACTTCACGAACGCCGTTACGGAGATCGTCGCCGAAGAAGGGGCCCACGTCGAGCACTACCGGCTCCTGCTGGAAAGCCCCGGCGCTTTTCACGTTGGGACCAGCCGGGTGTCTCTGGGCCGGGACAGCACTTTCTCCTCGGCCTCGTTCGCCATGGGGACCGCCCTCGCCAGGAACGACTTCCAGGTGCTGCTGGACGCGCCGGGCAGTTCCTGTTTCCTGAACGGACTGTACCTGACCTCCACCGGCCAGCATATCGACAACCTGATAAACATCGATCACGCCAAACCCCATACCACCAGCCGGCTCATGTACAAGGGCATCCTGGATGGCAAGTCCAAAGCGGTTTTCGGGGGCCAGGTGCTGGTGCGAAAAGACGCCCAGAAGATCGACGCCCAGCAGACCGATAAGAACCTCCTGCTGTCGGAGCAGGCGGAGGTGAACAGCAAGCCGAGCCTCCTGATCTACGCCGACGACGTGAAATGCAGCCACGGCGCGACGGCAGGCCACATGGACGAGACCACGTTGTTCTACCTGCGAAGCCGGGGGCTCGATCCGGAGACCGCCAGCCGCATGCTGGTGCACGCCTTCGCCAGCGAAATCATCGACGCGGTGAAGTTGAAGCCCTTACGCGACTACCTGGACGGGCTATTCCTCCGGGCAGTGCCGGCCACAATCCTTCGATTGGGAGGTGGGCAATGACCGCCGGCAGCCTTTCATCTGACGGGAGGGTGGCGGAAAATTCCGTGGCCCGGTTTGACGTTGCCAAGATAAGAAAAGACTTCCCGATCCTCGATCAAAAGGTCAACGGCAAGCCGCTGGTGTACCTGGACAACGCCGCCACCAGCCAAAAGCCGCAGTCGGTCATCGATGCCCTGGTGCGGTACTACACCACCAACAACTCCAACGTCCACCGGGGTGTCCATACCCTGAGCCAACTGGCAACCGATGACTACGAGGAGGCCCGCGGCAAGGTCCGCGCGTTCATCAACGCCGCCGAGGACCGGGAGATCATTTTCGTGCGGGGGACCACCGAGGGGATCAACCTGGTGGCCCAATGCTTCGGCAGGGCAAACGTGGGGCCGGGCGACGAGATAATCATCTCCCGGATGGAACACCACTCCAACATCGTTCCGTGGCAGTTCTTGTGCGAAGAGCGGGGCGCCCACCTGCGGGTGGTTCCCGTCAACGATGCGGGTGAGCTGCAAATCGACGAGTACGAACGGCTGCTGGGCCCTCGGACCAAGTTGGTGTCGCTCACCCACGTCTCCAACGCCCTGGGGACCGTCAATCCGGTGAAGAAGATCGTGGAGATGGCCCACCGCCACGGCGTGCCGGTGTTGCTGGACGGCGCACAGGCCGTGCCCCATTGTCCCGTGGACGTTAGGGGCCTGGATTGCGACTTCTACGTCTTTTCCGGCCACAAGCTCTACGGGCCCACCGGGATCGGGATCCTTTACGGCAAGGCCGAGTTGCTGGAGGCGATGCCCCCGTACCAGGGCGGCGGCGAGATGATCAAGTCTGTCACCATGGAGAAAACGATATACGGCGACTTGCCCCACAAGTTCGAGGCGGGGACCCCCAACATTGCCGGAAGCATCGGCCTGGGAGCCGCCATCGACTACGTCAACAGCCTGGGGATAGACCGGATCGCGGCCTACGAGCGGGAACTATTGGAGTATGGGACGGCGTGCCTTTCCAGTCTCTCTGCCGTCCGGATCATTGGGACCGCCCCGGAAAAGTCCGGCATCCTCTCGTTCGTGATGGACGGCGTGCACCCCCACGACATCGGCACCATTTTGGACCGGGAGGGCATCGCCGTACGCACCGGCCATCATTGCGCCCAGCCCTTGATGGAACGGTATGGAATCTCCGCCACCTCCAGGGCCTCTCTGGCCTTCTACAACACCAGAGAAGAGATCGACGCACTGGTCAAAGGGCTCGACCGGGTCATGGAGGTCTTTGGCTGATGACCGGCGTCAGTGACCTGTACCAGGAAATACTTCTGGACCACAACAGCAAACCCCGCAACTTCCGAAAACCGGAAGAGGCGACCCACTCCGTCGACGGTTACAACCCGCTGTGCGGGGATAAGATTACCCTCTACCTCACCGTCGCCGACGGGGTCATCACCGATGTGGGATTTCAGGGCGCCGGTTGCGCCATCTCCAAGGCCTCCGCCTCCATGCTGACCCAGAGCATCAAGGGCCAGAGCAGCGCCAGGGCGCTGGAAATATTCGAGGCCTTTCATCAGATGATGACGGAACCGGACGCGGAGCTGGACTTCGACACCCTGGGCGACCTGGAGTCCCTTTCCGGGGTCATCGAGTATCCGACCCGAATCAAGTGCGCTGTTCTGGCCTGGCACGCCATGCGGGCTGCCCTGGAAGGCCGCACCGACGCGGTTACCTCGGAGTAAGCCTCGGGTCCCCGCGGCCACCCCGCCGCCGATACCCGGCATCACTCCCCTCGGCCCCTCTTCCGCCTCAAAACTGTCATTCCGAGGAGTGAAGCGACGAGGAATCTGAGGTGGGGCTCTTCCACTAAAACCTGGACCCATGGAGCCTGGACCCACCACCCCAGACCCCTCGCTTCACTCTGGGTGACATTGTCCCAAGTACTTTTGAAGCAAGGCCCCTCGGCCCCTCTTCCGCTGCCACCGGGAAGATTCCACGTATGCCGCTTGTGTTAAGCTGAGGCCGTCGGCTCGGCAGATTTGGCGCGGGCAGAAAGCCCGGAGTTGATCTGGGAGAAGTGTTCTGCAATCGTGTATCCAGTATTGAGCCGCCGCAGGGCGGGCTGAAACCCGCCCCTACACCGGAACCTGTGATATTCTTTCCGGCGGGATTCCCGCTGGTTGGCTGAGAGAAACATGCCGAGTTCCCCAGACGTGCCCCTAGATGAACTTTATGGCGAGATGATCATCGACCATTACCGTAACCCCCGGCATTCCGATCCGGTCCCGGTAGCGGACCTGGAGGCGGAAGAGGATAATCCCTTCTGCGGTGATCGGGTGACGCTCCGGCTGAAGCTGGATGAAGACGGGCGCATCGCCGAGGTCGGCATCCAGACCGATGGCTGCTCAATCATCAAGGCCACGGCGTCGATGATGGGTGAGGCGTTGCGGTGGAAGTCACTGGAGCAGGTGGACAGGCTGGCTCAGCGGTTCCGGGATATGATGCAAGGCAAGCTGACCGCCGAGGGGGAGGAGGAATCGCTGGGTGACCTGAAGGCCCTTCAAGCGGTCATGCAGTTCCCGGTGCGTATCAAGTGCACCCTCCTCGCCTGGACCGCCCTGGAGAAGGGGATGAAGAGCTACCGGTCCAGCCAGGCCCGGGACCAGTAGTTGTACTCGGATAGGGTGCTGTTGGGGTGGAATCCCTTGAGGCCCGGATCGAACACCCAGCGGGACGTGCCGGTTATGGGGCTGAACAGGTAGGCTTGCTCCAGGACACGGCGCTGGATGTCCTGGAGTTGGATTCGGCGCCGGTCCGGATCGAACTCGGCCGCCTGCTGCTCGATCATTCCATCCAGCAGCTGGTCCTCGTGGCCCGCGATGTTCCACCGTCCGCTGCTGTGCAACAGGGCCATCAGAAAGCTGTTGGTGGTGGAGGTGGGCGGCAGTACCCCCAAGGCCAACTGGTAGTCCTTGTACTCGAAGACCGTCTCGCTGAACTGGGCTGGATTGAGCCGCCGTATCTTCGGGTTGAAGCCGACTGCGCGCAGGTCGCCGGCCACCCGCTGCTCAAGCTCCAAATAGATATCCCTGGATCCCTGGGTTTGCACCGTCAGCTCGACGTCCACGGGCGCGGAGCGCCCTGCGGCGGCCAGCGTCGCCCGGGCGGCGCCGGGGTCGCCGAAGTAGTCGTTGCGCATCTCCGCTCGGTCCAACAGCCATTGCGGACTCTGCACCGGTATCCCCAAGCTCACAAACCCCTGCCCGGACCAGAGGGTATCGACGTAGTCCCACGGGTCCACGGCTCTGAAGACGGCGTGGCGCACCTCCAGGTTCCGGAAGACGGGTGTCTGAGCGTTGATCGCGAACATAACGCCGGTACCGGCCTGCCGGGTCAGGACCGAGCCGATGTCGCCACCGGCCGCTTGTAGCTTCTGCCATTCCGATGGCGGCAGCAGCACTACATCCACCAAGCCGCCCTGGAACGCGGCCAGCCGCTCCCGGTCCGCGGAGCCTCCGGCGCCCAGGGGCTTGATCACCTTTATGGCCAACTCGTCCAGGAACGGCAAGCCCTTCTCGAAGTAGTCCGGGTTTCGGCTCAGCGTGGTGCCGGTCCCCGTCTCCGTCTCCTCCCAGAGCCAGGCGCCGGTGCCGATCACCGGGCCGTCGCGCAGGTCCTGGTACTGCTCCACGACCTCGCGGGCCACGATCTTGCTGTGGCCGTCTGCCAGGGATAAGAGGGCGTCGGCGTCGGCCGAGGCCAGGTTGACTCGCAGGGTGAGCGGACCGGAGACTTCGATCTCGCCAATCGACGAGAACAGAGAAGCGTTGGGCCAGCCCGGCGTGCGCAACCGGTTGTAGCTGTACACCAGGTCGTCGGCGACCAGGGCGCGGCCGTCGACCGGGGAGATGTTCTGCCAGCGGATGTCGGGCCGAAGCTGGAACTCATAGGCGAAGTCCGGCGTCAGCCTCCAGCTCTGGCACAGGTCGCACTCCAAGAGCAGGCTGGGCTGGCCCAGGTCCGGGTCGGAACGCAACCTGAGGAGGCGGCTGTAGGCCAGTCCGGGACCCAGGGAGATCAGCGCTTCCTGGACCGATTGATGCACGTCCCGGTGGGGAATGTCGGCGAAGCCGGCGACCGTCAACGAGCCGCCGGACCGGCCTGCAGGAGGCGCCGGCGCCGGCGTGGGTACCGGCGTCGCGGTTGGCCCCGGAATCGGCGTCACCTTGGGGGCCGTCGGGGGAGCGGGCGCCGGCGTGCTGGCTGGAGGCGGCGTGGTGGCTGTGGGAACCGGCGTGCTGGCCGGCGCGTCGTTCGATGAAGGAGTTGGAGCGGCGGTGGGCGTGGGTGTGGCGGATGTACAGGCCAAGAACACCAGGGCAAATACCCCGATGCCGAAGATTCCGGCTCTGGACCCGTGCCTCATCCCATCCCTCCTGAATCGTCCCCACTGCTATCGAATGCGACTGCCCGGACCGGCAGCCAAAATTGGTTGCAGCCAATTATAGGGGAACGCCCTGGGCCGGCTTTAGCTAAACACTTTACGTAATATGAGCAAAATGCGATGGCCGTTTGGCCCCGGAAAGCACGGGCAGGGGTGAAGAGGGCTGCTAGGGATGGTCCGGCGGGCCGGCCCCACGGCCGGGCAGGACCGGCGCGCCGGGGTGCAGCCCTTAGGCGGAGGAAACCGGCGGGCTTTCCCCGGTTGCAGGTGCACCGGCTTCTTTCGCCCGCTTTTTGAGGGTCCAGCTGATCATCACCAGGAGGGCGACCAGGATTGGGGGCAGGAACAATATGGCGTGGAGGGCCAGCGCGTACCCCAGCGCTTCCATCGGCCCGACCCCGAAGGCCGTCAGCAGGTAGTACGCCGCGAACTCGAAGGTGCCTATCGAAGCCGGCAGCGAGGGTACCAAGGCGACAAAGGTCAGGGTGGCGATTACCAGCAGGGTCGCCAGCAGAAGCGAAATCTCGATGCCCATGCCGTAGGCCAGCACCCAGGCGGCCAACCCCAGTATCAGCCAGTAAATCAGGGTCAGCAGGAAGGACCAGGTGAGTTTCAGCCGGGCCTGGAGCAACCTTCGCAACGAGGCCGCGGTCGAGGCCAGCATCGGCACGCGGGCCAGGCCCGGCCGGGCGCCAAACCAGATGATGGCGGGTATCGCCAACAGGCTGAGGATGGCCAGGAACTCTGCTCCCAGAATATAGAGGGCAAAGCCTTTAAGGCCCGGCAACAATATAAACCCGATGCCCAGCAGGAGCGCGCTGATGACGAAGTCCAACACCCGTTGCACCCCAAGGGTGGCAGCCACCGATTCTTTCTTGACCTGATACCGTAGGGTCAGCAGCACGTACTGGGCCGCTTCACTGATGAGCCGAATGGGGGAAAGGCTGTTCAGGCCTATCCCAGCGTTTTGGACGAGCAGAAGCCGGTGCAGAGGGACCTTTTCCCCGACGAACAATACCTGCCATCGGTAGGCGCGCACCGCTGTCGCCACGGAGAAGATCAGGAGAGAGGCAATGGCGTAGCGAAGGGGGAAATCACGGAGTTCGACGGAAAGGGCGCTCCAATCCATGTCGCGGACGACCAGATACACGACCAGCGGACTGATGCTGAACTGACGTTCCCCCCCTAGAACAGTAACACTGGCAAGTAGAGTCCTCAGCTAGAATGATACGAGTAAGGAGGGCTCATGGGTCGGAAGAGGTACACGGAGGAGCAGATCATCGGGGTGCTGAACGAAGCTGAGGCCGGGGCCAGGACGGCCGAGCTCTGCCGGCAGCACGGGATGAGCGAAGCCACCTTCTACAAGTGGAAGGCGAAGTACGCAGGCCTGACGGTGAGCGAGCTGAAGAGGCTGAGGTCCCTTGAGGACGAGAACCGGCGTCTGAAGCATATTGTAGCCCAGCAGGCGTTGGACAACTGGGCGTTGAAGGAGTTGCTGGGAAAAAACTTCTGAAGCCCAAGGCGAGGAGGATGGCGGCTGGGTACGCCATAGAGAGTCTTGGGCTGAGCGAAAGGAGGTCCTGTCTGCTGACCGGCGTCTTCCCCTCGGTGTACCGGTATGAGTCAAAGCGGGGTGATGACGATGCCTTGCGCCGGAGGATGCGGGAGCTTGCAGGGGAGAGGATGCGGTTTGGTAGCCCCAGGCTGCATATCATGCTGAAGAGGGAAGGGTTGGTGGTCAATCACAAGAGGACCGAGCGTCTCTATCGAGAAGAGGGACTTGCGTTGCGGAGGAAGAGGAGGCGCAAAGGTGCGGCCGGAGCTAGGGTGATCATTCCACCTCCGGTGCGTCCCAACCAGAGGTGGTCAATGGACTTCGTATCAGACAGCACCGTGACCGGCCGGCGTTTTCGTGCACTGACCATAGTGGATGACTACTCGCGGGAGTGCCCGGCCATTGAGGTGGATACATCTCTTGGCGGCGCAAGGGTAGTCGGCGTCCTGGAGAGGCTGGCCGAGACGAGGGGACTCCCTGAGGTAATTACTGTCGACAACGGGCCTGAGTTTGCAGGTAGGACCATGGACGAGTGGGCGTACCGCAAGGGCATCAGGCTGAA
>JASLXV010000036.1:0-6421 GCA_030740155.1 Dehalococcoidia bacterium | reverse complement strand
CCCATACGAGATGCCCTCTGACTTGGAAGAAGCTCTTGCCGCCTTCGTCAATTACTACAACTACAGGCGGTATCACAAGGCACTGGGCAACGTAACACCCGCAGATGTGCTTGAAGGAAGAAGGGAACGGATTCTACAGCGCAGAAAGGAGGTGAAGGCTCAAACGATCGATAGGCGAAGACTTCATAACCGGACCCTCAGGGAGTTCACCCAAGCTCTTCCACACCCCTGATCTCTCGGGTCCCAAACTGTCCCATTTGTGCTGGTTGCCAACACATGGTTCAGGGAGCCACCAACCGTTCATGTTCCATTAAGATGTCAGGCACATCCCACCCCTTCTGCTCAGCCAGTGACTTGAACGCTCGCCTGAATACTAGTTTCGTTTCGATCACAACCTCTCCCGACGATGAAGGGACAAGAAACTCGTAATTCGTCACATCGGTTGTCTTGGCGGGAATCCGGGTGTCTTCTCGCAACACAGTCGGGTTCCAGTAGGCCGCCGTGGGAGACACCTCAGTCCATTGTTCTTCCAACACCTTGGCGTAGCCCTTTCCAGGTCGGCCCGCGTAGTCATTCGAGTCGCCACCGACACCTCCCCATTCTGGAACCCGTTGATCGCCCGCGTATTCCAACTCCCGTCCCTCGTCATCCGTGGCTGATACAACCAACAGGATGTTGCGAGCCGGGTGATCCGTGGGCATGTGATGGCCTGCGTTCTCATTGGTTACCCGCACCTCCACGAAAAGGCGCGAGCCATCCCTATAAGCACCCAACTCCAGCCTGGCGGTGTCTTGCAGCAGGTCCATATCTGCTGCTCCGGGGAAAGCATGGGTGAAAATCGATTCTGGATCGCGCTCCAGGCCCCCGCGTCCCGGAGCGAAGTTTGTGGTCACTCCATTGGGCTTCATGTGACACGTCTGGCAGGTCTTGCCTTCTTGCGGGTAGGGGCTGGCCAGCCATTCCGCAAAGGACTGGTAGATGGGCGTCCCCCAGAAGCTGGCGTTATGGCATGCGGCGCAGAAGCGGCTCTCGTTCTGGAGCGGTGAGAAGGTGTCGACGCCGACATCCACGTCGTCAAAGGGGCCGAAGAATATCTGAGGCTCTCCATCAGGGCGTCTAAGTTCAATGGATAACACGCCAGGCATGTTATCGTAAGGTAGCTGCGTCCTAGGATTCACCCGCACGTCCACAACCTTGTGGCAGAAGTCGCAGTGTGTCCCCAGGCTGTCTATTCCTTCGACGAGGTTGATGTCCGTTCCGTAGGGGTCCTTCAGTGCTGCGGTGGGGGCGTGACAGGTCGCGCAGTTTCCCGCTTGCTCAGGGGAATCTAGCTTGAACCCGGGGCCGAAGTAGAGCTGGTCAGGGTCAGGCCTCAGGGGGAAGCGGCCATAGTCCTTGTGCGTAGCAAAGCGCGTAAGCGGACTCTTGTTCCCCTGCACATCCGTACCGTTGTACATGCTCAAGAACCGGATGTTGTTTGTCCCCTGGGCATGGGCGCTGGGACTCCACTGGTCGTAGATTGTTTGGCCGTGGCAGTCGCGGCAGCCCAAGGTCACGCGCGAGGAAAAGGGAAGAAACAGGCGATTGAAAGACAACCGCGCCGCTGCGGACAAGCCGGTCTGGAGGAAAAAGTCCGCGATGCCAGCGCGACCCTCAACTGAAGGAGACATCCAGGCATAATCGGGGTTGTCGGTGGTCCAGTAGTGCTGGAGCGAGATCTCCACGGTGCGCTTCCACGGCCGGGCCACGGCGCTCCCAACGTAGTAGCCATCCACCCAAGCAGTCACGGGCACGCTGAACCGGGACGGGAAACCGTTTAGCGTGAACCGGCCATCTTCATCGCTCCTGGTCCCGAATTCGGTGGCCTTGACCCGCACCACGGCACCTGGAAGGGGACTGCCCTCCACTGTGACTAGGCCGCCTACCTCTCCTACTTGCCAAATCTGCCTGACGGCTACCGACGCCACCAGCAAGAGCAAAGCGACGCCCGCTACCCGCACAACCCAGCGTCTCATCCGGCAATTACCCCTGCGGCTCCCTCAGGTCCATCCGGAAGACCCCTTCCCCTTCCGTAGCGGCGTAGAGGGTGCTGCCGTCTGAGGAGATAGCGAGAGCCTTGACAGCCCGCGTACGCAACCCCTCATTGATGCGTATCCAGAGCCCTCCACCGTCATCGGAGCGATAGACGCCGGTGCGGAGGTCCGCGGCGTACACGATTTGGGAGCTAGTGGGATCCACAACGATGTCCCGGATAGATGCCTGAGGGTCCATGCCGCTGATGCTCTGCTGCCACGAAGCGCCACTGTCAATGGACTTGTAGATGCCACCAGACTCGGCCCCGGCATAGAGCACTTCCGGGTTCTCCGGGCCAATGGCCAGCCCACGGATGTCCAGGACGCGCAGTCCCTGATTGATGGGTTGCCACGACTCCCCTCCGTTGGTGGTCCTGAATATTCCGTCTCGCCAAGTGGCAACGTAGGCGATGTCCGGCTCACGAGAATGCACGGCTATTGCGTTGATGTTCTTGTCGCTCGTCTCCAGGCCGTGGTTCGTCTCAAGCCAGCTTTTCCCCCCATCAATGGACTTGAATACCCCGAAGCTTGGCCCGACGTAGAAGCCACCCCCGTTTATGGTGCGTCTGCCTTTCCTCATGCCAGCATAGACGATGCGGGGGTTAGAAGGTGCATACACGATTGCCTTGAATCCGTGCCTGTCACTGACTCCTCGCGTACGGCCTGCCGGGAAAGCCAGATCCCAGGTCCTGCCGCCGTCGGCGCTGCGCAGGATACTCCCCTCGAACTCGTCAGCGACAAGGATATTACGGGGGTTTGCTGGGTCCAGGGTGACCGCGTCCCACTCAGCGAAGGTAGCGGGCTTATAGTTGAGCCCCTCCCAGGTGGTACCTCCATCGGCGCTGCAAAACGGCCCGGTTCGGCCGATAACGTAGACTCGCTGGGGATCGGTGGGGTCCACGATAATGTCGTGCAGTTGGGCACCGGTGTAGCCGCGGCTGGCGTCCGACCAGGTGCGGCCCCCGTCCTCGCTCAGGAAATTCCCGCCTCCGTAGTTGTTGACAAAGATGCGGTCCTGGTCTCGCGGGTCTACCTGGAAGTCGATGGGGAAACCGGCTCGCACGCCCGGCGGTCCCCATATCCCTCCAGCTGCACTGCCTCCGGTCACTATCACCCAGCTATGCCCGCCATCTTCGCTTCTCCAGAAGCGGCCCGGGCCAGCGGCGTACGCGACCTCGGAGTCCGAAGTTGCAAACTCCACCGAAGAGACAACATACCCAGGGGCCAGGACGTGTTGCCACGTGTCGCCCCCATCGGTGGACAGGTAGACCCCTGAGCCCGCAGGATAGGCGTTGTTTCCGGCCCCCGCCAGCAGGATGTCGGGGTCCTCTGGGTGCATGAACAGCGAACCGAGGTACAGGTTTTTCAGCCCGTTCTCCCTGCCCAAAGACTTCCACGTTTGCCCGCCGTCAGTGCTCTTCAGGATGCCAACACCGCCCGGTTCGTTCCGGACGTGGTCGGAGTTTGCTGCCTCCAGGTCGAAGATACCTGTGGACACGAAGATCACGTCAGGGTCGTCTGGGTTTATCCAGATGTAGCGGGCCAGGTTGTCACCCCGCCAGATGGCCTGCCAGTTCTCGCCACCATCGATTGTTTTGTACACTACGCCTCGGGTCAGATCAAACTCCCGGCCCATGCGATTCTCCCCAGCCCAGGCGAAGCTGGAGACCTCCGCCGCAGCGTACACTATGTCGGAATTGCGGGGGTCAACGGTGAAGCCCCTAAAGGTGATTCCGTTGCGTTCAACGACGCCGTCGGTCTTCTCAGCCCAGGTCTCACCGCCATCAGCGGATTTGAAGATGCCTCTATTATTCTGAGTGCCAGCCCAGACCACGTCTGGGTTGTGTGGGTCTACCGTCAGGCTGAAGATCGGAATAGCGTCGCCAGAGGCTCCTGCGCGAGTGATGATGCCCTCATTGGAGGCGTACCAAGTGCGGCCTCCATCTACGCTCATGTTCACGCCGCTCCAGTTGTCGGTGACGAACATTACGTCGGGGCTGCCTGGCCTCATGCGCACGTCGTAGCCCAGGCCACCCAAAGGTCCTCCTGTCTTCACCCAGTGAAGCCCCAAGGTAGGCGGCGCTTGGCCTGTGACCACGATGTCATCGATGTAAGCTTCGGAGTCGTCCAGCGTTTCAAAGGCAATGGAGCCGAATGTCAGAGGCTCAGGGTCGGTGTAGGATAGCTTGAGTTCTCCGTCCACGTAGACACTCAGATCACTGCCCTTGCCGACGATCTCTATGTCATACCATCTTCCCAGGGGGTGGGTGCTCTCCGCAGATTGAAGATGAGGATGGCTGTCGCAAGGAAAGGTCTTGGACAGCGACAACCCTGCATCACTGAATCCGATGAAGTAGCGAGTGCAGCCACTGATTCGATAGTTGAGGTGAATGTTCCCGCGAACAAGCTTGAGCCGCAGCTTGAGGGTGTAGTCCCCCCAGGCGTCACCCGTATATCTGGCCCAGGTATGCCCTTGTCCCCTCAACGTCCAGTTGCCCTGGTTGTCCTGGACAACGTCCCAGGGGTCCTCCGTCCCCCAACCTTCGGCCCTCCCGCTCTCGAAATCCTCCTGGTACAGAACTGTCTCCCCCTGAGTGGTCTGAACGACGGGCTGTGCTATCGGGCCGGATTCAGTCAGTGTAGTGAGCGAAGCCGCTCCGTTGGTGGAGACACATGCCTCCGATAGCAGGCTAGGCCCAGAGGTAGGAGAGGGAGTGGGGACGGTTCCAAGCGTTGGTGATGGAATTAGATTGGGCGTAGGTGCAGGGGTAGGCGTAGGGGATGGTGCAGTGTTGGCCGTAAGTGTCTGCGTTGGCGATGGAACTAGAGTGGGCGTAGGTGCAGGGATAGGAGAAGGTGATGGTGCAGCGTTGCCCGTTAGCGTCTGCGTTGGTGTTGGCGGTGCCGTAGGGGTTAGTACCAGTGATGCAGACGTCTCTGGTGTGGGGGGCGGTCTCGGCGTAGCGGCAACTTCAGTCTGGCCACAGGCAGCCAGTGACAGCACGCCTGAAGCAAAGAGCAGAGGCCAACGTAACACCGTTCCCATGAACCAGATTATAGCACCGCCCAATTGAAGGACGTGGCGTAGTCCGTCAACGATAATGGGACTACAATACCAGGCCAGGTTCATTCTAGCAAAGGTTTGACTCGAGGTTGGACCTTCATGTTGCCTTGCATGTGAGGTGGCGAGCCGGTGCTGGCGTCGCTGATCTCGGTATCGCAATCCCAACTTCACCTCCTACCTGCAAAATCCACCCGATCACGTTCAACAACCGGGGGGCGGTGTAGGTGGCCGGTAAAGTTTGGACTGCGGTGGTGAGAGGGGCAACCCAGATGCGGATCGACGGATCACATGCGAAGCAACACGCCTGTCCAATCTAGGTCATACCCTTACCGGAATGGGCCCTGGATTACTGCCGCGGCCTCATTATTGTAGACGATCTACAGGCCATCGGGTTTGCTAAATCATCAATCGCCTTCCTGAAGGGAGGGGAGGGGAGGGGAGGGGTGAATGTCAGCCTACTGACTCGATCTTGACCGTGTGCCTCTAACTTCCTAAGACGCGGTTGCTCTGTCAGCGATTGCCTTGTCAGAGTGTCCCATCCCACTCACTGGTCCTTTGGGATGAAGGGTCTAGCCAAGACACTTTGAGAGAGGAAGGGATAGGTGTGAAGCGCAGCTAGTCGTCCCCGAGCGCACCCTCCTCGCCCCTCTCCGGTGTCGTGGTGAGGCTGGTTCCCAGGGAGAGGAACCGCTCCGGCAGGAAGGGCTCCACGGAGACGGGACTCTCCGGCGCGCCTCTGACAATCCAACTGGCGACTACCCGCCCGGTGAGAGCGCTCAGGTGAATGCCCTTATTACGGTGGCCTGTTGCGAGGTACACCCCATCCCAGCCTGGCACCGGCCCGATTATGGGGAGGCCGTCCGCCGGCAGAGGCCGGGGGCCCGCCAGATGGCGGAGAACCTGGGCGCTTTCCAGGCAAGGCATCAAAACGATCGCTCGCTGGGTGAGTTCCTGTCTGGCGGCGTCGGTCGGTGTGGACTCAAACTCTTTGACGATGTCCTCCGGCTGGTCGAAATGCCAGCGGTTGCCGGTGGAGCCTATGCCCACAGTCCCGTCTTTGCGGGAGAGTATGTGTCCACGCTTTGGGGAGTAGATGGAGATGGCGGGCGGCTTCCCGTCGAAGTGCAGATGCAACAGTTCGCCCTTCAGGGGCTGCACCGGCACCCGGAAGTCGAGCCAGGAAGAAACCCCGCCGCTCCAAGCCCCCATGGCCACTACCACCCGATCGCAGGGTATCGTGCCACCTCGGTGGACAACACCGGTCACTCTGCTCCCACTGCGCTCC
>JASLXV010000035.1:0-37385 GCA_030740155.1 Dehalococcoidia bacterium | reverse complement strand
CGGCCAGGCCACGAAGCTGAAAGACCTTGCCCTTCTATGTTCAAATTGCCACCGTATGATGCACCGAAAGGCGGGAACCCTAACGGTCGCCGAGCTATGGGAAACGATTCAATATATCTCACCCGTTCATGCCTGAGCCAGCTACGGCAAATTGCCGACAAAACTGCCGACATTCTTGGCGGCATTGGCCGGGACAAGACGGCATCGCAGTCGCAAATGGCCACGATTGGGTGGACCCAAAAGCACGTCGCCAGATACGGCGGCACATGGTAAGATGGCAACTACCGAACTCGAAAACCGGTATACCTCCGGGTATCGTGGGTTCGAATCCCACTCTCTCCGCCACGTTCTGAAGCTAAATACCCGCCCGAATGCGGGGCCCTACAGCTCGGTTCTCTACGCCTTTCCATGCTGAACGTCCACGGATTGCCACGAGGATCTCTGAAGGCGTTTAGGCAGGGCCAATGATGACGATAGGAAGCGAGAGCGTAGGTCTAGGGACACTATTTCGACCCGTTACCCCAAGGCAGGTTGTGCCAAAGACCAAGGGCCATCAAGAACGGCTCGAAACTTCCTGAGCGATGTGAACGTAAGGGTGAGTGGAAAGTATTGGTAGGGGCGTCAGCGCACGCTCGAAGTGCCGGTGTAGGTGGATGCCCACGAATCAATTGTTAAGGCCACCAGGTTGTCAGATAGATCACTCTTGATACCCGAGGGACCGGTATGACCCTGGGGGGCTGGCCATGCGGCTCCGGATAACTGTTTTCGCGATAGCCGGGTCCCTCGTTGCCGCCTGTGGCGGCGGAGGCGCGGCTGCCCCCACAGCCTTGCCGACCGTTGTACCCGTAATCGCTCCAACCGGCGTTCCCACGCCGACCCTAGTGCCAACTTCCCCGGCGGCTATTCGAGCCACCTCTGCAGCAGAACCAACCGCCCTACCGGTTCCAACGGCCAATCCGGCCTCGACGCCGGTTTCAACGGCCACGCCGGACGCTACGCCGGCTCCGACCGCGACACCATCCGCCACCCCGGTTCCAACAGCCGCACCGGCCGCCACTCCGGTTCCAATGGCCACACCGACGGCCACACCGGTGCCAAAGCCCGCTCCGACGGCCACGCCGGCTCCGACCGTCACACCGACCGCCACTCCGGTTCCAACGGTGCCTATTCCTCAAGATACCGCCGGGTTCGACCTCGGCGATGGCATCACGCTGCTCATATCCCCCGAGCAGCCCATCGCCGGACGCAACGTGGCGTTCAGCCTTCTCGGCCTTCCGCCATGGGAAAGAGTTGACGTCACCTTCACCGACCCCGTGGGCACGAGGGTAGGCTGGATTGACGTGAACGATCAAGTCCTCGGCCGTTCTGATGGCAGTGCCGTGACCACTCTGACGGTTTATGCGGACGACGCCGGGGAAACCTCGTGGACGCGGTATGGAATCCAGGATGCGGAGGGCACCTGGAGGGTCACCCTCGATTTCGATGACCGGAAGGAATCAGTGGCGTACCAGCTTCAGGAGCTGCGATTGACCGGATTGGAATCTTTTCACCTGGGGCCCCACCTGAGTGGCCTCCATGGGCCGGAGGCCGGCGTCTTCTTCTCGGACGACGTGCACCCGGCGCTGGCGGTGGCCGTGCAGGACCGGTTGGCATTGGCCTCTGCTCAAATGGAGGCGGCCGTGGGTGAGCCGCTGGCTCCGGTCCCCGACCTGTATATGGTGGGCAGCCGGGTGACACTCGACAACCTGAGCCAGGCTACCCTGGTGACCCTGGGTTGGGAGGGGGGCTACTACCGCAGCTACAGCTTCAAGCCCGGGATCTACCTGCTGGCCGACGCCCTCCGGTCCGGGCTCGAGTCCGTGGTGGTCCACGAATACATCCATCACGTGGTTGAAGAGATCGGCGGCGGCGAATCTTTGCCCGCTTGGTTGCACGAAGGCCTCGCTGAATTCTACGAGAGCGAATTGGGCCTCGGAAGGCCTCGGCCCAACGCCTTCAGGTTGCACCTGCTCCGCAGCGCCGACAGCGCGCAGGCGGCTGCCCTTTCCAAAACGTTGTTTCCCTTAGCCGCAATGGAAAGCCAGGCGGCCTGGAACAACAGGAGCGATCCCGACGAGATTAGTCTTCAGTACGACCAGGCCTATATGGCCGTGCGGTTCATGAGCGAAACCTTCGGCTCCTCGTCTCCATTCGCCGCTCTGCGGGAGATCGCCTCCGGTACAGACTTTCCAGAAGCTCTGCAATCCGCTACAACACTAACCTATGAAGATTTCGAATCGCGATTCGTTGAATGGCTTTCAAGCTGGGAAGACCCGGACCGCACGGACGCGGCCGAATACCTCCAAGCCCTGGACCCCCTGATGGCACAACTGGTCAACGTCTTGAACCGCCGCGCGGCGAACTTCCAACGCAAACTCTCCGACGATGAATCTGTTGCCGCTTATACTGAGATAGTCTCGGACGCCCAGGAAGCCGTGGATGGATTAGCCCGAATCACGCCGCCCGGTTCTCTTCACAAAATTCACGCCGACGCGGTCCAAACCTTCGACCTGGTGGTCAATTGGCTGGGAATGGAATTGGAGTACAGGAAGACCTTGAACTTCATCCATCAGGAGAACGCCAACGCCTTGCTACCCGAGGTGAACGCCAAAATGTACCTACTGCCGCGAGACGTGGCCGACGCTAAATGGGTGCTGAACCTCCCCTAGGACCCGTTCGATCAGCAAGATCACTCTAACGGGTAGTCCAACTTGCCGCGCTCCGGCCATACTCCAGGGCCCCGAATCAACCTAAACGGGTGGCCGGCCGGCGCCGTGGCTCGCGGTTCTTGATTAGCCGGCGCTCTTGCGCCACGTCCTGCCCCGGACCGGCACGATTTGCGTTTGGCGAAGGCCTCTGTCAAAATGAAATCTGAGCTGTAATGTTTCACTGGAATACGCCGGATTGCCGCCCTTGAGCCGGGCTGTCGGTCCGGTTGCCGCAATATCCGGCCAGCCTGGCGGGCTGCATCGTCCCCAGTACCGGCGGGCACGGGGCAGCCCCGTGGTCACCCCCCAAACCTGCCGGCCGGCGCGGAGCCAAGACGCGCCGAGCCCGCCCGTAGCTATACAGGAGTGACGCCCGATGGCTGACGAGTTGTTGGTGCTTAGGGAAACCCCTCGGGCCCAGCACCTGATCGCCGGCTGGCGGCAGCAGTGGTCCGACGGCGGTGAGATCTCCGGCGGCTTGCTGCGGTATCTGATCGACCACTTCGACGCTCGGCAAATCGGAGAGATGGGTTCGCAGATCTCCAAGATGTGTTACCCCTTTCAGGTGCCGGGAACCCACGACATATACCGGCCCAGGGTGGTATTCCAGGAAGGGCTACCGACCAGGAATATGGATCGTGCGAACCATTTTTACGATGCGGGAAACGGGCTGATCCTGTTTCTGGGGGAAGAACCCTGGTTTCAAATCGACCTGTACGGGGAGGCTTTCTTTCAGGCGCTGAAAGAGCTGGGAATCGATCAAACCGTGGCCGTGGAAGGGTACAACGGTGCGGCCCCGCCCGATCTGGAGAGAAGTGTCAGCTGTATCTACAGCCACGCTCGCATGAAGGAGTCGTTGGAAAAGTACGGCCTCCGGTTTTCCAATTACGGCAGCAACAGCCGGAGCGGTCCAACCATCGGAATGGCGCTGGTTAGCATGGCCCACTACCTATATCCCCAATTCGAGGTAATCCGGCTTGGGGCAATGGCTCCCATGTACCCCTTCTTGAGTACCAGCAACGACCCCGTGGGCATATCTAGGGACCACCGGTCCTTCTACGACATCATGCGAAGGCTCAAGTCCATGTTCAAGCTGGACTTGAGCCTGACGGAATTGTTCACACTGGGCGAGGCCGAGTCACGCGAGCTGGAAGAGACTCTGGAACGGATCGGGGCCACAAACCCCGGGGCCAAAGAGATCATTGACCGGGTCCGGTCAGAGTACGAGTACAACCCCTTCGTGGAGGCCGTGGAGCTGGACCCGGCCCTGGACAAAACGTTGGAAGACATCCTGAAGAATACCCCCGACGAACCGGACGGCGCCTGAAGCAACCCGGCGGCGGCGCCCGTCCCGGCCTGGACCGGCGGCGGCCCGGGGCCACGGCGATGCAAGCGCCGCCGGCTCCCGCCAAGCCGTCCGTCCCTACCGTTTTCCTCAAACAACCTCTGCCATCTCCCAAGCCCCGGTGGCGCCGTGCACCGCCGGGGTGTACCCGTTCCCCCCTACGACTCCCAGCGGGGCGGCGCGTCCGTTTGATGGATGTAGCCTCGATCCGGATATATGTGGATCGGTGGATCGGTGGAAGCGTAGATCATGAAACCACGAAGCGCCCGGCATTTGGTAAGATATGGGCAAGGAGCGTGGTGGCCGAGATGCACCAGGGCAGTCAGCAGCGAAAGATCCTCATCGTCGACGATGAGTGGGAATCAGCCATCGTGAAGGCCGTGAGACGCCGGCTGGATCAGGAAGGCTGGCTGCCGGTCGTGGTTCAACCGGAGACCCGTTGGTCCTTGGGAGAAGAGTTCGAGGCGGCGGCGCTGTACGCCGTCGAGGAAGAGCAACCGGATGGCGTGTTGCTTGATGTGCGCTTCGGGGAGCACCGGGACGACCGTTTCCTGGGGCTGGCGATTCTTCGAGCAATCGTCGAACGGCACCCCAAGCTGCCAATTCTGATGTTCACCCAGTACGCTCAAGGCCCGGACCGGGAGACGGCAGTGCGGGGGACCCTGAAATGGAACGCCCCCGTGGACTTCATCGACAAGCTGGCCAGCCCCGAGGAGGTGGTGCTGCGGCTCCGCCGCCTGATCGGCACCACGCCGGACAAGATACCCATCGGAGACAATATCCTCCTAGACGCGGGCGTGAAGGTCCTCTACGTCAAGGCCGGCGACGATGTCGAGCCGGTTAGCGAAATCCAGGGGATGAAGTTCGAAATTCTGAGGGAGCTGGCGGCGGCCTGGTACCGAAGCCCGGGCGAACTCGTGCCCTTCGGCAGGCTGGAGCGCTACTCGGGAGGCGAGGACCCCCGGGCCTCTTTGCGGGTGAGGATACGAGAGATCAAAGACGCCATCGGCAAGGCCTCGGGCCGGCGCTTCGGACCCGGGGAACTCATCATCAACGTTCGGGACCAGGGGTACCGGTTGGTTCCGCCCAAGGGTTGAAACCTCGCCGCGACACCCACTCGCCACCCGCCGCGAGGGCCGCTGGCGGGGGAAGGCAGGTCATGAAACCCGCCGTTCTCAGTCCTCTGTGCAACGAGGCCAAGGGCATTGCTTAGCAGGAGTTGGATGCATACCGGAATCAGGATTGCCGCGGGCGTGGTTGTCTTCGGTGGCGTCGTCCTCCTCGTCGTCGCTCCGATCATCGGTAGCGACCTCTTCGAGGCCTTGTGGGGAGTCGAGCCCCTCTCTTACATCGGGGCCGTCTTGTTACTGGTTGGGCTTGGCGTCATCTCCGCCTCCTATTTGATTCCCGCCGTGGCCCACCGCGGCGACAGCGCCGCCGACGGGGAGAGCGCCATGCTCCCGCGTTGGAGCCGGGTGACCCAGCAATACTTCCAGCTGTTCGACCATGACCTGGGCCGGCCGCTGCGGAGAATCCTGGGAAAAGAACGGGAATTGCGGGCCGTTTTGCGGTCGTCGGGGGCCCTGAGCGGGCCGGAGGTACAGGAGCTGCTCGATGAAATAGAGCGGCAGGCGCCGAACTTCCGGCTGATGATGTCGAACGTTCAGGTGCTGGTGCAGCTGGAGGCGCCGGACACGCCGCCACAGCGCGAGCCGGTGGAGCCGGCCGAGGTGGTGCGGAGAATCGTCGACCGGTACACCCCGGTCGCCGAGGAGGCGTCCAAGGAGATCAGTTGGTGGGCTGAACCTCAGGAGTTCGGCCTCGTGTACTCCGACAGCGCCGCCATCGAGCACATCGTGGTCAACCTGGTGGACAATGCGGTCCGTTTCGCCTCCACCCACATCGAGATAAAGCTGAGTATGAACCCGAGCCATTTCTTCATCCGGGTCTGGGACGATGGCCCCGGAATCGCCCTTCAATACCAGCGTCACATCTTCGATCACGGGTGGACGCCCCAGGTTGCCAGGAGGGAAGAGAAGACCAGCTCCGGACTGGGGCTTTTCATCGCCCGGACCCTGGCCAAGCGGAGCGGCGGTGACATTACCATCGAAAGCATTCCCGAAAGCGCCCCTGAAGGCGCGGCCGGCGGCGGCGCCACCTCGGAGCCGGAACACCACAGCGCATTCCTCGTGAGCTTACCATTGGAGGTCCCGTGAGTAACACTGCGGTAACCGTGCCGGGCCTAGCCTGCGGCTAATCGTGCCCATTCACCCTGGAGATCACCTGTGAACCGAGTTCTCGTGTGGCTGAGTCTGGCGTTGACCGGACTGGTCCTGGTGTTCGCCGGGTGCGTCCAGGTGGTGGACCGGGAAGCAACTAACACCGCCACCCCCTCGCCGGCAACGCCAATCCCGACCGCGACCGCCAATCCGACGCCACGCCCGACGGCGACGCCGGTGCCCACCTTTACCCTCGTGCCAACTCCCCGGCCGACCGTCAGTCCTACTCCAATCCCCACGGAAAATCCAACGCCGACACCCAGGGCGCGGCCGACCTTCACGCCATCTCCCACGGCCGGACCGAATCCACGGCTGGTCCTTGACGTGCGGGCCCCGATGGATGGAAGCACCGTGAACGGCAACGCCGTCGTGGTTCACGGCATCACCACGCCTGGAACATCGGTCAGCATCGAAGGCCTGGCGGCCCTAGTGGGCGATGACGGAAGGTTTCAAGAGGCGGTCACCCTCACTCCAGGGATCAACGATATCCGGGTGGTTGCCACGGATTCCAAGGGAAACCGGGAAAGCAAAGCCCTGCGGGTCACCTCCCTGGCCCTTCCGCCCCAGCCGTTTCTTCTCTTCGTCACCGAGCCGGAGGACCAGAGCATCGTCTCCCAGGGCTCCATTCGCCTCTCCGGCCGCACCGGGCCCGAGGCGATTACCAGCATAAACGGGGTTTCGGTTCCGGTGGATGAGCTTGGCTTTTTCTCGACCATCCTGACCCTGGAACCGGGCCCCAACATCATCGATGTGGTGGCCACCAACAATGATGGCAGGGTCTTGAGCACTGTAATCGCGGTAATCTACCGGCCCTAAACAGCCAAAACAGCCAGCTAGAAGGACGCAATCATGCACGATGCGTAACACATGGGTAACGGTTCTCGGGTGATGATGACGATACGCTGACCGAGATGACTTCAACCCTGTCAGGAGACGGCCGCATGGGCGGTAGCAACAATAGAAATCGATGGCGCAGGCGATTGGTGCCTCCCCTGGGTTTGATGGGGGTTGGGCTCCTTAGCCTGGGCCTGCTCGTCAACGGCGTGGCGGCCCAACCCAACTTGGATTGGGGCGGCGCCTTTGGGGGCGTTGACGACGAGGTAGCCCACGCCGTCCAGCAAACGGATGACGGGGGTTACATCGTAGTCGGGGAAACCCGCACCTTCGGCGCCGGGGGCCGCGACATCTGGCTGCTGAAGCTCAATGCCAGCGGGACCTCGGAGTGGAGCCGGACCTTCGGCGGCCCGGAGGACGACGTAGCCTACGATGTCCAACAGACCAGAGACGGTGGCTACATTCTGGCCGGCGAAACCCACTCATTCCAGGCCGGCTCGGTGGTAAAGAGCGATTTCTGGCTGGTCAAAACCGATGCGTCGGGGAGTGAGTTGTGGAACCAGCGGATCGGCAATACCGAGCTTCCCGGGGTCTTGGACCTTCCCACCCTCGATGAGGCCCATTCCATCCTGGAAACCGGCGACGGCGGTTACATCTTGGCCGGCTGGACCATGGCCGGTCCCAGCAACGATTTCTGGCTGGTCAAGACCGATGTATCCGGGGAGCGCCTGTGGGACCGCCAATTCGGCGGCAGCATGCACGATCAGGCCTATGCCGTTCGGCTGACGGCGGATGGAGGCTATATCCTGGCCGGCAAGACGGACTCCGTGGGCGCCGGGTCCAGCGATTTCTGGCTGGTGAAGACGGACTCCACCGGAAACGAGGAGTGGAACAAGACCTATGGCGGCCCTCTGATCGATGAGGCCCGCGATGTCCGGCAGACGGCAGACGGGGGATATATTCTGGCCGGCTTTACCTGGTCGTCCGGGGCGGGTTTAGCCGATTTCTGGCTGGTCAAGACTGACGCCTCCGGCAATGAGGAGTGGAGCCGGACCTTCGGAGGTACCACCAGCGACGTGGCCCATGCCGTTCGGCAGAACAGGGACGGAGGATACGTTCTCGCCGGGTGGAGCGAGTCTTTCCCAGACGGTGACCATTTCTGGGTCGTCAAAACCGATCCATCCGGAAACGAGGAATGGAGCGAAACGATTGGGGAGGCCTCGGGCGCCCGGGCAGTGCAGCAGACCGATGATGGAGGCTATGTCATCGCCGGGTGGACCGGCTCCCTTGCCGAGAGCCGCAATTTCCGCGTTGTGAAAACGGAGCCGGTGCCCGAGCCCAAGTATCTGAGCGGGGCAGTGGCCAGCCTGGGAAACACCGGGCCGTCTGCCATCACCGCGGCCACGGTGGTGCTCAACGCCCCACGGGGCGATACGGCGTACCGGTTCCGTTACGCGGGCGCGTTTCTCTCACGGGAGAACCCGTTGCCGCCCGGTGAAACGGCTTGCACCGACCTTTTTTCAGTTCTCGTACAGGGCGCTCAACTGGTATCAGACCAGATCGGCTCCTTCGGCGCCGCCTTGGCCGACGCCATCACCGATAGCTCGGGCTCAGCGGGAATCGTCGTCGACGTGACGGCCTTTCCCTTCGACCTGACCTACGATTCGGCCACGGGCGGACGGATCGCCGGCGTCCTTCGGTTTTCATCCGAATCGCCTTGTGTGACCGCCTCCGCCGGAGACCCCACACGTACGCCCACTCCCCAGCCGGCGCCGGATGCGTCCGCGCCGGTTTCCATGGACTTCTTTGGGACCGTGATTTCGGTCGGTGAAGACTCCTTGCTGGTGAATACCGACGGCGGGACCGTGGAGGTGCCGGTCACCAGTGAGACCAGCATCCGGCTGCCCAACAAGAGTGACGCCGGCCTCATGGACCTTGCCGAGGGGGACGTGGTGGCCGTGTCCCTCAACGAGGCGGGCGGCGAACCCGCCGCGGACCAGATTTTCTTGATCCCCGGCAAGACTCGGTACCGGCACGTACCGGGGGTGGTCCTGGCGGTTTCCGAATCTGAGCTAACGATTCAGCCACCGGGAACTGCGGCAGAGCCCATCACGTTACTCTTTACTCCGAGTACCACCGTTCGCTTCCACAAGGGTGAAACCGACCTGGCTGAGGGGTCATTCGTCGTGGTGGGGACCGTCGGGGACCCGGTAATTGGCGGCGTGTCCCTCGATGCCCGGGAAATCAATGTAACCGCCGGAAAGCCCAGCCTGGAGGACCCAGAAGCGCCGGAAGTTCCGGCGGCCGAGGATGCCGGGAGGGGCCAAAATAGCGTGGAACTCCGGGGGGAGTTCGAGGGCCTCGACGAGGACAGCAACCTGATCATCAACGGGACTTCGGTGGCCGTTGACGCGGCCACCGTGATCGCAGCAGGTCTCGTGGTCGGCCAACGGGTGAACATCGAGGCGGTGCTGAAACCCGACGGCTCGATCGTCGCCCTGAAGGTGGAGGAGGAGGAGGACGAGGGCGGGCAGGTGCTTGGCACGGTGAGCCTGGAGGGCTCCTTCGACGGGCTGGACGACGAAGGGAACTGGCTCATTGGCCAGGTTCAAGTATCGATCAGCCCGGGCACCGACACCGATGGCTTGCCCGCCGTGGGCCAGCAGGTGAAGGTACGGGCCGTAGTCAAGGAGGATGGCACTCTGCTGGCGCGGGAGGTGGAGAACAAGAGCTTCTTCGGGAGGGGCGGTCAAGACACCGGCGTGGTAACGCTGACGGGGACCTTCTTGGGGACGGACTCGAAGGGTAACTGGACCGTCAACGGCATGCCCGTGGCCGTGGACGCCCTAACCAGGCTCGAAGGAAGCCCGGCGGTGGGCCGACCGGTCGCCGTGGAGGCTATCCGGCAACGGGGCGGCTCTCTACGAGCCCTGAAGGTGAACGGTGACACGGGGGGCTCGAGCCAGGGGAAGAAGAATGCGAAGCTCCGCGGCACCGTCGAAAACCTGATGGATGACGGGACACTCATCGTCGACGGGGTTCGCGTGGTCCTGAGCGCTTTGACCGAGATGGAAGGCGGCACCCGGGTGGGGGATTTCGTGGAAGTCGAGGCCCTGTTGCAGCCGGACGGCTCTCTCCTGGCCAAAGAGGTCGTTAACCTGGGGATGGTGGAGCCGCGGGACATCCCTGAGCCCAGCACCGTGGAGATCGAGGGCACCCTTGAGTCGATCGACGAAGAGGGCAACGCCCTGGTGGTCAACGGCATCAAGGTTGCCCTCAGCGTGCTGTCGGAGACCAAGGGGGAGCTGATCGTGGGCTCTCCGGTCAAGCTGGAGGGCTTTCTGCTCCCGGATGGCTCGGTTAGCGCCCAGGAACTCAAAGGTGAGGGAAGGGCGGCGACCACCAGCGGAACCGAGGTGAAGATCGAAGGTGTCATCGGGCGGGTGAACCGCAACGAAGCCGGAGATATCGAAAGCGTGGTGATCGACGGTCTGACCCTCGGCGTCAGAGCCCTCACCGAAGTTGAGGGTACGTTGGAGCCGGGAGCCGAGGTTTCCGCCAAGGCGATCATCAGCAACGGTACATTCTTGGCCAGCAGGTTGGAACACCAGCCCGGCCTGGGATTGCCCGAAACGGCCGAGGTCCAGATCGAGGGCCTGATAGAGGCGCTTCAACTGGACACCGAGAGCCGGGTGACGGCCATCGCGATCAATGGCGTCGAGGTGGAATTGGGCGCTTTCGCCAAGCTGGAAGGTACCATCGGGGTGGGGACGGCCGTGAAGATCAACGGCGGCTTTAGCGACGGCGTCCTGGTAGCCAGGAAGGTGGAGGCAGGCAGGTCCAAGGCAGATAGGCCGGTTCCGTTCACGTTCGATGTCGTGGGTCCGCTCGAAGTGGTGGTGCTGGCTCCCAACTTCGATGTCGTCGCGGTGGTGGTGAACGGCCTGAAGATCACGACAGAACCCCTTACTCGGGTGCAGGCCCCGTTGGAACCCGGCCACGTGGTGTCCGTTGAGGTAGTGGTCAGCCGCGGCGAGTTCATCGCCGGCAGGATCAAGGAAGGCAGGCCCGAAGAGACTGGGGAGAAGGCCGAGGGCGGTGACGATTAAAGGGGCGGTCCGACCCATGCCCGCACCCTCGCTCCCGTTCCCTGACGGATTGGGAAGCCCTGGCGCCGCTTGGGCCGGGTGAAGGCCCGCGCAGCGGTTCACTTTGGTTACGAATGCCGGCGCCACCCAAGGTTGTCGAACAGCCCCGCTGAACTACCGCGCGCTTGACACCTCTAATGGAAAAATCATACACTCAGAAGGCCAGGGACATTGTGTGCCTGGCCTTTTTGCCTGGCCCGGTGGTGTAGCGGTTAACATGCAGCCCTGTCAAGGCTGAGATCGTGGGTTCGAGTCCCATCCGGGTCGCCATCAGCACAGAACTTGCCCTTCGCTTCTCTCCGGGAATACCGAAGGAGTGTGGGCGCAAGAGGCCGCCTGTCACGGGCGGCTTTTTCTTTAGGGCCGCCGTCGGGCCAACACCCGCGGGTCCCATCCGCCGCTCCGCCCCCCCTCTCTCTCGTGGGAGTCCCCGGTGGGTTTTGGGGCCGGACGGGAGGCTTGGCTCGCCGCTCCCACCGTTTCCAGGTGGGTCATCCCGGCCGCGTCTTGCCGGACCCAAAACGGTGACAAAAAAACAGAGCCAGGGTTTCTCCCTGCCTCTTCCATCTGAGCACCGCCTGAGCACCGCACGCCAGGTTGCCCTTTGCCGCGGTCGGTTTGCTGCTAAACCTCGAGGGGGCAGCTCCTCAACCGGCGCTGACGGTATTCCCCATTATGCTGCCGGAATCCATTGAGGACCGTGGCGGCTACTGGTCATCGACGCCCAAGCTCAAATTGATGACGTCGCCATTGAATGGGGCCACTTCCACGTCCAACTCTTTGCTGATGGCTGCCGCCAGCGATGCGCCCAGCAGTTTCAGTTCCCGCTTGTTCAGTTCCGGCAGCTTGTCCAGCGCTTGAGCCAGGTCTACCCGGTAGCGTTTGGGATACTTGGGCGTTAGGGTCCCGATGCAACTGAACCGAACGGGGATCGCCGGCAAAATGCCAAACTGATTATCGACACACGCCACCCTCCGCTCGTCGGTTTGCCACCAATATACCCTGGCCTCAACCATGACGGGGGGATGGTGCCGCCGGCTCCGGTAGTATGTCTTTGATTCGGGTTGAGAACCCGCGGGCGCCACGGCCAGAGTGGGGACCGTGCCGTTGTGGTGACCGGGGTCAGCGCCGTTGGTAAAACTCGTCCGCTCATCGCAAGATAAGCTCATCTGAACCTCAGTTCGCAAAGATCCAAGGTGTATGGAGCGTCCAATGGGGCCATTGTATGGAGTGAAGAGTTACTGAAGCATTACCTGCCGCCTGAACGAGATTCTTTCCTCTTTCCGTGGCCGGCGAAGCCCGCAAATGCTTGCGGACCGGTTACCACGGTCGCTTGGTGCCCCAGCGGCATTGCGGTGGGGGACATAACCGACCTGGTTTTCGGGCACGTAGCTCCGGGGACGTTTTGGTGTGCGCCCGGCGGTTGAATCCAACTCATGGGGTGTGGCCTTTCCCATAGCTGTGGGGAGAGGGCTGTCCCACAGACGGCCGGCGAGGGGTTCTTGAGTCGCCCCGGAAATAATGAGTTTGGCCGAAGCAACCTCATCGGCGCCACCGCGAGCCAGCCCAAATTTCAGACCACCGGCAAGGCGCTGGAAGCCATTGACCTGCTGACTGTCGCCGCGGAACTGAGGGCCCGGATTGCCATGAAAGAAGACGTCGCGGATGACAACGTCGGTTGCGTCAGTCTGGAAGGTGGGGTTGATGGTTTCCTTCGCCTCTTCTTTCGCCAACGTCCTGGTGGTGGGGACCCCGAACAACGCAATCGTCTTCGCCATGAGCAAGGACCCCGAAACTGGGACCAGGCTTTTGAGCGTATTCGACTTCATCAAGTACGGCTTACCCCTAACCGTGCTGCTGATGTTGGTGCTGTTGACACAGCTTTGAGACACGGGCATCATGGGTGTCGGCGCAATCGGCAACCGGAGACGGGAATTCCCGCTCCGGCGCGATCCGGCGGTCGAGGGCCTCAAGACCAGTAACGAGCCCGGAGAGCCGTCGCGGGGGTTCCCGAGTTCACCTGTTCTTCGCCCCTGCCAGGGGAACGAGAAACTTCAGCTTCCCATCGAGGACCTGCCGGGACTCCGGCGGAACCCCACCTAACATTTAGGAGCACTGAGCGATGTCCGGGACAACAACCACCGTCAACAGCTTGGCACTGACCGCTAGCGCAACGCGTAACTCTGTTTCGCTGCCGGACTATCAAAGAGACCGTCTTGAAGACGTTGGATTCTTGACGGCAATGATGATGGTCCTGATGGGCAACTACTCTCAGACCGGGCATCTTGGCGGCCCGCTGGCCTACATCCCTTACACTGTCGCATCCCATCTGGTGGGAGCCGGCCTCGGAGGGTTACGATTCGATTATCGCCGCCCCAAGCACCCCTACGCCGATAAATTCATGTTGGCCGGCGGGCATGCCGCACCGGCGACCTACGCCCTCTGGATGATCATGGGAGAGGCGCTGGCGAGAAAACACGCCAAGACCGGCGACGCCCGATTCTCGGTGGATCCAAAGCTGGCAATGCTGTCCATCGACGCGCTGGGTTTCCGCCGAGGTAAGGAGCCGTTGGAACGGTTGTTACGCGAAAACGGCCTCGAGTCTCACCCGCTGATGGCGCAATCCAAAATCAGAGGCATCCGGGCCTTGTCCGGCCATTCGGAGACCACCGATCTTACCAACGACGTCAACGGGGGGCCCTCGGGGGTCGGTATTGCCACGGCCGCTGGGAAAGCCGCATTTTGGGACCTGATCGGTGCGCCGGATAGCCTCAAGATTATCGCCATCGAAGGTGAATTCGCGCTGACTTCCGGGCATTCCCAGGAACTCAAGACCCAAGCGGTGGCCCAGCAAGTCGGCAAGCGGTTGAGAATACTCCTCTCTTACAACAACGCCGGGATCGATGACGAGCTAATCGGCAGCGTGATCCGGCCCGAGTACGGCGGCTACCGCATCGAGGATCAGTGGGCATCGTACGGTTGGAATGTCCTGACCATCGAGGACGGCAATGACTATGATCAGATAGTCGCCGCGCTGAAGACCATGGAGGATTGGGACCCGTCGGACAACAGGCCGATGATCCTCGTGGGCCCGACCGTCAAGGGATGGTGGCCCACGGCTGAAGACGGGAACATCCCCGGATTCGGTAAGCAGATAGTCAGCTACCAGAGCCACCCCTACGCCCTCCCGATGAACGGAGATTACTTCCAGGGCCTGGCAGCAACCTTCGAACGGCGTTTTGGCGTCGAGTTCGGCGGGATCCGCGAGGGCGCGGTTTCCGGCACCAAGGAGCGCCTGATCCAATTCAAGCAAAACATAGATGTTGCCATGTCCGTGCTCGACAAGGATGGCCTTGGGGACTGGCTGGCCGACCGGTTGGCGGATATTGGCGACTCCGTGTCCGACGACATGCCGATTCGAATCGACCGGGAAACCGATCCGTTCCAGGACCCTCGCCTCAAGGTCGAAAATCTGCCCCTGGAGCCACAGACCGTCACCGTCCGCAATCCCGTATCGGGAGAAGAGAAAGAAGTTACCATAAAGCTGTTTGAAGAGGCTGGCGGATCGCGGGGTTCTCGTCGCGCGATTTCCGAGATTATCAAGTGGATAAACTACGTGACGGGCAACCGGTTCGTGACCATCGCGGCAGATTTATCCGACTCGATAAACATGGAAGGCGGATCATTATGGGGCCATTTCGACCCCGTGAGTAATCCCTCCGGAACACGATTCAAAGCAGGTATTCAAGAAGCAGGAAATGTGTCCACCGCCATAGGCCTCGTCGGTCAGACCGCGTCACTGCATCCGGACCGCCACGTCGGCGTCTGGGCGCTCAGCGGGACTTACGGAGCATTTACCCCGCTCATGTATCTGCCGGCCCGAGTCTGGAGCCAACAGAATCAGGACAGCCCGTTCCGGGTCGGCGTTCTGAATATACTCGCGGGCCATTCCGGGCCGGAGACGGCAGCCGACGCCCGCACCCATTTCGGCATTTACTCGCCCCAGGTGTGGAAGTTGTTCCCCAGAAACCAGGTGATCACCCTGAGTTTCTGGGACTATAACGATGTGGCGTCCGGCTATTTTGCGGCTGCCGAGATTGCGGCGCGAGACCCGAAGGTAGGAGTGATTGTCATCGAGGTGGCCCGGCCGGACTTCCCGGTGGCCGACCGAAGCACCTTCGCGGATAAGGACCCCAAGGCTGCGTCCAAGGGCCTATACGTCATCAGGGACTTCGATCCCGGAAAGCCCAAACATGGCTACGTTGTAGTTCAGGGCTCGTCTTCCACGGTTAACCTGGTGTCCGTGCTGGCTCGCCTGGAGCAAGAGGGGATAAACGTCAAAGTGGTCTCGGCCATCAGCGAGGAGCTGTTCCAACGGCAGCCCCAGGAGTACCGGGACCGAGTATTGCCGCCCGAGGCCTGCTTCGATCTCATGGTAGTCAGTACCGGGACCAGAAGAGTCTGGCCGGTGCAGGATGCCGGGCCGTTGACCGACGCCTATTCCCTGGTATCTGACTGGCACAACAAGTGGTTGACCGGTGGGACGGAAGGGGATGTGATCGCGGAAGCCCACCTGGATTCCGAGTCGATATTCCAGGGAGTCAAGCGATTCGCCCTCGACCGCGACAGCCGGATATCCCGCCAGGCGGAGCAGCTTGCCAGCCTGAAATAAGGACGAACCGCGCTGAGTTTGGGACGGATGCTGCTTCCTGGCGTGGGGGGCCGCCCTCCGGGCGAGGGCCACGAAATACCATCAACGCCAACAGAGCTACCCCTTGCCCCGGCCGGGGGCAGCGCGACATTCTCTGGAGCCAACCACAACGGGAGGAGCTAGGCTATGGCCCTGATCTACGAGAAGAAAGGGAAGATTGCGTACATAACCCTCAACCGGCCCGAGGTTATGAACGCCCTGGACCCGGAAACCTTCGCCGAGCTTTCCGAGGCCCGGACCGACGTGCGGGACGACCCGGATGTGTGGTGCGCCATCATCACCGGCACCGGCGAGAAGGCCTTCTGCGCGGGCGCCGACCTGCGGAAGATGATACCAAAAGTAGAGGAAAAGTGGCACTTCTGGCAGACCCAGGAGGAACAGATCCTCAACCGGGGCCTGGAAATCTGGAAGCCGGTGATCGCCGCAGTTAACGGCTACTGCCTGGGCGGCGGTATGACCCTCCTGCTGGCCACCGACCTTCGGGTGGCCGCTGGCCACGCCAAGTTTGGCCTCTCCGAGGTGAAACGCGGCATTTTGCCGGGGAACGGCGGCACGCAACGCGCCATCCGGCAGCTTCCCTACCCCATCGCCATGTGGATGCTGCTGAGCGGCGAGATGCTCTCCGCCCAGGACGCGCAACAGCATGGCCTGGTGAACAACGTCGTCCCCCTCGGCGAGCTGATGGCCGAGGCCGAGCGCATGGCCGACGTTATCTGCCAGAACGGTCCTCTGGCGATGCGGGCCATCAAGGAGCTGGCCGTGAGGGGACAGTACATGCCCTTCGAATTCGGGGTGCGGCTGGAGCAGGCCATCGGCCAGGTGCTGCGCGACACCGACGACGCCAAGGAGGGCCCCAAGGCCTTCGCCGAAAAGCGCAAGCCGAACTTTACCGGAAGATAGGGTTACAAGCCCTCACCCCCGTCCCCTCTCCCAGTGGAAGAGGGGTGGCCGGAGGCCGGGGTGAGGGCACCCAACCATCATATCAACAGGGCAGGTGAATCGTGAAAGTCACTGACGTGAAGGTGGAAGTCTACCGATGGCCCAGGCACACGCCGATACGTAACGGCCGGCACGTATACACCACTTCAGGGCTGAACGTTATCAAGGTGGAGACGGACGAAGGCATAACCGGCATCGGGTTGGGCCGCGATATCCGAGAGGCGCCCGACGTGGGGGTGGCGATCCTCGAGCATCTGAAACAGTACGTGATCGGGCAAGACCCCTTCGACACGGAGAAGATCTGGCACGAAATGTGGCAGCCCAAGCTCGTGGGACGGCGAGGCGTGACCACCAGGGTAATCAGTGGAATCGACATCGCGCTGTGGGACATAAAGGGCAAGGCCGCCAACCGCCCGGTCCACAAGCTGCTCGGCGGGTTCACCGACAAGGTGCCGGTCTACGTCGCCGGCGGCTACTACGAGGAAGGAAAGGGACTGGAAGAGCTGGCCGCCGAGGTGGAGAACAGCCTGTCCACGGGGGCGCGGGCACTCAAGATGAAGATCGGCGGCGCTTCGATTCGCGAGGATGTCGAACGGGTGCGGGTGGTCCGCGAGACCGTGGGCCCGGATGTGAACGTGATGGTGGATGCCAACTGCGCCTACCGCTATTACGATGCCATCCAGATGGCGCGGAAGATCGAAAAGTATGAGATCACCTGGTTCGAGGAGCCGGTGTTCCCCGATGACTACAAGGGCCACAAGCTGATCAGCCAGGCTACCATAATCCCGATCGCCACCGGAGAGAACGAGTACACCCGCTACGGTTTTCGCGACTTGATCGAGAACCGCTGCGTTGCAATCATCCAACCCGACGCTCAGATAATGGGCGGCATTACCGAGTTCATGAAGGTGGCGGCCTTGGCCCAATCCCAGGACTTGCCGATCGCTCCCCACGGCAACCAGGAGGTCCACGTTCAACTGGTGGCGGCGATTCCCAACGGTCTGACCGTTGAGTTCTACAACAGCACCACCGACCCGATGTGGGGCCAGATGTTTGAAGAGACTCTGATGATCGAGGATGGCAAGGTGGGGCCATCGGACCGGCCGGGTATGGGGATCACCCTCAATGAGAAGGCGTTGGCTCCCCATCGTATCGCCTAGACTGGATAACCGGGCAGCACCTCCGCCAGACCGGCGCCACCCGGCGCGGGCGCCAACGTCCGGTACGCAATCCATACCGCGGCAACGGCGCCCTGGTGAAGCCGAACGTCTTAGTCGAAGTTACGTCTTTCGGCGCCCCGGCCGGGCCTCGCGCGGTTCCCCGGACACAATGCGTACCGGCGGAGTGACGACACCTTGTCGTGGGTAGTAATCGCCCTGTTAGGAGCAGCCGTCGCGGGGATGATCAACATCCTCGACAAGACGCTCCTTTTCCGCTACTTGCGGTCCCCACTGACCTTACCCCTCTTGATCGGCGTGGCGCAGGGGAGCATTGGTATCATCCTGGTCCTCGCGTTGACCTGGCCGGAGACGACGACAGCTTCGTCCATCGGTTGGGGCTTCTTTTCCGGTGGCCTCTGGGGACTCAGCGCGTGGTTCTTCCTTCGCGTGCTCTACTCCCAGGAGGTCTCACGCTCCGTTCCCGTCTACCAGACCTTTCCTATTTTTGCCGCGCTGCTGGCCGTTTTCTTTTTGGACGAGGACCTCTCCGCATTCCACTGGATCGCCATCTTGGCCACCGTGGCGGGGGCAGTCCTGATCTCGTTGCGACTGGACCAAGGGTACCGCGGCCTCTTCTTGCACCGGTCTTTCTTCATCCTGATGCTGGGAAGCGCCATCGCGGCGGCCGCCCACGTCACCGGCAAGGTCGCCCTCGACGATTTGCCGGTGCTCCACACCCACGCCCTGCGCAGCCTGGGGTTGAGCGGCGTCCTGTTGCTGGGCGCCCTCCGTCCGGCGCCGCTGCGCGAGGTCCGCGAACTGGTACGTCAACGAAGCCCAGCCTTCGCCATCCTCGGGATGAATGAGGTGGTGCTCGCCAGTTCCTCCATGATATTGACCCTTTGGGCCCTCTCGTTGGGCCCCGTCTCGCTGGTCACCACCCTCGTCGCCACGCGCTCTTTCTTTGTCCTGCTGTACAGCACGGCCCTCGCCCTGCGCTTCTCCGGATTCTTGGGAGAGCAGACCTCCACGCGCGCGTTGACGGTCAAGATTGTATCCACTTCTCTCATCGTGGCCGGGGTTGCCGCCATAGCTCTGAAGTGAATGAGGCCGTGGGGCCTCTGGGATAGGCCGGTATCGAGGACGCCTACTCACGGCCATCGGAGATGTCATGCCTCTACGACCCCGAGCGACGGGCGTGGTGACCAAAAATGGAAAGGTTCTGCTGGTAACGGATCGGGGCCGCGACCGGTATTCATTGCCGGGTGGTGGAATACAGCCCGGGGAACTCCCAATCAGCGCGGTCGCTCGGGAACTGTACGAGGAAACCGGGCTGCGCGCCGACAAGATTGAGTTGGTGTTCACTCACCGCAGCAGGAGCCAGGAACACGTGGTGTTCTTGATAAGTGCCCATCACGGGCGGGCGCGTCCAAGAAACGAGATCGACGCTCATCTCTGGTGGGATGGGGAGGCAGACATTGCCCTATTCCCCCACGTGAGGGTCATTCTCGCCCACCCAAAGATCAGTGCCGCGATCTAACGCGAGAAACTTCGAGCGGGGTCGGGCTGCCTGATATCCGCCTTGCCGCCGATTATTGGGATCGAATTGCCGGGGCCATCTCCGGAAATGTTAAACCTCCGCCGTCCCGTAGGGATTACCGGCGGCGATATAGGCCAGGTCGATCAGCCGGACCGCCCGGTAGCAGTCATGGGCGCTGGTGGGCGGCCCATCGCCCCGGGCGGCGGCGGCCATGGTCTCTCGCAAGGAGATGGCCGGGCCATTTCCCGGCGGCTCCGAGGGCAGGACTTCTTCGGCTTCGCCGGTATTCAGCCTGAGGACGCCGTCCTTGTTGTAGGTGAGGATGGCATCCCGAAACGCGACCATCCACGCCCAATCTCTGCCGAGCCTGGGAAACCCGTTTCCGGTCTCGACGGTTCCCAGCACTCCTTTCTTCGACCGGAGCAGCACCGATGCATAATCTTCCACCCGCTGCCCGCGGGTGCTCCAGCTCAGTTGAGCGCCGGTGACCTCGATATCTTCGCCTTCACCGGTCAGGTGTACAAAAGCGTCCAAGCCGTGAGAGCCGAGGTTGCGCAGGCAGCCACCGTTGGCCACCGCCGGGTCCAGCATCCACCCGCACCTCCGTTCCGGGTACCGGTCCGAGCTGGCGGAGTTCATCCGAGAGGAGAACTGGGTCATGGGGCCGTAGGTGCCCTCTTCGATGAACTTCCTTGCCGTCACGACGATCGGGTGGTAGCGCATGCTGAGCGGGACCGCCGCGAACCCGCCGGTGGCCTCCGCCTTCTCCACGACGCCGCGTAGCTGCCGCGCACTGTAGCTCATGGGCTTCTCCATGACGAAAGGGATGCGGCTATCCAGCAAGTCGAGGGCGAATTGCGCCATTGTATCGTGCCTGCCCAGGGCCAGCACGAAGTCGGGTTTGACTTGGGAGAGCATCCGCATGTGGTCGGTGAAGGTGGGGATGTTGCCGCCAATCTCCCCGGCTCGATGCTCTACGATCCCCGGATCGTCATCGTGGAAGCCCACCAGCTGGACATCGTCCATCCCGGAGAGGAGGTGCAGGTAGGCGAAATCATACAGCGAGTGCCAGTGGGATACGCCGATGGCGGCTACACGGATGGACATGTTCAGCGCTCCTTCGAGTTTTAGCCGGGTTTGCCCATTTCGAAATGCCTGGCCCCAAGCGGAGTGCGGTCCCCGACAAAGGCCATCGTAGTATCACCGGCATGCGCCGTCAACATCCGGTCGAGATCGCGAAACCATCTTTTCGCTTCGTGAGATTGCGTTTGACCGGTAGCGAGGGGGGCCCTCACCCTCGTATCCTCTCCCTCAGGGAGAGGGATGCCCTGGCGCAGCCTGGGCTGGGTGAGGGCCTGCGGTTGACCCGGCTCAAGCCCGGACATACAATGGGGCTTGCCGCCGGGCGGCGCCCAGCAGTGGAGCCATCGATTTCAGGCTGGAAGGCCGCCCGGCGAGGCGGACCCATTCCCAACGGAGGTGCCAGCGTGGCCGAACAGAATGAGTTCCCCAAGATTACTGAGAAGGAACTGGACCGCCTGCGCCAGTTTCTGGGCAAGCCCCTGCCCGTTAAGAACCCCTTCAACCGCAACGCCACCGTCGACACGATCGCCCACTTCGCCTACGGCATAGGGGACACCAACCCCCTGTTCAGCGACGAAGATTATGCGAAGGGGACTCGCTGGGGCAGCCAGGTGGCCCCACCGACCTTCCTCTTCAGCTGCGAAGGGATCGGCGCGCCACGGGGACTGGCCGGCGTCCATGGAATGTGGTCCGGCGCATCCTTCGAGATGGAGGGCCCCCTCCGGGCGGGAACCGGCATCAGGGCCACGGTTACGCCAAGTGGCCTCACGCCAAAGCAGACCAGGTTCGCCGGTCCCGCCATTCTCCAAGAGTTCACCTACACCTTCACCACCCCGGATGGTCAGCCAATCGGCAAGCTCCGGCAATGGTCCATGCGGACGGAGCGGGATGCGGCCCAGGACAAGGGCAAGTACCATGAGCTGAAGGCGGCCACTTACACGCCGGAGGAGATCGACAAGATCTTCGCCGACTACGACAAAGAGGAGGTGCGGGGGGCCGAGCCTCGCTACTGGGAGGACGTGGAGGTGGACCAGGAGGTGCCCCATGTGGTGAAGGGTCCCCTGCGGGTCACCGACAACATCGCCTGGAAGATTGGCTGGGGATTCAACCCCTTCGTCTACGCCCACAAGGTGGCGGTGGACTTCTACAAGAAGCATCCCGGCGCCTTCATCCCCAACGACGCCGGCATCCCGGACGTCCCCGAGCGGGTGCACTGGGAGTCCGAGTTTGCCCGCCGCGTCGGTGTGCCGGAGGCCTACGATTACGGCCCCCAGCGGGTATCCTGGCTGTGCCAGGTGGTCACCAACTGGATAGGTGACGACGGCCTGATCAAATCGTTCTGGGGCGAGGTACGCCGCCACAACCTCAACGGCGACACCCATTGGCTGAAAGGCACCGTCAGCGGGAAGCGGCGTGAGGCCGGCCAGCCGCTGGTGGACCTGGAACTCTGGGGATACGACCAGCGCGGGGAGCGGACCATCCGCGGCGGGGCCACGGTGGTGTTGCCCTCCCGGGACTGAGGTGGAGTTCCCGGCAAATCTTACTGGAACTCCCTTCCACCCAGCCATTCGATAGCACCGCAGTCGTTCGAGCCCGTCCGGCGTCCCGCCTGCCAATGCATGCGTAGGGGCGGTTCTCCCAATGCTAGGCGGTATCAACCCAGCCACCGGCAGCGGGAGAACCGGTGAGCGCCCGCATGTCCACCCGTGCCGGTAAGGCCCGTTGGCCTCGGACCGCCAGCCTGGCCGCGCACTAACTCTGCGGCTTTAACCCGTCGATTTCGCCTTCCGAATTGCCCAGGTCATGGCCCAGCCCCACTGCTCGGTCAACGGCTTCCGGGCATCCAGGTCCCTCACGCGCCGCCGCTAGCAACAGCCTGGTTGTCATTTGACAGCTCCAGCAATATATTGGCGCAATCTACCGCCTAGAGCCATTTTATCAATCACCAATACCGGCCACCAATACCGGCTTCTCGCTCCCCCAGGTACAATCGGCGGTCTGAAGCACCAAGTTATCGTTCCTCTTGCTGGTTGTGCACCCGGCCAAGCTGGGTGCTGACACCGTGCCCACCGGGGTCTCGATCCGCCATGCTGGGGTTATAGGCTGCGGCCGATTGGAGGTCGTACGTGAGTGCCTGGACCCGGGTAGGGCACTCGTAGATTCGCTTCTCACTTTGGAATTCCTCGCTTTGCCGCTCCTTGCCGTCCCTATCTTGGGCCGCCCGAAACGCGAATGCAATCTATCGAACAGCGGAGGCTGCTGATGCGAGTTAGATATCCGGAAGGCCAACGGCTCGTCTTGACCCATCGTTGCGCCGAGTGCGGAGCCGGGCTGTATCTGGCCTTGGGCCGCGACCAGGACGGCCTCTACTACCTCACGTGCCGAAACGGTAGCCTCCACGAGCCAATAAGCGGCACGAGGAACAATCCAATCTGGCAATCGTGGACCTCCCCGGCGCCGTCAAGCTCCAACGCCGTAGAAATATTCACCTACGCGTAGAGGAGACCAGGCCAAGCCCATCACCCTACGACCCGGCGCGGTCCTCGTCGTCTCTGCATCGTTGCCGCCTGCTGTTGCTTCTTGAATTCCTCTTGCCCACCGTATCGTTTCACCTCCTCTTTCTTGCCGTATCACATTGACCCTCCTATCTTGTCGTCTAGCCGGCGACGCGTTGCGTAGCGCTTTGCACCGACCTCGGGCTTTTCTGGTGTGGCCATCGGCGGGTTCTTGTCAGAAGGATTATACTATCCCGGACAATTGATCCAGCCGTGGTGAATTGTGACGAGCCTCAAGCAAACCGGTTGGAGGCTTGACTGCACCGCTTTGAACGGCCGGCTTAACTCCGGACGGGCCTGAGCCGGGCCATGCCCGAACCCGGCAGGTCAGCTGCATCCGAGGCCGTTCCCCTCTGGAATCTAGCGGCAACCGGCTTGGCCGGAAAAGGAGCAAATTTGGCTACGGGTAGTGGAGCGGACGAGGCGAGCCTGGAGAAATCGATGGTCGCGCCGGAGCCGGTGGATTCGGCCACCGCCGAGGTGATGCTGAAGGAAGCCAAGCAGATCATGGGCCGCCACGGCGTGGTCGTGTTTCTGCGGCAGGGCACCTGCCTCGGTGCGGTTCGGGAACAGAGAATCATTCCGTGGGATGACGACCTGGACCTGGGCTCCATACTTGGGGTTAATGGGCTCACCGAGGAGGCGATCGGCCCGGTTGTCGACAGCTTCAGGGATGTCGGGTATTTCGTCAGGGTTGAACACGGCGAACACTCAGTCGCCATGTGCATGATTAGGTCGTCAATAAGGCTGGACTGGACTTGCTACCGGGTCATTGGCGGCGACATATTTCACTTTCCCGGACTCAGGATGCCCGCCAGGCTGTTCACCGAGCTAAGAGAGATCGACTTCCTCGGCGAGAGTTTCCTCGTGCCAGATCCGCCCGAGGAATACCTTCGTCTCAAGTACGGTCCGGAATGGACGACCCCAAAGAGATACGCGTTTGAGAGAGACGTGGTCCTAATGGTTCCGGAGGCCCTCATTCCCGGCCACGGCAGCAAGTTCATGCAGTTCCTCGTCAACAACCTCTTTCAATGGCGCGCCGGCAAAATCAGGGTCCTCGACGTTGAGGACAACCCTGTTTCCGGTGCCGAGGTCATGGTCGCCCGAGTCGGCCGCTACCGCACCGACAAGAAGGGCTACGCCCGGTTCTACCTGCCCGGCAGCGACGTTTACTCCGTCATCATCAGCTATGGCGATTACGAGGAAGTGCTCTACGAGGAGAAGATGGCTCCGGGCGGCACCTATATTCACCGGCCAAATCCTGTATCCGGCTCCGCCCGTCATTTCGCATTTGTATCGGAATGAGGCCGCCGCCATCCAGCGCCTGACCCAGGACAAAGGTAAAATGTGACGATTCGATGATACGTGTCTACGCAGATATGGTGGCCGACCTCTTCCACTACGGTCACGTTGCATTCTTGAAGCAAGCCCGGGCCCTGGGAGATTACCTGGTGGTGGGTATCCACGCCGACGACGTGGCGGAGACCAACAAGAGAACACCCATACTCACGATGGAAGAGCGCATCGCCTCTGTGGCCGGTTGCCAGTGGGTGGACGAGGTGCTTCCCAACGCCCCGTGGATCATCGACCGTGCCTGGATCGACGAGCACGACATTCACCTGGTGGTGCACGGGGATGACTACACCCGTGAGCAACTGGAGCACAGCCACAAGGTGCCCGGCGACATGGGGATTCTTCGCACGGTGCCCTACACCGGCGGTATTTCAACCACGGAAATTCTCCGCCGGGTCAGGGAAAGAGGCTGCTAGTACTCAGTCAACTTGGTTTTGGCAGGATGTCATTCTGAGGACCAGAGAGACGAAGAATCTCATTGTTACGCTGAGATTCTTCGCTTCGCTCAGAATGACAATTCGCAGATTTAGGTTGACTGAGTACTAGAACCGGCAGTCGGTCCGCCGGCCGCGTCGGGCAACTGTCTCAAGACCACCGGCTCCGGTGGCGGCAATCATCCGGCAGGATCGGCGCCGGTTTTGGCGAACCACATCTCGAGAATGCCGCCGAGGGCCGGAGCGTCGTCGCCGGCGTGCCGGGTAGGAGTAGCGGGACCGGTTCCGTGCCTGGAGTCTGATGGTGCTCCCCGAAGAACCATTGAGGGCAGACGGCAGGGAAATGGGCTATGATGGATACAGAGCGAACCCATAGCCGATATCATCGCGGGTAGGCAGGGCCGAAACGCGACCTGAAGCGTTTGGCGGGCATCCCGCACACTGCCGAGGAGAAATTCATGAACAAGATCGAAGCTATCATCCGGCCGGAAAAACTGGCCCCCGTAAAGGACGCTCTGTCTGAATTAGGGTGGTGGGCTTGAACGTAGCTCACGTTACCGGACGGGGGGCGCAAAAGGGAGTGGTTGTCGGTGGGCCCCGGGGCGTGGGGACCTACGTGGTGGACATGCTGGCCAAGGTGAAGCTCGAGCTGGTGGTCAGCGACGCCGACACCCAAAAGACTATCGACACCATCATGGATAACGCCCGAACGGGACACATCGGCGACGGGAAGATCTTTGTGTTTCCCGTGTCGAACGCCATCCGGGTTCGTCCTGGGGAACAGGGCGACGAGGCCCTGTAGAAGCGCTTCCCATAGCTTTGCAGTAGGCCACCCACGCCGGTCATCGGCGGCGAGTGCGCGGATGATCTCAAGCCGGCTACCCCAAGACCGCGGCGGGAGCAAAGCCCGCTGACCAGGCGAGTCCGACCGGCCCAACTCGGGCGGTCTCGGGGATGCGCCGGAATTCACCCCCTCGACCTCGCGGGAACAGGCCGGTTCCTTCCCCCAATGCGAAGGGAGAAGGTTAGGGGTCCTTCTCCAGGCGCCAAAACTACCCGTCGCCGGCACCTGGGGTGAAGGCCGAGGTCAGCCAGTCCCTACAGCGTCTTTACACAGCGACAACGAGGACAGGCCGGACCGGCCGCCGCATTAGCCGGCCGGGTCGCACGCGGGAGGCACCCATGGACCTTACAGGCAAGGTTGCTCTTATCACCGGAGCCGGGCGAGGGATCGGCCGGTCCATCGCGCTGGAATTCGCGCGAGAGGGGGCTCGGGTCGCCGTGACGGGCCGTACCGAGGCCAGGCGGGAGAGCGTTACCGCCGAAATCGTCGCCTCGGGGGGAGACGCCAGGGCCTTCGCCCTCGACGTTGCTCGCGACGATCAGGTCGTCGAGGCCGTGGGCCGGGTGATGTCGGCGTGGGGGCAGATCGACATCCTGGTCAACAACGCCGGCGTCCACACCCCCGACACCCCGGTATGGTCGACCACGGTAGAGCAATGGGATGCCATGATGACGATCAACCTGCGAGGGGTCTTCCTCTGCTGCCACGCCGTGATCCCCCACATGATGGCCGCGGGCAAGGGCGTCATCATTAACATAGGCTCGTCCTCGGGCCGCACGGCGGATGGGAACGCCGGCCCCTACAATGCCAGCAAATGGGGGGTAGTTGGTTACACCGCCTCCCTGGCCCGCTCCTTGCGACCCCACGGGATTCGAGTCAACGGCATCAATCCGGGGTGGGTGGACACGGATATGGCGAGGGAGTCCCATCCAGACGGGGGCACCGAGTGGAGCACTCCGGAGGAAATCGCCGAGGCGGCCCTGTTCCTGGCGGCCAGAGCCCCGAGGGACATGACCGGCCAGTTCATAGACGTATTCGAGTGCTAGCCCCCGGCACGGGAAACGCGACAATCCACGGCGCGAGGCTAGATGAAGACCTTGAGGCGGACCCGGAAATACCGGGGGTGTGGAGGATGGGCCGCTGCAGGTTCGGGGAGAACGCCGGACGTTAAAGGGGGCCGTCTGAGACGGCCCCCTGCTTAGCTAGCGCCTAGAACTGGTACGACCGGCCGCCGCCGCCGCCACTGCCGCCGCGAGGGCTTTGCTGCCGGTAGCAGTCGCTGCAATAAACCGGCCGCTCGCCAGTGGGGCGGAACGGTACTTCGGTGTCCTTGCCGCACTCGGCGCAAACCGCGGGATGCATCTCCCGCCGGCCGCCGCCGAACCCGCCGCCGCCGAATCCGCCGCCGTCAAAGCCGCGGTTGGCGCGCCGGGCCTGCCGGCAAGATGGGCAACGCTTGGGCTCGTTTGTATACCCCTTGTCCGCGTGGTACTGCTGGTCGTCAGCCGTAAACACGAAACTTTGATTGCACTCTACGCACGTTAGATCTCTGTCCTGAAATGCCACTGGTGATCTCCTTAAAGGATGAATGTCGGGCTACAATTGATCACCGAGGAATTTACCATTCGCGGAAAAGCCAACGGGATACACATGTAGAACCAGTTTCTAAATGTAGCACACTCCGGGGATTTTCGCAATACTAGAATCCCGGTTGTCGAGGGCCGGTCCATCGGGAAAGAAGTGGAAATCCCTGAGCCGCGTCGAACTAGCGCCACTTCTTCCCAGACAACCTACTTTCCCCGGCATCGGGAAGATCGGCGGCCTGGCCAAGCCGGACCGCGGGAAAACCGGGCGGCGAGACCCGGCCGGCGCCACCGGAGGCCGGAGGACCGCATACGGTGGCCGAAGCGATAAGAGACCCGGCCCGCCGGTTCAGTAACGGGTTCGGGAAGCCGTCCCAGGCGGCTGGAAAGACAGCTATAATCGAGCGTGTCCTTTACGCTCTTGGCGCAAGGGCGCGCCGTTAGCCACAGAGGCACAGAGAACGCAGAGGAACTTTACTCCCTTCGCGCAAGGACGCGCCCGGAGCGCCAATCTCCGAGAAGCCAGGCCAGGAGGTAACCACCGATGCAGAACGAACAAGCAACTTACGAGCTGCGGCAGACCACACTCCGGTCCCACGGGTTGGACGAGTACGTCCGGCAGACCGGCCCCAGCGCAGATGGAGGGAAACTGCTTTGCCGGTTGAGCGGGTTCATCGGCTACCCGCCGGAGGAAGTGCTGGAGGTCACCGGGTTCCCCGGCCTGGCCGCCTGGACCCAGGCCCAGCAGGAGCGGCGGGAGAGCGGTCCGCCGGATAATGGGTTGATAGAAAAGCAGGAGGTCCGCCTGCTGCGGTCCATCTCATCCCTCCCCAAGTCCCCGGTCCCGGCCGAGGACCGAAGAACGATCTACGGATACCGCCGTTTCTTCATCCGCCCAACCGACCTGGACGACTTCGTCAACTGCTCCGAGAACGGCATCTGGCCGCGCATCGAAGCCCAGGACGCGCGCATCCTGGGCCTCTGGACCACCCTGGCGGCCACGGACCCACAGGAGATCATCCTGCTGACCGGGTATCACGGCCCCGGCCACTGGGAGGAAACCCGAGACACCGGGGCCCGGCCCCCGAACATCGACGCGGCCCTCTGGGACACCAGCTTCAAGCTGGCCACCCGCCGCCGGGCGTTGACGATAAGAAGCTGGGTGTGTTTGATGCGGGCCGTGGAGGTTGCGGGGGCGGGGTGATGGGGGGGGGGGGGGGTAGAGAGTTATCTGAGGTCGATCGGAGGCTAGGACTGGTGACCAGCGACGGCCATGTGGGCGAGTCCGCGTCATCGGGCGAGTCCGGCGGAATTTCGGGGACCACTCATAACGGATTATGTCTCGAGGAGCCTTGATCCCATATTATCCAGCTGCCATGACGTCCTCCTAGTCTTGGCCCTGCGGCCAGTTGTGGCCTACCTGCCTGGCCGATGTCGTCATAACGGTGCGGCTAACCAGCTGTTAGGCACCATGGTCTTCGGCGTACTCAGTCGGGCCATGCAGCTGGGTCTATTCGCGGCTTTCCGGTGGCGTCAGTAGGGAATCCGGCCAGTTCTCTGCCCTCGTCGTTGCTCACATCGTCCCCCAGGCTTGGAAAGCGGATTGGAGCGACCCATGTTGTGCGCACCAAGGCAAAGGTTCCGTCTGCTTCCTTCACCGCAGCGTGCCGTGTGATCGGGGGTCCCACGACAACCCCGTGCTTGCGACGAACTCGCACGCCGGCGCGCTCTGCAACGATCGACATCACTGCGCCCTCGATCGAGCCCGCCAACTCAGTCGTCCGATCCCAAAAGGCAAAGTCTCGGCGGCCCCCACCGTGTGCGATTTTTCCGCGATAAGCAATGGCATCGTTGGCATCACGCGACGTGATTCCTCGCCCGGCGAGCAGTCTTCGCATGGCCCTTCTAGACGCCGGTGGGCCGTCCCACTCGTGATTACACGAAGGACACTTGTTGTGCACCCTCTCCTCGGTCTCTCCGAGCGCAATTCTCTTAGCTGCGATGTGGAGGTGGAGCAAGTGCTGATCTGAAGAACTGTTTGACAGCGCGCGTCGCACATGATGTGCGGCTTCGTGCACTGGCGAGTCTTCTGATACGCACTCAAAGGCTTCGAGTTCCCATTGTTCCAAAGCGGGTGAGCTAAGCTCTCTCCATAGATCTTGCGTCACCATTTCAAATTCCACGCCCACGTCAACCCGAACCGGGCAAGTGGAGATCACATTCAAGAGGGCGCACGGTGCGTATGTCAGTACTGCCACTCGGTCCATGAAGAGACCTAGCGCATCAAGGCCCCGCACGTGTGTATCGCGGCAATCTGCACTCGGCTCGAGCAGCACGTCCACAATGTGACATATTGCAGGCCAGTCATCACCGCGACGCTCTGGTCGTGCAGTGATGCGCGCTCCACCGACGAAAAACTCAGCTCCACCAAAGGTGGCGTGTGCCTGGATGGCCGCTCTGGTCCGCCAGATTACTGCCATTCTCTTCCTCCGCTGGTAGAATAGGGGAATGTGGAAGTGGCTCATCAAGGACCTGTTTCTCGTCGGTGGGCTACTAATGATGGCGGCCCTGAGTGCTGTTGGGGCAATTGGCTCTGCCCTTAATATCGAGTATCTACGCGAGCATGATTGGCTTGGACTTTCGCTCGGGGAGTGGGTTTTCTACGTGCTCGGGGTATCATTTTGGGCCGTTGTATGTCGCCTCCTAGTACGGTTGCGGAGCCTTGAAGTTGCTGGGCCGTCCATAGTTGTGACCCTGTTTCCGGAAGGCGCGTATCAAAGACTCAAAGTGGTCAATGAGGGAGGCGCGGCTGAGTTTAGAGCCGATGCCAGGGTTGTTGAGCCAGAGACAAGCCACGTATCACCTTGGTGGGTCAAATGGCGAAGTACCTATTTAAGGACACAGCGAATATATAGTGGAGATAGCGCCATCTTAGACATCGCTTCTATTGGAGCGACCCTTGGAATTCCCGGAACGGGGGCTAAGTATTGCCAAGTCATTCGGTGCCATACCGCTCGACAAGAGATTGAGCCGGACTCTGGAGAAGACCACCAATATGTGGACCACTTTGACCTGTATGAGGACGAGAAGAAGGTCCTAATCGAGATCACACTAAAGTCAGAGCCGAAACTACTCAAAGGCTTCTGTGCTAGGTATTCAATTGAACTGTTGGAGCAAGGCTTGATCAAGATGGAGGAACTGGTCCGTTAGTTCAGTGTACTCCATAAGGCCAGCACCCCGTTAACAACGGCTGTGCTCACGCCGTGCGGCTCCGTTTCTCCCCAGCCCAGCGCCATCCGGAATTCAGGCAGGGAGGTTCCGGTACCAGGGCATCCGTTCTTGCAAGAAAGGGCTCCCCGGAAGCCCCTCTTACAGAACCTCCGCTCAGGAGAGCCCCCTCCCCACACCCCCCCACCTTGACACCCCCCGCCCCAGCCCTTAAATTGGCCATGACCCCAGCACCCCCGACCCCCCCGCACCCAACCGCCCCACGAGGTGACCCCATGGCCACTACCCAGCAGTCATGGATCGGCCGCCACTTCCCTCCTATCGAGGACAAGCGTTTCGTCCTCGGTAAGGGCCGCTACGTTAACGACATCGTGCTGCCGGGGATGCTGCATTTGGCCACGGTGCCCTCGCCCCACGCCCACGCGGTCATCAAGCGCATCGACTCCCGCGCCGCCGAGGCCGCCCCCGGCGTGGTGAAGGTCATCGTGGGCGACGACCTGCCCGAGTGGATGGAGAGCATCCCCCAGAACATGTTCCTGCCCAACGTCGTCTGGTACCCCCTGGCCCTCGGGAAGGCCCGCTACGCCGGGGAATGGGTCGCCGCCGTGGTCGCCACCAACCGCTACCTGGCGGAGGACGCCGCCGAACTGGTAGAGGTTGAATACGAGCCGCTGCCTCCTCTGGTGGACCCCGAGGAGGCGATGCTGCCCGGCGCCCCGGTGCTCCACGAGGCCCACGGCTCCAACATCGCCTTCCAGACCTCGATGGATTTTGGCGACGTCGACGGCGCTTTCCGGGATGCAGCCCACGTGTACGAGGGCCGCTACCGCTGGAACCGCCACTCCGGGGTGCCCCTGGAGACCTTCGGCTGCGTCGCTTCCTGGGACGAGATCAGCGGGATGGTGGATATCTGGGCGTCCCAGCAGAATCCCCAGGTCAACGAACAGGTGGCGCGCACCATGCGCGTTCCCTCCAACAAGGTGCGGGTCCACATGGACGTGGACATCGGCGGCAGCTACGGCAACAAGCGGGGCCGCAAGCAGATGTTTCTCACCGCCGCCGCCAGCAGAATTGTGGGCAAGCCGGTGAAGTTCATCGAGGACCGGCTGGAGAACATGGCCGCCGGCGACGCCCACGGCCCCGACCGCATCTGGAAGGTGAAGGTCGCCGCCGATGACCAGGGCAAGATCCTGGCCCTGGACCTCGCGGTCATCGACGACGCGGGGGCCTACGCCGGGCGGGGCGCCATGCAGATCAGCAAGCCCCTCACGGCCCTGGTCGGCCCCTACACCATCCCGGCCGTGCGCTACAGCCCGGTCTCGGTGCTCACCTGCAAGACCAACCAGGCCCCCTACAACGGGTTCGGTCAGGCGCCCACCAACTTCGTAATCGAGCGGTGCGTCGACCTGGTGGCCCGGGGCCTGAACCTCGACCGGGCCGAGGTCCGCTTCCGCAACTTGATCCAGCCCGATCAGTTCCCCTACGAGATTCCCACCGGCGCCACCTACGACAGCGGGAGTTACCCCACGGTCCTGCGCCAGGCCCTGGACCTGGTAAGTTACCAGAAGACGGCCGAGCTGAAGGCCGAGGCCCGGCGTCGCGGCAAACTCCTGGGCGTGGGCATCGCCACCTGCATCGAGCCCAGCGCCGGCGGCGGCAGCGTCTACAACTTCTTCAACAACCCGCAGATGATCGGCGGTGGCGACGCCGGCGAGGGGGTCCGCCTCCAGGTCGACGTCAACGGCAACGTTACCGCCACCATCGGGTTCCAGTCCGCCGGCCAGGGCCACGAAACCACGGTGACCCAGCTGGTGTGCGAGACCCTGCAGGTGCAGCCCGGCCAGGTGACGGTGGTCCGCGCCGACTCCACCGGCGGCGTTCCCTCGGTGGCCACCACGGCCAGCCGGATGCACCTGATGATGGTCGCAGCCGTCTTGGGGGCCTCGGCCAAGATCAAGAGTAAGATGGTCGCCATCGCCTCCCAGGCATTGGGCGTGGAGTCGAGCCTGCTCGAGCTTCGCGACGGCGAGTTCGTGGCCAAGCTCCTCCCCAACCTGCGCATCACCTTCGAGGAGGTCTCCCGCATCGCCTACCGCCGCGCCGACCTGCGCCCGTCCAACTTCGAGCCGGCCCTGGTGGAGACCTACGTGTACCGCAACCCCAAGAGCGGCGAGAGGGAGGACATACCCCCCGACGGCCCCTTCAAAACCCGGGGCTTCATTTCATTCGCCTTCGCCGCCCACGTGCCCGTCGTGGAGGTGGACCCGGAGACCTTCGAGATCAAGCTCACCCAGTACTACCTGACCCACGATTGCGGGGTCCAGATCAACCCCATCATCGTCGAGGGATTGGTGTACGGCGGCACCATGCGTGGCATCGACGCCGCGCTCCTGTCTCAATATTGCTACGGCGACGACGGCCAGTTGCTGAGCCAGACCTTCATGGACCACCTCCTGTCGTCGGCCATGGAGGTGCCCCACATCACCGCCACTGACCATTGCACCCCCGCGCCGGGTCATCCCCTGGGGGCCAAAGGGGCCGGTGAAGGGGGATACATGACGGCCCCGGCCGCGGTGATCAGCGCCGTGGAGGACGCCCTATCAGAGTACGGGCTGTTCCTGCAGGACATCCCCATTACCCCAACGAACCTCCGGGAACTGGTGGAGGCGGCCAAAGGTTAGATGACACCCACCGGCATCCGAATGATTCTTTGTTGATCCATCCCAGGAAGAAGTCTCCTCAAGTCCCCCTTTGGTAAAGGGGGATTTAGTCGGATTCAAAGGGGATTTCGCCCACCATTCAAACCACCGAGCAAATCTAGCTGTCGATTCGAGGGTCAGTAATTAACTATCCCAAAACCTTGAGTGCCGACTCCGGCGGTCCTTCGACAGGCTCAGGACGAACGGATGGGGCGCTCCTGCCCCGTTCGTAGTGAGCTTGTCGAACCACCTTTGGAGATAGTTCCTAAGAGAGGATTAATATGGCAGGCCCGATTCCGGAAACATCGCGCAACATCACTCTGAAGGTGAACGGAGTTGCCCACACCGCCACCGTGCCGGTCCGCAAGACCCTGCTGGACTTCGTGCGGGAAGACCTGATGCTGACCGGCTCCCACGCCGGTTGCGAGCACGGCGTCTGCGGCTGCTGCAACGTCTTCCTCGACGGAGAGTTGGTGCGCTCCTGCACCGTCCTGGCGGTCCAGGCCGACGGCCACGAGGTGACCACCATCGAGGGCATGGGCACGGTGCGCGACATGCACCCCCTGCAAGAATCCTTCGCGGAGCATCACGGCCTTCAGTGCGGCTACTGCACCCCCGGCATGATCATGGCGGGGGCTTACCTGCTCCGGGACAACCCGCGGCCCACCGATCTGGAAGTCCGGCAGGCCATCGCCGGGAACCTGTGCCGCTGCACCGGCTACATGCAGATCGTCGAGGCGATCAAGGCCGCGGCAGGCCAGATTCAGGGTGACGTTAAGGGTGACATTAGATGAAGCCCGCACCGTTCGAATACTTCGCCCCCGAGTCGCTGGCCGAGGCCCTCGACCTGCTCCGGCAACGGGCGGGCGACGCCAGGGTCCTGGCCGGCGGACAGAGCCTGGTGCCGCTGCTCAGCTTCCGGCTGGTGAAGCCCGCCGCGCTGGTGGACATCAACGGGCTCAGCCAACTGTCTTACATACGCCGGGACGACGGGCGCCGGGACGACGGGCGCCGGGACGTCGGGTATATCGCCATCGGCGCCGGGACTCGCCAACGCCAGGTGCTGGCCTCCGATGACGTAAGCGAAATGTGCCCGCTGCTCAGCGAGGCCGTGTCCTACATCGGCCACCCGGCCATTCGCAACCGGGGCACCGTTGGCGGCAGTATCGCCCACGCCGATCCGGCGGCCGAGCTGCCCGTCGTGGCGGCTGCTCTCGACGCCGAGATGGTGGTGCACAGCAGCCGTGGCGAGCGCTCCCTCAAGCCCGAGGAATTCTTCGTTACCTTTCTGACCACCGCAATGGAACCGGACGAGATACTGGCCGAGGTCCGTTTCCCCTTCCTGGGCCCCCGCACCGGCGCCAGCTTCCAGGAGGTGAGCCGCAGACACGGGGACTACGCGCTGGTCGCCGTCGCGGCCACCGTTACCCTCGACAAGCGGGGCCACTGTCAGAGCGCGCGGGTGGCGCTTGGAGGAGTGGGCGGGACGCCGGTCCGGGCCCGTGCCGTCGAGCAAGCCATCACCGGCTCCGAGCCCACGGAGGCCGCCCTGGCGGAGGCGGCCCAGCTGGTGAAAGGGGAGATCGATCCGGCAACGGACATCCACGCTTCGGCGGAGTACCGAGGCCACGTGGCCTCGGTACTGGTCCGCCGCGCCCTGCAATCGGCTGCCGAACGGGCCAGGGCACAGTAGGGGCGGGCGCCCCGGTCTGAATACAGACCGTCTCGTTGACATCCTCAAGTATAATGGCGATGAGGTAGCCCGAGGAGGAATATTGTGGTAGATACGATCGATCGCCGCCTGGACGTAGGCACCGAAGTCGAAGAATATGCGCGGACCCTGGGAGCCGAGATCTACGGAGTCGCTTCGGCGGAGCTGTACCAGCGGCTGTTCCCCCGCAAGCCTTCGCCCACTAAGTTTGTGGAAGGGGCCAAGTCGGTGATCATCGTGGGCTTGCCTTTCAGCCGCGAGATCATGGACACGGTGGCCAAGCCAGGGCTCGCCGAGATCCACCGGAAGGGCGCCGACGATGCCGCTCTGAGTGGCACGGACGCTCAGCGGCCCCCGGCCGGCGCCGAACGGTACTACCTGGGCCCTGAGTACGGGATGCTGTCCCATGAGGTGGCCTTGATCGCCTACAAGCTGGCGCGCAAGCTGCGCCGGGACGGCCATCAAACCTTCTATTTCCCCCATGTCAAGACCGAGCCTCGCTTCAAGACGGCCCCCTTTTACTTCATGCCGGCCATGTACGCCGCCGGAATGGGCCAGCTCGGCATGAACTGCGCTATCATTACTCCTGAGTTCGGACCACGCTTCACTGTTACGGCGGTTATCACCGACCTGGAGCTGCCGGCCGGCGAGCCCATGGCCGAAAAGCTGTATCCCGGCTGCAAGACGTGCCTGGAGTGCGTCAAGCGCTGCCCCAGCAAGGCCATCGACGGCAGGTATTGGAAGAACGTCTTCAAGTGTTCCAATTACGGTTGCTCCGCCACCTGCCTGAGCGTCTGCCCCGTCGGCGAATAGGACCCTGCTCAATCACCAGCCGGGGTGGTTCGACAAGCTCGCCACAAACATTATTTGTAACGCCGATTACCGAAAGGAAGTACCAGGCCAGGTCTCGGAGATAGCCGTTGGGATCATCCGTTCGCCCTGACGAGCGTTACGCAATTATACCTTTCCGCTTCACCTTAGAGCGAGAGCTGGTACGGCGGTAGGCTGAGATGCTCTCTGAGCCGAGAGACATCGATGGCCGACGGGCCTGACCTATCGCCAGGGGCGGACTGAGGGGTTGCCGGTACTTCCCCTCAGGATCAAGTAATCCACCGATGGGGTGGCCCAGGGCGGCCTTCATTCTTTGTACTTTTCTTAAACTTCTCCACCCCCTATAACCCCCGTATGGAATATGCATATAAGTAAACCACTCAAACCCCGGTTTACCTATATGTATATTCCATTGTATAAGGGGGGTTATAGGGGGGAGGGAATATTCAGGGGGGTTGGGGCCCGACGCCGTAAACCGCCGGGCACTGGTTCGGAGGGATGTTTGCTCTGAAGAATCAGGGCACCCGTCTTCACTGACGAACATCATGGGAGTCAGGTTCCCAGGTACCCCACAAGGCCGTTCTCGACCATCGCTCAGCCACTAGGTCACATCAACTGATCCCGCTGCACGTCGGCCACTTCCGCGCCGTCCAGCACTACGTGTCACCTGGGCGCACTCATCGGGTAGTCCACGCTCAGCTGGGCCACGCTGAACTAATGTCCCTGGTGTTTCCAGCATACCGGCCCGACATGATGGTCACGCGGTTTTCGACCTGGAGTTGATAGCACGCCTCACGTGAGAACGCTAACGAAGGCCCATGGGACCCGGCGATCGGCGGTTGCCAGACGTTGTGTCGCCGAGAAAGTACACCGGCCGGGCAACAGGACCCAGAGGTCCCAGGCCAGCCAGCGGGTGCTCAGGACGGAACTCAGAGGCCCGTAGAGAAGCCCAGGGAGTATAGGGCATACTGGAGGGTAGGCGAGGATCCCGCGGGTGTTTACGGCAGTTTAGGACATGCTTTGGAGAGATCGTCTGTGTGGTCCCGTACGGCAGGACGTGGGCCGCCACATGCCGCATCGCCCGTGTCGAGGTTGAGGGGACCCTGTTCATCAGTGCGGCGACGACTCCTCCTCCGCTGTCTGGGTCCCGGTTTCGCTGACGTCCTACCCCTGCCCGTGACGGGCAAGAGGGTCGCGCAAAAGGCAGCTTTTGCATGGCCGAGATCGGTTAGCCCATTACCCTCTATTCTGGTCCACCACCGTGATTTTCGCAAAGTTATGCCGACTTGGGCCGTAATCCAAGGTTCATACTTGTTTCATAGCTGCTTCGTACTTGCTTCATACTTGCTTCAGTCGATCTT